>CAWGNJ010000001.1:0-368171 GCA_963823915.1 uncultured Actinomycetota bacterium
AGGCCCTCCTGCCGGCGCTTGCGGCCCGTTCCTCGCAACTGCTGGCTCGGCGGGTCTGCAACCAAAACCCGACCATCACCCACCACCAACAAGATCAGCGATAACAGCACCAACCCGCTCGACCGCCAACCCCGGCGACGACAACACCGGAACAGACACCTCGTCTGTGTCGAGTGTGGCCACCACTCGCGCCATCGATGCCTGGGCAAGGGCTATGACATCGGATGTCCCCATCAGATCGCGCAGAGTGGTACGAACCCGTCGATCGTGCTCTTCAACATCGCCCGATACCATCGCCTCGAACGCTCCTTCGGCGAGCCGAGGCGTCACGTTTACGAGCTTT
The DNA here is from genome assembly GCA_963823915.1 of uncultured Actinomycetota bacterium. Lineage (GTDB taxonomy): Bacteria > Actinomycetota > Acidimicrobiia > Spongiisociales > UBA4744 > UBA4744. The sequence continues at coordinate 344 of CAWGNJ010000001.1, forward strand.
CCGGCCGCTTCCGCTCGCCTTTTGATCAAGGCTACGGTCGGATCCAAGGTCGACTGTAGAGTGGCCGCCACACCGATTTCGGAGCCGATTGCCACCGCCCGGTCCGCCATTGGTTCATCAACGCGGAGCAGAGGGATCGAAAGCAGGGCATGGCTTTGGTCGACGGCAGGTCCGATCGATGAACATGTGACCATGATCAGGTCGGCGCCACCTTCCTCTGCCAGCGCAGCGAGGGTGGCGAAGCGGCGAATCGTCTGTGCTGAGACATGCCCGTCTTCTCGTGCGGCCGCCAGCAACCGTTCATCGACCATATGAGAGACAGAAACCCCCGCCGGTAGCGACTCAGCGATGAGTTTGTCGAACACCGGTGGGAGGGAAGACACAGTGTGGATGAGTGTTAGGTTCGTCACTTCTGTGCCCCTCCGTTCGCCTGCTCCCACTGCGTAGGCGGTGTCAGCCCTCGGCCGTTGATGAAGCGGTCGGTCGCCGTGCGGCGGACAGACCCATCAGATCGCTCCTGCAGATCCAGGATTACCGCCTTCTCGACAACCTTGCTGATCTTCCCGTCATTCATGACCACTCGGCCTCCAATTGCCACCGTCTCAACGATCTCAGGTCTCAAAGGTAGACCATCGGCGAGATCGAAAACGGTTCCCGTTGCCCGCTTTTCGCTTCTTGGGCCATCTCTTGGCTGCTTGGCCCTCATAGTAGGTTGTCTTGCTCAGGGCAGGTCTGTTGCGAGCCCGAGCAGGTGTGTGGTGTCGATGCTCCAAAATGTCCACACGACTGTGGTCTGGAAAGTGATACAGTTTGTCCGCTTGTAGGACAATCTACCAAACGGTTTCGTCGTCCGCAGTTTCAGTTGAACAGTCCACGACCGCGCGCCTCAGATGCGGCAACAATCCCCAGGAGGGCCACCATGTCCGAATCTCTGCAGCGCTACGGCCTCTACATCGATGGCGAGTTCACGTCGTCGGCGTCTGGCCTGACCTTCACCTCATTCGACCCATTTCGTGGCGCGGATTGGGCTGAACTGGCCCTAGCCGGGGACGAGGATGTTGAAAGGGCGGTGAGCGGTGCTCGCCGGGCACTTCTCGACGGTCAGTGGCCAGACACCACTGGTATGCAGCGGGCACAACTTCTTCGACGACTTGCCGCGCTCATCAGAGAGAACGCCAGGGACCTGGCAATTGCCGAGGTGCACGACAATGGCAAGTTGTACCGCGAGATGAACGCTCAGATGAACGGCTTGATCCCTGAATTCTTTGAGTACTACGCCGGCGAAGCGGATCGTATAGGGGGCAGGGTGGTTCCCACCGGCAAACCTGATTACCTGACCTATCTGGTCCAGGAGCCGATCGGTGTGGTGGGTGCGATAACCGCGTGGAATTCGCCGACTCTGCTGATGGCCTACAAACTCGCCCCCGCGATCGCTGCTGGGTGCACGTTTGTGCTGAAGCCCTCCGAGGTAGCGTCTGTGTCATCTTTGCTCTTCGCTCAAATCACCGCCGAGGCCGGGTTGCCGCCGGGAGTGTTCAACGTTGTCACCGGGGACGGCTTGGTAGGGGCATCGCTGGCTTCCCACCCGGGGGTGGACAAGGTTGCTTTCACTGGCTCGACGGCAGTCGGGAAGAAAGTGGCGGCGGCCGCCGCCGGGCACCTGGCCCCGGTCTCCTTGGAACTGGGAGGGAAGTCGGCTCAGGTCGTCTTTCCTGATGCCGACCTGGCCGCAACGGCCAACGGCGTCGTTGCCGGCATCTTTGCGGCGTGCGGGCAGACCTGCGTAGCGGGATCCCGGCTGCTGGTGCACACCGACGTCCAGGATGAATTGGTGGCCAGGATCGTCGATCGCGCAAGCAACATGGTGCTGGGTGATCCGATGGACCCTGACACCGAAATGGGCCCTCTCTCGTTCCCTGGACACTTCGATCGGGTGCTCTCCTTCATCGCGTCAGGAGTCCAAGAGGGAGCCAAGCTGGTTACCGGTGGAGGCCAATGGCCGGGTGCGGGCGGCGGTCTGTTCGTCCAACCCACGGTCTTCACCGAGGTCACCTCGGAAATGACCGTAGGTCGCGAGGAGATTTTCGGCCCTGTACTGGCCGTCACATCTTTTGAAACCGAAGATGAAGCATGCGAGCTGGCCAACGGCTCGGACTTTGGTTTGGCCGCCGGCCTATGGACCAATGACATACGAAGGGCGCACCGGGTTGCAGATCGGCTGCGGACGGGCACGGTTTGGGTGAATGGCTACCGCGTTGTGGCTGCCGGGGTTCCCTTCGGAGGTGTCGGAGCAAGCGGATACGGACGAGAGGGCGGCCGCGAGGGCCTTCGAGAGTATCTCCGCACCAAGTCGGTGTGGATTGAGCTGTCGGGTCAGACCCGCGACCCCTTCGCGATCGGTTAGCCCGCCTGGGCTGGAGAGCCCGCAGCCAACCGGCCGACGGCACATCACGCACGGATGGTGCCTCCTCCGGGGGCTATCCAGCCAGTTCGTTCAATACCGGGCGCAGCTCGGACTTGGTCTCCAGCCCGATGCCAGGAGCCTCGGGAAGTCCCGCCCATCCATCTTCGATTTCAACCTGCTGCCCGAACCCGCCAAATGGCTGAAAGACCCCCGGGTAGGCTTCGGTGCCACCCAGGCCCAAACCGGCCGCCACATGAAGGGCCATCAAGTGTCCACCGTGGGGGATGACGCGCCTCCGCGACCATCCGGCATCCTCGATAATCTCGATCATCCGTACATATTCGCCAATCCCATACCCAAGCCCTGGGTCCATCTGCAGCCAATCGCGGTTAGGTTCGAGATCTGCGTAGCGCACAAGATTGCGGACGTCCTGATGAGCGAAAAGGTTCTCGCCCGTCGCGTATGGCATGGGATGACGAGTACTCAGTTCGGCCTGGAGGCCATAGTCGAGCGGATCGCCCGGTTCCTCAAACCAGCGCAGCCCGTATGGTGCCAGCGCAGCTGCATATTCCGACGCCATCTCCAGGTCGAAGCGGGCGTTGGCATCGACGGCCAGTCGGTCTGGAGTGGGGAGCAACCGCAACACCGCCTCGACACGGAGTAAGTCTTCGACGAGTGGGGCACCGCCTATCTTCATCTTCACGTTTGAGTACCCAGAGTCCAGATAGCCGGACATCTCCCGTTCGAGAGCGACGGTGCCGCCCTCTGTTCGCGTAATACCCGCCCGCCGCATAGACCGCCACGGTTGGGTCGGGTTCTCCGGTCCCGAAGTGGCGCGAGAGCAGGACCGCCAGCGGCTCATCGGCGGCCTTGGCAACTAGATCCCAGACGGCTAGCTCTAGGGCAGCGACGGCCGCCGACCGCTCGCCGTGGCCCCCGGGCTTCTCGTCTGCCATCATCACTGCGACCGCCTGGGCGGGATCTAGAGAACCCGTGTTCTCGTCGGTCAGTGCGTCTGGGTCCGCCTCGAGAAGCCGAGGGATGAATCGCTCCCTCAGCAAACCGCTCTGGGAATATCGTCCGATCGAATCGAATCCGTAGCCGATGAGCGGTTTCCCGTTTCGCCTGATGTCCGATTCGATGGCGACCACTGACACCGTCATCTTGGAGAAATCGACTATCGAATTCCTGATTGCCGCCTCGAGGCGGACCGATTTTTCGCGGATGTTGGTGATGTGCATTGGTGTTGTCCCGGGTTGGTTGGGGGTTTGGTTGATCGTATGACAGTAGTACAATCGGTGGGATTGGTCGATGGCCGGTTGGTGCGTTTGTTGTGGACCGCACCTTACGACGATTTACGGAGGCGGTCAGCTATGTCGACATCTTTGCTTCACCCGTTTACGCCACCGCGGATGGATGATTTCATCAATCTGGTTGGTGGTCGGGGTGCGATTGTGTGGGATGAGAATGGCAAGGAGTACATCGATGGGATGGCCTCGTTGTGGTACGTCAATATTGGTCACGGTCGGGAGGAGATGGCCGAAGCGATCGCTCAGCAGGCCAGGACGTTGGCTGCGTACCATGTGTTCGATCCCTATACGAACCCTGCAAGTGAGGAGGCGGCGGCCAAGATTGCTTCGCTTTCCCCGTTTGAGAACCCGCGGGTCTTTTTTGGGAGTTCGGGGTCGGAGGCGGTTGATACCGCTATGAAACTGGCCCGTGTCGCTCAGGTGGAGGCGGGCTACCCGGAGCGGCAGATCATCATCAGCCGGGAGCGCGGCTATCACGGCACCAACTTTGGGGGGACTTCGGCGCAGGGTATACCATCGAATCGTGATGGGTTTGGTCCTTTGGTGGGGGATGTGGTTTGTGTCGCCGCCGATGATCTTGCGGCTGTCGAGCAGGTCTTTGTCGATAACCCCGGTCGGGTGGCGGCTGTTTTGTCTGAGCTGGTTCAAGGTGCCAGTGGGGTGTGGCCGCCGGAAGCTGGCTATCTGTCCGGGTTGCGCAAGCTGTGCGACGAGCACGGCGCTTTTCTGATCGCTGATGAGGTGATCTCGGGTTTTGGGCGTCTGGGGACGTGGTTTGGTAGCCAGTTCTACGGGGTTGTTCCTGACATGATTACCTTCGCCAAGGCGGTTACCAGTGGGTATGTTCCGTTTTCTGGGGTGATCATTGGTCCTGCGGTGCGGGCGGCTTTGGAAGCTCGGGAGGGGTTTGTTCTGAGAACCGGGTACACGTACTCCGGTCACCCGGTGGGGGCGGTGGCTGCTTTGAAGGCGATCGAGATCCAGGAGCGGGAGGATCTGTTGTCCCGCGGGGTTCGTATCGGGAAGTACCTTGAGGTGGGGTTGCGTAAGCTGTTCGAGGATGGTCTCCTAACCGATGTGCGCGGTGAGGGCGCAGTGTGGGGGGTGACCGTCCCCGAAGGGGTCGACCCGTTCTCCGTCCGCGATGGGTTGCTGGAGCATGGCGTGATCCTCCGGCCGATCCCCGGAGGTCACATGGCCCTCTGCCCACCGTTGGTGATCACCGAAGAGCAAATCGACCAACTAACAAACACCATGCAAGAAGTCCTAACCAAACGGTAACCCATCTCACATCCCGCTATGCCACCTGTAACAGAGAACGTTCCGAGTCTTTGACATGTGTCCGGTCGTCGAGTTCAATGGCGGTGTGTACTGCGGTAGGACGGAAGACAGTGGTGTAGCGGCTTGCTAGCGCTTGTCCCTCCCACAGTGTCCCGAATTCAGTACTTGTCCGGACATCAAGCGGAAGACGACGATCGGGCGACCAGAGAGTTTTGGGGGAGGATTCTGTGATCTTCGGATCCGAGGCGCAATCCGGGAGACGGGAGGTGATCTGATGCCGGCACTGGACCGACCCACAACATTGACGGCAGAGGCGATTTCGTACATCCGGAACACGGTGATCCGGGGTGAGTTCGAGCCCAATACCCCACTTCCCGAGGTTAAGTTGGCCGAAGACCTTCAGACCTCGCGGGCGACCATCCGCGTGGCCCTCAGGGCGTTGGCTGAGCAGGGGTTGGTGGACATTGTGCCGTACCGCGGCGCCTTCGTCTCGGAATTGACACCACAGACCGCCCGGGAGATCTTCAGCCTGCGGGCGGTTCTGGAGTCATACGCCGTGCGTCTCACGCTGGAGGGAGGTCCCTACTCAGACAAACTGCTCGGGCAACTGGAAGATTCTCTGGTCCGCATCGAGGCCGCTCAGGACGACGAAAACCCCTTCTCAATCATCGACGCGGTTGTGGAGTTCCACTGGCTGATTGTTGCGCAGTGCAATCACGACCTGCTGTTGTCTGTGCTTGAGAACCTCCAACCCCAGGTACGCCGGCTGGTGTTCTACACCAAGGTTTACGAGTCGGATGAACTCACAGAATTCGAAGGGCACCGTCAACTGATAGATTCGATCCGGGGCGGGGATCCAGATCAGGTCGCTGGTGTCGTTTTCGCTCACGTTTCGGGATCTGGTGAGCGCCTCGTGGCGGTGATGGAAGAGTCGACCGCCGAGCTCGACTGAAGCGGCTGTGGACGGCCCTCAGGCTATGGAAAAGGGAGCAGCCGGGTAGGTCCCAGCCGCCAAGAAAGCTATTGCCTCGGATGTCGGACCGGCAGTCCGGTATTCAAGACCGATCGAACCCTGATATCCGGAATGATCGAGAGTGGCGACGATGGCCCTCAAGTCAAGGTGCCCAGTACCGGGGGCGCCCCTCCCCGGACAGTCGGCGAACTGGACGTGTTCAATCAACGGCGCAAAACGATCAATCTCTTTCACAGGATCTCGGCCGGTCATGGCGGCGTGGTAGCAGTCATACATGATCCGGAGGTTCGGGGAGCCAACCTCCGAGATGATCTCAGCAGCGCGCTCGGCGTTGGGGACCAAGTATCCGGGTGTTTCGACCGTGTTGAGAGGCTCCAGCATGAGCACGACTCCGGCTCCTTCGGCCAAATAGACCGCCTGTTCAATGACCGATATTGCAGTAGCCCATTGATCGTCGATGGGGATGCTGTCTATGGCCGTACCAACCAGCAGACTGACACGGGGAGCGCGGCAACGTTGTGCTAAGTCCAGCGCAGCTTCGATGTCGGCGAGATTGTCGGATTGACGGTTGGGCAAGTTGAGAAAACCACGCTCTCCTGCTGCCAGATCGCCTCCGTTGCAGTTAATCGAGGCAACTCGGACGCCCGTTTCGTGAACGGCCGCCAGCCAACGACTGTGAATCTCTGGGTCGGGCCACCAGGCTTCGATGGTGTCAAATCCTGCGTCGATCGCGGCACGGGGGCGCTGTTCAAAGGGGAGCTCAGTGAAGAGCATCCCTGTGTGGGCCGACCACTTGATCAATGTGTCCTCCAGAGCGAGGGAACCGTAGGCGCCAGGCCATGTCAGCGGCGGTCGGCGACCTCTTTCAGCATCCGTGTCCATGACTTCACGAAGCTGCTGCGGAACAACTGGACCGGTCCAAAGTCGTCGAACTCGTCGACGGTCAGGCCGTTGTCCTCATAGCCTCTCCGGAAATCGGGCAGTTTCTCGCTCAACTCGTCGATTACGTAGTCAGCCACCGGGTTGAACAAACGTTCCACGACCGGAGGATCTTGGTCGATCAGGATGTCGGCTGTTCCCTCCCAGTTGATGGTGATGCAGACGTCACCGCCCACCATCTCTGTGAAGTGATGAAGGCCCCGGGCGCCTCCGCCCACGAACACGGCAGAGTAGCCGCGCTCCATCATGATCCCATAGACCTTGCGGGCAACCGCCAGGCCAGCTTGCCAGAGCACATCGGGGTTGATGTCGATGTCGTGTTCAGCAACGTAGTTTCTGAGGTAATCGTCGTAGATACCGGCGATGTGGGACATGTAGATCATCGGACGTTTGCCGCTCTCTGCCGCCAGTTTCTCGTACAGGTCACACAGGACCGTCATCTGAGCGACCGCAAAGATCTCTGTCGCATTGAGGGCGACATCGAGTGGGACGAGCTTCTCCATGGCGGCGATCCCAGCTGCCGTGGTCGGGATTTTGCAGGCAATGTTGGGACTCACCTCTCGATTCTCAAGTGCCTCTGAAACGATCAGATCCGGGTCCTCGTCGTTGATTGGATCTCCTTGGATGCTCACGAATCCGTGTTGACCGCCCGATTGTCGCCACAGTGGGAGGAAGGTCTCGGCGATCGGGCCCACCAGACGAGCCTGATGCACTATGACCGCTTTGGCGTCGTCCCCGGTTTCTGCCACGACCTGGTCAAGTAGTTGGGAGGCGCGAGCGCCGTCGTCGGGGTGGTCCATCATCTTCTGGGCATAGGAAGGATTGTTGGTGCAACCCACCGCACCATTTGCGATCGCCCACGTGGCTTGTTCGAGAGTCGGATTGTTGATCCAGAACTTGGTGGGAGTGAGTGCAGCGACTCGTTGGAAGTAGCGATCAGCCATGTGGTCCTCCTACTCGGATCCTAGGGTTTACTGTCATTTGCCTCTTGATGCTTTGCTGCGGGCTTCTCCTTCAACAACCGGCCTGCGAGGTCTGCTGCGGCTTTCGCGTTTGGAGCGTAGCCGTCGGCGCCGAACCGTTGGCCGAGTTCTTCCGTGACGGCGGCTCCTCCGATCATCACGCGGACAGGTGGGTCCAGTCCCTTCAACTCGGCGACTGCGTCTTGCATTGCCGGAAGCACCGTTGTGATCAACGCTCCGATCCCAACAACTCCGGCTCCGTGCTCTCGCACTGCCTCCACGAAGCTGACCGTCGCGACGTCGACTCCCAAGTCGATCACGTCGAACCCTGTACCCCTGAGCATGGTGATGACCAAGTTCTTGCCGATATCGTGAAGGTCTCCCTTGATGGTACCCATTACCACGACACCGGCCTTGTCGCCTCCCTTTCCGGCGAGCAACGGCTGCAGGACTTCCATCGCCTTCTGCATGGCGTCGGCTGAGATCATCATCTCAGGAACGAAGTACTCGCCCTTGTCGAAGAGATCGCCCACATAGCGGAGGCCGGCGGCGAGGGCTTCTTCGACTATCACCTCGGGGTCAAGACCCGCTTCGACGGCTTGGCGGACCAGTTCGACGGTGGTCGGAGCGTCCCCTTCGATTACGGCCTGTTTGATTCTCTCGAGCATCAATCCTTCCCTCCGACAGAGCGATCGATGGTGGCTGTGACATCTTGTCGCTTGGCGATGACTATTGTCCGACTGGCTAACTAGCCTACAAGATAACACGTGGGGTTCTCGGGACAGATGGGAGTTGGCTGATGACTACCGTTGGCATACCCGCGGAGACCAAGGATCAGGAGCGTCGAGTGGCGCTAGTGCCTTCTTCGGTGGGGCAGCTGGTTGATTCGGGATTGAAGGTTCGGGTTCAGGCTGGGGCTGGCAACGGCGCCGGATTCTGTGATGCCGATTTTGTGGCAGCAGGGGCAGCGATCGTTGCAGATGTGGCCGATGTGTGGGCATGCGATGTGGTGGTGAAGGTCAAGGAACCGCTTGAGGCGGAGTATCGGTTCTTCCGCCCGGATTTGAGGTTGTTTGCGTATCTGCATTTGGCGGCCGAGCCCGTATTGGCAAGGCGGTTGGCGGAATCGGGCGTGGCGGCGTATGCGTTTGAGACGCTAACTCATAATGGGACGTTGCCGTTGTTGGCGCCGATGAGCGAGATCGCCGGACGGGCTTCAGTGCTACATGCTGCCCGGTTGCTAGCCGACGGCAAGGGGATGCTGATTGGGGGCGCGGCCGGGGTGCGGCCTGCGAGAGTCGTAGTGATCGGGATGGGAATTTCGGGAACTGTGGCGGCCCGCGGAGCGATGGGCTTGGACGCCGTTGTAGTTGGAATCGATGTGGATCTGGATCGGCTATGGCATGTGTCGATGGAACGGTTGACGTCGTCGACATTGCGGTCGGAAGCCCAGGCAGTCGGGGAAGCGATCGCCGAGGCGGACATCGTTATCGGGGCCGCACTCGTACCGGGAGCAAGGGCTCCTGTTGTGGTTTCGGAGGAGCACGTGGCGGCCATGAAACCTGGAGGGGTAATAGTGGATCTGGCGATCGATCAGGGCGGATGCGTTGCTACCGCTCGGCCGACCAGCCACTCGGATCCGACCTATGTGGTCCATGATGTGATCCACTACTGCGTGACTAACGTGCCCGGCCAGTTTCCCGCCACCGCCAGCAGTGCCCTCAGCGCCGCGATCGCTCCTCATGTGCCGTTGATTGCTGCCGGCAACCCCGACCACGCTCGGCTCGCCGGAGCTCTCAACGTCGCCGAAGGGAAGTTTGTCCACCCGGCGGTGGCCGCTGCTCTGCTGTGAGGGTTGTGTTGGTGGGTTAGGTGCCGTATTCGTGGATGGCGTCGAACATGGCTTTGATGTTTTGGGCGGGTACTTCTTCGAGGATGTTGTGGCATGAGGCTGCGATGTATCCGCCGCCGGGGGCTAGATCGGTGATTCTTTGTTGGACTTCGAGTCGTACTTCGTTGGGGGTTCCGAAGGGGAGTACTCGTTGGGTGTCGATGGCTCCCCAGAAACAGAGGTCGTTGCCGAATTCGTGTTTTAACTCGGCGGAGTCCATTTTGGCGGCGCTTACTTGGACTGGGTTGATGCCGTCGATTCCGATTTCGATGAGGTCGGGGAGGTAGTCGCGTATCGATCCGTCGCTGTGTAGCACTACTCGGGCGCGGCTGTGGTCCTTGATTGCTTTGACCACTCGGGCGTGGTGGGGTTTGATGATGTCCTGGTAGACCGTTCTTCGCATGTATCCGCGATCTTGGAACCCGAGGTCGTCGTCGAACAGCACTACATCCACAAAGGGTCCAACGAGGTCCAGGGTTTGTGCGGTGACTGCGACGACCACGTCGACGATCTTGGCTAGCACCGCGTTCGCTACCTCTGGGGCGACCATGAGATCCATCAGGTACTGGGTGAAACCCCGCATCTGGATCGAATCGCGTAGGGGACCGAAGGGAAGGTTGAGCAGTATGGCGTAATCGGTGTCTTGGTGGAGGGCCCGGGCCTGTTCCTCGATCCCCTCATACCAGACTGGATCGGTGGGATCGGGCCAGGGATGCTCGTCAATGCGATCGAGGGTCAAGTCAGCCTCCTCGAGCGGGCCGGCAACCGGGAGGTAGTGGCTTCCCTCGTGCCGCTCCATACGAACCCCCCACATGTTCACATAGTGGTGCTCACCCACATCTGAAGCGGGGAGTTCGTGAAGGAACAGACCCCGACAGTCGACATCGAGCAATTGGAGCAGCGATTCTGTGGGCTCAGCCAAGAAAGTATGGGGGTTGACGGTGATCTCATCGTCGTCGATTCCCAGTAGTTGCAGGAACCGGCTGTAGGCGGCGCCGTGGATCCCGGTTGCCTCAGTGCCACCGAAATCGACCGGCACCCGGTCAGGTTCCCGCTTATCAAGAGCCGCCAAGACCCGTTCTCGATGGGTCATCGTTCTCACAGATCCTCCTCCACCATCCGCAACCAAAACCCGACCATCACCCACCACCAACAAGATCAGCGATAACAGCACCAACCCGCTCGACCGCCAACCCCGGCGACGACAACACCGGAATCGATTTTTCGCGGATGTTGGTGATGTGCATTGGTGTTGTCCCGGGTTGGTTGGGGGTTTGGTTGATCGTATGACAGTAGTACAATCGGTGGGATTGGTCGATGGCCGGTTGGTGCGTTTGTTGTGGACCGCACCTTACGACGATTTACGGAGGCGGTCAGCTATGTCGACATCTTTGCTTCACCCGTTTACGCCACCGCGGATGGATGATTTCATCAATCTGGTTGGTGGTCGGGGTGCGATTGTGTGGGATGAGAATGGCAAGGAGTACATCGATGGGATGGCCTCGTTGTGGTACGTCAATATTGGTCACGGTCGGGAGGAGATGGCCGAAGCGATCGCTCAGCAGGCCAGGACGTTGGCTGCGTACCATGTGTTCGATCCCTATACGAACCCTGCAAGTGAGGAGGCGGCGGCCAAGATTGCTTCGCTTTCCCCGTTTGAGAACCCGCGGGTCTTTTTTGGGAGTTCGGGGTCGGAGGCGGTTGATACCGCTATGAAACTGGCCCGTGTCGCTCAGGTGGAGGCGGGCTACCCGGAGCGGCAGATCATCATCAGCCGGGAGCGCGGCTATCACGGCACCAACTTTGGGGGGACTTCGGCGCAGGGTATACCATCGAATCGTGATGGGTTTGGTCCTTTGGTGGGGGATGTGGTTTGTGTCGCCGCCGATGATCTTGCGGCTGTCGAGCAGGTCTTTGTCGATAACCCCGGTCGGGTGGCGGCTGTTTTGTCTGAGCTGGTTCAAGGTGCCAGTGGGGTGTGGCCGCCGGAAGCTGGCTATCTGTCCGGGTTGCGCAAGCTGTGCGACGAGCACGGCGCTTTTCTGATCGCTGATGAGGTGATCTCGGGTTTTGGGCGTCTGGGGACGTGGTTTGGTAGCCAGTTCTACGGGGTTGTTCCTGACATGATTACCTTCGCCAAGGCGGTTACCAGTGGGTATGTTCCGTTTTCTGGGGTGATCATTGGTCCTGCGGTGCGGGCGGCTTTGGAAGCTCGGGAGGGGTTTGTTCTGAGAACCGGGTACACGTACTCCGGTCACCCGGTGGGGGCGGTGGCTGCTTTGAAGGCGATCGAGATCCAGGAGCGGGAGGATCTGTTGTCCCGCGGGGTTCGTATCGGGAAGTACCTTGAGGTGGGGTTGCGTAAGCTGTTCGAGGATGGTCTCCTAACCGATGTGCGCGGTGAGGGCGCAGTGTGGGGGCGTGACCGTCCCCGAAGGGGTCGACCCGTTCTCCGTCCGCGATGGGTTGCTGGAGCATGGCGTGATCCTCCGGCCGATCCCCGGAGGTCACATGGCCCTCTGCCCACCGTTGGTGATCACCGAAGAGCAAATCGACCAACTAACAAACACCATGCAAGAAGTCCTAACACTAACGATGGCCGGGAGCGACTGACAGCCCGACCAGCCAGCACCAACCCTGTCTCGAGACGGGGGTTCGCGGGGAACTCGATCAGGACGGGATCGATACTTTCAGCTGCCAAACAAGGAATACGCCCGGCTTCGAACTAGTTCCTTGCCAGGTGACTGACTAGACCTTCTCAAGGAACTCGCCGCCGCCGACCCGCATTTGGGCTTTGGCGGAAAGGGCGACGGCCTCCTCCCAAGAGATCGCCTCGAACCCAAGGCTCTGTCCCGGCTTGGTCTGCGCCAGGACACCGAAGTCAACTGAGATCACGGTCGCGATCTTGGCGAATCCTCCGAGGCTGGGGCCTTCAACGCCCATCGCGATGATGAGGCCGTCGCTTGGCGTTTGGATCCCACCCAGCGGACGAAGTCATCCACGATGTACGGTGGGGAATACTCCTTCTGGGCCATGTCGCTGTTTCGAAACCTAGGGTTCGACCCTCCATCCGGAACCCCATACGATCCGCCTCGGGCAGGAGCCGCCAAGGCTCGGCCAGGAACTTCCCCCGGGCCTCCTCCGTGTAGAGATCGATCCTGCGGGCCGAATACCGACGCGGACAGTACCCCATCTGATATGCATCACGGCTGTCCTCGGGTACCCGGTACAGCTCCTTCATAATCGGTTTATCGTAGACGTGGAGGATGTCACCCGGCCTGAGCTCCCGGCCTTCGATCCCGCCGATCGCGCCTTTGACATAGGTGGCCCGGCTTCCCAACACCGGTTCCACTGCCAGTCCGCCGGCGATTGCCATGTAGGCCCGCAAGCCGCTCTTGAGCCCCTTCAGCGAAACCTCTTCGCCTTTGCGGATATCTAGGGTTGTCCACATCGGTACCGACTCGCCGTTGACTCTCGCTGTCGAGATCGGCCCCGGTGATAGCGATTTTCGAATCTGCCAAGGCAAGTATGAGCAGGCCAGGCAGTAGGACCTCAAGCCCAGCATCCCCAGGGTCAGCGCTCTGAACGCCAAATGCGCCTCCGACCTCGTTGCCAACGAGCCGGTTGGCAACTTTGAGCGACCATGGATCCTGTGCCCCAGACTGGGGCATGCCAGTGTGCAGGTAACCAGCGCGACCCATGTCCTGAATCGTCGTTTGTGGGCTGGATCGCACCACTTCGAAAGCCGGACGTGTCATCACTGGGATGCTCCCTCTTGCCGGGACAATTCGGTCAACGTTCGCTCTTCATGGTCCACTCGATACTCGTGCTGACCAAGGATGACTGACTCGCGGATCTCCTCGTATGCGGCAAGATCGATAGGCCCGAATCTTTGCCTGTCGCCAACCCGGCACAGGATGATGTCGTCGCCGTAAGTGGGGTTCTTGGCGCGTGGGTCGTACCAGTCGAGAGGGGTTCGACCCAGCATCTGGTAGCCGCCGGGGACTTCACTGGTGTAGGGAGCCGTGAGTCTCCCTCCCAGCGCCACAATCCGTGCATAGGTCCATTTCCGGGGCACGGCCAGCTTGGGAGCGACCAGAAGAGCTTGCTCGCTCAACGGGAAGGCTTGCGTGCACCCGGGCGTGAAACCCAGGGCACCCACCCAATAGTCGGTCGAGCTGTGGACTGCCACGACTTCCTCTATCGACATGTTGTTGGCCTCGGCTATCAGGTCTACGCTGTTCCGGTGGCCGTGCGCCTCGGCGCAGTGCCGGGACCAGGGATCGTCATACAACATCGGGATGTGCACAACCCGGCTGACGAGCCTCTTTACTTCTTGAGCTTCTTTGATGAGCTCGGAAAGCGCGGCTTCCATTTTGGCCGGACCAAGTTCGTTCGGGTCGACGACGATGCCGACCGATCGGTGGGTCGGGATCGTTTCAACCACGCCCGGTATGGGGTTCTTCGCCATTAGCTCGGACAGCGCGATAACCCTGAAACTGACCGGAAGGCTTATCTCGTCCCCGAACTCCACTGTCAGGGCCAAGTCCCCCGTCCTGCGAATCACTGGCTCGTCGTAGGTCATTGCCCAGTTTCTCCTGTTTTCGTTGCCGGGCCCGGGTAATCGTATCAAGTTGGGGAAGGTCTTGGTCAAGGAAGCCTCCGCGTGCAGATGGTGCGGCATTCGCAGAGAGCATTGCTTCTGACCTTGTGCTCCAGGTATTGGCAGGGGAACGATAGCCTTGCGCGTCTGTGTGAGAATCATCTCTTCACCCTTGGTTGCGGAGCGGTTCCAACGAAGGAGCTGCTCGCCCTTGATTAGGGTGGAATAGTCCGGACTCACACAGGAGGAGATGTCGTGGGGATTCTTGACGGAAAGGTGATCATTACTACTGGGGCAGCGGGCGCTATCGGCTCGAGCCGGCCGTCCACCGGTTTGCCGCCGACGGAGCCAAAGTGGTGGCGGTCGACATCGATGGCGAAGCCTTGAACAAGCAATATGCAGGCGATGACATGGTGTTGGCGGTCCAAGCAGATGTGACCGATCCGGCCGCGACAGCCGCATATGTGGAGGCCGCGGTCAGTAGGTGGGGTCAACTTGACGGGTTGTTCTCCAATGCGGGGTGGGAAGGCGCCCTCGCACATATTGTTGATTACCCGATCGAAGCCTTCGACCGGCTCATGAATCTGAACTCAGGGCGGTCTTCCTGGGTCTCAAGTTCTCCCTTCCCTCTATGAGCAACGGGGGGTCGATCGTCAACATGTCGAGCACCCTTGGGACAAAAGGGGCGGTCGACGTGGGTCCCTACGTCGCCTCGAAACACGCCGTCATCGGCTTGACCAAGTCCGCTGCAATAGAAGTCGGAGAGCGTGGAATCCGTGTGGATGCTGTCTGCCCAGGCCCTATTGAGTCGAGGATGCTTAGGGCGCATGAAGCCGTTACCTTCGCCGAGACGGATGAGACCTTTGCCGATCATTTGCCCCTCAACCGGGATGGGACACCGGAAGAGGTCGCGAGTCTTGTGGCGTTCTTGCTGTCAGACGAATCCAAGTACATAACAGGCGCGGGCATTGCATATCGACGGCGGACTTGGAGCGTAGGGCCACCTTGTGGACCATCCCCGATTGATGAGCGTGGGGGTACTTCAGAATGGCCGTCGGATGAAAAGCGAAGCCTTGGCAGCGAAATGCGTTTCTGCAGGCCCGTTTGGTATCGTGTAGCATAGTTAGCCTGTCGGACAATCGACTGACGGGGAGATGAATGCCCGGGTTTGGTGTTTCCGAAATCCAATCGCCCCGATGTGGGCAGAGGCAAGAGTTGGGTAGACAACCAAAGAAGGAGGACTAGAGATGCATCCTTTGACTGCGCTCTTTTCGCGGAATCGCAGGTCGACGAGATACTACGTGGCCATTCTGGTAGCCCTAGCAATGTTCGCTGCCGCATGTGGATCCGATAGTGCCGATGAAACCACGACGACACAGGCACCGACGGATACTACGGATACTACGGCTGCTCCGGATGACGGAGGCAATAAGGAACTCGTGATGTTCGTGATGATGGCATCCAACGTCTACGGTGCAAACCAGATCAACGGCGCGTGAGCTCAGGCGGAAGCGCTCGGATACAATCTGACAGTATTTCAGCACAACTTCTCCCAACCAGAACAAGACCAGCAAGTTGCGCAGTACCTTGCAAGTGGTGCCGAGCCCGCCGCGATTATCTTCTGGCCGTGGGTTGCCGAGGCCTCCATCAACAGCGTTCGTCAATTGGCCGAGTTGGCGCCGGTGATCCAGATTACGCAGGAACCTAACGAGCAATATGAGGAATTCGTCGACGCATATTCGGGCGCCAACCAGATCAAGATCGGCAACGTCACCGGCGAGATGCTCCTTGCAGCACGCGAGGCCGCTCGGGCAGCCGGAGCGGAATTCAACAGCCCAGAGGGCAACCTCTTCGTCTTCCAGCATCCGGAAGGCGAGCTGACCGGAACCATGCGCAAAATCGGTGTCGAGGAGGCGACGGCGGACGAGCCCTTCAACTGGATCGGCCTCGAATTCAACGCCAACAGTCCCGAGACCGGGTACGAGATCGGCACGCAGGTTGTTCCTCGTATCAAAGATGAGGTCGATTTCCTCTGGGTTTCCAACCAGCAAGCGGCCAACGGTGTCATTCGTGCTCTCAAGGAGAACGGATTGACTCCGGGTGAGGACGTCTGGATCGTCTCTGGTGACTGTTCCGGCTCTCTTGAAGCAGTCAAGAACGGTGAGACATTCGGCACAGGAGTCCAGCCGGCCCCCGTGGAAGGCATGCTCGCAGTCCGAACCGCGGATCGAATGATCATGAACGGCTCAACGTCGGGTGACGTCGAGCAGCTCGAAGTGACCGAGATGCCACCGGTCCCTGAGACGGCATCGCCGTACAGGACGTTCATGCCTCACGCTCCGGCCATCGGTGCGGAAGGCGTCGCCAACACTTCGATCTGGGGCATGACTGCCGAGCAACTGTGCTCCTCGGATGCCATCACCGTCGAGGACATGCTCGTCTTGCTCGAGGCGGCCGGTTGAGCCAGCGAAGCGCACTGATGAGAGGGTCTGATGTCAGGCCCGCAGAGGTTCTCTGCCCCCTGCCGCCTCGAGGCGGCGAGGGGCAGACCCTCGTCTGGCGGGTTACCGCCCGGTGATATGCAATCGGAGCACAGGATTCTGCCGTCTGGAGACAGGGCGTCGACTCGTCGGAGAGCCACCGGTGATTGTGTCGAGGTCGATGTCGTTCCCAACTCGGTTCCACTCCTCCCGGCGGAGCCAGGTAAGGTCCTTAGTTGTCTCCGTCGATGCTCGGTCACGGGAAGGGAGAAGAGGTGACACCGCTCCTTTCGATCAAAGGCCTTAACAAGAGCTATGGGCCCGTTCGGGCTCTCCGCGAGGTGGATTTCGAACTCCGGCGCGGCGAGGAATGGCCCTGATCGGCGAGAACGGTGCTGGGAAAGCACCCTGGTCAAGATCTTGGCCGGGATCGTACCTCATGACTCAGGCGAGATTGAGATGGATGGGGAGCTCCACTCGCTTTACCCGAGCGCGAGATCGAGGCGAGCGGGATCGCCGTCGTTCATCAGGAATACAGCCTGATCCCTGCCATGTCCGTTGCCGAGAACTTGAACGTCGGTCAAGCCAGCGCTCCCTGGCTGTGGACGGGACGGCGGCTCAACGAGGACGCCGGGCAGTGGCTTGAGATGGTTGGCCTCGCAGAGCTGGATCCTCGGACCCTGGTGGAGGACCTCGGCGTCGCCGAGATGCAGCTGGTAGAGGTGGCCCGGTTACTTGCTCGCGATGCTCAAATCCTGATCTTTGACGAGCCGACGTCGGCCCTGTCCGACAGCGAGATCGACCGCATCATGATCGTCATCAGGCGGCTCCGGTCAGAAGGACGCAGCCTGATCTATGTCACTCACCGGTTGTCTGAGGTTTTTGAGCTCGCCGATCGCGTCACTGTCTTTCGGGACGGCAAAAACCTGGCACCGGCAGAGGTGAGCGATCTCGATGTCGATCGGGTGATCGAGATGATGTTGGGCCGCGAGCAGGAGACGATGTTCCCGGAGCGCGTCGCGGTCGAGGGGGCGCCGCTCGTCGAGGTCAAAGAGTTGCTGGTCGAGGGCCTCGCCAAGCCGGTGAGCTTTTCGATACGGAAGGGTGAGATCGTCGGTCTCACCGGGCAGCTTGGAAGTGGAGCCCACCTAGTGGTCCAGGCATTGGCCGGCATTGTCCCAAGCGTCACCGGCCAGGTCCTCATCGAGGGCCAGGAACTTGCGTTGGGTGGGGGTGATCTCTTGCTCGACTCAGGACTCGCCTATTGCTCGGCGGATCGCAAGCGGAACGGGATCTTTGCCGGTCGGCCGATCCGTGAGAACCTATCGGCGCCTTGGCTCCCTCGGATCGCAAGGCTCGCAGGCTGGATTCTCCGGCGCGAAGAGCGGACCAAAACCAGAGCTATCGCCGAGCAGTTCGCGGTCAAGTACAACCGGTTGGAGTCCACGGTCGACACCCTGAGCGGCGGGAACCAGCAGAAGGTAGCCGTGGGGCGGTGGCTCGGGGCCGAGCCTCGGCTAATCCTCCTGGAGGAACCGACTCGGGGCGTGGACGTCGGGGCGCGAGCCGAGATCTACCGACGGCTTCGGGCTGTCTGCGGAACCGAGGTCGGCATAGTCCTGGCCAGCTCCGACAGCGGCGAAGTGCTCGGCCTCGCTGATTCAATCGGCTCTTTCTACAGGGGAACCCTGACGGCCTTTCGACCACACACGGAGTGGAGTGAAGAGAGCTTGACGCGAGAGGTGATGCACCAGGAGGATCTACCAGCCGCTGAGTTCCCGACATGAGCCATCCAATCGGAACGAACCAGGGTGATGCATCGTCGGTAGTGATTGAGCCCTCTGCACACGCGGGAGGGGGGCGTTGGCGCGATTTTCCCGTTGGTTTCGCCGTGTTTGGAATTCTCGTCGTCGCAGCTATGGCCTACGTTGCCTTCTCCACCGAAGGTTTCTTCACGGTGCAGAACTTCAAGGCCATACTCCGCACCTCCGCCATCGTGGGGATTGTCGCCGTCGCCATGACCCCGATCATGCTGTCGGGCAACTTCGTCTCGCTTGGGATTCAGCAATCGGCGATGGCCGGCATGCTCGTATTCATCGCGCTGGTCGGCGTCGGATGGAACCCTCTCTTGGCGATCTTGGTCGTGATCCTGGCCTTGATCCTTCTCGGGATTCTGCAAGCGCTGCTGATCATTGGCGGCCTCAACCCGGTGATCACAACTCTGGCGGCCGGCGCCGTGGTCTTCGGCGTGGTGACTCTTTTCACCGGCGGCGGGATTGTGCAGGTCGGAGAGAACACCGTGTCCTGGGGAGACCTGGTCGTTCTCGGGATCCCGATCGAGGTGCTCGTCTTCCTGTTTTTTACCTTGTTGGTTACTGCCATTAGTCAGGGCACGGTCATCGGCCGCCATACGCTGCTAGTAGGTGCCAATCGCGAGACCGCCAAACTGTCCGGAGTTTCCTTCGCTCGCGTCACCATTCTCGCCTTTGTGGTCTTTTCCGTCGGTCTGGGCATCGCTGCTGCGTTGAACGGCGCGGCATTCGGTCAGGGCACGATTTTCTCCTTCACCGGGCTGACTATCGATGCCATTGCCGCGATTCTCGTCGGGGGCGCCGCGATCCAGGGTGGCCGCGGCTCACCGTTGTACAGCGCGGTCGGTGCCATCGTGGTCTCGATTTCACTCAACATCATGACGCTCAATGCCTGGAGCACAGGTTTTCGTTTGTTCTTGCAGGGTGCGATCGTGGTCGGCGTTGTCGTGTCGCTCCAGGTGCTGAGAACCAGGAGGGCCAGAAGTTGAGGATCCTTACCAAGAAACTCAAGAGTTACGCTCTGCCCGGCATTGCCCTGATCGTCGCCTGGTGGGTGATGACGACGGCGACTTTCCGCGGCACCTCCAGCGCGTTTGCAGTCCTGGAAGGCTTCGGACTATTGGGCCTGGTTGCAATTGGGTTGGCTGTGTCCATCATCGCCGGTGAGTTCGATCTATCCGTCGGTTCGGTAGCCGCTCTTGCCGCGGTGATTGCCGTCCGTTCCGCGTCGGCAGGCTTGGTGCCTGCGATCCTCGTGGCCGTGGCGGCCGGCGTCGCCATCGGACTGATCCAGGGGGCCGTCATCGCCTGGCTCCGAATCAACTCCCTGGTGCTAACCATCGGCACCTTGATTTTGGTCAGGGGACTCACTTACATCTTTAGTGGCAACGCTCCGGTGCCACTCAGCGATTTTCGGGTCTCTGATCCTTTGCTGGAGCGCTATTGGATCTTCTCCGTCTCGAGTATCACGGCGCTGGTGGTCTTCGTGGGGATCGGATTGTTCCTGGCCTACTCGTGGCCCGGGCGAGAAATCTACGCAGTGGGCAGCGCTCGCGATGAGGCTTTTGCGGCGGGCGTCTCGAGGTTCAAACCCCTGGTGGTCACCTTTGCCATCTCGGGTGGTTGCGCCAGCCTCGCCGGAGCTCTCGCCGCGATCCGGGGAGGAAGTTCCGCACCTCAGAACTACGAGGATCTGTTGCTAGCCGGGGCCGCCGCAGCTCTCCTGGGCGGGATCAGCCTTTACGGGGGGAAGGGCACGGCGCTCAATGTGGGATTGGGAGTGGCGATCATCGCAGTCATCCGATCTGGAGCCGCCGCCCGAGGCTACGACGCGGCGACCAGCGAACTGATCATCGGGGCCCTCATGCTGGGTGTGATCGGAATGGAGTTCGCGGCGGCTCGCCTCCAACTACCGGGATGGTTGTCGAGGGTTCTTGGGGGCGACGATGGGAGACCATTGGGATTGGCCGCGGCCAGAGGACCATGAGCGAAGGAGCAGACATGGCGGAAGACGCCCGATTGGCGGGCAAGAACGCGATTGTGACAGGGGCGGCCAGTGGAATCGGTGCCGCCGTTGTGGGGCTGTTCGCCCGTCTCGGGGCGAACGTTGTCGCCACAGACATCCAGGACCCGACCGAGACGTCCTTGGGTATTCTCGAGGATCATCCAACGACGGTGCGTTTCCGGAAACTTGATGTTCGGGAGACAGGCGATTGGAGTGCCGCGATCGAGGCGTGCAAGGAATTCTTCGGATCGCCCAATGTGCTCGTAAACAACGCCGGTGCTCTCGGGAGCGGGGCGCCCGTCCACGAGGAGACGCTCGAGGGTATGAGAGCCGCCTTCGAGGTCAACACGCTGGGCATGTTCCTCGGGATGAAGATGGTGATCCCCGAGATGCTGGCTGCCGGCGGCGGTGGTTCAATCATCAACGTCTCATCGGTGTGGGGTCTGTCCGCCGTGGCCAACAACGCCGCCTACCAGACCGCCAAGGGCGCCGCCCTCATGCTGTCCAAGAACGCGGGCGTTACCTATGCCCCACTGGGCATCCGGGTCAACGTCGTGCTTCCCGGGTACATAGACACGCCAATGTCTCGGGGTGTCACTGCAGAAGAAGCGAAGACTCTTGTCGATTTCACACCACTCGGCCGGCACGGTGAGCCATTCGAGATGGCCGGTATTTTTGCGTTCCTCGCTTCGGAGGAAGCAAGCTTTGCAGCTGCCGGCGTCTTCACCGTCGATGGAGGGATGTCTGCCTTATGACCAACGAAAACGGAGCTACTCCGCACCATATGTTCGAACTCGGCGACTACGCCTTTGACGATGGGACCACACTACCGGACGCCAAGCTGGCGTACGCGACCTACGGTTCCCTCAATGCAGGACGCAACAACGTCATCATTTTCCCCACCTGGTTCACCGGCACCCACATCGACCTGGAATGGTTTATTGGCGATGGCAAGCCGCTGGACACCGGCCGGTTTTTTGTCGTCGTACCGAGCATGTTTGCCAACGGCCTATCGTCGTCTCCTTCCAACACTCCACCCCCCTACGATCGAGCACGCTTCCCTTCCGTGTCGATCCAGGACAACGTCCGTGCCCAGCAGAGGCTGTTGAGGGAGGAATTCGACGTCCAAGGTATTGAACTGGCGATCGGCGGCTCGATGGGCGCTTTCCAGGCCTACCAGTGGGCGTTGAGTGAGCCTGGATTGGTGAGGCGGGTCATGCCGATGTGCGGCGCAGCACGTGTAAGCCGGCATTGCTATGTCTTCCTGGCGGGGGTCAAAGCAGCTCTGCAGGCCGACCCGGCTCTGGCAGGGGGCGACTTCGAAACCCCTCCTGAGCAGGGATTGCGCGCAGTCGGACGTGTCTACGCAGGGTGGGGGCTTTCCCAAGCGTTCTACAAACTGCGAGGCTACGAGTCTCTCGACTTCTCCAGCGTCGATGACTTCCTGGTCGGATTCTGGGAAGCGTTCTTTCTGGGGTTGGACGCCAACAATCTCATAAGCCAGATCACCACCTGGCAAGCCGCGGACATCTCCCGCACCTCCGGCTACAACGGTGACCTATCGAGGGCGCTCGGGGACATCCAAGCTGAGGCTTTCCTGGCTCCCGCGGAGAGGGACCTCTACTTTCCCCCCGAAGACATGACCGAGGAAGCCGCGCAGATGCAATTCGCCGAGATGCGGGTAATTCCGGGAGTCTGGGGGCATCTCTCCGAAGCCGGCCTCGATCCCGACTGCATGGAGTACCTTGGCAATGCAATTCGCGAATTGCTGAACCGGACTTCCCGGGCACTCTGAGATTCCAAACGAAGAAGGAGAGAAGTGGCAGAGATCGATGTGACCGCTCAAATGCAGGCAGGGGTGTTTCGAATCCACGTACAAGAAGGCCAGGAGATTGGTGAGGGTGACATCCTCGCCACCCTTGACTCGATGAAGATGGAGATTCCAGTTCCGGCTCCTGTCAGAGGGATCGTCATCGAGGTGGTCGTCGCCGAGGGTGACGAAGTCGTTGATGGCGACGTGTTGTTCCGTATCTCGGAAACCAAATGAAACGGCGCGTCCACGTCCCGGTGCCGAGGAGCACCCCAAGAAGCACAGAGACAACGTCTATCACTGGAGGAGGTTGATCAAAAGATGTCGGCACTAGCGCCATCCCTCGTCAGGCCACAGATCAGATCGGTACGGCTCGTCGCTGACGTCGCCTTGGTTCTTGGAGGCAGCCTTCTGATCGCAGGTCTCGCGCAGTTAGTTATCCCGCTTCCGTTTACTCCGGTCCCCATCACCGGTCAGACGATGGGCATCCTCTTGGTGGGCGCTTCTTTGGGATGGGGGCGCGGAACTCTCGCTACGGGTCTCTATCTGATTCAGGCATCGATTCTGGGGCTCCCGTTCTTCGCTGGCGGTGCCAGCGGGATCGACCCCCTTCGTTTGACGGCGGCCACCGGCGGCTACCTGTGGGGCTTCCTAGTTGCCGCGTCGCTGGTTGGTTGGCTTGCCAATCGGGGTTGGGATCGAAACCTCCGCACATCTTTTGGCATGATGGTCGTCGGTAACGTGGTCATCTATGCCTTTGGGGTGCTGTGGCTCGCGAACGCACTGGATGTGTCCTTGGTCAAGGGACTGGAGCTCGGGCTCGTCCCGTTCTTGATCGGCGACGCCATAAAGATCGCTATCGCATCCCTGAGTCTCCCCCTTGTCTGGCGTCTGCGCGATCGCATCGGATCAACCCGGACCGAGAACAGGGAGGTTTGACTGCACATGGCAACGCGCACCCTCGATATCAATGTGGACCTCGGTGAGGGGTTCGGGAACTGGAAAATGGGCCCCGATGCCCAACTCATGCCGTTGATCACCACAGCCAACGTGGCCTGTGGATTCCATGCATCCGACCCCAGCATCATGCGAGAGACGGTCGAGATGGCCAAGGAGAACGGCGTGGTTCTTGGAGCCCACCCCGGCCTTCCTGACCTCATGGGATTCGGCAGAAGACGGATGAACGTGACACTGGAGGAAGTTGCCGATTACGTCGTCTACCAGGTGGGGGCTCTGGAGAAGTTCGGCCAACTGCATGGCCTTCCGCTGCATCATGTGAAACCGCACGGGGCGCTCTATGCGATGATGAACGAGGACGAAGAACTCGGTCGAGCCGTCCTCGACGCCCTCGCTCAGTGCCACCCTGACGGATTGTGGTACTGGCCGGCTCCGATACCGGAGCACCTGGTTGTCACGGCGGAGAAGGCGGGCCTGACACCGGTTGGGGAGTTCTACGTCGATCTTTCCTACGGCGATGACGGTCAACTGGTCTTGGAGAGGACCAAGGGGCAACTCGACGTGCCGTTGGCAGTGGAGCGGGCAAAGACCTTCTTCTTCGAGAACTGGATGGAGACGGTAACCGGCTCCAAGATCCATTTCGAGGCCGACAGCCTGTGTGTCCACGGTGACGGACCCAACACGCTCGAGCTGATCGAGGCGGTTCGTGCCGGGTTCTCGGCGGAAGGGATCCGGTTTGAAGCCGTTGCTAATGCCTGATCGGGATGTCGGGATGGCGGCCGGGAGCGCCATGTTCGGTTCGGTGCTGGTGGCGAATCGCGGCGAGGCAGCCGTGCGGGTCACCCGGACCCTTCGGCGGATCGGTATCGAATCCATTGCGGTCTTTTCGGATGCGGATGTGGGCGGCAAGCACGTCCGGGAAGCAGATCGGGCACTCCGCATCGGCGGATCTCCGGCGACGGAGTCCTATCTGAATTCGGCAGCAATTGTGGCGGCGGCCGTCGAGGCCGGAGCGGAGGCCGTCCACCCCGGCTATGGGTTCCTCTCCGAGAGCCCTGATTTCGCCCGGGCTGTGTTGGAGGCTGGGTTGGTCTGGGTGGGGCCCTCGCCCGAAGTGCTGGAACTCAGCGGGGACAAGGCAGCGGCCCGGGAGGCATTCGATCGATCCGGTTTCCCGGTGCTTCCCGGGGCCGGACCTTTCCGGGACCCGGAACACGCAATGGTTGCCGCTGGCAAGATCGGCTATCCGCTCATCGTCAAGGCGACCATGGGCGGCGGCGGCATCGGCATGACGGTGCTGGACCGTGAAGCTGAGCTTCGGGGTGCCCTGGATCGGGCCGCCAATGCAGGTGCCAGGTTCTTCGGTGACGGCAGTGTGTACCTCGAGAACTACGTCCGCGGCAGTCGCCATATCGAGGTCCAGATATTGGCCGACGGCGAAACGGCGACCCATGTATACGAGCGGGAGTGCTCGGTACAGCGCCGGCACCAGAAGGTGATCGAGGAGGCGCCCTCCCCGGCGTTCGCGGGCGGCTCGGCTCTCGGCGATGATCAACTGCGCGCCGATATGACCGGCGCGGCTGTTCGATCGATGGTGGCGATCGGATACCAAGGCGCCGGCACCGTCGAATGCGTGTTGAGTCCCGACGGTGAGTACTTCTTCCTCGAGGTCAATGCCCGTCTTCAGGTCGAGCACCCGGTGACGGAGGCTACGACCGGGCTCGATCTCGTGGAGGAACAGTTGCGGATCGCCCGGGGATGGGGGAAGTCGTTTGGGTCGCCTCCGGAACGGCGAGGTCACGCCATCGAATGCAGGATCTATGCCGAGGATCCCGAGCGCTTTCTGCCGTCGCCCGGGACGATCGAGGCTCTGGAGCTCCCAGACGGTGCTCGTCACGACTTCGGCTACGAGTCCGGCGACGATGTACCGATGTTCTACGATCCCTTGATCGGCAAGACGATCGCCTGGGGCGACGATCGGGATGCTGCGATCTCTACGATGAGAGCCGCCCTGGAGGGCACGCGTATCACGGGCATAAAGACCAATGTCCCGACACACCTGCGGGTCCTTGATGACGATCGGTTCTTGAGCGGGTCGTATGACACGGGGATCCTCCAGACGTAGGCGTTATTGGGCCTCCAGGTTGGGATGGCAAGGTCGAATGGCGTGGATTGTCGCCTGCGTACGAAGCGATTCGCGCTCTCAAGAAGCAAGGCGGTGTGGCCCGAGGTGAGAGCTATATCAAGACGACGCGGCTTGTTGACACGGGTCTGTATGCGATAGTCCGGCACCCCCAGTTTGTGGCGTGGCCGATCATGAGCTTGGCAGTTGCGTTGGTATCACAGCGCCCGGTCGTCGTGGCCATGGGTGCGGCCGCCTTCGTGCTGGCGTGCATGGACTTCCGTCAGGTCGACGCCCGCAACCTTGCCAAATTCGGCGAGGAGTACCGGCTTTACATGGAGCGGGTACCCGGCTGGAACTTCATCGCCGGGTTGTGGCGTTGGGTGAATCGCAGGATGCGCCCCAACCGTTCCTTCAAATAGCCCCGGCGCGGAAGCTTGCGCAATTGAACGATCGGCGTGCTCTGCCTATCTGGAAGAGATGGAGAAGGACCCGAAGGCCCGCTCCGCTTCACGTGACCTCAGGCCTGCTACTCCCGCCCGGGCGAGATCGAAGGATTGTTGAAGCCATTTCAATCCACGGATTAGGCCATCTGGTTGCTCGGGTTTCGTTGTTGAGTCGGTGGTCTGATGGCCGTTTGGGGACGATACAGTGTCGAGCATGAATCCTGTACCGATCGAGTGGGTCGAGCACCCCAGAGCAAGGACCGTCGTGGCCAGCGAGCCGGTGGAGGAGTACTTCCCCCGGGGGATATTCGAACAGACACGGAGCTTCCATCGCCAGATTCCCGGCTATCAGATCAGCCCGTTGCGGAACCTGTCGAATCTGGCGGCGATGATCGGTGTTGGCGGGATCTGGGTCAAAGACGAATCGATGCGTCTCAGCCTCAATTCTTTCAAAGTGCTCGGTGGTTCTTTCGCTATCTACAGCTTCATCAAATCCTTGTTGGGTCTCGAGGGCAAGGACCTTTCGTTCGATCAATTGATCTCCGATGAGACCCGAGCCAAGTTGGGAAACCTCACGTTCGCCACTGCGACCGACGGCAATCACGGGCGCGGGGTCGCGTGGGCGGCCGACAAACTGAACTGCCGGGCCGTCATCTACGTGCACCAGGACACCTCACAGGCTCGGATCGAGGCCATCGCCAGCTATGGGGCCGACGTGCGGGTGGTGGAGGGGACCTACGACGACGCGGTGACGACAGGCCAGTCTCGATGCCGACGAGAACGGATGGCAAGTCATCTCCGACACTTCCTGGGAGGGATACGAGGACATCCCCAAGTGGGTGATGCAGGGATACACCACGATGCTATCGGAAGCCCAAGAGCAGCTGGCCGGCCAAGGGATTGTGAAACCGACCCACGTCTTTGTCCAGGCCGGGGTGGGGGCGCTGGCGGCAGCTACTACGGGTTTCTACGCGTCCCGGTTTGGCCAAGATCGGCCCACCACGGTGGTGGTCGAACCGGCCACCGCCGAGTGTCTGTTGGAATCTGCCCGAATTGGTGACGGTGAGCCGCATGCAGTGGGGGGTGACCTGAAGACGATCATGGCAGGACTGGCATGTGGCGAGCCCAGTCCCATCGCCTGGCGGGTGCTGTGGGATTGTGTTGACGCTTTCCTGGCCTGCCCAGACTATGTGGCCGCCAAGGGCATGCGAGTCTACGGCCTGCCCCTGGCCGGCGATCCCTTTGTCGTGTCGGGCGAGTCGGGTGCGGTCACGTTGGGAGCGCTCATGTTCCTGGCGGAATACCCCCAATATGCGGCATTGAAGAACTACCTGGGACTCGGACCCAAATCCCAAGTCCTGTTGATCAACTCGGAGGGCAACACCGACCCGGACGAGTTCCGCCGGGTCGTGTGGGAGGGAGCCAATTCCGTCCCGGCACAGTATCGCTGGGCTGCTGCCACCGAGGTGACCGGGGCCGAGTAGACAATCATCGCTACCGGTTTTCCTTCCGAAACGATGGGAGCCTCCGCCGCCAATTCAGGCGGCCCTCGGCTCTCTTTCAGGGCGCGAAGACTCGACCCGAGGCGCTTACGGGACGATGAGGATTGGGCAGGGGGCGGATCTCGCGAGCGCTTCCACGACTGATCCCGCCGCTTGGGCCGGTAGCTCGCTCCGCCCGTGCTGCCCGATGACGATGAGATCGACATCCTCCCGTTCGGCCTCGCCGATCAGGGCGTCGGCGGCGTGGCCCGAGAGGACCACTTCGGTCACTTCGGCTCCCTCGGTTCGCAGTTTCCTGGCGAGCGCATGGGTCCACTCGGCTGCCTCGCTGGTCGGTACTTCGTGTTCGGTTGGTTCGGCATCCCACGGCATGGCCGGGGTGCCGTGTTCGACGGCGACGGCTGCGACTGTGATACGAGCGCCCGAGTCTGCGGCGAACTGAGCCGCAAAACTGCAGGCCCGGGTAGCAGCTGGGGATCCGTCAGTGGCCATCAGGAAGTGGCGGCGGCTCTGTTGAGAATGGGGCTCGGTTTCGATTTGTCTTTCTGGTTCATTTGCTGGCATTTGAGACCTCTGATTGACTGCTACAGGTTCGACCAGGCCGGTCGGAAGGTACCCACGGGGAGATCCGCAAGAGGCCGAGAGGCGACGGTCGAGTTTCCCGTTGGCCGTTCGAGCCGGTTGTGACATCGACGTGGACGGGGTGGGTCTCCTCGTCGGCCGGTGTCTCCGGAACTGGTGCCCGCACGGTGAGCATGCCGTTGTCGTAGGTGGCCACAACCCCTTCGGGGTCAACTCCCTCAGGGAGCATGACACTCCGCTGGAACCCTCCGTAGCGACACTCGGTCACGTAACGATCGGAATCGCCGACGTTCTTGGATTCGGTCTTCTCACCCTTGATTTGCAGCACGTTGTTTTCGACACTGATCTCCAAATCTTGGGCGGGATCGAGCCCCGGCAGCTCGGCTTGGATGACGAGAGCACCGTCATCGCGGTAGATGTCGGTGTCCGGTTTCCAGCCGAATCCTTCCGACCAGGGTCTGGCTCCAACCCGGTTGAGGAGCGAGTGCATCTCCCGCTCGAGCTCGGTGAAGGCGCTAAATGGCGCCTATTTTGTGATGGCCATTGCCATGCCTCCTTCTTTGTCCTTGTGTCAACTAGGCAGCGTGTTCGAATTGGTTGAGGGCTTCATAGGCCTCCGCGCCGTAGATAAGGGCGGGTCCGCCGCCCATGAGCACGGCAACTCCGATCGTCTCGGCGATCTCAGAGCGGGAGGCGCCAGCCTGGAGGGCGTCGCGGACGTGGTAGGCGATGCATCCGTCGCAACGCACGGCGACCGCGATACCAAGTGCCAAGAGTTCCTTCATGCGGGCGGGGAGCGCGCCGTCGGCCATGGCGTTCTTGTGCAAAACCCCGAAGCCGCTCATCGTGGCAAGGATGTCGATGCCCAATTTGCTGATGTACTGCTCGAGCTCCTTGTGGAGCCGCGGATAGTCCTTACTCATGCTCGGTTCCTTCTCGATTGGTCCTACCTTCTTGAGTTTGCGCCCCGCACTTCACGGTCCGGTTCGGGCATGCTCAACGGAGCTTCAACCATCGGCAGTCGGACGGCCCCGGGGTAGCGCCGGCGTTGGTTCTTCGGTTTCCGAACCGCCATCGCCAACCTGAGTTGATGCGCCATTGATCTCCCCGAAATCGGGAGGCCACCAACGCGAGTGACAATAGACTCGACGCCCAAGGAGTGACCTGGATCGCCGAGCGCCCAGACCCGATTCTCTTTGAAGAGCCCTCGCCCGACGGGTCCGTCACAGGGCACGCCGCCGTTCACCTGCCACCCCTCCAGCAGGCCCTTCACACCGAGCCCCTCGGCTGGAGCGACTGGGGGCTCATCGCCCTGGTGGCCGCCCCGATTTTCGGTATCGTTGAGGCCGTTGAGTGGTGGCGTTCTCGCTTGAGCGTTATCCCCGACCCATCGCCGGCCACCCCAGGAACCGCAGCCCATGTCGACGCTTAGCTGGATCATCGTGGCCGGACTGGCGATGAGCTCCCTGGCCTTAGTCGGGAGTATCACCCTGGTGCTGCCGGAACGGACTCTGGAGCGTCTCGTGATGCCCTTGGTGGCCTTCGCGGCGGGTTCGCTGCTCGGCGGTGCCCTGTTCCATATGTTGCCCGAATCGATCGAGGTGCTCGGGAACCGGCTCTCGGTATACGTGTGGTTGATGGCCGGGTTCGTCACGTTCTTCGTGCTCGAGCAATTCCTGCATTGGCACCACTGCCACCGGATGGTCAGTCAGCACGGCCATCTCGGCTACATGATCCTGCTCGCCGACGGGGTTCATAACTTCATCGGCGGCTTGGCCGTAGCCGGAGCCTTCGTGGTCGACATCCGCTTGGGTGCGATCACCTGGCTCGTAGCGGCCGCCCACGAGGTCCCCCAAGAGTTGGGTGACTTTGGAATCCTGGTTCACAGTGGATGGAATCGTCGCTCCGCCCTGCTTTTCAACTTCCTCTCGGCGTTGAGTTTTCTCGTCGGCGGAGTCGTCGCCTACGCCCTGTCCGGCACCATCAATGTCGCATTCCTGGTGCCCTTTGCCGCCGGGAACTTCATCTATATCGCCGCCGCCGACCTCCTCCCGCAGATCACCGCCAGCCAGCCCTGCGAAGACCAAACGGACGGCCGTCTCGCGATGCGCGACAAGATCGAGAAATCTCTCGCCTTTGGCGCCGGACTCGGGCTCCTCCTCTTGTCAACGCTGCTCACCTGATCCGGAGAGAATTGTTCGAGCACCCAAGGCCTAGAACCCCTGTAGCGTTGCAGGACTACCTGGGGCTTCGAGATGCCCGATCATTTCATCGCCGACCCATTCACACACCTGTGCGCATGCGGTCCAGGAGCATGTCGGTCGACTCTCGATCGGCGGTTCCCCGCTCACCCAGGAGTCCTCGTTCGGTGAGCGTGTACAACCAGATCAATGCCGGGACCGCCAGCAGTGCAGCCGCCGCGAAAGCGACGATCAGGGCCCACAAGACAGGATCGGACGCCGCGTACGCATCGACCGAGGCTTCCTGGTCCAGCAACCACGGCCATTGTCCGGCCCCCCAGCCCCACAGGACGGCCACGGTGGCGAGCACCGCAGTTCCGCGAGCGATGACCAAGCGACGCTTGACCAACAACCACATCGAGGTGAGCCCGCTGACCGCAGAAATCACCAGGATCGGAATACCGCGGCGCCGACAACAGCCGGTCGAACAGATTCGGCGCATCGAACTTCAGAACGAACACCCCGATCAGAGCAATGAACCCTGCAACCAACCCGCTGACCAGTGCCCGGCGCCGGAAGTGCTCGGCGAGATCTTGATCATCGCCCTCGGCTGCATCCCGGCTCACCAGCACCGCTGCCAGATAAGCGCACGTCACCACCGCCAGAGTGCCGCCCATCAACGATGTCGGGTTCAGCCACGCGGTCACCGGGTCACCGGCGGCGTTCCCCAAGGGAACCCGGCCCGATGCCACGCCCCCGGCGACGGTGCCGAGAAAGAACGGGGTCAGCACGGAGGATCCCGCAAACGTCGCCCCGAACAGCCGTTGTCGGCGAACAGAGCCAGCCCACTTGCGGAAGGCGAACGCCGAACCGCGGAAGATGATGCCAAGCGCGACGAGGCTCAACGGGACCAACATCGTAGAAGCGATAGCCGCGAACGGCTCCGGAAAGGCAGTCCACAGGTAGACCAGCACGAAAATGAGCCAGACATGATTCGCTTCCCAAACCGGGCCGATCGACCGCTCCAGCAGCGCCCGAACACGCAACCCCTTCTGCGGTCCGCCGGCCAGAAGATCCCAGATCCCCGCCCCAAAGTCGGCGCCCCCGAATACGCCGTAGGCCGAGACACCCAGCCAGATGATCACGAGGATCACTTCGGCCAGGCTCACGGCGACACTTCCTCGGGCGGCCCGTAGGGAGCCACGACCACTTCACCGGCCGCGAACCGCTGGCCGATCCAGCGCAACGCCATAATGGTGATTGTCCCCAGCGCCAGATAGACCGCCGAAATCGTGATCGCAGTGGTCACGAGGCCGTCGGCGTTGCTCACTGCATCAGCCGTGCGCAACACACCCTGAACGATCCACGGCTGGCGGCCCACCTCAGTCGTGACCCAACCGAGTTCCAGGGCCGCTACAGCTCCAATCCCCGCCAGCGAAGCGAACCTCCAGAACCACACACTGTGAGGCGGGTCGCGACGCCTCCACCACGCCACCGAATACCAGACTCCGAGGATCAAGAAGCCGGTGCCGAGACCCACCATCAGCTGAAAAGTCCAGTGCACCAGGTTGACGGCCGTGGGTCGTTCATCAAGGGCGACCGAGTCCAGTCCCGGGACGACCCCGTTGACATCCCGGGTGCCGAGCCACGAGGCCAGACCCGGGATCTCGATCGCTCCGAGAACTTCACCATCGACTAGAACCCCCCCCAGTGTCAGCGGGGCTCCCGCCATGGTCTCCGGGAGCAACTCCATCGCCGCGAATTTGGCAGGCTGGGCATCGATGAGACGGCCGGTGGCGAGGTCCCCGACCAGCACCTGAAGGGGAGCAGCCAATGCCGCGACCACAAACGGGATGGCGAAGCCGATCCGGTGCAAGGGGTCGCGTCGACCCTTCAACCAACCGGTCGCGTAGACGCCGGCAACCAGGAACCCGGACACCATGTATGCGGCCAGCAACATGTGCACGTACTGGACAAGTGCCGCTGGATTGAACATTGCCGCCCAGGGGTCAACATTGGTGATGGTTCCATCGGCTGTGATGGCGAATCCGGCCGGCGAGTTCATCCACCCGTTGACGGAGACTATGAAGAAACTTCCGAAGATCCCCGCCAGAACAATCGGGAAAAGGGTGAGGTAGTGGACCCGGGCGGACAGGTGCTTCCAGCCATATAGGTAGATCGCCAGGAAGATAGCCTCCAGGAAGAACGAGACGCCCTCGAGGGTAAAGGGGACGCCGATCACATCCCCGAATGGGCCCATCAACCCCGGCCACAGCATGCCCATCTCAAAGCTCAGGATGGTCCCAGACACGGCTCCGACCGCGAAGAGAACCGCCATCACCTTGGACCAACGCTTGGCAAGCAAGAGAGCGTTGGGATCTTTGCGGCGGAGACCTCTGGTGTGGGCGATCAGCGTGATGAGCGGAAAGCCGATACCAAGGGCCGCCAGGATGATATGGAAGCCGAGGCTGATCGCCATTTGGTACCGAGCCGCCATCAGATTGGCCTCCGAAACGGCCAATAACCAAAGCGGCAGAGGCACGGAAACCACCTTTCTTCCTCATCGGCGTGGGGCGGTGCCGGCTCCCACAATACCTGCTTGTGAAAAGGATCACGAAGCGCTGATCGGCCCTCCGTCCTAGAGGCGAAGGACCCGGCCGATGATCAGGTCCGCTCGTTTGAAACGCTCCTGAAAGCTGCGGGAGCAGAGCTCCAGGATCGTCCCGGGAGCAACCGAACCGTTGTCCACAACCTCAACTAGATGGTGCAAACCTGCGGCTTGGGCATCCACCAGGGTGGCATCATTGAGGACGGGCCCGCCGCGGACGGCACAGGTAACCCGCTCCATGGGCATCTGCTCGATGAGGAGACGGTCGAAGGCTACCTCGCCCACGTTGTCGCCAAGATAGAGGATGTCTGTTGCCTGCTCGACCGCTTTGCGCAAGGCATCGATCTGATGGGCCGGCATGGGGCGTTCAAGAGCTTCCGAGATGGCCGCTTGGACCGTCTGGGCATCCACCGCTCCAATCCCAAAGTCGATCACGTTTCCCGCAATCGCCAACCTCACGGCAGTCTCAAAGGGATCGGACGCTTTGGCGACTACTTCCACGAGCGTACCGATCAGGCGGTTGGCGAGTTCGTTGGACTGGTTCTTCACATCCCGGTAGGGATCCGCAACGCCCAACTCTACGCGGATGACTCGAATGCACGACCGTGGCCATGTGCGGTGGTGTTTTGTCGTAGCTGAGATCCTTCAGGACCGCGAGCACTCTCCTGACCACTCGTTCCTGCACCTCGACCGCACCGGTCACCATTCGGGCAGCCTCCAAGGTTTGACGGACGAAGCAGGGAATGCAATCGAGCGTCGCCTCCATTTCGTTCTCCCCGCCGTAGGGTGCCACCGTCGGTGCATCGTCAGGCTACTCACCGTGTGGTTGCCAAAAGTACTCGAGCCACCCGGCTGGACCGGGACCACCGGGCTTTGCTGCGGTCAACGGTCGAAGATCCGGGCGTCTCTCATGAGGTCTCCGGACCTCTCGGCGCTACGCCGTTCGACCTTCGTGCCGGTGCGGCTATCGATGCCAGCGCCGCAGGTAGAACTGGTCGTTCAGGTGGGTCACCTCTCTGAGCCGGCCATCGGCGATGAGCTCCTCGACGACCGTCCAAGAGGCCCCCGTCTTCTGTAGAAGTTCCCTGACCGCCGAGGCGCGCATCGGGTGCACGGCCGTGATGCTCAGCAGGTCCCGACCGGGATCACCGCTCGCTGCGAACTCGTCTCCCTCGTATCCGATGAGATATTCGACGTGGGGCACGAAACTCGCCAGCAATTGGTAAGCCCGGTTGACCGTCTCTTCGCTCGGGGCGATGATGGCCGGATAGGGCGTGGGACGGGTGGGGATCGACAAGTACGCCGTCGCTATCCCGGTATCGTCAAGGAACCGACCGACTGCACCAACCGACTCGGGCGAGTCGTTGATACCGTCGATGAGCAGAGTCTCGGATACAAGAATCCCGTCGAAATCTCTAGCGAACCGGCTGATGCCGTCCTGGACGGTGGCCAAGTCGAGGCTCGGGTGAGGGCGGTTGACACTGCCGCCAGGTCGGCTGAGAGGCGGCGTCAACCTTCGCCGAGACCCAGTCGGCTGCCCGCAGTGCCTCCCGAACGTCGGGCCGCCACCAGCAGCGACCCGTTGGAGATCACCGCGATCTTGATGCCCAATGAGCTGAGCAGATGGATCGATTCGCCAAGGCCGGCGTCCAGGGTGGGTTCCCCGTCGGGGACAAAAGTGATGTAGTCGATCGGCTCCTCACGGGCCCGGATCCGATCCACCTGGGCCCCGACCTCCTCGGCGATCTGTTCGGGCGGATAGAACGTCCGGGGCTCGACGGCCCGGTCCATGGTGGGACCGACCTGGCAATAGACGCATGAATATGAGCAAACCTTGGGTGGAATGTTGTTGATCCCGAGGCTTCGGCCAAGCCGGCGCGACGGAACCGGACCAAAAACCAGCGGTGGAGACGCTGCCGGGTTCTGGCAGGCGCCGGACTCGAAGCGTGAACCGGGTAGGTCCTGCTCTGTGGATGGCGTGGTCTGGTCGAATCCGGTGTGTTCCTCATCGTCCGGTCAAAGCCGCCAAGACCCGCTCCGGGGTGAATGGCGTCTCGGTGAGACGGATCCCGACCGCGTTGTAGATGGCGTTGGCGATGGTGGGGATCGGGGCGTTGATGCCGATCTCGGCCACGGACTTAGCCCCCATCGGGCCGGTCGGCTCGTAGGAGTCCACCAGGATCACCCGGAGTCGGGGCGGGTCCGGCGCAACCCGGGATCTTGTAGCGGGCGAGATCCGGGTTGCGGACCCGGCCGTCGGCGGTGAACTCCATCTCCTCGGTGAGGGCGTAGCCGATGCCGTTGTCGACCGCCCCCTCGATCTGGCCCTCGGCCGGCGGGGGTTGATCGGCGTGCCGCAGTCGACGGCGGCCACGTAGTCGAGCACCCCGATCATGCCCGGTCTCGATGTCCACCTCGACCTCGGCGAAGATGGCCAGGAACGGCGGGGGCGACTCCTCGGCACGGAGAGGCGGTGGCGCCGATCTGGAACTGGTCGGCCCCGTACAGGCCTCGCAGGCAGACCTCGGCGAGGCTGACTGCTCGTCCGTCCGGCGCGGTGACCCGCTCGTCTCGCGGCATCTCAAGTCGCTCCTGGTCGACCTCCAGCATGGCGGCGGCGACCTCGACAGATCTGGCCGCGGTCTACCTCGGCCGCTCGTCGACGGCCTTGCCCGACACGTAGGTGGTCGAGGAAGCGTAGGCCCCGATGTCGAACGGGGTCATGTCGGTGTCCGAGGAGTACACGATGATCTTGTCCAGCGGCACTGCCGAGCACCTCGGCGGCGATCTGGCCGAGGATCGTGTCGGAACCGGTGCCGATGTCGGTGGCGCCGACCAGCAGGTTGAACGAGCCGTCGTCGTTCATCTTGATAGTGGCGGCCCCCATGTCGATCAGCGGGATTCCCGATCCCTGCATGTGGACCGAGAGCCCGACCCCGTCGCGCCGCGGACCGTCCCGTCGTCCGGGCTGCCGCGCTTCGCCTCCCAGCCGAAGCGGTTCGGCGCCCAAGTCGGTGACAGCGTCTCCAGCCCACACGACTTGACTGTCTGTCGACGCCCTCGCTTGCCCTCGCCCAACTCCACGGAAGATCGGCGATCCCTCCCGACCTGGATGTGGTTGCGACGGCGCAGTTCGATCGGGTCGATGCCGAGCCGCTCGGCGATCTCGTCCATGGCGGTCTCGAGAGGCGAAGTACGACTGGGTGGCCCGTAGCCGCGGTAGGCCCCGCCCACCGGCATGTTGGTGTAGACCGCCTTGCCGTAGAACTTGATGTGCGGGGCCTTGTTGTACAGCGGGATCGTCTTCGAACCGGCGTTGACAGCACGGTCAGGCTGTGGGTCCCGTAGGCCCGGTGTTCTCGATGGCCTCCATCTCGATTGCCTTCAGCCTGCCGTCGGCGTCGGCGCCGACCTTGACTCCGCACCCGGAACGGGTGGCGGGTGCGGCGAGACGTAAAACTCCTCTTTGCGGGTCAGTACTCGACACGACCGGCCGGCCGGTGCGCAGCGTCACCAGAGCCGGCGACGTCCTCGATGAGGATCTCCTGCTTGACGCCGAACCCGCCGCCGATCCGGGGCTTGATCACCCGGATCCGGTGGACGGGATGTCGAGCAGTCGGGCGACGATCCGCCGCACGTGGAACGGCACCTGGGTGGAGTACAGGACGAGGCGCCGTGCGTCGTCGAGGTAGGACTGGACGATGTGGGGCTCCAGCGGCGTGTGCTGGGCGTACTGGGTCTCGGTGGTCGTCTCGACCACACGTCCGACTCGGCGAACCCTGCTCGACATCGCCGACCACCACGTCGACGGCGCGGCCACGATGTTGGGGGCGTCCCAGATCCCGTTGCGTCGTCCTCGTCGTGGATGACGGGAGCACCGTCGGCCATCGCCTCGTCGATCGACAGGACGGCGGGGAGCACTCTCGTACTCGACGTCGATGAGCTTGACGGCCTCCTCGGCGATCGTCCTTGGTCTCGGCGGCCACCGCGGCCACCCGGTCGCCGACGAAGCGGACCTTGGTGTCGAACATGCGGTTGTCGTACGGGCTCGGCTCGGGATAGCCCTGGCCGGCCGTCGTGTAGCCGGGTCGGGGGTGTTGCGATGGTTGAGGATCAGCGCCACGCCTTCGAGTGCCTCGGCCCGGCAGGTGTCGATGCAGATGATCCGGGCGTGGGCGTGGGGGCTGGTCAGCAGTGCCACATGGAGCGTGTTCGGGTCAGGTCGACGTCGCCGGCGAACACCGGCTTGCCGGTGATCAGGGTGTAGCCGTCCACCTTCTGTTCATTGCGACCGACGACTTCGAACTCTTTGTGATCAGTCATCGGCGTCTGCCTTTCGGCTGGCCATCTGGACGGCTGTCACTTGTTTGGCGTAGCCGGTACAGCGGCACAGATTGCCGGCCAAGCCTTCCCGGATTTCTTGCTCCGAAGGGTCGGGTTTCCTCCTGAGTAGATCAATTGCCGCCACGATCATGCCCGGAGTGCAGAAGCCGCATTGCACCGCACCAGATTCCAGCGAAGCCTCTTGGAGCGGATGCAGACGGCCATCCGTTTCCAGACCTTCGACGGTGACAATCGACCTTCCGGCGCAGGCCGCCGCCAGGAGCATGCAGGCGTTCACGGCCCGGCCGTCGAATAGGACTGCGCAGGTCCCGCAGTCTCCGGTGTTGCAGCCGAGTTTGACGCTCTTGTAATTTTCCCGACGGAGGAGATCCAGCAGCGTTTCGCCCAGCGGCGACTCCAACGTTCGAGTAACACTGTTGATGGTCAACGTTATGTTCACGCCGCCCCCACCTCCTTCGCAATCCGGCGGAGGCAGCGGCCGAGGCCCACTTCGACGAGGTGGGTGCGGTAGGCCGCAGTAGTGCGGCGGTCATTGCCGGTTGGAACCTCGGCGGCGGCTATCTGGGCCGCCTCCGAGATCACCTCGTCGTCAAGGCTGCGCCCCTGCAGTTTCTCGACTACCGCCGGGACCGCGGCTGCCGACCTAGGCGTACCCCCCACATAGACACGCGCTTCGACACATCGTTCGTGTTCTGAACGGACGAACACCGCACAGTTGAGCAGAGCGATATCGACCACCGAGCGGGTGAATTTCTCAAACGCCGCTGCGGCAGTCGGTTTCGGGACGGGCAGCACAACCTCGATCAGGATGTCTTCCGGGGTGTGTCCCGGCTTTCCGTAGAGTTCCGCGAGTGTCTCCTCATGTTCGGTTCCGTCGAAGTGGCGGACAGTGGCGCCCAGTGCCAGGAACAGCGGGACGACGTCCGACCACGGCTGGCGGCGCACCAGATTTCCTCCGATTGTCGCCAGATTGCGGAGCAGCGGAGACCCGACGTGACGGAGCACGGCGGGAACAATCCCCCCGAGATAGTCGTTTAGCACGGGGTGTTCCATCAGGTCGGTGAGGGTCGTCATCGCTCCAATGGCGATGCCGTTGTAGCGCCCTTCGATGTAGGACAGGTCGAGGCCCGACAGATCCACGAGGCCTGTTATCTCGTGGGTTCCGTGCAACACCAGGTCCGTGCCGGCGGCCATAAGACGAACTTGCGGGGCACCCGCCTGAATTAGATCAACAGCAGATTGCAGGTCGTTGGGCCGGTGATAGGTCTGGAGGTGAGTCAACGGCATACAGCAATCTTTCCGGAACCCGGCAGCAGACTGCTCGACCCCACGTCGTCCTCTCGGTGTTCGTTTCCGGTGACCTCGTATCTGGGAGCTGGGCGAACCTCAGGTCTGGTGAGCATTGGTGGGTCCTGTTCCGCGGGTTGACGAAATCAGGAAACTGACCAGACCAACCACGGCAATCACCACGCGGGCCGCAACAATGAACCCCAGCATGCCAACCGCACCCCACAGAGCGATCGAGCCGACGACTTCGCAAGCCTTTTCCGCTCCGCAGAAGTCCAAGATTTCAAACACCCCAAGCAGCATCAGGAAGAGCAACCCGGCGACGAGCGGAATGGTCACCGTTGTTTTCCACAACCAACCGCGGGTCTCTTGAGCGGGCATCAGCAACTCCTCATGATCTGGCAGATTCCGGGTCCCGCGACATCTGGATGGGAACCTGGTGTTGGTGTTCGTCGGCGGCTTCAACATCAGGAACGGGTATCCGTACGGTCAGTGTGCCGTTGTCGTAGAAGGCGCTAACCGACTCGGCGTTGACGGCGTCCGGCAGCATCACACTGCGATGGAAGCAACCGCACCGTCTTTCATGGACATACCGATCCGCCTCCCTGACATTGGCCTCCTCACACTTCTCTCCCTCGATGCGCAGCACATTGTTGACTACATGGATCTTCAGATCCCGGGAAGGGTCAATGCCGGGCAGGTCCACTTCAACCACGAGGGTCGATTCATCTCGGTAAACATCGGTGTCCGGTCGCCAGCCGAATCCCTCTAACCAGGGTCGGCCACCGAAGTGGTCGAGCAATGTGTGCATCTCCTGCTCGAGTTCCGTAAATGCACCAAATGGGGCCCATTTCGTCATCACCACGGTTTCCACCTCCTTTCGTTCGGACACCTGTAGGTCTATCACGACGAGATCACTCGGCGTTTTGAGCGGCGTCAACAGATGTTCAACGAGCGGCTCGGAAGCCGGCTAGTTCAGGGTACGAAGCGGTATCCGGCGCCGCGCAGCGTCTCGATGCGTTGTGGGTGAGACGGATCTGACTCGATCTTGCGTCGCAGACGGTGTATGTGTTCACTGACGGTGGCCGCCGTCTGCCAATCGCTCGACGAACCCCAGACCCGATCCAACAGCGTTTCTCGAGAGAAGACTTGCCGCGGGGAACCGGCTAGGAAAGCCAAAAGGTCGAACTCCAAAGAGGTCAGATCTACCAATTCGTCGCCTATGAAGACATCCCGGCAGGTCAGATCCATTCGGAATCCGTTGTACTCCAACGTGTCGCAAGGGCACTCGTGCTCGCTACGTCGAAGCACCGCATGGGCCCGCGCCAGGAGTTCGCGCGGAGAGAACGGTTTGGCCAGGTAGTCGTCGGCTCCCATCTCGAGGCCGACGATCCGGTCTGTTTCGGAACCTTTGCTGCTCACCACGATGGTCGGGATTCGTCCTCGCTCTTGGAGCCGGCGGAGGACCTCGAGTCCTTGGATACCAGGAAGCATCAGCGCCAGAATGACGAGGTCAGGGGGACGTTCCGAAAGCATGGCCAGCAGAGCTTCCCCGTCGGCCAACGACGTCACCCGATATCCGTCCGCCTCCAGGGTGGCGCTGATCAACCGTCGCATTTCGAGGTCATGATCGACGACCGCCACATGGTGTGTCCTGGTCAACAAATCGGTCATCGGCACCAAACCTCTAGTTGAAACTCAATTGATGATAGGTCGAGCAGGCGGTGACTTCGGTGCGGCAGTCTCATAAGAGGAATCAATGTCCAGATGTTACAAGAGGACCGCAGCGATGCCGTGAGCGAGAGAGTTCTCGGCTCGTAGTTCGAAAGGAGATTGTATGTCGAAGATGGTGGTCTTTTGCGGATCGGATGAGCCTGAGAAGGCTTTTCCTCCCTTTATGTTGGGGTCGGGGGCACTGGCGCTCGATATGGAACTCGTCCTGTTCTTCACGATGAGTGGGCTCAATATTGTGCTCAAGGACGGGGCCGATGTGATCAAACTCGATGGAGCGCCCAAGACTCTGCCTGAATTCATCGACACGGTGAAACAAGGCGGCGCCCGGCTCATCGCCTGTTCGGCGGCGTTCCCCATCGTCGAGTGTCGAGAAGAAGACCTCATCGATGGTGTCGAATGCTACGGGGTGGCGACCTTTGTGGCTGAAGCCGAAGAGGCAGATGTCGTCCTCACCTTCTGATTGAACCTTTAGCAAACGGAGAAGAACTGATGACTACCGAAGAACTCAGCAAAATCGATGTCGACAAAGAGGTAGACGCCCGCGGCGTGGCCTGTCCCGGTCCGCTCCTCGAGGCCAAGCGGGGTATCACCACGGTGCCGGTCGGCGGCGTGATCGAGATTCTCTCGTCTGATTCCAGCACGAATAACGACCTGCCGCGATGGGCAGCCAAGATGGGTCATGAGCACCTAGGGACCATTGTCGAGCCGGGGTACTGGCGGATCCTCATCAAACGGGCGAAATGATCACCCAGACAAAGGGCGCCCCGGAGGAGGTCAGGGCTCGGCAGCGCATTCTGGTGTTCTCCACCTCGACGATTTCCGACATCGGAATCGACCTGGCGGGCAGTATCCACCTGCATTACTCGCCCTCCGTGATCTCCATCCCGATTTCCTGCTCGAGTGGAATCCGGCCCGAATGGATTCTGTATGCACTCAACAGAGGGTTCGACGGGGTTTTTGTCGCCGCCGACGGCACAGACTGCCCCTTGCTGACGGACTGCACGGACCGGACCGCCCGCATCGTTGGTCGGGCTCAGGATCTGATGCGCGAGCAGGGCATCGCCCCGGAACGGCTGAAGATGGCGGCGATTTGCTCGGTTTGTGCGGAACCGTTCGCCCGTCACATGCAGCAGTTCGCCGAATCACTTGCAGTGCTCGAACCCGAGAGTAAGGCCGATTGAAATGGATTACGACGCCTTGGTAGTTGGAGGAGGAACGGCGGGAATGGAGTCCGCCCTGAGCCTCGGCGATATGGGCTACTCCGTGCTGCTGGTGGAGAAAGAAGCATCTATCGGGGGCACCATGATTCTGCTGAGCAAGGTGTTCCCGACGCTCGACTGTGCCAGCTGCATCGCCACTCCCAAGATGGCTGCCACGTTCCATCATCCTCAGGTGACCACGCTCACCTCCTCGGAGGTGACCGGCATCGAGAGGAAGCCGGACGGCACCTTCGACGTGCAGATCAACAAGAGGGCAACCTTCGTCGATCCAGATCGTTGCACCGGGTGTTCCTCCTGTGAGGAAGCCTGTACGGTCGCTCTCCCGGACCAGTTCAACTTCGACCTGATCGCCCGTCGGGCCGCCTACATCCCGTACTCGCAGGCCGTCCCCAAGAAGGCGGTCATCGAAAGGGCCGGCACCTCACCTTGCACGTTCGCATGCCCGGCAGGAATAAAGGCCCACGGATACGTTTCGCTGGTGCGGAGCGGTCTCTTCGAGGAGGCGATGGATCTCATCCTCGAGGATGTCCCGATTCCCGGTTCACTGGGACGGGCCTGTTATGCCCCCTGTGAAGATGAATGCACCCGAAGCGAACTCGAAGGTGCCGTACCACTTCGTCTGCTCAAGAGATTCGCAGCCGACTACTACTACGAAAAGTTCCCGGAGCCCAAGCACGGTACCCCTGATGGCCTTCGGGACGAGAAGGTTGCTGTAGTGGGCTCGGGGCCTGCCGGGCTCTCGGCCGCCTACGACCTGGCCAAACGTGGTTACCGGGTCACCATTTTCGAAGCCGACGAGCAGCCGGGAGGCATGCTCCGAAACGCCATTCCCTCCTACCGGCTACCCAACGAGGTCGTCGATCGCGACATCAAGAATGTGACTGCCCTGGGTGTCGAACTAGAGCTCGGCGAGCGGATTCAGGAACTGGCGACCCTGGAGGCCAGAGGATTCGACGCAGTCTTTGTCGCCTGTGGAGCGGCTCGAGATCGGACGATGGGTGTCGAAGGAGAAGATCTGGAGGGTGTCCTCAGTTCACTCGACTTCCTCCGGCGGGTCAATGCAGGAGATCCCCCGGACTTTCACGGCCGCCGGGTGTTGGTGGTGGGGGGCGGCAACGTGGCGATCGATTCCGCCCGGGTAGCCCGTCGATTGGGAGCCGAAAAGGTCACGATCCAATACCGGCGGAGCCGGTCGGAGATGCCGGCCTTCGATTGGGAAATCGAAGCAGCTGAGGCCGAAGGGATACAGTTCGAATACCTCAAAGTGCCGGTTCGGTTCCACGGCTCAGACGGGAATCTGGCGCGTGTCGAGTCGATCGAAATGGAGCTCGGAGAACCCGATGAGAGCGGGCGGCGCCGTCCCATCCCGCTCGAAGGATCCGAGCAGACCTTTGACGTAGATGTGTCGATCACCGCGATCGGTTTGGTGCCGTACACCGCCGATTGGAAAGACGGATCCGGAGTATTCGGCGATGGCAGTGTCTCGACGGACCCGGATACGCTGCAGACCTCCTTGCCGCACGTTTTTGCTGGTGGAGACCTGGTTACGGGACCCAGTTCCATAACCCACGCCATCGGGCAGGGCCGCCGAGCCGCCCACTTCATCGACCGTTATCTGCGGGGCACTGAACTCAACCCGCAGAGCTTCAACGGGAAGCTGCCCGTCGTCTCAAAGGAGGAAGTATTGGGCCGCCAGAAGGCCTTTCGGTACATGAACGGGGGCCGGATCGCCGAACGTCCTGCCCGGGAGCGCCTCGGCGATTTTGCCGAGGTTGAGCTGCCGCTAACCGAGGAAGAGGCCAGAGCATCCGCCGGACGATGTCTCGACTGCGGCGGCTGTTCGGAGTGTCACCAGTGCATGAACGCCTGCCCGGCGGAGGCTATCGATCTGACGATGCGCGATGAGAAGCTGTCGGTGACGGCGAGTTCCGTCGTGGTCTCCACCGGGTTCAAGCTCTTCCAGCCGCTCCGCAAACCCCAGTACGGCTACGGACGCTTCCCCAACGTGATAACCGCTATGCAGATGGATCGGTTGCTGTCGCCCACTCGCCCCTACAACACCGTACTTCGTCCCTCCGATGGCAAGATGCCCGACAACATCGCCTACGTGCTGTGTGCCGGATCGCGCGACTGCCAGGTCGGCAACGAGTTGTGCTCGCGGGTGTGCTGCATGTACACCGTCAAGCAAGCTCAGCTGATCATGGGAGCGCTGCCTTTGGCCGACGTCACGGTCTACTACATCGACGTGCGGGCCTTCGGCAAGGGGTTCGAGGAGTTCTACCAACAATCCGCCGCAATGGGGGTCAACTACGTCAAGGGCAAGGTCGCCAATGTGGACGAAGGACCCAACGGGAACCTCATTATTCGTTACGAGAACATCGCCGGCGGCGGTGGGGTAGTGGAGGCCGAACACGACCTCGTGGTGCTGTCGGTGGGGATGGTGCCCAACCCGGATGCCCTCGGCCTGTTCTCCCAGGAACACCTGGAAAGCGATGCACACCACTACGTACAAGAGATCGACGAGGACTACAGCCCGGCCCGGACGAGCATCGAGGGTGTCTTTGCGGCCGGGTCAACAGCGGCGGTGATGGATATTCCCGACACCATCCTCCACTCGTCTGCCGCGGCGGCTCTCGCCGGGGCCCATGTCGAAAGGGTGCGGACATGAACGACCGACGTTTGGGCGTGTACATCTGCTACTGCGGAGGCAACATCTCCGACTATGTGGATT
Organism: uncultured Actinomycetota bacterium; assembly: GCA_963823915.1. Taxonomy (GTDB): domain Bacteria; phylum Actinomycetota; class Acidimicrobiia; order Spongiisociales; family UBA4744; genus UBA4744. Next base: position 44,526 of record CAWGNJ010000001.1, read on the forward strand.
GTGAACACGTGCGGGAGAACATCGCCGGCGAAGCCAACGTCGAGGTGGCCAAGACGACCATGTTTGCGTGTTCGGATGCGGCCCAGCAGGAAATGATCGACGATATCCACGAGCGGAATCTCGACGGCATTGTGGTCGCTTCGTGTTCGCCGACCCTGCACCAACTCACGTTCCGGGGAGTCGCGGAACGGGCAGGTCTCAATCCGTACCAATACGTTCAGGTAAACCTGCGCGAACAGTGCTCCTGGGCACATACCGATCTTCCCGCTCTCGCCACCGAGAAAGCGGTGGCGATGGTCCGGGCCGGTATCGCCAAGGCTCGCTACACGGAAGCCTTGGAGAAGACCCGGATCGAGACCGTGCCCCGGGCGCTGGTCGTTGGGGCCGGCATCACCGGGCTGCGTGCGGCGCTGGCCCTATCCGACCTCGGCATCGCCGCCTACGTGGCCGAACAGGGGGAGGAGATCGGGGGCTGGGTTGCCGGTTTCGGCGCGATGTACCCGCATGATCGTCGAGGGCACGAGCTGATTGCGGATCTCCTGGCGGAGATCGAAACCCGGGAAAACATCACGATCTACACCTCGGCGGAACTCATCGAAAAATCGGGCAATATCGGTGATTTCTCGGTCGCCCTAGACGTGGCCGGGGAACGGGTTACGCTCAACGTGGGTGCCATCATCGTGGCGACCGGATTCGACGTCTACCAACCGGAGGCGGGGGAATACGGTCACGGCACCGATGGGGTCCTCACGCTTCCCGAGTTCAAACAGTTGATCGACGCGGCGGAGGGTCCCCTCGAGTACAACGGAAAACCGGTCGGCAGCATTGCCTACGTGTACTGCGTCGGATCCCGGTGTGAGAGCAATGGGAACAGCTACTGCTCCCGCTACTGCTGCAACGCCGCCATGCACGCATCACTGGTGACCGCCGAGCGGGCGCCCACCGTGCGTCAGTACCACCTGTTCCGCGACATCCGAACCTACGGGAAGTTCGAGAAGCTCTTCGAACAGGCCCGTCAGAAGGGCTCGGTCTTCATCAAGTTCGATCACCAAGATCCGCCCCGCGTCGAAAGGCACAACGGCGGGAACCGGGTGACGGTCAAGGATGTTTTGACCGAAGGTCGGGAGCTCGAACTGGACGCCGACCTCGTCGTCCTCATCACGGCGATGGAACCGCGCGGTCAACCAGAGGCTAAGTGATGTCCTGAAGCTCCCCGTGGGCCTCGACGGCTTCTTCATGGAAGTCCATCCGAAGCTGCGTCCGGTAGAGACGGTCATTGATGGGGTCTTCATTGCCGGGGCCGCTCAGGCTCCTCGGAACTCGGCCGAGAGTGCCGCTTCGGCGCTGGCCGCAGCCGCCAAGAGCGCGGCGTTGTTGAAGAAAGGCCACGTCGAGCTGGAGCCCCTCATCGCCACCGTTGATCCCGATCTGTGTACCTGGTGCGACGATTGCGTTGCTGCCTGCCCATACAAGGCCATCGATCGAACTCCCTACGCCGACAAAGAAGTGGCCGTTGTGAACGAGGCTATTTGCAAAGGGTGTGGCGGTTGTGTGCCGGCCTGTCCGGTCGGAGCCATCGATCTGCGAGGCTCCACGGACCAGCAGATCCGGGCCATGATCGCGGCTATGGAGGTAGTTCATGTCTGACCTGCTACGCGGAACCGCGCGAGGTCATGCGAGACGAAATGGCTATGCGGAGCGACCTCCTGGCCACTCTGGCGGACGGCCCGAAGACGGTCCCCGAGATTGCCCGCATCCTTGGATATCCGCCTCACGAAGTCATGTTTTGGGTGATGGCGTCCCGCCGGTACGGCTTGGTCAAGGAGAGTAGTCAGCCAACAGAAGACGACTACTTCGAATACGCCCTGGCGGAGAAGGAGTAAGCAGACGTGGCCAGCAAGGTCGATCTCAGATTCGCTGAAGAGGTAGCGGTTTCCGAGGGGTTTAATGCGTGGGCGTGCTTGAACTGCGGGGTTTGCAGTGCGGTGTGTCCGTTGGGGATCGATCTGATCCCCCGCAAGCTCTTCCGGTACACGGTCCTCGGGCTGAAAGAAGAAGTGCTCGACCAGAGCGAAGCCATCTTCCAGTGCCTGCTGTGCAAACTGTGCGAGGAAAACTGCCCGGCCAACGTGCACATTGCCGAGAACGTGCGTTTCCTGCGCGGCTACATCGATCGAGAGGTATTCGGATTGGACGCGGATCCAACCGAGAGGAAGGAACAATATGCCGTTGCCCACCGGTGACATCGTTGGTCTGATGGTTGACAACCTCAACAAACGGGGCTCGGTCTTTCCAATGTCGGCCAGGAAGTCGACCCGTTGGGCGGATGGATTGGGTATCCCCCGCGGGGGAGACACGGTGCTCTACACCGGTGCCATGTACCAACTTCTGCCGTACATCATTTCCATGGTGGGGCTGCTGGAACGTGTCGAGGACACCTTCCTGGCCCGATTTGTGTTCCTGGGCAGGTTCGCCAACCGGTTTGTAAATCTGTCGTCGCTGGCGGCCCGACCGTCTCGATCCGAGATAAGGGAATACGACCAGATGCTCAAGAACGTCGCCGGTTTGCTGCAGCAGGCCGGGGTGGAGTTCGGATATCTCTACGAAGACGATCAATATGCGGGCGCTCTCGCCTATGACATGGGAGTCGATGCCACGCTCCGGGCGCACGCCGAAAGGGTGCACGCCACCTTCAAGAAGCATGGGGTACGGCGGGTGATCACGCTCGATCCGCACACGACCAACATGCTGCGCAGTGTGTATCCGACAGTGCTCGACGGATACGACATCGAGGTCAAGAGTTACCTGGAGGTGTTGGCCGAAGCCGACTCCGAGCCCCTGCGGCGTATCTCCGAGGACGTGGTGATTCACGATTCGTGTGTGTATGCCCGCGGGGAGGGCGTGATCGACCAACCACGTCAACTGCTGGAGACTGCCGGGTACTCGCTGCTCGAGCCGCGCGAGAGCCGGGACCTGACCTACTGCTGCGGCGGTCCCATCGAGGCACTGTTCCCCAAGAAAGCCCACGCCGTTGGGACTCAGCGTGTCGAACAGCTCAAGGGAACCGGTGGGAAACAGGTCACCACGATGTGTCCCATCTGTCTGGCATCATTGTCGAAGGCCGCGGACGGGTCACTGCCGATGGAGGACATCTCGGTCTTCCTCAAAAGAGCCTATTGTCCGGCTTCCGCTGAAACCACGGTCGATCGTGCTCAAGTGAGAACGGTCGTCGGAACATCGTCCGTCCGGCCGTAAGTGAGAGGAGAATTGATGCGCGTCGTCACGCTTCACGAAGTGGAGGAAACGCTCCGCAAGGCTGATCCCGGCACACTGCGGGAGATGGCCCACCAACTCGCCCACAGTCACGTGGCGCTGTGCGAGCTCACCTCCCGGGAAGGTGATTGTTCGCACATATCCGAAAGCGCAACCCAGGATCGCATCGATGGGCTCGAGGTCAATCGGCTGGCATCGTTGCTGGCGCCTTCGGCGTGGACCGCTCTGTGGTTGGGGGAGCGGTTGTGAGTCTTCCCGAGGAACAGCAAAGTACGCGGGCCGTGAAGATTGCTGTGGTCACGAACAACGGAGAAACCATCAGCCGCCACTTCGGCAGAGCCCGTTCCTACCTGGTGGTCACGGTGGAAGACGGTGAGGTGATCGCGCAGGAGCTCAGGCCCAAGGCAAATCATGACGATTTTGCCCGCCACCAACATGGGGCCGACGAACCGGGGCGGACCCGTGGCTACGGTCACGGTTCACAGGCGAAACACACCGCGATGGCTGAAGCTATCGGTGACTGTGACCTTCTCATCGCCGGAGGTATGGGCCAAGGAGCGTTCGAGAGCTTGCAGGCGGTCGGCATAGAACCGGTCATCACTGATGAGCGTGATATTTCGGAAGCGATCCGCCGTTTCATCCAGGATGACCTACCAAACCGGACCGAACTGCTTCATTGAAGCTCGCACCGAATCCCCGAGGACTTGGGTCGATGGGGTCTTCGGCGCGCCCGGAGCCAGTCCTGCTTCCCATCAGTTCGGGTTTGGTGCGTCCGTCGAACTGAGCGGTGTTCGACAGCGACAGATCGGGAACCGCACAAGGGCAATCATTCACAGCGAGAATGGTTCACCCGATGAAGTGCCAGGACAACGATTGACACAACCAAGCTGTTGAGTCGAACGACAAAGCAAGGTGTGACTTTGTCCTCTTGTCGCCGGCAATGGCCCAAGGGCACGATTGAGTCGACTAACCCCACGACAAGGAGTCCAGGATGTCCGCTGGCCTCGGCGCTGCGTTGGCGTTTGTGGCAGGCATCGTCTTCTTGTCCCGAATTCTCCGTCGCCGCGAGCGAGAGGGACACTGGGACAAAGAAGGCCATGGCACGCCGGAGCATCAACAACCCGGTGTCAAGTTTCGTCCGCTAGAGGTGCCTGCCAGGGAGCCTTTCGACTGACCCCCGCACCCCTACGAATCGGCACCGTCCGTGATAGGGAAATGCATACATGGGAGTGCAGCTTCCCGGTTTGTTAGCTAATCCTGTCCCGGTCGGCTCGGCGACTGGCCTCGTCTCCCTAGCTTGACGGTCGAGCGCGGCCGGGCCGGTCAGCGCCGCAAGGCAAATAGCAGGCCCGTCGCTCGAAAGGTTGCCAGGAGGAGAAACCCAAAGGAGATCGTGAACACAGGAATGAACCACACTCGCGTCTGTACGGGCTCAGGGAGGGTGTACTCCCAAGCGGGCCGCAAGGGTTCAGCAACCAATCCGGGAGGGTTGGGCTGCTCGATGAGGTTCGCATCGGGTTGGCAGGTCACATAGTTACTACGTTTTACAACCCCGCCTACCCCATAGCCGGATCGCCACGTCAATCCGTAGCAGTCACCGTCGAAGACCCCCGCGAGCCCCAGCTTGATCCGGCCACCATGCTCGAAGGAACCGCCCCTGATGCCATCGAACATTTGGTCAATCTGGTGGATACCCGCCTCACCAGTCTCGACTGCCAGACGGGCTTGGTCGAAGCGATCGGCGACCGCACGGGCGGGTTCATACTCGGGGTTCGGCTCGGTGCGTCCGATCAGAGCCGCGACCAGGCCGGCTAGGGAGATCCCAACGACCACGAGATAGGCGACGAACTGCCGTCTCAAACCATGTCGCTGATGCATGCTTGTTGCTGCTTGTCGGGCGGCGGTCCTGGTCGGGTAGAAGCCGATAGACCGGCCCCGAGCGACAAGTTTCCAGCGACCCGGCGCGTCCAGTCGGATGGTGTACGGTCCGGCGCTCTCGCCTTCGTCCTTCTCCTGCCAGGCGGGAAGTTGCCTAGGGTGGCGGCGCATTCGGTCTCGATTCTTCTTCCTACCAACGATACTTCGGCGTCCTACCGCAATAGAGGTAGACCACCGCTCAACGGTCAAGCCAAATCAGCAGACCTCAGGTTCTTTGACGTTGCTCGACCCACCGCTGGCGGTCAGCTCACCGTGACTTGGATAGCCCCCTGCATCAAGCATCGTTGAGCGCACCGTCGGACAAAGAGGCATGGATCCGAGTGATCTTGCCCGAGCGTGCGAAGATCTCCGCACTGATCCCGGGATCAAGCCGACACCCGACTACGTGTTCCGTCGTTCCGTCCTTGAATACCACGTCGATACCCGGCTCACCGTCGGTCACCGACACGACGACCGGCACCTGGCACAACGTCATGCCCAATGAACCATCGCTCAGTTCGACCTTGTGCGGTTGAAGAGCGAGGTCATACACGCACCATGACTCCGGTTGGTCGAGCAGTTCGCGTCGCCGAAGGAAAAAAGTGTCGAAACGGATCTCGCCCTGCTCGACCCGGACTCCCAATTCGAGGGGTCGATTTAGCAACTCCTCCTTGACCGCGCCGGTCATGCCGGGCTGTTGGGCACCCGCATGGGATGGCGTGTGCGAATACGGGTCAAGAGGGATGGCTCCAAATTCCCGGGCGGTCTTGTTGAAGCCCAGACCAGAGCGGATCCGCCAGTAAGCAGCGGTGAGCCGCGCCAGTGTCTTGCTGGATGCGCCGGCGGCCGCCGCTTCCAGTGCCGCCTCCTGCGCGGCGACCACCAGCTTGGCAACCATGTGCCAGTAGATGGATCCGATCCCTTCATAGCCGTACATGGATCCTGAGCGCCCCGTGTAGGCATGGTGATCGAAAACGTCCTCGTAGGTTCTCCGGGTAGAAACGCGGTGCGCAGCTACGAGGGTGGTCCACGCCGGGTCGTGGGCGAGATGATCAAGCGCCGCATCGAGATCGTCCTCGTTGTGAAAATCTGCGTTGAATCGGAACCGGTCATCGGCGTCACGGGCGATCACTGACTGGTCGCCGTTTTGGAGCAAGGCCGCGAGGAGCGGATTGTCTGAAACAGCCTCTGGCGCCACTACGTTCTTCTCGAGGAAAGACGGAACCTGCCGGGACGGATACAACACGAAACTGTCTTGGTCGTCCCGATACATCGCGCTGGCAAACAAGGCGTCGATCACCTCGGCCTGTTCTTCGGGAGACAACACCCCTGAACTGAGGACGGCCACCTGACCCTCTAGCATCTCGTAAAGGTGCTCAACCGACGCTTCCGCCTGATCCGGGCTGAAGCGGATCAGGTTGTAGGAGTGGTAGAGGCCATCGGGCCGACGATTGGCTCGGATCGTGTCGTCGAGATGCTCGATCGCCGCATCGCAGAGCTCCGATACTCTGGCGAGGGCGACCATGGTGAATCCCGAGAAGCCGGCCTCGTAGACACGAGCCCGATATGACGCAAAGGCTCTTCCCAGTTCGTCCATGAATTCTTTCCGGTTCCGTTCGGAGTGACGGCCGGCTTCTGGTTGGGAGCGCTGAAGACCCGTCACCGCGGCAAAGAGCCAATCGGCGACTTCGGTCGACATGCCCACTTCGGTGAGTTCCGTGTCGCGGATCAAGGATCTGAGGTGATTGAGATAGCGGCGCAGGTGATAGACAGTCACCATCGACAGACCAAAGCCGACAAGTGCGTTGTTGGCGTCGTTCCACTCCGGCCGCTGCGTGTTCATCCAGATGCCCCCGCCCGGTACGAAGTTGGAGAGCTTCGACAAGGCCGGCACCAACAGCTTCTCGATGAGACTCACAAGGTGGATTTCTCCATCCTCAGCGTGGAGCAACTTGCCATCGCCTCCGAGGTCTGCGACCCGCCGCGACGATCGCGCGTTGGCAACCTCGTCGAAGTCGATGGTCGGCGTGGGGATCGCGGACCAGGTGGTCGTAGGGGGCGATCCGGTAGGGCACGTCGGCGTAGGAGAAGAAGCGCTCGCCGAGCAAGCGACTCACTTCACCCGGCAGGAATCGATCGCCGGCTTCGAGCAAGCGGAGCAGGTAGACGATCTGGTGGTCACCCCAGTATCCGATATTGCTCCACGGATCGTCGGGATCGGGCACCTCCCAGTCGATGCCGTGGCGGCTGATGCGATACGGGTTGAATCCATCGGGCGTCGAGGCGTTGACGAAAGTCGCAATCGTACCGGGCAGGTAGGCGGGGAAGCTCAAACACAGCGCCTCCCAGTTCTGAAAAATGTCCCGCCAGTTGCCTTCGTAGTAGAAGACGGGCTCGCCGTCCGCGTCACGCACACGGATCGAGAAAGCGTTCCAGGGCCGGCTCGGGTCGCCGTGGCGGCGCGAGAAGCTGAAGGGCAGGTACTCGAGACCGAGTCGTAGAAGATGTGCGTCACCCATGTCTTTGATCTGCTGCAAGAGTTCGTGCCGGTCGATCTCCCCAGGCAGGGACTCGAGCCAGCCATGGTGCCTGCCTGCCACCACTTGATTCCGATCGGCCAAGAACCCAGCGAAATCCGCAGAGTTGACTCGATATCGTGACGGCGGGACGCCGCCACGCATGGAGTTGTAGACGACGTTGGCGAACTGATGGGCGGTGGCGACCCGATCACCTGTCCGTTGCAGCGCGTCGGCTGGCGCCATGATCTCGACCAGCGACCTGGTGGATTCGTCGAGAGAAGTGGCGACCGCTGCCGGAAGATCGACTCCCGAGTGGAGCAGGCTCCGCAACCCGACCACGGCCAGCTGATCCTGCGCGACGTCGGCCACAATGTTCCAGGACTTCTCCTCGCCGGGGATCAGATCTACCGAGCCGCTAAGCAGGTACGCCCCTGGCCTTCCCGTGAGCAGGGTTGTCATGTCCTCGGTCCGGCCGGTTTCGAAGGCGGATAGGACATCCGGGTTGACCGTGACCGCCGCCTGTTCAAGACCGAATGACCAGGCTATTGAACCTCTGAGCACCTCGGCAGGTTCGGGACGATCGACGACCCCCGACTCGAGCGAGAAGACTGCCAACCGGCTTTCCGTGTCGATTACCTCACTTCGTTTGTACGCGTTCGTGAGGTTGTTCTTAGTTGCGTACAGCGAGGGTTCGAGACCATAGGGGAGGAGATTCAGCAGGCCGTCGATGAGTTCCGTCCGCACGAACTCGTCACCGTCGTTGGTCAGGGTGGCTGTGCGTACAAAGCCGAAACGATCGCAACTGGCCCAACGGTACCGAAACGTCAACCGGAGATCCGCATGGTGCTCCTCGAAGATGATCGAACTACCGACGACCGATTTGTAGATCGTGCGCCGCACCGGCGCCCGGGCCAGCTCGCGGAGCGGCTGCCACAGTACGTCTGTACCGGCGGTGGAGATCCGAATGGCGGTGACCGGCCCGACGAAACCGGCCGAGTCGTGTAGACGGTCATCCGTCTCATACCTGAACAGAGCCCTGGACGGATCTCCTCGACCGGCGGTGAGTCCTCCGGCACTCGAGACGAACATCCAGCGATCACCGTCGCTCACCACACTCATCAAGAACGGAGGCATCTGCTCGACCTCCCGTACGGCGTAGTAGCCCTCGCCGCTGATTTCGACGAGTCCTTCCGCCGTTGGGGGTTTGGTCATTGCAGCCTGTTCGTCACTCATCGACGGGTTCTCCTCGAGTGCTGTCCTTGCCTGGCTCTGGTTGTCCCTCGAGGAAGGGTAGAGGCTGTGTACGAGGCTGGCTGCGCAGAGGTGAAGGGACCGGGGCCCTCGCCGACTTGAGAGCGGGCCCGTATCTAGGAAGGCCGCTACCCGTGGCAACTCCGTGCCTCTTCAGTTGGTCACCGTCAGCCCGGTGCCGTCGAAATTGCCGGTGAGGTCGACTCTCTGGTCAGTCCATCGCACGCCCTGGTTCTCTTGCAAGGTAAGACCTAGTTCGTCGGGATTCGTGATCGGGACCCTGGCCCCACCGCATTGGGGAGGGAACGACTCGGCCAGAGCTTCACACAGGTGTGCTCCATTGGGGTCCCAAACCACAAATCCGCTAACCGTGATCCCGTCTATGGCTCCGCTCGCAACCAGGGCGTTGATTCCGATCCCCGCGGACGCGGTGGCGGTAGAGATAGAAGGCTGCGCCGAGCCCTCCCGATCAGGTGGCCAGGGGGCTTCATCGATGCGGACGATGAACTCGGCTACACGTTGGGGCACCGGGCGATCCTCGAACGGGCGCAAATAGGCCAATCGCAGAATCCCGGCACCTTCGCCGGTTGCCTCGAAGACAAACACCTCGGTCCCGGCCGCACCAACCAGATCGCTATCGGGGGGATCCTCGAAGTTCCTGCTGGTCAGCGTCACCAAGCCCGGCGTCGACATCGCATCGACTTCCCAGCCAAATCCGGTGCTCGGATTCGACGTCAGGTGTACCTCGAAGGTCTCACCTGCCGCGACCAAAACTTCGGTCCCGGAGTCAAGGTCGGTCAGAACCACGACACCGCCGTCGTCTCCACAAGCAGCCAACAACATGACTAGAACGCAGCAGCAAACAATGGTCCTCATATCCTGATTCTCTATCGAGGTAACACGGTTCGGGTAGAGCCAAATGGCCCTGAAACCCATTGAGACTGTCGATGAGATCGACAACAAGATCGTCAAGTTGACCTGTCGGCGGGGAGTTCCGGGCGGAGACGCAGCAGCGGAGAGTCGAGGGTTGAAAAGTCCGGGCAGCGAATAGTCCGGGGGGTTTTTGGACTGTAGGGTTCAATGCGGACAGGAGCGATCGGTAGCGCTCGCTGTGACTAAGGAGGATCGAAATGGCGGAACGGTTGAAGTTCCTGGTGGGCGGCGAGTGGTGCGACACATCGAGTGGTGAGTACTACGAAATCACCAACAGCAGCACCGGAGAGGTCATGGCTGAAGCTCCCCGCTGCACGGCCGACGAGGTCGACGCCGCAGTGGAAGCCGCAGCTGCGGCCTACCCGGCGTGGAGGGACACTCCGATCACCACCCGCGTCCAGGTCATGTTCCGCTTGAAGGAACGACTCGAGGCAAACCTGCATGACCTTGCGGTGCTGCTCTCGACCGAGATGGGCAAGAGCTACACCGAGGCCCGCGGCGATGTCCTCAAGGCAATCGAGGTTGTCGAACTGGCTTGCGCGTTGCCCGTAACCATGATGGGCGACTCGCTGATGAACGTGGCCACCGGCTATGACACCGTCACTTTCCGCGAACCGATGGGAGTGTTCGTCGGGATTGCTCCATGGAACTTCCCGGCCATGATCCCCATGGGCTGGATGATGCCTCTGGCGGTGACTACCGGGAACACCTTCGTGCTCAAGGCAGCATCGTTTGTGCCGCAGACGGCGTATCGAATGGCCGAGCTGGTTGAAGAAGCTGGTATGCCGCCCGGTGTTGTCAATGTTGTGACCTGCTCGCGTCATGAGGCTGAGCGGTTGCTGACCCATCCTGAAGTGCAAGGGGTGAGTTTTGTGGGTTCGACCGAAGTTGGCCGCCACATCTACGCCACGGCGGCCGCCAACGGGAAACGGGTCCAAGCCCTCACGGAAGCAAAAAACCATGCGCTGGTTCTCCGGGACGCCCCGATCCGGGCCACCGCCCAGCGGGTGATCAACTCAGCGTTCGGATGCGCCGGGGAGCGGTGCATGGCTTTGCCGGCCATAGCCGTTGAGGAGTCGATCGCCGATGAGTTGGTGGCGGCGATCACGGAGCTTGCCCAACAGCGCAAAATCGGGCCGGCCTACGACGAAACAACTGAGCTGGGACCACTCGTCAACGCGGGCCACAAGGACTTCGTCATGAGCTGGATCGACAAGTCTGTCGGTGAAGGCGCGCAGATGGTGCTCGATGGCCGTGACGCAAAGGTCGCAGACCATGAGGGCGGCTACTACCTGGGGCCGACTGTCTTCGATCATGTGACCGAAGATATGTCATGCGGGCGGGAAGAAGTGTTCGGTCCCGTGTTGTACGTCAAGCGAGTCGCGAACTTCGACGAAGGGGTCGAGATCATCAACGCCAGTGAGTTCGCCAACGGGGCCTCGATATTCACCCAGAGCGGGTACTACGCCCGTGAGTTTGCGCGCCGCATCGATGCCGGCATGGTCGGCGTCAACGTCGGGATCCCGGTACCGATCTCGGTTTTTCCGTTCAGCGGTCACAAGAACAGCTTCTTCGGCGATCTCCACGTGATGGGTCGGGACGGAGTGATGTTCTACACCGAAACCAAGGCGGTCACCAGCTACTGGTTCGACGAGGAGGCTCTGAAAGGGGAGAAGGTCGGGACCTGGGAGGGAACGATCAGCCGCACGTGACGTTGGTTGGCAAGTCCTAGGCCGGAGCGAGGTCCTCGCGGGGGTGGGCGCCCGAGGGCGGGTGGCTAGGAAGCGGGTACGGTCAGCAGCACTGTGACGACGAAAACCGCCGTCCCCAGGCCCACTCGACCGGCGACGATGGCGGCGACGGCCAACGATCGGCCTTCCATCTGGTACGGAGCCGTGTCGATCTCCCGCTTGGCCCGGAGCCCGGCCAGGATCGCCAGGATGGCGAACACCGCCCAGGGCAACCCGAACACGAGCCACGGTGGTGACAGGACGCCCATCACCAGGGCAAGAATCGCCAGCCCGTTGTACCGGTAGACGGGCGTTGGCGTTGTTTCTTCGGGCATCTTGAAGACCTACTTCTGGCCGTTCGATCACAACACTCACCTGCCTCGCGGGACGGCGACGCCGGAATCTCACTTGTGGCGCCTAACTTGCCGGAATATCGAGCACTTGAGGCGCCAAAAACGTCCGGGCGAGATCACCCGGTAGCATGCGAGGGCCGAGTGGAAGTGAATGACGAAATGGCGTTCGACTACGACGTGCTGGTCATCGGGAGTGGATTCGGGGGGAGCGTCTCGGCCCTCCGCCTCGTCGAGAAGGGGTACCGCGTTGGGGTACTGGAGGCGGGCAAACGGTGGGATGCCAGCACCCTACCGACCACCAATTGGAACCTCCGCAAATTCCTCTGGTTCCCCAGGCTCGGCTGGCGCGGGTTTCAGCGACTGAGCCTGCTCAACCATGCGCTGGCTCTCTCCGGCGCCGGCGTCGGGGGCGGATCGCTCGTATGGGGCAACGTTTGCTATGAACCGCACGGAGTGGCGCTCGATGACCCGCAATGGGGTCATATCACCGATTGGGAAGCCGAGCTGGCGCCCCACTTCGACCAAGCCCGTCGGATGTTGGGTGTGCAGACCAATCCCGGCGGGTCCAACTCGGACGCCGTGCTTCGTTCGGTGGCCGCCCGCCTTGGAGTTGAAGAGACTTTCACGGTGACCCCGGTCGCCGTGAATTTCGGTCAGAGGGGCATAGAAGAGCCCGACCCCTACTTCGGGGGAGAGGGGCCTACCCGGACCGGTTGTATTGAATGTGGCGGGTGCATGGTCGGGTGCCGCCACAACGCTAAGAACACTCTGGACAAGAACTACCTCTACCTCGCTGAGAAACACGGGGCGGTGGTCCACCCGGAGCATCAAGCCGTCGATGTGATCCCGCTGGAGGAAGAAGGCTACCGGGTGGTGACTGAACGACCCGGGGCGTGGTTTCGGAAACGGGCTCGATCGTTCACCGCCGGTCAGGTGATCTTTGCGGCCGGGACGCTTGGCACCGGTCGGCTACTCCAATCTCTGCAGGAGAGCGGGCGACTTCCCAATCTTTCGCCGCGGCTGGGTCACCATGTGCGTACCAACTCAGAGACGATCGTTGGGGCCACGGCGTCGAACGCATCAACCGATTTCTCCCAGGGGGTGGCTATAAGTTCCTCGATCCATCCCGAACCGCAGACCCATATTGAGGCCGTTCGATACCCGGCCGGGAGCAATGCGATGGGGCTCTTGGGGACCATCCTGGTCGACGGGGGTGGGGGCAAGCCCCGATGGGTGCGGTTCTTGGCCGCTTGTCTGCGACACCCGATAGCTTTTGCGCGGTCGTTGTCTGTGTACCGGTGGTCGGAACGAGCGGTGATATTCCTGGTCATGCAGAGCCTGGACAACAGCCTTCGCTTGCATTTCCGGAAGGGGATTCTTGGTCGGCGCCCGGTTACCGAACAGGAAACCGGGAAACCAAGTCCCACCTACATACCGGTCGCCAACGCGGCCGCCCGAGTGGCTGCCGATCAGATTGGGGGATCGGCGATGAGCAGCATCAATGAAGTACTGCTCGACATTCCGATCACCGCCCACATGCTGGGCGGCGCTTGCATTGGCGATACGCCGCAAACGGGAGTGATCGACCCATATCAGCGCCTATTCGGCCACGCAGGGCTGCATGTGGTTGATGGTGCGTCGGTCACCGCCAATCTGGGCGTCAACCCTTCGCTGACGATCACGGCGATGGCGGAGCGGGCCATGGCGTTCTGGCCCAATCGAGGTCGACCCGATTCGCGTCCACCTCTCGGTGAGCCCTATCAGCGTTTGGGACCAGTGGCACCGATTCGGCCGGTTGTGCCGACCGGGGCTGCTGGAGAGCTCAACCCGTCTTGACGTCCCTTTGAGCGGCAACTTCTCAGGCCACCACTAATGTACCGGCGGCACAGGAGGCGGGGAGATGCGACGGGTAATGGCGGCGTTCGACCTCACGTCCGCGGGGCGGCGCGTTGTCGACCGCGCCCGCATTCTTGCTGAACAGTTCAACACCCATCTTGGGCTCTTGCACGTCCTCGAAAACTTTGAGGACCCCTTCCTCTCCGACGATGAGGCACGATTCCTCACCGCTCATCGCCACACAGCTGCGGCTGCTCTCGTCGATTGGGTAGCGGGTCGGACTTCCGTCCCGATTGAGTTTGAGGTCACCAAGGGGGCTCCCTCCTCCCAGATCGGGCGCCTGGCCCGGGACGCCGATCTGCTCGTTGCCGGGACTTCCTCCATCGACGCTGCCCAGCTTGGCCCGGTGACGAGGCGGCTGGCACGCAAGGCCCGCTCGTCGGTTTTGGCCGTGCGCCGCCAGCCCCGTGTTCCATATCGGAGAGTGGTAGCCGCGGTCGACCTGTCCGAGCATTCACGACAGGCAATCGAACTTGGTTTGGCACTAGCTCCCGGAGCCGATCTCACCGTCGTCTACGCCCTGTCCCCGCGCGCCGATGTCCTTCTCGGACAGAGCCGTCTGTTTGAACAAGACGCCGCTCAGCGGCGTGGTGAACGCCTGGCGATGGCCCAGGACGCCCTGAACGATTTCATCGAACCGTGGGGTGACGGCATTCGCTCTCTGGTTGTCGAAGGCCCGCCGTCGCAGGCCGTCGGAGAAGCAGCCCGGCGGCGAGGCGCCGATCTCGTAACAGTGGCCAGTCGGGGGGCAGGCGCCACCTCGATGGTGTTGCTGGGTGGAACGGCCGAGGAAATAATGGCCTCCGCTCCCTGTGACACCGCCGTCGCCCGCGTCGAGAGTTCCTTCCGCCGCCCATAGTTCCCCGGGCCCGCCCGGCAACCCTCCTACAATCACTGGTCAGTGGGGCCCGTAGCTGCGTACTCGCCTGTGGCGAGTACGTTTCAGTTCGCTGCGCGAACTGCGCGCGTGTCATGCGGTCGTAGTATTGCTGTCGTGGGGCCCGTAGCTCAGTTGGTCAGAGCAGCGGACTCATAATCCGTAGGTCGCAGGTTCGAGTCCTGCCGGGCCCACGCCGTTCCTCGCTTTGCTCGTCGCAAGCGTTCGACATCGCCCGGAGCATCGGCAACCTGGTTTCGGGGTTGCTGCGTGGCCGCGGCATGATGGTGTCCGTGAGATCGAGAACCCTGGCATGGACCTTGGCCGGCATGGCGGCGCTGGCGTTGATAGCGACCCTGGTGGTCGCACTCGGTGGTGGGGGAGACGAGAGCAGTGATAGGGCGGTGGAGGAAGAACCGGCCGCGTCGGAGACCTCCGTGACCGAAGCTTCAACGCCGGACCCCCCGCCCAGCTCCACTACGACGCCTTCACCCCCCTCTACCACCACGACGATCGTCCCCGCGCCCTCGTCCACCACCACGACCACCATTGCACCGACGACGACCACGTCAGAACCTCCGGTTTCGTCGTCGAGCGGGTACACGTCGGTACCCAAACCCGGTCCGGGACTCAACACGGTTGCCCCGGGCGGCGCTCTCACCAAGCACCTGGCGGTAGACATAGCCAACGCCTTCGGCTTCGCCGCCGCCGAGGTGGAGACGGCGATCGCCGAAGTGGAGCTGCCGCCGGAAGCCGGTGCCAACCCGGAGGGTTGGCTGGCGCCCGGTACCTACGAACCTGCCGACGGTGCCGGCGCGGGCGAGATCGTCCAGGCGATGGTGGATCGCCGCCTGGCGCAACTCGAAGAGCGCGAGATTCCCCGTGACCAGTGGTATCGGGTGCTGACCGCCGCTTCGGTGATCGAGAAAGAGACGTACAACCAGAACGAGAAACCCAACGTGGCGCGAGTGCTCACCAACCGGCTGGCCGGCCGGGGTCCTCTGCAGATGGATTCGATCATCCTCTATCCCGTGCCCGAGGACCGGATCTTCACCACCAGTGAGGAACGAGCGTCCGACCAGCCGTACAACTCGTATCGGCACAACGGTTTGCCGCCCACGCCGATCTGTTCACCCGACGAAGCGTCCCTCGACGCGTACCTGGCCCCGCCGCCGGGTGACTGGTGGTTCTACGTGACCATCGACCTGCACTCCGGCGAGACCCGCTATGCCGTCACCTACGAAGAGCATCAAGCCAACGTCGAGCTGCTCCGAGCGTGGCTCAAGGATCACCCCACCCCTTGATAGGCGCCCGTCTTCTCAGGCGGCTGCCGCAAGCCTGGACTAGCGGAGGGTGTCCATATGCAAGTACTCCAGCTTCAGGAAGTCTGGTAGCGGTTTCTTGGTTTCAGCCGGCAATAGCTGCCAGGCAACCTCTCCGCTCACCAATCGTGGGGACGTAAGTTCGATCTCCTGACCGTCGATCCGGAGAGTGGCGCTCCCGGCCGCCAATATGTTCTTGACCCAATCCGATCGTGAGCCGTAATTGATGATGAAGATGTAACCGCCGCCCACCTTGTGGGCATCCAGCGGTGTGTGATAGGTCTTCCCCGACGATCTGCCTACATGGGTCAACACCGGCCGGACGCCCCGCTTGATCTCCATCTTGTTGAAGGACCGCTTGTTGAGTTGGGCGAGCCATTTTGGCAAGGGCATCTTGAACCTCCACGATCTCGCGTGAGAAAAGCTGTTCAACCGATTGTATTCGTCGGACCGCTGGTGTTTGGTGCGGATTCGAATGCCCTCAGGTTTCACCCCGGCCTGGTCACGATGAATAGAATCTGCCTATGACCGCTCTCGCCATCATTCTCATCGTGTACGGCATCGCCGTTATCGCCATCGCCATCTGGAAGCCCGCCCCCATCTGGAACATGAAGAAGATCCAGGGGTTCGTCAGCGTCTTCAAAGAAACCGGGACGATGATCTTCTTCATCGTCTGGGCGCTGATCGCCATCGCCGTCGGCATCGTCCTTCTCGTATAGGTCTGTGATGTCGTTTTCGTCCGAGCATTTCCGCATCCAGGAGGCCGCTCCCGGCGTGTTCGCCCTTATCGCCGGCACTACCGGGGCCTGTGTCTCGAACGCCGCCATTGTCGATCTGGGGGACAAGACGGTGGTGTTCGACACCTTCATGACCCTCCCCGCCGGCGACGACTTGGTTGCTGCCGTACAGGACCTCACCGGACGTCGGGCCTACCTGGCCGTCAACAGCCATTGGCACGACGACCACACCGGAGGCAACCAGTTGTTCGCCGGAACCCCGATCGTTTCAACCCGCCGTACCGTGGAACTGATCGCAGCAAACGGTACTGCCGACCCGGCTGTCTATGCCGAAGAGGTCGACGGCTACTTGATGTGGGCGCAAGAGCAGGAGCAACAAGCCGAAACTGAAGAACGACGAGCCCGTGCTCGATCCGCTCGATTGGGAGCGGAGGCCCTTTTCGCCGGCAAGGATCGCTTCCGGTTGACCCTCCCGGATGTCCTGATCGACGACCGGATAGCTGTGCGCGGTTCGGATCGTGAACTCGAGATCCTCACCTACGGCGGCGGGCACACCGAAAGCGATGTTTTTGCCCACCTGCCGGGAGAGGGGGTCGCGATCACGGGTGACCTACTCTGGGTCGACTCGCATCCCCGGACGAACGATGGTGACGCCGGCGTCTGGGCGAAGGTCCTCGATCGTATGGCTGCGCTCGAGCCACAGACCCTGATCCCGGGACACGGCGATCTGGGCGATCTCGGTCATCTACGGACGATGGCCGTCTATCTGAGACACGTTGATCGGGTTGTAGCCGATGGAGACGTCACCCCAGAAGTTGTCGCCGAGCTTCCACTCCCTCCCGGGTCGGAGTCCTGGGCCGGGCCCTCCCGTTTCGCCGAAGGCGTTGCCGCTTTGCGGAGTCGTTGATCGAGGTTTGAGCCTCTTAGCCCGATCCCGCGTACACGTCGGCATCTGGGAAGAATGCTCCCCACGCGAACCAGAATTCGTTGCGATGCGTCACGATCGACAACCGTGATCCGGCCAGCTCGCCGTCCAGGGCGATCCCCAGCAGGTTCCAGGTGGTGCCGGTCTCGGCGTCTGTGAAGGTGTCATCACCGTTGGCGGTAAACGTCAGTACCCGACCGTCGAGTGTCCGTTCATAGGCCACACCGGTGCCGATGGCGACGCCTTCGGTGATTGAACCGGCATCGAGCGCGTCGGCGGTGTCCTCTGCGCCCCAGAAGACTGCCACAGGAGTTCCGGTCACCTCATCGTTGATTGCTTGCTCTACGGCGATGACACTGAAAGGGAAGGCCTTGCTGTCTTCGCCCACGGTGACGCCGACCACTCTCTCGAGGGCGGGGTAGCGGGGATCGAGATCACCAGTGAAGAAGGCGAAGGGTGCTGCCCGCCCCGAATACCCCTGATAGGGGTTGACCCCGTAGGGGAAGTTGAATCCCGTGTCTCGTGAGAGTGCCTCTCCATCCGGGAAGGAGTCTTTGAAGTCGGCCCAGCGGACCATCGACGACCCGAAGAACGCCAGGCGAGTCCCGGCTAGCTTGCCGACGATGGCCTCGCCCGTGATCTGCTGCCACAGAGACTGGGTTTGGTCATCCCACATCACCAGGTCGGAGTTGCGGAGCAGACCCGAAACGCCAAAGCGGGCCACTTGCCCATCGATGGTGGGATCGAAGGCGGTGGCGGTATTGCAGAGAGGGCAGTAGGTCACCACCACCGGTCGGTCGGCGATGACGTCGTTGACGACCTCATGGAGGGTGAGAATCCGGATCGGATAGAAACGAGCAATCCCGTCAACCTCGAGCAGCACTCCCGGCTCCCGTCCTTCCAACCATTCGTCGGCGGCTGCGATGGTCTCGAACTGCGGATGGTCGAGAGGGGCAATGATGTCTCGGGGATCGGGTGCTTGGATGCCGATCAGCAGTTCTTCCAGATCGATTGTTCGCCGCGACCAATCCGTTATCCAATTGCCGGTGACGGCCGCCAACCGAGAAGGGAGGTCAATTGCGCCCTCGATGACCTCCGGTCCCGTGCCGTTCCCGTTTTCGACTTGTGGAGCTTCTCCGGCAGCAGTTGTTGTCGGCGTGGCGTTGGTGGGGATGGCGTCATCGTCACCTGAAGCGAGAGCGGCGATGAGAATGATGGCTCCGGCCACCAAAGCCAGGGTGACTACGAGCGATTTGGAAAGCGACATCGGTGGGTCCTCGCGGTGTTGTTTGTGTTCAGGAAAACCGAGTCGAGTGGTTGCTGAAGCCGCGACTGACGGTTACCCGACACTTGGCCGCTCCAGTCGGAACGCCCTGACCGCCGGCAAGGGGGTGCAAGCGGTTGGCCTTGGATCCAGAAGGGGATATGCAGACGGAGATTGCCCAGGCCGTCAGCCGGGCCGGCGCCGCGGTGGCCGCGGCCCGTGAACAACAGAGCGCCGCCGGGCGAACCTGAGGCTTACAGAACGACGATCGGGCAGGTGAGGGTCCGGGTGATGCCCTCGACGGCCTGTATTTGTGACACGACCATTGTGCCGATTTTGTCCACACTGTCTGCTTCGATCCGGGCAATGACGTCATAGGGGCCCGTCACCGGCGACGCTATCGCCACACCGGCGATGCTGGCGATCGTTGCGGCTACTCCGGCCGCCCGACCGACGTCGGTCTGAATGAGTACGTAGGCTGCCACCATCGAGATCGTCCCTTCGTCGGCCGCGACTTTCCGCGGTCGGGTTCTACCCCTGAGACACTAGGCGGGTTGCTCGGTCGCTTGCAGGCCCCGGGCGAAATCCTTGGCTGTCCCGGCGTCATATCCGACCAGGCGAACTTCCTCGAGGGCCTCCGGGTGTTCGACCAGCCAACCGACAACGGCATCTGCTAACACTGCGGTTGCCTCGGTTCGCGGGTACCTGAAGACTCCGGCTGAGATGGCCGGGAAGGCGACAGACTTGACGCCAACCGAAGCTGTTGCTTCCAGCGCGGCGGCTGTCGCCTCACGCAACATTGCTTCATTGTCTTGACCGGTCCGGTAACGGGGGCCGACCACGTGAACAACATGTGAGGCTTGCAGAGCTCCGCCGGTCGTTACCGCCGCCTGGCCTCTCCCCACCGGTCCGTGTTCGCGGACCCATTGATCCGACTCTTCTTGAATGACTCGACCCCCGACCGCAACGATGGCGGCGGCAACCCCTCCACCATGGGCAAGTGCCTCATTGGCCGCATTGACGACTGCCTCTACCGGTTGGCCGGTCAGGTCGCCTTGCACCACGAACACGTGGGCTTGACCCACCGAGCGATGAGCGATGATGTCCATGGCCTTAGATTACGCGGTCGATGTTCGATTTCGTCCGGGATTAGGGCTGCCGATGCTCGGGCGATCATTGAGCGTATGCTGGCGTCTCCAAGAGAGCTGTCAGGCTGGGCGATGAATGCTGGGGATAACCCCACCAAATAGCCTGGGGGCCGCCGGCTGTTGGCAACGGCCTCTGACCCATAACTTGGACATGTGCTGATGAAGTACATAACTTCCAAGGAGCGGAAATGACCGAAACGATTGAACGCCAAGATCCAGGCCTCATCCGAGATTGGGCAGATCGCCGGACCTGGACCCGTTTGGCCTACCTGTTGGCGACTTTCCCGTTGGGGATCTTCTGGTTTGTCGCTCTAGTTACGTTGATATCCCTCGGAGCGTCGCTGGTCATCATTTGGGTGGGATTGCCGATCCTCTGGTTCGCCTTTGTCCTCTGGCGCAACGGAGCCGAAGCGGAGCGGCGGTTTGTGGAGTGGGGGCTCGGAACCAGAATCGAAACGCCCTACCGCTCTGAGCCGACAACTCCACTCCGCAAGCGATGGGCAGTTCGATTGGGCGATCCGGCCACGTGGCGCGATCTTGTCTATCTCTTTCTCCTCTTTCCGCTCGGGATCGCCTGGTTCACGATTCTCACGGTTGCGTTTGCCCTGCCGCTTGGCCTAGTTGCAACTCCGTTGACCATGAGGTGGTGGGAACCCTTCACATTCGTCGGCGACGGGTGGCGATGGTTGGTCATCGATACGACGGGTGAGGCCCTGATCGCCGCGGCCGTGGGCGTAGCGCTGCTGCTGTTGGTGCCGACCGTGATCCGGGGGATGGCTGCCATCCACAGCGCCTTTGCCGTGGGCCTGCTCGGGCCGACCCAGTCCGCCCGGCTCAATGTCGAGGTCCAAGGCCTTCGGGTTAGTAGGGGCCAAGGTCTTGATGCGGCGGAGTACGAGCGGCGTCAGATCGAACGAAACCTTCACGACGGCGCTCAGCAGCGTTTGGTAGCTCTGGCGATGGGGTTGGGGATGGCCAAGGAGAAGCTTGATGCTGACCCCGATGCGGCGCGACAACTGGTGGAAGAGGCTCACGAGCATGCCAAAGCGGCCATTGTCGAACTGCGCGATCTGGCCCGCGGAATCTCACCGGCCGTGTTGACCGACCGGGGGCTCGACGCGGCTCTGTCGGCGCTGGCCGCCCAATCGCCCGTTCCCGTCGATGTTTCGTGCCGATTGGGGGACCGTTTGCCGGCGCCGGTGGAGTCGACCGCCTACTTCGTGGTCGCCGAAGCCCTGGCCAACGTCGCCAAACACTCCGAAGCAACTCGCGCCTCGGTGGCCGTGAGGAGAGAGGGAAGCCGGCTGTTGGTCGAAATTCGAGACGACGGAGTCGGCGGCGCGGACGCCGGCGGAAACGGGTTGTCCGGGTTGGCGAGCCGGGTGGGAGCCGTCGGGGGAACCGTAACGGTCGAGAGTGCCGAGGGCGGACCCACTTTGATCAGAGCGGAGATGCCATGCGGGTAGTTATCGGCGAGGACTCGGTCCTGTTCCGCGAGGGTTTGCGGCGCCTTCTCGAAGACAACGAAATCGAGGTAACTGCGGTGGCCGAAGACGGAGAACAACTGCTGACGGCGGTGGATGAGCAACTGCCCGATCTGGCGATCATCGACGTGCGCATGCCGCCGACGTTCACGGACGAGGGTTTGCGAGCCGCCGTCGAAATCCGTCGTCGCCACCCGGACGTCTCAATCATGGTGTTGTCGCAATACGTTGAGGAGCGATACGCCGTTGATCTGGTGGGCTCCGGTACCCGGGGTATCGGCTACCTACTCAAAGATCGGGTAGCCGACGTCTCCGAGTTCCTCGCCTCGCTGCGGCAAGTGGCCGATGGGGGCACTGCCATCGACCCCGAAGTGGTTGCCCAATTGGTCAAACGGCGGCGAACCCGTGACGCTCTCGACCGGTTGACATCACGAGAACTCGATGTGCTGGGCCTGATGGCAGAGGGCAAAAGCAACGCCGCCATCGCCGACGAGTGCGGGATCAGCCCCGGAGGCGTCGAGAAACACATTTCCTCGATCTTCACCAAGCTGGATCTATTCCCCGCCCCCGACGACCACCGCCGCGTCCTGGCGGTATTGACGTATTTGAAGTGAGGGCTACGCCGATAGTCCCCCTTTGAGCGGGAAAGCACCGCCGATAGTCCCCCTTTTAGGGGGAAAGTACCGCCGCCGAAGGCGGGGGTAGGGGGTATTCAGGCGGTGGTAGGGGGTAATCAAGCGGGCGTAGGGGGAAATCAAGCGGGCGTAGGGTTTCCTTCGAGACGATCCCCTATGCAGGTGCAGGTTGGTATTCCATGATTGGCCCATGCCCGGCTACCCGCGCCCCACCGACAATTCCGAACTCGCCAAGCAGATGCGTCGATCAATGACTCCCGCGGAAACGGCGGTGTGGAACATGGTCCGCAGGAAGGGATTGGGTTGGAGGTTCCGGCGCCAAGAGCCAATCGGTCCGTTCATCGTGGATTTCGTGTGCGTCGCCCGACGATTGGTCGTCGAGATGGATGGTGAAGGGCACGGGGGAGACTACGACCAGCGACGCGATGCGTATCTTGAGCGCCTGGGATTCCGCGTGTTACGCATTGCCAACGGTGCCTTGGCTGATCAAGGACGCGTTCAAGACCAGATACAAGCCTGGGTCGACGACCTCGAACTCAAATAACCCCCCTACCCCAGCGGCTGCGCCGCTGCGGTACTTTCCCCCCTTCGGGGGGACTATCCCAAACCATCGGCCGGGTCTTTGGACCTTGTTGGGTGTTCCGGCCGCGCCGCTGGGGTGCTTTCGCCCTTTCGGGGGGACTATCCCAAACCAACGCCCAACTCTGACACCCTCTTGAAGATTCCGGCTGCGCCGCTGCGGTACTTTCCCCCCTCCGGGGGGACTATCCCAAGCCAACGCTCAGCTCCTACACCCTCTTGAAGATTCCGGCTGCGCCCATTCCGCCGCCGATGCACATCGACACGATGCCGTACTCGACATCGCGGCGCTTCATCTCATGCAGCAGGGTGGCGGTCAGTTTGGCGCCGGTACAGCCCAGCGGGTGTCCGAGGGCGATGGCGCCTCCGTTGACGTTGACCAAGCTCGGATCGAGGCCCAACTCTCGTACGCAGTAGAGCGCCTGGCTGGCGAAGGCCTCGTTGAGTTCGATCAAACCGATGTCCTTCAGCGACAGGCCGGCCTTCTCGAGTGCCTTGGGGATAGCGACCGAAGGGCCGATACCCATTTCCTCTGGGTTCACTCCGGCGACCTGGAACGTGACCAGTTCCGCCAGCGGCGAGAACCCAAGTTCCTCGGCTTTGGCGGCACTCATCAGCAGCTCCAGTGCCGCTCCGTCGGACATCTGCGATGAGTTGCCGGCGGTTGAGGTGCCGTCCACCTTGAAGGCGGGACGCAGCTTGGCGAGGCTCTCGAGAGTGCTGGCCCGGGGGCCTTCATCGGTGTCGAACACGATGGTCTTGCCATCGACATCGGTTTCGATCGGGATGATCTCATCGACGAACCGCCCCGCCTCGATCGCGGCCAGGGCCCGATTGTTCGATTCGAGGGCAAAGGCATCCTGATCCTGGCGGTTGATTCCGTACCGTTCGGCGACGATCTCACTGGTCATACCCATCGACTCGTATGCCTCCGGGTAGTTTTCCGCCAACCAGGGGTTCAGCGAAGGCTTGTTGCCGGTCATCGGCACCATCGACATCGACTCAACGCCGCCGGTAAGGACGATATCGGACCACCCGGCCTGGACCTGGGCTACCCCGCTGGCCAGCGTTTGCAGGCCTGAACTGCAGAATCGGTTCACCGTCATGGCCGGAACTTCCACCGGCAAACCGGCCCGCAGGGCGGCGTTGCGCCCGATGTTCAGGCCCTGCTCGCCCTCCGGCATCGCGCAGCCGATGAGGATGTCATCGATGTCGGACGGTGCGAGCTCTGGCACACGATCCAAGAAACCCTGCATCAACAACCCGAGCAATTCGTCCGGTCGGGTTTGCGCGCAGGTTGCCACGGTTGGCCTTGCCGACCGCCGTCCGGTAGGCGTGAGTAACGACGACTCCTGTGCTCATTCATGTGCTCCTTCTTCAGTATCTCGTTTCAACAGATAGTCCGTCGTTGCTAATTCCGTAGGGCTTTGCCGGTGGACAGCATGTGCTGGATCCGTTGCCAGGGTCTTTTCCTCATGACACAACTCGAGAAACGCCCCTCGCTCCAGGTCCAGGAAATCCTGTTCCGACAGTTGGGTGCCTTCCGGTACGTCACCTCCGCAGATCACATGGGCGAGTTTGCGGGCCAGGTACTCGTCGTATTCGCTGATGTACCCGCCGCCGCGCATGGTGTGGGCCGCAACCTTGAGGGTGGCGATGCCGTCGCGTCCCGGCACCGGGACGGTGGTGGGCAGCGGCGGCTTGTACCCGCTCGAAATCATCGCCAGAACATCTGCCTTGGCGTCGGCCAGGACGTTGTCGGGATTGAGCGTCACCCTGTCGGTCGGCCGCAGGAATCCCAAGGCTCGGCCCTCTTCGGCGCTGCCGGCCACGCTGGCCATGCCGATGGTGCGGAAGATGTGTTCCATCAAGGGGAACAGGTTGGGCTTGACTGTGCCGGGAGCGCTGCCGTAGAAACGGAAGGCCATTTCCTTGCAACCTCCGAACGCCGGAATCACACCGACCCCGAGCTCGACCAGACCGATATAGGTTTCGGCGGAAGCCCGCACGGCAGATCCGTGCATGACGGCCTCACAACCGCCTCCCAACGCCATACCCCGGGGGGCCGTTACCACCGGGCCTGAGCAGTACTTCATCTTCATGTAGGCGTCTTGGCCGCCACGGATGGCTTGTTCCAACTCGTCCCACATGTCGGCCATGACCAGCATGCCGACCAGACCGATATTGGCGCCGACCGAGAAGTTGGCCGCTTCGCCCCCCACCACTAGTCCGTCGAGCTCACCGTTGTTGACCCGGTCGCAGGCATTGTTGATCATCTCGATGATCTGGGCGTCGATGGAGTTCATCTTGGTGTGGAATTCGACCAAACCGATTCGATCGCCCAGGTCGTAGAGGGTGGCGCCTTCGTTCTGATCGATCACCTGGCCCCGATCGGCCAGCGCGGTCAGCGAGATCTGCCGATCGGCTACCGGAACCTCGAGGTAGTCCTCTTTCTCGATGTCCCAGTAGTAGTCAACGCCGTCTCGACGGACGTACCAGGAGCCTTCGCCCTTGGCTACGAGCGTGTCGACGATCACGGGGACTGCCATTCCTTCTTCCTTCATCCTCTCGACCGAGCGTTCGAGGCCGATGGCATCCCAGGTCTGGAAGGGTCCAAGTTCGTAATTGAAACCCCAGCGCAGGGCCCGGTCGATGTTGACGACATCGTCGGCAATCTCGCCGAGAAGTTCAGCCGAGTAGAGGCAGGTTTCGGCCGTGACCTTCCAGGCGAATCGTCCGGCCTCGTCATCGAACCAAACCATTTCGCGGATCTTGTCGCCGGCCTTCTCGAGGTTGCGGGTGGCGCCGATCGAATCGAATCTGACCTTCGGTTGTTCCTCATATTCGAGGGTTTCGAGGTTGAGGGCGGCTATCTGCCGGGCCCCGGAGGCGTCCCGGGTCTTCTTGTAGAAACCGGCTCCGGTCTTCTCACCCAGGGCTCCCTTTTCGATCAAGCCTTTCAGGACCGGGGGGACCTGGAAGCGTTCGTGCCACGGATCGTCTGGACACGACTCGGCCACGGTCGTCAGCACGTGAGCCATAGTGTCGAGACCGACGACGTCGGCAGTGCGGAAAACGGCGGACTTGGGCCGCCCCGTCGCCGGTCCGAAGATCTTGTCGGTTTCCGTGATGCCCATCCCGAACTCACTCATCCAGTGGAACACCGAGGTCATTCCAAACGTGCCGATCCGGTTGCCGACGAAATTGGGGGTGTCCTTGCCGTAGACGATCCCTTTGCCGAGGACGTGCTCCCCAAAATCGGCCATGGCTAGGAACAGGTCCGGATCGGTGTCGTCTCCGGGCACCATCTCGAGCAGGCGCATGTAGCGGACCGGGTTGAAGAAGTGGGTCACCATGAAGTGACGTCGGAAATCGTCGCTGCGTCCGTCGGTCATATCCGCGACCGACAGACCAGAAGTATTGGATGACACCACGCTGCCGGGTTTGCGGTGCTGCTCGACCATGTCGAACACCTTGCGCTTGATATCGAGGCGTTCGACCACAACCTCAACGATCCAGTCGCACTCGCCCAGCTTCTCGGCGTCGTCCTCGTAGTTGCAGGGCGTGATCAGCCGGCCAAGGTCTTGGCTGTACAGCAGGGGCGGTTTTGACTTGCCGATGGCGGCGATGCCACCCATCGCGAATCGGTTACGAACGGCAGGATCTTCGAGGGAGAGACCCTTCTGTTGTTCTTGAGGGGTCAATTCCCCAGGGGCTATATCGAAAAGGTACGAAGGGATGCCGGCGTTGGCGAGGTGAGCAGCGATGCCCTGTCCCATGACTCCTGCCCCGAGAACCGCAACTCGTTTGATCGGGATACCCATGGATCCTCCTAGCTGATTCGGTCTATTCGATGTCTACCCTATCGGACGGAGAAGGGGTCGAAATCCGGGCCGGGATCCTGCGGAGTGCCGGTTGGCAAACCTCAGACTTCAACGGGCTTGGCAGCGACGGCGAGGCTACCGAAATAGGTGCGGGCCTGGATGCGTAGCACCGGAGCGTCTGCCGGCAGCACAGCCCGATTGGCCACCCGGAGGTCGTGGTTGCCGAGGATGGCTTGTCCATCTGTTGCGACAATCCAGGTGTCTGGCACCCGAAGCGAGATACCGCCCATGACCGTGAAGATCGCCAGGTCGGCGCCTCCCGGATCCAGCTCCACGTCGCGGAGATCCAGATCGACCCCACCCATGATCGTCGTGACCTTTCCCGACCAAAGCCCCTCGGCCCGACTGGCAAACTCCTTGCCGTCCATGATGGTCACGAGTTCAAACTCATTGGTTGTCTCATCACCCAAACCCAGAAACAACTGACGGGCGAGCATCCCGAATCCGTAGGTCAGCGAAGAGAAGAAGACGATTTTGAAGAGCTTCCTGAGCATGCGGCCTCCATCGAGTGCACCTCCGATTCTGGCAGGTCATAGCGCTGAGTACGATCAGGCGTGTGAGTATCGAGGTGCTTTGCCCATCATGCGGTGAGGGGGACCGGTTGACCGGGTCCCGATCCGGCGATGTGATCAGCCTCGTTTGTGATGTGTGCGGGCAGGTTTGGGACCGTGATCCGTCGCCCCGGTGTGGCTCCTGCGCAGGTGACGATCTTCAGGCCGTCGTGCTGGCAATCGTCGAGAAGAGCCGGGGCACCCAGCTCTCGGTGGTGGGCACCCGGATCGTGCATCTGTGCCGATCCTGCGACGAAGCAGTCTTGGAGCGATACAACCGCAACCGCCCCAACCCCCTGATGCCAGACGAGTTGCCGAATAGCTAGGAGCTTCGAGCTACGAGCGACGAGCTACGAGTTTTGCCTCGCCCGCTGGCGGGAGAGGCGCGGCGCTGCCGGAGGCGGCGGTGCGGAGAGGGTGGAGACTGTCAATTGAGAACTGACGACTGATAACTGAGAACTGACGACTGACAACTGACAACTATTCTTCGCATATGGCTCAAACCATTCCCACCCTGCTCCTCTTGGCCCTCCCGGCGTCCGGCAAGTCGGAGATCCGCCGGTACCTCAGCTCGCTGAACCCCGATCGGGCCGCCACGGATTTTGGACTGGGCCGGTCCGTGCAACTGGACGACTATCCGTACGTGCATCTCATGCGGCGAATCTCTTCCGAGTTGCGGCATCTCTACGAATCGCCGGTGTTCTTCGGGTCAGACAGCACACCCTTTCTGGAACCGGCCGATTGGGGGACGCTGATCCATCTCGTCAATGAGGACTATGCCGATCTGGGCCGGCCTCGAGAACCGGAACCGCCGCCCTCGGCGGCCGGGTGGCTGCTGGACCGCATGGATCGAGCGAGGCGGATGGTGGGACTGCCCGCGGTGTTGACGGACGTGAGCAATGGCGAGCGGGAAATGCTTGCCCTGGCCGTCGAAGCAGATGCCCGACAACTGTGGTCGGACCGTCAAGCGGCCATCAACGAGGATGCGGCCGGTGCCACAGTGGTCATAGAGTTCGCTCGGGGAGGACCCGAAGGGGCGTCGCTGCCGTTGGCAGGTTCACACGGCTACCTCTACTCACTCAGTCAACTCTCTCCCGAGATACTGAAGGCTGCGTCGATTCTGTATGTGTGGGTCACTCCGGAGGAAAGTCGTCGCCGCAACGTTGAACGTGCCCAACCGGGCATCGATGGTGACGCGTCAATCCTTCACCATGGAGTTCCTGAGATCGTCATGCGACAGGACTACGGAATCGACGATTTGTTGTGGTTGATTGAGCAAAGCGACCGACCGGACACCATTCGGGTGGAAGCCCACGGGGACGTCTTTCAGTTGCCGGTTGCTGTGTTTGACAATCGGACCGACCAGACGTCGTTCCTGCGGGAAGATCCGGCGACCTGGCCCGAGGAGGCGGTTGCCGGATTGCACGCAGAACTGGAAGAAGCCTTCACAAGCATCGCAGCGGGGCGACATCAGAAGGAGTCCGGTTAGTCTCGCTGCGTGAATGATCGCTCCCACGGACCTGAATCACCGTCCGACCCAGCCCCTGGTACCGATTCCGATTGGCGGGGTCTAGGCGACCTGGTTGCCTTGGCCACCGAGCGGTTGACCGAACCGGTCGAGGGTATGCACGAGGCGATCTTAGATCGCTGGTTCGGTCTGGCCGGTCCGGGGGTTGCCCCCCTCCACCGGGGATACCGGGCAGTTGTTGCCGGCATCTACGGAACTGTGCGGTTGGCCGGTTCGACGTTGGGCACGGTCGTCGGAGCGGCCGGCCGCCGGGGTGGACTGCGACCGCTGTGGCGCTCGCCGTCTGGCAGCGGCGTTCAGGCTGTTGCCAACGCCCTGTGGGGTGACGCACTCGATCAACAGGGCAGCAACCTGCGAATCGACCTGGGTTTTCGCGACGATCGGGGACGACCAATTGGCTCGGATTCGGAAGCCTTGCTTCGAGCCTATCCAAAGCCGACGGGTCGTCTGGCAGTGTTGCTCCACGGCCTCGGAGAAACAGAACGTTGCTGGCGCCAGCCCTCCGACGGCCATAACCCGGCCATCGGCCTCGGTGACGTCTTGGCGCTCGACTCTTTCACTCCGCTGCTGGTGCGCTACAACACCGGCAGACACGTATCAGACAATGGGCGGGATCTGGCGACCCTGCTGGAAGAGGCTGTTGGCAACTGGCCGGTTCCGGTCGAAGAAATCGCCCTGATCGGCAACTCGATGGGTGGCCTGGTGGTCCGCAGCTCATTACATGCCGGTCAAGCCGACCGACACCGTTGGCCGCTCGCCGTTCGACACCTCGTCACGGTTGGGGCCCCTCACTTGGGGGCGCCGCTCGAGAAGGGTGTCAATGTCGCGGCGCGTGGCTTGCGCGTCGCTCCCGAAAGCCGGCCGATCGGGGAGTTCCTCGATCACAGAAGCGCAGGGATCAAGGATCTCCGCTTCGGTGCCGTCCGTGAGCAAGACTGGCAAGGCATCGATCCGGCCGCCCTCTTCGACGCCATCACCGGCGATGTTCCCCTCCCGGAGCAGGTGGAGCAACACTTCGTGGCCGGGGTTGTTACCGAAAAGTCCGCTCATCCGGTCGGGGTATTGGTCGGTGACCTTGTCGTGCGAACCGGTAGTGGCACGGGGCGGGGGCGACGTCGGACCATCAGACGCGACCCACGTGCGGGTCATGGGCCGGCGGCGCCACTCCGATCTTGCCGGCGATCCCGCCGTCCACCAGCAGGTGCGGGATTGGTTGGCCGCCGGGTCGCGGCCCAGCTAGGGATCAGTTTTCTGTTCCTGCGCCATCCGATGGCGGCGCAGCTGCCAGGCTCCGACTACCGAATGGTGCCGCCCGCTATCCTCGAAGAAAGCCCCAATTCGGAAGGTGTGACGTGGTCACCAAGAAAGAACGTCTTGAGCGGCTGGGGTCGGTTCGGCTCTTTGAGGGATTGAGCAAAGCAGATCTCAAGTACATCAACGACATCAGCAGAGTTGTCTACCACGACGACGGTCGCACCATCATCAGCGAAGGCGACATTGGTGCCGGATTCCAACTGATCCTGGACGGCGAAGCGCGGGTAGTGCGGGGCGGGCGGACCGTCGTGCGCCTGGGGCCGGGCGAGTTCTTTGGTGAAATGGCGCTGATCGACGAAGGCCCTCGTACCGCCAACGTCCTGGCAGCGACTCCGCTGACGACGCTCTTCATCAAGGGTTGGGACTTCCGAGCGCTCGTGAAACGTCGGCCCGAGATGGCTTGGAAACTACTGGTGCATGTGACCGGCCGGTTGCGGGATGCTCAAAACCGGGAGGACGCTCTCCGCGCCTGAGCGAGTCTGCCCGCCGGCAGGGCGTGATGCGCTGAATTCTCGATGGTTACCAGGTGACCTCGGAACATCCCTGGTGGGTGTCCGGTTCAACCTGGAGGGTGGCATGGGTGATGTGGTATTGATCCTGAAGCACCGTGCGGGCCTGGTCGAGGATCGGGTGAGGGTCGGTCCCTTCTTTTGTCATGAGGTGCACGGTGGCGACGTCCATATCGGAGGTGAGCGTCCATACGTGCAGGTCGTGAACGTCGATCACCCCCGGCACCTCTGATAGGCGCCGGCGCATGGCGTCGAGGTCCAATCCGACCGGGGCAGCTTGAACAAGAATCCGTACGGCCTGGCTTCCAAGCCGCCAGGCTCGAGGGAGTATGAACAACCCAATTAGGGCTGCAAATATCGGGTCGGCATACGGCCAGTCGGTGAGAATCATGATCAGGGCTGCCGCAATGACTCCGATGGACCCGGCCAGGTCGGCGAGCACTTCGAGGTACGCGCCCTTGACGTTGATCGACTCTTTGGACCCGGGCCGGAGCAGCCGCCAGCTGATGAGATTCACCGCCAGGCCCAGCACAGCCACGATGAGCATCGGGGTCGTCAGCACATCTGTTGGTTCCGCGAACCGCTGAATCGCCTCGTAGATGACATAACCGGCGACGGCCACCAAGAGCGCGGCGTTGGCCAGGGCTGCGAGGATCTCCAATCGGTACAACCCGTAGGTGTGGCCCCCGCGGGACGCCGCACGGTCGGCGGCCACGATCGCCGCCAGTGCCATTCCCAAGCCGAGTGCATCCGTGGCCATGTGTCCGGCATCGGATATCAAGGCCAGCGAGCCGGTCAAGAACCCCGCCACCGCCTCGACGACCATGAAGATCACCACGAGCCCAAATGCGATACCGAGCGGGCGGAGATGGCGCCGCCCGGCTCGAGGAACGTGGCCGTGCATGCCGGTCATCCCTGCTCCTGGTTCATGGGGAACTACCGATTGGCCGGGTTTCCAACCTCAGGGTCGATTCCGTACCGAGCGATGGCGTCCTTGACGGTCGAATCCGGAACAGCCCCGCCGGCGGCGAGGGCATCGAGCACCGCCACTACGACATGCGGTCCGTCCGTTTCGAAGAACCTCCGGAGAGCCTCTCGGGTGTCGGAGCGACCGAAACCGTCGGTGCCCAGCGGGGTGAAGGCGCCGGGTATCCACCTGGCCACCTGATCCGGCACCATCGTCATGTAGTCGGTGACCGCCACGAACGGTCCCTCCGAACCGGCAAGCTGTTCCGTCACGTAAGGCGCTCGCGGCGTCTCACCCGGATGGAGCCGGTTCCAGCGCTCGACTTCGAGCGCCTCCTCTCGAAGCTTCTTGTACGACGTGGCGCTCCACAGTTCGGCTCCGACGCCGTAGTGCTCGGCCAGTTCTGGCTGGGCTAAGCGGGCGGCGGCGTGGGCGGTCCCGAGAACAGAACAGTCGCTCGATGGCAGTGCCCTCCGGGGCAGGTGCCCACCGGTAGAGGCCGCGCATGATCCCGTCCTCGGCGCCTTCGGGCTTGGGCGGCTGGGCGTAGTTCTCGTTGTAGAGGGTCAGGTAGTAGAAGATGTCCTCGCCGTCGCCGTACATCCGCTGCAAGCCCCGCTCGATGATCGTGGCCATCTCGTAGGCGAAAGCCGGGTCGTAGGCCTCGCAGACCGGGACGGTCGAAGCCAGCACGAGGCTGTGGCCGTCCTGGTGCTGCAGGCCCTCGCCGGACAGGGTGGTGCGCCCGGCGGTGGCCCCCAGCAGGAACCCGCGCGCCCGCGCGTCGGCGGCCGACCAGATGAGGTCGCCGACCCTCTGGAACCCGAACATCGAATAGAAGGTGAAGAACGGCACCATCGGCACGCCCCGGTTGGCGTACGAGGTGGCGGCCGCGATCCAGGACGCCATCGCGCCGGCCTCGGTGATGCCCTCCTCGAGGATCTGGCCGTCCTTGGCCTCCACGTAGGACAGGATCAGGTGGTGGTCAACCGGTTCGTAGTGCTGGCCCTGCGATGCGTAGATCTGGAGTTCTTTGAACAGCGCATCCATCCCGAAGGTCCGGCCCTCGTCGGGGATGATCGGGACGACCCGTGAGCCGAATTCTCGTCTCGGGCCAGGTTCCGCAGCAGGCGGGTGAAGGCCATCGTGGTGGAGACTTCCTGGGTTCCGGATCCCGGCTCGAACTCGTCAAAAGGCTTCCGGTCCGGCAGGTCGAGCGGACGCCGAACATTGACTACGCGGCTGGGGAGGTAGCCGTCGAGCGCCTTGCGCCGCTGCTGCAAGTAGTCGCACTCCGGCGAGCCCTTCGGCGGGCGGTAGTAGGGCGGATCCTGGTCGGGAGCCAGGGCCTCCTCGGGGATCTCCTCTTGAAGGTGGAGCCGCTCCCGCAGCGCCATCAGCTGCTCGTTGGTCAGCTTCTTGATCTGGTGGGTGGCGTTGCGGCCTTCGACATCGGGTCCCAGAGTCCAGCCCTTGATGGTCTTGGCGAGGATGACCGTCGGCGCGCCCTTCATCTCGGTGGCGGCCTTGTAGGCGGCGTAGATCTTGTTGTAGTCGTGGCCGCCGCGTCGCAGATGCCAGATCTCGTCGTCGCTCATGTGCTCGACCAGCTTGCGGAGGCGCGGGTCCGGCCCGAAGAAGTGCTCCCGTACGTAGGCGCCGGATTCGGCCTTGTAGCGCTGGTACTCGCCGTCGACCGTCGTGTTCATCTTGTTGACGAGGACGCCGTCGACGTCGGCGGCCAGCAGCGGATCCCAGTTGGAGCCCCACACCACCTTGATGACGTTCCAACCGGCGCCGCGGAAGTTGGCCTCCAACTCCTGGATGATCTTGCCGTTGCCCCGCACCGGCCCGTCGAGCCGCTGCAGGTTGCAGTTGATCACCCAGGTCAGGTTGTCGAGCTTCTCGCGGGCCGCCAGCTTGATCGCCCCGAGGGTTTCCGGCTCGTCGGTCTCGCCGTCGCCGACGAACGCCCACACCCGGGATTCCGCGGTGTCGTCGATGCGCCGATTGAGGAGGTACTTGTTGAAGCGAGCCTGGTAGATCGAATTGATCGGGCCTATGCCCATCGAGACGGTCGGGTACTCCCAGAAGTCGGGCATCAGGCGGGGGTGCGGGTAGCTGGACAGCCCGCCACCGATCTCTCGGCGGAAACGGTCGAGGTCTTCCTCGTCGAGGCGGTGCTCGAGAAAGGCCCGGGCGTAGATGCCGGGGGCCGCGTGACCCTGGAAGTAGACGTGATCTCCGGGCAGCCCGTCGTCCTTGCCGCGGAAGAAGTGGTTGAAGCCGACCTCGTAGAGGGCCGCCGACGAGGCGAAGGTGGAGAGGTGTCCGCCGATCCCGTCGGCCGCCTTGTTGGCTTTGATCACCATGACGGCCGCGTTCCAGCGGATGAACCGCCGGATCCGCTTCTCGAGGTACATGTCCCCGGGGAACCAGGCTTCCTCTTCGGGCGGGATGGTGTTGATGTAGGGGGTGCTGATCGAGGCGGGAACACCCACGTTCTGCTCGCGAGCGCGGGTGATCAGCTTGGCCATGAGCATTTGAGCCCGCATCTTGCCTTGCGACGAGATCACCCCGTCGAGGGAATCGAGCCATTCTTGGGTTTCTTCCGGATCCTGGTCCGGAAGCTGATGCACGAAGCCATCGATAATCATGAAAAATCCTTGTAATGCGGCCTGAGAAGCCTACCGCGTATTGGGGTTTTGGCGTCGTGGGAACACGTATCGCGTGTATGTGCGACGCCAAAAACGAGAGAAGTACACTCGCGAGCTCTATGACCCCTACTTTTGACGATGTCCGGGCCGCCGCCGACCGGATCGCCCCATTTGCGAATCGCACGCCGATCATGACCTCGTCGACGTTGGATCTGGAGCTGGGCGCCCAGGTGTTCTTCAAGTGCGAGAACTTCCAGAAGGTTGGGGCATTCAAAGCTCGGGGAGCTCTCAATACGGTGTTGAGTCTCAGCGAGCTGGAGGCGGTCCGCGGTGTTATCACCCATTCCTCGGGCAACCACGCAGCTGCGTTGGCCTTCGCGGCCGGCATTCGGGGAATCCCTTGCATAGTCGTGATGCCAGATGACGCCCCGGAGGTCAAGGTCACGGCCGTGCGCGGGTACGGCGCGGAAATCGTCTTCTGTAAACAGGACGAACGGGAAGCCGCCTGTGACCGAGAGATGCGGGCCCGCGGCGCCACGTTGGTGCATCCCTTCGACGAACCCCGGGTTATCGCAGGGCAGGGGACCGCCGCCCTCGAGTTGTTGGAGGATGTACCCGACCTCGACGTGGTGGTGGCGCCCGTCGGCGGGGGCGGGTTGCTGTCCGGGACCACGCTGACCGCCACCGCGCTCCGACCGGGGATCCGGGTGATCGGGGCAGAACCGACCGCGGTCGACGACGCCTACCGGTCCCTACAGACGGGTGTCAGGCAGCCCCGGGTAGCCGATCCGGAAACCTGGGCGGACGGCTTGTTGACCGGGCTGGGAGAGATCCCGTTCGAAATCCTCTCGGCGGCCGGTACGGAGATCGTCACCATCACCGAGGACGCACTACTGGCTGCCGCCCTCTTCCATCTGCAACGAATGAAGCTGGTTGTCGAGCCTTCGGGAGCCGCGGGGCTGGCAGCTCTCCGCACCATCGCCGGCGACCTGGGCGGGCAACGGGTGGGAGTGATCATCAGTGGTGGAAACACCGATTTCCGCTGGCTGGCGGCTGCCGGGCCGGGTCAAGAACCTGTCTGAATCCGGCCCGCCGATCCTGCCCGGCGTTCGCCAAATAATGCTTTTGCTCCCCAAATAGGGTCCTTCGTCACCCTCAGCGGGGAGCTCAACGCGTAGTCTGTACAAATACGTTGCGAAGGGAGTAGCCCTGGTGGTCCGACCTTTTCTTGGTGAGTTCTCGTGAGCGCCGTCGACCTCGCCCCGGCCCTGGATGTTTTGGACGGAATGGCTCCCATCAACCACGGGCACGTCATCCCTCTGCTTCAGGCCATCCAACTCGAATACGGGTATCTGCCCTCCGAAGTGCTGATCGAAGTAGCCGAGCGAACCCGCATCCCTGCCAGCCACCTCTACGGCGTGGCCACCTTCTACTCCCAGTTCCACCTCACGGAGCACGGTCGTCACACGGTGCGAGTGTGCAAGGGAACGGCCTGCCATGTGCGGGGTCGCCAGATCATCCAGGAAGCGGTTGATGAGGAACTGGGGATCACGCCCGGTCAGACCACCGATGACGAGCGGTTCACTCTGGAGACGGTCGCCTGCGTCGGCACCTGTTTCTTGGCCCCGGTGGTGATGGTTGACCACGACTACTACGGCACCGTCAACCCCGACAAGGTGGGGGAGATCCTTAGTGCCTATGAGTAGGAATCCGCGATGAACCGGAACGGCACCAGGATCGCTTCTCCGGCCGATCTGGTTTTGCAGCGTGAACAACTGCTCGCGGAAGCGGAGGGGATCCGGCGCATCCTCGTGTGTTCGACAGGTTGTCTGGCCATCGGGGCGCGAGAAGTGGAGGCCGCCTTCCGCGACGAGGTGGCGGCCGCGGATCTTCAGGATGAGGTGCAAGTGGTGGCGACCGGTTGCCACGGGCTGTGCGCAATGGCGCCGGTCGTTGTGATCGAACCAGACGACGTCTTGTACGGCCGGAACCGGATCAAGTATGTTCCCGACGTCATCGAACAGACGGTGAAGAACGGCGAGATCATCCGGCGGTTCTGCTTCGGCCGTGACCCGGAAATGGCCCATGTTGGTGACATCCCCTTCTATGCCCACCAGACCAAGGCCGTGCTTCGCAATGTGGGCAGGGTCGATCCACAACAGATCGATGACGCGATCCAGCGAGGTGTATATGAGGCCGCGGCCCATGTGTTGACCTCGATGGACCCGGACGAGGTCGTTGAGGAGGTCGTTACCAGCGGTTTGCGGGGTCGAGGCGGTGGTGGGTTCCCGGCCGGTCTGAAGTGGAAGATCTGCAAGGAGAGCCCGGGGGAGACCAGGTATCTGATCTGCAATGCGGACGAAGGTGACCCGGGAGCGTTTATGGATCGTGCCCTGCTCGAAGGCGACCCGCACAGCGTGCTGGAGGGCATGATCATCGCCGCCTATGCCCTTGAGGCATCCAAGGGATTCATCTACGTCCGGGCCGAATACCCGATCGCCGTCGAGCACATACGGATCGCGATTGAGCAAGCCCACGAACGAGGATTGCTCGGTTCCAGCATCTTCGGGACCGACTACACCCTGGACATCGAGGTGCGCGAGGGGGCCGGTGCTTTTGTGTGTGGCGAAGAGACCGCCATGATCGCGTCGCTCGAGGGAGACCGGGGGATGCCACGACCCAAGCCTCCGTATCCGGCCCTGCGCGGCTACCTCGGCCAGCCCACGATCATCAACAACGTCGAGACCTTCGCCAACGTCCCGTTGATCATCGGCGACGGGGGGGCGAAGTTTGCCGATAGCGGTACCGAGGGATCGAAGGGAACCAAGATCTTTGCGCTGGCCGGTCAGGTGAACAACACCGGCCTGGTTGAGGTACCGATGGGGGCCACCATCCGCGAGATCGTCTACGAATCGGGGGCGGTCTGCCCAAGAACCGCGAGTTCAAAGCGGTCCAGATGGGCGGCCCTTCCGGCGGCTGCGTGCCAGCTTCCTATCTGGACCTGCCCATCGACTACGACTCGTTGCGCGAGGTCGGCGCCATCATGGGCTCGGGCGGGATGATCGTGATGGACGAGACGACCTGCATCGTCGATATCGCCCGCTACTTCATCTCATTCTGCGCGGAGGAGAGTTGTGGGCTGTGTGCCCCGTGCCGGTTCGGAACGGTGCGGCTGCAGGAAATCCTCGAGAGGATCTGCGATGGGCATGGCACGCTTAACGACCTTGACGACCTGGAGAGCTTGGGGAGCGTCGTGCAGCAGACCTCACTGTGCGGTCTCGGGCAAACCGCTCCCAATCCGGTTCTCTCAACTCTCCGACACTTCCGCGATGAGTATCTGGCTCACGTGACCGACAAAACGTGTCCGGCCGGGGTGTGTAATGCGCTGCTTCCCGACAAGGAAGTGGCCACGGCGGCAAAGGAAAAGTAAATGGCAGTTCAAATGGCTCAGAAAACCGTGACCTTGACCATCGATGATCGCCAAATCACGGCTCCGGAGGGTCAGACGATCCTCGAGGCGGCCTTGGCCGTCGGTATCGATGTGCCTCGGCTTTGCCATGATCCCCGTCTCAAGCCGGTGGGGGCATGTCGCTTGTGCATCGTCGAGATCGATGGTGAACGAGGGCTGCACACTTCCTGCACCCGTGAAGTCGAGCAAGATATGGTCGTCTCTACCGAGACCGACGAGATCCGCACCATGCGCAAGTCGGTGCTGGAGTTGATCCTCGGCGACCATCGGGTCACCTGTCCGACCTGTGACAAGAACGGCGATTGCGCCTTGATGGACTACACCTACCGCTATCAGGCCGATCAGTATGCGTTTGGGGCCTACGAACCGGGTCCGATCGTTCCCAACTTCACGACCGGCAACAAAGCGATCGCCTTTGATCCGCAGCTCTGCATCAATTGTGGACGGTGCGTACGGATCTGCGACGAAGTGGTCATGGCCAGCGCTCTCACTTTCAAGTGGCGGGCCGCCGGCGTGGAAGTCACGACGCCATTTGATGTGCCGCTCAACGAGACCTCCTGCGTGTTGTGCGGGCTGTGTATTTCCACTTGCCCCACTGGCGCGATGTACGACCGGGCGGCGCTCGGTCGGGGCCAGATCAAAGACCTCGAGAAAGTGCGAACCGTCTGTCCGTACTGCGGCGTCGGCTGCGTGATGGATTTGAACGTCAACCGGGAGACCAACCGGGTCGTACGGGTGACCTCCCCGGTTGGGTGCTTGCCCAACGACGGCAACCTGTGCGTCAAGGGCAAGTTCGGTATCGAGTACGTGCACTCGCCCGAGCGGCTGACGACTCCGCTCATCAAGGAAGACGGCGAGTTTCGTGAAGCAAGCTGGGATGAAGCGCTCGAATTGGCAGGGCGCCGGTTGCGGGAAATCCGCGCAGAGCACGGACCGGCCTCTGTGGCCTTCCTGAGTTCGTCGCGTTGCACCAACGAAGAGAACTATCTGATGCAGAAGGTGGCCCGGACGGCGGGGTCGACCAACAACGTCGACCAGTGCGCCACCACCTGCCACGCTCCTACCGTGGCCGGCCTTTCCATGTCGTTTGGGTCCGGGGCGATGACGAACTCGATCGCGGAGATCAAAGACGTCGACACCCTTTTCATCATCGGTTCGAACCCCACCGAAGCTCACCCCATCGTGGGGCTCGAGATGAAGAAAGCCCTGAAGCGGGGAGCCAAAATGGTCGTGTGCGATCCGCGCAAGACCTGGGTGGCCGAGCGGGCCGATGTGCACATCCAGCACAAACCCGGCACCGACAACATGTTGATCAATGCGATGATGCGCCACATTGTCGAGCTCGATCTCCACGACTCGGAGTTCATCGAGTCGCGTTGCGAGAACTTCGAAACCTTCCGCGCCAACCTCGAGGAGTTCACCGTCGAAAAGGCGGCCGAGGTGTGCGATGTTCCCGCCGATTTGATTCGCCAAGCGGCGGAGATGTACGCCCAGGGTGATCCTTCGTCGATCTTCTACACGTTGGGGATCACCGAGCACACCTCCGGAACCGAGAACGTACAGAACCTGGCCAACCTGGCGATGCTCTGTGGACAGATCGGCAAAGCTTCCAGCGGCGTGAATCCTCTGCGGGGCCAGAACAATGTGCAAGG
Organism: uncultured Actinomycetota bacterium; assembly: GCA_963823915.1. Classification (GTDB taxonomy): domain Bacteria; phylum Actinomycetota; class Acidimicrobiia; order Spongiisociales; family UBA4744; genus UBA4744. The sequence goes on from CAWGNJ010000001.1 coordinate 83,900, forward strand.
TGGCTGTGACATGGGCGCAATGCCCGGTGACTTCCCCGGCTATCAGAAGGTCAAGGACGAGGCGGTCAGGTTCAAGTTCGCCGAGGCCTGGGGGGTGGAGATCCCCACTAACAAGGGCGGCGTGGTCACTGATTTCATCGAAAAGGCCGAGGAGGGCGTACTGCGGGGTTTCTACGTCTTCGGGGAAGACCCCGTGCTGTCCGAACCGAACCAGGCCAAGGTGATCGCCAGTCTGGAGAACCTCGACTTCCTGGTCTGCCAGGAGATCTTCATGTCGGAGACCGCCAAGCTGGCCGATGTGGTGTTGCCGGCGGCCAGCTTTGCCGAAAAGGACGGGACCTTCACCAATACCGAACGGCGGGTCCAGCGAGTCCGCAAGGCGATCGATCCGCCCGGCCAGGCGAAACCGGACTGGGAGATCATCTGCCTCATGTCCAGCGCCATGGGCCACCCGATGTCGTACAGCGATGCGGGCGAGATCTTCGACGAGATGGCGAGCCTGACTCCCAGCTACGGCGGGATGAGTTTTGAGCGCATCGACGAAGTGGGTCTCCAGTGGCCGTGCCCGACGCCGGATCACGAGGGGACGGGATTCCTGCACGAAGGCCAGTTCACGCGGGGCTTGGGGGCGTTCCACGCAATCAACTTCCGGGAGGCCGCCGAGCTACCCGACGATGAGTATCCGTACATCTTGTCGACCGGTCGCACTCTCTACAACTACAACATCGGGAACATGACGCAGAAGGTTGGATCCATCCGTCAGAAGCAAAGGCGAGCCTTCGTCGAGCTTCACCAAATCGACGCAGAACGGCTGGGTATCGCCGATGGTGATCCTGTGACCGTCGCGACTCGCCGCGGCGAATTGACGGTGAACGCGAAGGTGGGGGATAGGACCCGGCCCGGGGCATTGTGGATGCCATTCCATTTCGTCGACCAACCGACCAACCGGATCACCAACGACGCCTTCGACAACATCACCCGCACGGCGGAATACAAGGTGTGCGCGGCGACCATCGCCAAGGCCTCCGTGAGCCGAGAACGCTGATTTGCGGGTGTCCACGTGACCGCCCAACTGACGGCCCGATAGTCTGACGCCGTGCAACCCACTGAACAGCGCCGGGTGTTGAAGATTGGCCCCGATACGGAGCGGAGCGTCGACGATCACCTCGCCGCCGAGGCTCCGCTCGAGATCCGTCTGGGCAACACCCCGCTTGCCGTCCTGATGCGCACCCCCGGCCACGAATCGGAGTTGGTGCTGGGGTTCTCCATTACCGAAGGGATCGTGTTGCGACCGGACGAGATCGCCGGGGTGCACGCGGTGCCCGGCGACGAAGAGGGCAACCGCTGGGCATTGCAGCTGGCCGACGGTGTGATCATCGATCCTGAGCAGTTCCGACGCAACCTCTACACCACTTCGTCGTGTGGTGTCTGCGGAAAAGCATCGATCGATGCGGTCCGGATCGCCTCGCCGCCTCTTCCCGATGGCCCGGTAGTCGACCGGGGAATCATCCTGGGGCTTCCCAAACGGATGCAGGAGGCGCAACAATCGTTTGCTTTGACCGGCGGCCTCCACGCGGCGGCCGCTTTCACGCCGGCCGGCCGACTGATGGCATTGCGAGAAGACATCGGGCGCCACAACGCCGTCGACAAACTGGTCGGTGTCCTCGCGGCCGAGACCTGGCCTATCCCGGAGGTGGTTCTGGTTGTCTCGGGCCGCATTTCCTTTGAGATGGTTCAGAAAGCGGCGGTGGCCGGGATCTCTTTCGTGTGCGGTGTCTCGGCCGCCTCCTCGCTGGCAGTGGATCTGGCCCAGGAGTTGGGAGTGACGGTGGTCGGGTTCCTCAAGAGCGATGGGTTCAACGTGTACTCGGGCGAGCAACGGGTGCGCTGACTCTTCAAGCTGTGCGGCGCCGCGCGACGTGTAGTATCGTTATACAACGCTGGCGGCCGTGAGAAGGGGCCGGCAACGGCTCAACAGGGGGCATGGTGAGCAGAGTGGGGCATATGCGGGGCGTCGGCCTATTGCTGGCCTGTGCGTTGCTTCCCGCGGCGTGCACGGCCGAAGCCGAGCCAACGACGTCGACGATCGCCACCACTTCGACCAGCACCACGACCACGACCACGACGACTCCACGGTCCCCGAGACGACCAGCACCACGTCGCTTGATCAGCGGATCGCCGAAGTGACAGAGATCGTGCGCGAGACGGCGTTTCGGGTGGTTCGAAGCGATTATCTTGAAAGACGAAGAGGCATTGGGTGATGTCGTCGCCGTTCAAGAGCGCGTCGATACCGCTGTGACCGCAATGGAGGATGAGAACTACTTCACCGAGCCGCCGACTCTCGACGGCGTAGTCATCAGCCAGACGGAAATCCTGCTTGACCGGGCCGACTGTCTGGCCGTTTCTTATCATGCAGATGCAGAAGCATTCCGCGGCCCGGGCGCCGAGACAGAGCGGATTGAGGTGTTTTGGCCGCGCCCAACTGACGGCAAATGGCGAGCGAGCCTATCTAGGTGACGAGTGGCTTGCTGCTTGTGATGATTTCACCCGAGCCGGGCCAACTTCCGTGAGCGTTCGCACTGCATTCCTGGGGATATGTCTGCTTCTGCTATCGGCCTTCATGCTCCAATCGGCCCGTTGCTGCAGCCGAGGAGTACGAGGTATGCGTCGTCGAAGAGGAGACGGATCCTTTCGACGGCGAAGTGGTTGAGACCCTCAAGTGTTGGCTTGTTGGTTTCGATGGCACTTACACGGAAATCGAAACGGAGCCGCCGGTTCTCTATCCACAGCTCGGTTCAAACATTGACGGCACGGAGTGTTGGTACTGGACCACCACGGTCACCCAGTGGGTGATCATCTCCCGGGACGGCAGTATCGCGACTATCGGTCGTGATGTGGGTATCGGGATCGTGTTGGACGCCACGATGGACGCCTGCGAAGGGATTCCCGGTGAGGATCTCCGCATAGTCGCCTGGGACTTCCTCGAAGAGTGGCTCCTAGCCGAGCCTGAGGTCGAGCTCAGTCCGCTTTCCGCCGGCGTGACCGGTCTCGAGACATATGTGTGGGCGCCCATCCCCGATCGCATCAACGGGACACTGACCTCGCCACTGGGCACCGTTCTCGAAGCACAGGCGTGGATCGATCAGGTGGTGGTCGATTGGGGCGACTCAACGTCTTCTCCGCTCGTGCTCGACGAATCACAGTTGGGTCGCTTTGTCGCCTATCCGGACGGCTCGGCCTATCACGTTTACGAAACCAAGACCTGCAATGAGGAAGGCCAGACCGGGTGCTATCCCGAAGTGGAGGGATACCCGATCACCGTTTCGTTCCGCTGGCAAGCCGCCTACCGGGTGGGGGCCAATCCGTGGATCGACATTGGTCCGGTGAGCCCGACCGCCACCGTTGCCTATCCGGTCGACGAGATCATCACCAGGATCGACACCACCGGCTGACTCAGCCGTTTCCGTCCGGGCGAGTGGCGATCACCACGGCCACGGGCACCTGACGCTCGTGATCTCCGTGGGCATGTCGGGTCGTTTCCACCTCGGCGCGCTCCACCTCGAACCCATCCAGATGTCCGATGACCTCTTCGACGCTGGTGAGGTCTTGCGCGGCCATCCACCCTTCGCCGGCAAGCGAGACATCGAACTCGCTGATGAGAAGGGTTCCCCCCGGTGCCACGGCGTCCGCCGCCATGCGGAGGGCATGGGTCCTCCCGGGCCCCTCCGGTGGCAGTGCGTAGGTGCTCACGACCAGGTCATAGGTTGAGTCCGGCTCCCAGTCAACGAGATCTCCCACCACAAACGAGACTTCGACGTCGGCTCGTTCGGCAGCCGCTTTGGCCTGGGTGATCGCGTTGCGGGCGAAATCGACGCCGGTAACGGTCCAGCCCTGGGAAGCCAGCCACACACTGTTCTGACCGGCTCCACACCCCAGGTCGAGGGCCGTTTTGGGCTGGAGTTTCGGGACCAGAGCCTGGAGATGGGGATCGACCGGCGAAACCGCCGCCGTTCCCTCGTAGATGTCGTCCCACTCGTTTGCCGACATGTCAGCTCCTTTGCTCCCGAAACGACCATAGCGCACTGTCCAAGACCGGTTTTGGCGTCCGTATTGGCGACATAGCGCACCTTCTGGACGCCAAAACGGGTCTTATTGGGTGCGGAAGGCCTCGGTGTCGATGCAGAGGAGGCCGGGGGGAGCGTCGGGGAAGGCTGCATCGATCGCTCCAAGGATTTCCTCAGCAGAGCCCCCGAACCGACCCCAGACGGGGGTGAAGGTCCAATCCGCGCCATCAGGTTTGCCAATCCAGAGGGTGATTGGGCGGTCGGTCTGGTCAAACCATGCAACAACAGCTACCCAGCCTTCTGATAGGACGCCTGCGACAATCACCGTCGATCCGCTAGGGCTGAGGAGGTTGAGTGACTCAGCTGCTGCTTGCCACCGTCGAGATGTCGCCGCCACTCCGGCCGTCAGATGCTCCACCGCCGAGCACAAGGGTCCTCCCGGATCCGGAACCTCGACGGTGGGAAGCACGGTCGCCGGTTTTGGATCTTGGTCACGACGTTTCTCCACTGAGATCACACCCTAAGAACGAACCAGCAGCTTGTCGGGTTTATCCGTCTTTTCCCGTTTTGGCGTCGCACATACACGCCATTGGTGTTCGTACGACGCCAAAACGGGGCAGACTGGGGTCATGCGCATCGAGCGGCTCATTGTGCGGGAGATTGAGCTGGCCTTCGCGCGCTCCCTTCGTCACGGCGCATGGTGAGGTCACCCACCGCAGACTGTTGCTGATTGAGCTCGAAGACGGCGATGGCAACGCTGGCTGGGCCGAGTGCGTGGCGGGGGCCGTCCCCGGTTACACACCCGAGACGGTCGATTCGGCCTGGGACACAATCACGGGAGGGCTGGCGCCCCACGCGGTGGGCCTGGAGGTCGAGGACCCATCGGGTGTCGTCGCCTCGATCAGTCATATCGCCCCGAACGAACCTATGGCCCGCGCCGCGATCGAGATGGCTTGCTGGGACCTGGCGGCCAGACGCGAGAGACTTCCGTTGGCCGAGCTGCTCGGTGGGATTCGGAAGACGGTTCCCGCCGGAATCGCCCTGGGAATGGGCTCCAACCCAGCCGAGACCGCAGAGGTTGCGGCGACTGCCAAGGGACGGGGCTACCGCCGCATCAAACTCAAGATCCAGCCAGGCGCCGACCTCGAGACTGTTCGAGCAGTACGTGAAACAGTCGGCGATGGTGTAGAGCTGACGGTCGATGCCAATGGATCGTACGCTCGCACTGATTTCGACCTCCTTCATACGCTCGACGAGTTCCGGCTCGAGATGATCGAACAACCGCTTCCTCCGGGCGATCTGGAAGGCCATGCCGCCCTGCAGCGCCGGTTGAGCACTCCGATCTGTCTTGACGAGTCGGTGGTGACGGTTGCCGACCTCGTATCGATGATCAATCTGGGATCCGGGCGAATCCTCAATATGAAACCAGGTCGGGTTGGGGGATTCACGAATGCCTTGACGATGATCGACCTGGCAGGTGCCGACGACATCGGGCTCTGGGTGGGCGGCATGCTCGAGACCGGCATCGGCCGGGCCCACAACGTGGCCCTGGCCTCGTTGGAGGCATTCGACCTGGCGGGGGATCTGAGCCCCTCCGACCGCTATTGGGAAGAGGACATTGTCGATCCGTCCTGGACGATGGAGGCCGGTACGCTCGCTGTTCCACAAGGGGAGCCAGGGATCGGGGTCCAGGTGGACCGGGAGAGGATCCGGTCGCTCACCACCCGGATCCAAGAGGTCCGTGCGGCACACTGACCGAACTTGCGCGATGATCAAGAACTCACTTCGTTTCTCGTTCTTCGTTTCTCGTTCCTAGTTACCACCCTCTCCGCTTCGCCGCCTTCGGCAGCGCCGCGCCTCTCCCGCCAGCGGGCGAGGCAACCAACTTCCCCCCTCCCGGCCGGCGGGCGAGGCAACCAACTTCCCCCCTCCCGCCGGCGGGAGGGGGCCAGGGGGAGGGTGGAAAGAACAGTTCTCAGTTTTCAGTCATCAGTCATCGGTACCACCCTCTCCGCTTCGCCGCCTTCGGCAGCGACGCGCCTCTCCCGCCAGCGGGCGAGGTAACCAACTTTCCCCCTCCGGCCGGCGGGCGAGGCCAATACACCCACCCGCCGTTTCGGCGAACGTCCTCCGCGCGGAACAAAATGTCGGGCGGGCGACTTCTACAGTGGTGATGGCGGCGATGCCGTCATTTCGCTACAGACGAGGATGAACCGTGAACCACGAGACGGGATCTCAGATGCTGGCCCTCGGTGAGTACGCCGGGGCAGTCCAAGATCGGCTCGATCGCTGGCAAACCGAGGAGTTCGGACGCCGGCTTTGGGACAAGGACCCCACTCTCTGGTCGGCTGAGCCACAACCCGAATTGACCGACCGTCTCGGGTGGCTGACCTTGCACGAATCGATGCGCAGCAAGCTCCCGGCCCTTCGGTCGCTCGCCACTGAGGTCAAGGACGACGGCTTCCGGCACGTCGTGCTCCTAGGAATGGGCGGTTCGAGCCTCGCCCCGGAGGTCTACCAACGCACCTTTGGCAATGCCCCGGGTTACCCGGAACTTCTCGTTCTCGATAGCACCCATCCCGATGCCGTCCGGGCGGTGGGCGAACAGATCGATCCGGCCAAGACGATCTTTGTCGTGTCCTCCAAGTCAGGTGGGACTCTCGAGACCATGTCCGGCTTCCGCTACTTCTGGGCGGCGGTTGCCGGCTCCACCGATGAACCAGGAACGCACTTCGTTGCCGTGACCGACCCGGGCTCATCGCTGGAAACTCTGGCAACCGAACGCGGTTTCCGAGCCATCTTCCACGCTCCCTCCGACGTGGGCGGAAGATACTCCGCCCTCACCGACTTCGGACTGGTTCCGGCTTCGTTGATTGGCGTTGACCCCGAGAAGCTTCTCGATCACGCCGCAGTCATCGCCAAAGCCACCGGACCTGGTGTCTCTGCCTCCGAGAACCCTGCTCTGCAATTGGGCGCGGCCATGGGCGAGTTGGCACTCGCCGGACGTGACAAGGTCACCTACGTCGTGTCGCCGTCACTGGCGGCGTTTCCCGATTGGGTCGAACAACTGGTTGCAGAATCCACCGGAAAGGACGACAAGGGGATAGTCCCGATAGCCGGAGAATCTCTGAGCACCCCGGATGCGTATGGGCCGGATCGGTTCTTTGTCTATCTCTACATTGAGGGGAACCAGGAACCGGATCAGGCGGCTGCCCTCCAACAGTTGCGCGAAGCCGGTCACCCCGTAGCGACCATCAGACTACGAGACCCGTACGATCTGGCTGCCGAAATGTTCCGCGCCGAGATGGCGACTGCCGCGGCCGGAGCGGTGCTGGGAATCCACCCGTTCAATCAGCCGGATGTGCAGGTAGCCAAGACCCTCGCCAAGGAGGCCATGGAAGGCACCGGCGAGCAAGGCGATCCACCGGTGGAGGTTTCGGCCGCGAACCTTCAAACCCTGCAGGATCAGGCCACGACCTGGTTGAGCACGATCCGGCCCGGCGACTATCTAGCGATTCAGGCCTACTTGCCGATGAACCCAACGGTCGGGTCAGTGCTCGAGTCGATCCGGGGGGATCTCCAGCGCCGTTTCCGATTGGCCACCACAGTCGGCTACGGACCGCGCTTTCTCCACTCGACCGGCCAGCTCCACAAGGGAGGCCCGGGAAGCGGGCTGTTCCTCCAGATAGTCGATGAGCCCGGCCTCGACCTAGCCGTGCCCGAAACCGACTACACGTTTGGACGATTGATAGCCGCCCAATCTGTTGGCGACTACCAAGCGATGCATCAACGCGACCGAAGGGTGCTGCGAGTCAACCTTGGCGGCCACCGATCAGACGGCTTGGCCGCCCTGCAGGCGGCGCTCCGTGCCTGAGATCACCACACTCTTCTTTGATGTCGGTGGGGTCCTGGCCACCAACGGTTGGGATCGCCATGCTCGCCGCAACTGCGTGGAGAGCTTCGGGCTCGACTGGGACGAATACCGGGATCGCCACGAATTCGTCGCCGACGCCTTTGAGACCGGAGCTATGTCAATCGACGGCTACCTGGACCGTACGGTGTTCTACCGTGATCGGGACTTCACCCGCAGCAGCTTCGTCGAGGCAATGAGGGGCGAATCGCAACCCTACCCCGAGGCGCTCGACCTGATCGATCGCCTGGCAAGCAGCGGGAAGTATCTGCTGGCCACGCTCAACAACGAATCGCGGGAACTCAACGCCCATCGGGTCGCGGCGTTCGGTCTCGATCGTTACTTCTCGGTGTTCTTGACCTCCGGGTATCTTGGGGTGAAGAAGCCGGATGAACGCATTTATCGATTGGCGCTCGACATCACGCAGCGTGATCCCGATGAGTGCGTGTTCGTCGACGACCGGGCGCTGAATCTCGAGTGCGCCTCCCTGCTGGGCATGACCGGCCTCCATTTTCAAACTGTCACGCAACTGGATACCGACCTGGCCGAGCTGGGCGTCACCGCGTAAGGAGCTTCGTATGGAACTGGCAATGATCGGACTCGGCAAAATGGGCGCCAACATGACCGAGCGGTTGGTTCGGGGTGGGCACCGGGTCGTCGGTTACGACCTCAATCCCGAATCGGTCGCCCAGATCGTCGAAAAAGGGGCCGAAGGAGCCGGTTCGCTCGAGGACTTGGCCGGCAAGCTTTCCGATCCACAGATCGTGTGGATCATGGTCCCGGCCGGCGGTCCGGTCGACAAGACCATCGAAGCGTTGCTGCCCTGTCTTCGGGCTGGATCGGTCATCATCGACGGAGGCAACTCTTACTACCGCGACACACTCCGCCGGGCCGAGCAGTGCGCTGCTTCCGGTGTGCACATCGTTGATTGCGGTACGTCGGGTGGAATCTGGGGATTGGCCGAGGGCTATTCGATGATGGTGGGCGGCGACAACTCGGTGGTCGAAAGTCTCCGTCCGATCTTCGAGACTCTGGCTCCAAGCTCCGACCAGGGGTGGGGAGAGTCGGGCCCGCGGGGTCCGGTCACTTCGTCAAGATGGTTCACAACGGGATTGAGTACGGGCTCATGCAGGCTTACGCCGAGGGTCTGGCCATCATGGAAGCCAAGGACGAGTTTGGGCTCGATCTCCACCAGATCGCCGAAATCTGGCGCTACGGGTCAGTCGTTAGGTCCTGGCTGTTGGACCTCACGGCCGAAGCTTTGGCAGAGAATCCCGACATGGAGGGCATTGCTCCTTTCGTGCCCGACTCGGGTGAAGGACGCTGGACTGTATTCGAAGCCATCGATCTCAATGTGGCGGCACCGATCATCACCAATTCACTTTTCCGCCGGATTAGCTCCCACGACGAGGAGGAGTATGCCGATCGGGTCCTGTCGGCCATGCGTCAGAAGTTCGGTGGTCACGCGATCAAGAAAGAAGAAGGCTGATGAAACCACCGTCGGTTGACCCACATCTGTTTGTGATCATTGGAGCGAGCGGAGATCTGACCGCCCGGAAGCTGCTCCCGGCTCTTTACGAGATGATCACCCGGCAAGGACTGGGCGACGGATGTCGCATTCTGGGCGTCTCGGGATCACCTCTCGACGACCAAACCTTTCGGTCTCAAGCCCGTGAGGCTCTCGCGGCAGCAGGGTTTTCGGATGATGATCTGGCCGCTTGGTGCGACCGTTCGCTCCACTATCACCGGGCGCGGGGCGAATTCGAGGGAGTCAGGGACCGGATCGAGGAATTGGAGGAAGAGTACGGCCTGCCCGGCAACCGGGTGCTGTATCTGGCTCTCCCACCCAAGGCCTTCCCAACCGCCATTGAGGGTCTCGGGAAAGCGGGGTTGAATCAGAGCGCAGGTTGGACCCGTTTGGTCATCGAGAAACCATTCGGTCGCGACCTGGACTCCGCCCGCGATCTCAACGCTCTCGTTCACGCCCACTTCACAGAGGAGCAGGTCTACCGAATTGATCACTATCTGGGCAAGGAGACGGTCCAGAACCTCCTCGTGTTTCGTTTTGCCAACGCCCTGTTTGAGAGTTCGTGGAATCGCGATCGCGTGAAGAGCATCCAGATCACCGTTTCTGAGGATCTAGGGATCGGCTCTCGCTCCGGCTATTACGAAGACGCCGGGGCTTTGCGTGACATGGTTCAGAACCATCTGGCTCAGGTATTCACCCTCATCGCCATGGAGCCTCCCGTTGCGTTCGAGGCCCAATCCATCCGTGATGAAAAGGTGAAGGTACTTCGCTCGATCGCCAAGATCGATCCTAAGGCCGTCGTATTCGGGCGATATACCGCAGGTGAGATGGATGGTCGACAGGTGCCCGGGTATCACGACGAGGAGGGCGTAGCCACCGACTCAACCACGGAGACCTTTGTGGCTCTGCGGCTCGATGTTGACAACTGGCGATGGCAGGGGGTTCCGTTCTATTTACGGACCGGTAAACGTCTGCCGCGGCGCCTGACCCAGATCGCGGTGACCTTCCAGGAAACGCCCGTCTACTTCTTCACCGATACGGATTCCGACCAGGTCTACTCGAACAAGCTGGTGATCACCCTGCAACCCGACGAGGGGTTCCGCCTCTTCTTCAACGTGAAGGCGCCAGACGATCAGGTGCGTCTCGAGACCCGCCCATTCCATTTCTCCTATCGGGAGACATTCGGAGAACTGCCGGGCGCCTACGAGACGCTGATCTTCGACGTGCTCACGGGCGATCAGACACTCTTTGTGCGGGGCGACGAAGTTGAGGAGTCGTGGCGGCTATTCGCACCTCTCCTGGACAGCCATCTCGAGGTGCGGCCGTACGAGGCCGGAACCTGGGGTCCGGAAGCCGCAGATCAGTTGGCCCTGGGGGACGGCAACACTTGGGCCGTCCACTAGAGAGGCGAGCAACCACCTGCCGACCGCGCAGAGCGCGCACCGCCACCTCGTGGCCCGATACACTCCAGGGAGAATGCAAGCGATGAGAAAACTGATTCCGTTGGTGGTTGTCCTGGCGCTGTTGGCGGCTGCCTGTTCGAGCGGGACCGTCGAGTCGACCACCTCTAGTTCGACTACGGCAGTCGAGGTCACGTCTCCCACGGTACTTCTCGATGAGTGGGTCCCGGCCAATCTCCGCCCTGCAGGACTCCTCATCGGCGACACGTTGACTCTCGCGGGTGATCGGTTTGTGGTCTTCGAAGAGATCGACGGCAGGCAGGTTGGCCTGTGGACCTCGGAAGACGGACGGAACTGGACAACCGGTGACAACGCGGCGTTCCCGCCCGGGCGCCCATGTTCTCTGGGCGCGAGGGAACGAACATGGTGCGGTGGCAGTCGGTTGGTCAGGGCAGCCTGCCTGGCCGCCCAATCCCGAGTCTCCGCCTGTCTTCGATCAGGTCTGGACCACCACGGACGGACTCAACTGGACCGCCGGGCAGTTCGTACCGGGGTTGCCGCAGTCCAATGAGTATCTCAAGTGGTATGCCGAGGTGACCAGCGCTCTTGCTTCGCCGGACGGGTTCCTGCTGGTCGGGCAGGAACGTTGGTTCGTCGATGGTGCCGCAGTGGCCGACGATCTGGGGGTCAACGGTGGGGACATAGTTGCCTACCCGTCGATAGTGGAGGGGGGCGGATGCACTCTCGAGGGGTTGTATCGGGACGGTGAAGAGGCTTTCGCAGTGCCTTGCGCCGACTACGGGATCGATCCTGAGGCCGACGGGTTGTTTACAGCCCGGCCCCCGGCCCTAGCCACCGGAAGCGGGGATGGATCCTGGCAGATCCTCGAGACGATTGGTCTCGAGAACGTGGCGGCTATCGACACCGGGGTTGGACCAGACGGTGTCTCGGTCTTCTCCTGGCCGGATTTCGACGTGCCCCGCTATTGGACCTCCGTGGACTTGAGCACCTGGCAGATGGTCGAAGGGATTCCCGGGATCGAGGCCGACGCCGTCTATTCGATGCAGAGCTGGCGGGACGGCTGGGTGGCCGACCTCGGGTACGAGGAAGCCGAGGGCGGCGAACTGTGGTGGACCCGGATCGGCTCGACGTGGGCGAGCGCCGGTATCGAGGGGAAACATGGACCCTTTGCCGTCGGTTCGTTTGGGCTGATAACTGTGACGGCACCGGAGGATGATCCCGAGGCGGCCGAACTCTGGTTTACCCCTGATGGAGTCAAGTCGACTGTCTTCAACGTTGCAGAGTTGTTTGGGCCCGAGGCAGTCGCGGAGGGCTTTGCCGTCGGGACCGACGCAGTCGTCGCCGTCGTCTCAACATTCGACGAGTCGGCCGAGTACCCCTGGGTAGCCAAACTCTGGGCCGGCATTCCCGCAGGGGAGTAACGAGCCACGAGCTGTTGTTGGTGGCCTCGTTGATCCCCCCTCCCTGCAAGGGAGGGGAAGCTTCGCCCGGAGGGCGAAGCAGGGGAGGGTCAGGCGTTAGCCAGACGGTCTGGCGGCGAGGCGTGACCCCCATCCCCCTCGCTTCGCTCGGGTACTTCCCCCTTTCAGGGAGAAGTCAGCGCCCATGTTCAGAGGCGAGCCGGAGTTTCGCACCTGTTTTGCAATGCAACACCGCCGACGAGGGAGGGACGGCGCGAACAGGTTGGGGACGACTCAGAGCATGCCACCCGACCGGAACTCTTCCGTGCGGGCGGTCCGAACAGCGACCAGAACTGCGGTGGTGATCAGGCCAAGAGCGATGGCCGCTTCGACCGGCGTGATGCGGTCGCTCACGCATACCGACCCGGTTCCATCCTCATTGCCCGACTCGACCGCCAACCCTGACACAGAACCGCCGCCGGCGAACCAACCGCTCGACATTCCCGGATGAGCCGCTGTGCGTGTGTAGGTGGTACCTCCCTGGGGGTTCTCGGTGTACTCCCAACACGCCGGATCTTGGTGAACGAAGAAGGTGAACCCGGCCACGACTGCCAGGGCAGGAATAGCGAGTGGAACGAGGTCCCGTTTCCACGAGCGGTTCTCCTTGGGAACGGGCCATCGGAGCGCCGCCTGCACATAGAGCAGCACCGGGATGAAGAGCACGAGGCCAACCGAGAAGATCGTTACCACCGCCGGCAACAGTCCGGTCACGACGGCCGGCCAGAGCAGCCGTGGATCGCTCCGCCGCAGCGAAACGACCGCCACCAGGCCGGGGAGGGCGATGAGGCTACCGAGGGCGACCGCAGCCGGGAGGGTCTCCAACTGCAGGCGCGGCTCGCCTTGCGTCCATGCCAGCGCCACTGCGGCCAACCCCAGTCCCACGAACATGACCGACCCGACTGTGATGAGGACCCGAGCGTTCTTGGGGACTGCCGATTCCGTTTCCATTGTGCTATCCCTCCCAGTTCCAGAAATCGACGGCCAATAGTGTTGCGTTGTCGGCGCCAGATTCCGCAACGATCCTGGCAACATTCTCGGTCGGGCCGGTGATCACTAGAGACACCACACCGGGCTCATGGCCGGCCAGCCAGGCTGCCACTGTTGTGGGATCACCCAATGCTTCAAGGTGGAAGCCGATCTCTTCTTGTAGTTCTGGATGTGACGCCAGATTGTCAACGGCGCGCCGGACCTGAGCGAGAGCTCCGTCGACGCTGGTGTTTGCGAAGAAGTGGCATCCCGATGAGCCGCCGCCCCCCGACGAACCCGCTGTGAAGTAGTCGTCCTCGTGGTCGAGGATCGTTGGTTGACCACACGTGCCGTAACCAAGCACGTAGTCGCGATTGCCGGCGGTCGCATCGGGATCGGTCGGAAATACGGGGGCGAGATCAAACCCCGCCCACACAAGAAGTGCCTCGTTGGCATCAGGCTGCAGGGCTTCCGCCTCCTGCACGCTGATCGAACGTTCCCACCACCCGAGTTCCACGGTGACGACGGTGCCCTCAGGCAGCCGATCGGGCACGAACCGACGCGATTCATCACCAGAGAAGAAGGGGAAGATCGGGGACCCGTGTTCCCCGCTGAATTTGAAGGCGCTCAACCGGGTATCGAAGGTTCCCAGTGCCATCGTTGAGCTTCCGATAGGCAGAACCAGGTCAACACTCAGGTCCCGGCCGAACGTCGTTGACTGGTTGGACCAACCAGTTGCCTCAGCTCCCGGCGAAATCAACACCGGCAGGTCCCAGGTGGCGATCATGGCGGCTCGAATCCGATCGCCGCGATCGATAACCAAGGGTTGGATTGCGAAAAAGGACAGCAGAGTCAGAACGATGAACCCGATGATCCAGATGGAAAAAGCGTCAAAAACCAATCGGAAGAGGGTTCTCCGGATGGTCTTGCGCATGCGTTTTTCATCCCAATTGGACTCCTGAGGTTGGCCGGCGGGCAACTCGACAGGCGCTTCGGTCTCACTGAGGATTCCCCGGCACTCCTCACAGGTGGCCAGATGAGCTTCCAGCTGTGATCTGGTTTCGGTTTCGAGGGTGTTTTCGACGTATCCCTCGAGCAGGTCTCGAGCGAGATGGTGCTCCACTTGGCTATTGCTCCTGTTCGTAGGCTCGGCGGAAGGCCGCCCGCGCCCTGTGAATGATGACTTTGGTGGTTGCCAGGCTCTTCCCGAGGGTGGCAGCCACCTCTTCGTACGGAAGCCCCAATTGATCCCTCAAGACGAGGGCCGACTGTTGGGTTTCAGGCAACGACGCCAGCACTGACTGGATGGTCTGTCTTTCAGGCACATCTGGGTCGGAGACCGGCGTTTCCACCAGTTCTGCGGTTGGGCGCCGAGAGCGCCGCCGGAAGTCATCGAGGAAGGTCGTCCGGGCAATGGCGAACAGCCAGGCTCTCGGACTTCCTCCTTGATACCCGGCGAAGGCGCGGGTGGCACGAACGAATGTGTCCTGCATCAGGTCCTCCGCCCACACCGGATCGCGACAAAGCGAGACCAGGTAGCCATAGATGGCCCGCGCATGATCCCGATAGAACTCTTCCAGGGGACCCCTCCTTCTACCGCACCTGCCGTGACCACGTTAGGAGCCCAGGACCGGCGAATCCGATCAGGAGACTCATGGCCCCGACCTGTGGTGATTGTGTTCATGTCAAAGAGACGGAACAGAACCCCGAGAAGTTACAAAGCGAACGAGCTACGAGCTACGAGTCACGAGCTACGAGCTACGAGCTACGAGCTAGGAACCAAACCAAAAAACTCCCCAACGGCGACTGCCCGGCCGGGCCCCCCGGTTCTCCCGGGCCGGCCGGGCAATCACACCTACAAAGCCAGCGCGGCTTTCTCCGGATGAACAAGTCCCAGGTAATCGATGATGGGTATCTTCATGGTCTCCGTGTGCGAGCCGGCGTTGAAGACGATCTCTTCGGTCGTGAGGTCCACATCAACGATCGTCGGCAGCCCGTAGAGATTGCCAAAGGGTGGCTCGGCACCACGCTCGCAATCATCGAATATCGGAGCGAATTCCTCTTCGCGTGCCAGTCGGACATCTTCACTACCCAGCAGCGCCTGAAGTTTGTCCAGGTCGAGACGACGGTGGGCCGGTAGAACGGTCATGATCAGGCGTCCGTCGGCGTTGACGATCACCGGTTTGGCAAAACTCCGGCCCGTTACGTGCTCTGCGGCCGCCGTCTCCTGGGCCGTGTAGGTGATCGGATGGCGCTCAACTTTATAGCCGACGCCGTGGGAGATGAGATACTTGCGGACTCGATGTGCCTCGAGGTTCATGAGAATCACCCCTTTGACTCCTGGCCGCCTTTTCTGAACTGTCTTTTTCATACACCGAGAGAACGCAGTCAGGGGAGAGGCTGAAAGACTCTATTTGGGTTGGTGGTACCGTTTTTGGAACGACCCTGAAGGAAAGAAAAGGATGACAACCAAACCCGCTTTGGAAGGACAGGAGCCCATGGGGCAACGGTTCGTAACGATCCTCAAGCGGGCATTTCGCAAGTGGTCGGCCGATAAGGCGTCGCGCTTGGGTGCCGCCTTGGCGTACTACACCATTTTCTCGGTAGCACCCTTGCTCTTGGTCGCGGTGGGGATCGCCGGTCTCGTGTTCGGCGAAGAAGCCGCCCAGGGGGAGATCGTCGGCCAGATCGAAGATCGGGTGGGTTCATCGGTAGCCGGATTCCTGCAAGACATGATGGCCGGGACGCAGGGTGGCGCCGGTGTGGTGGCCACGGTGATTGGTGTGGTGCTGACCCTGCTCGGCGCCTCGGGGTTGTTCCTGCAACTGAAGGGAGCACTGAATGTGGTTTGGGATGTTCCGCCCCAGGCCACCAAGGGCTTGGCCAACCTTCTCCGGACCCGGGCTGTTGCGTTCCTGTCGGTCCTCGGTTTCGGGGTGCTGCTCATCGCCGTGCTGGCGGCTTCCAGTGTGGTGTCGGCCTTGGAGAGGTTGGTGCCCGAGGACCTCGCCTTTCTGGCCCCCTTGTTGCAGTGGCTGAGCCCGCTGGTGACGCTGGCCTTGTTGACAGTCGTCTTTGCGTTGGTGTTCCGGGCCCTGCCCGACGCGGAGGTTCCCTGGCCACCCATTTGGCGCGGTGCCGTGTTCACCTCGCTCCTGTTCACGGTCGGTACTTTCCTGCTGGGCCTCTACTTGGGTAGTGGGGCAGTCGGGAGCGGTTTCGGTCCGGCCGCGGCCTTGGTGACCTTGTTGTTGTTCGCCTACTACTCGGCTCAGATCTTCCTGCTCGGCGCTGAATTCACTCGCGTGCTGCAACTGGATATGCAGGTTGAGCTGCCCGTTCAACCTCTCGTCGCGGTGTTGCCGGAGGCGTCAACCGCCCGGCGTGTCGCCAACTCAACCCCCGTTGCGGCCGTATGGGCCTTCCTCGCCGGAATCGTCCTGGGCTGGTGGCGAAAGAAATAACCAACTTCCAGCTCCCAGCCATGACGAGCTCGTAGCTCGTAGCTCGCAGCCCGATTTTCCCTTTCGTCACATTCGGGATGGGACCTAATTCTCTTGACGAGATATTCATTCTTCGTATAGGTTGGTATTCGATACCTCTTTAGGAGGCGTTGATGCGGATGCACATAAGAACACTTATCGGGTTCACCGACCCGGCCAATTCAGGTGTGCGTCCGCGGCCCCTCGCCATGTGATTCTTTCAGCAAGATCAATGAGGAAGCCGCCGACGACACACCGGCGGCTCTTTCTATTGGCAATGCAACACACGAAGGAATCACAAAATGAACGCAATCTACGAGAACGGCCGGTGCGTCTCCTCTGGGCGGAACGAGTTGTTCTTCTCGGAACGGCCCGACGAACTGGCCCAGGCACAATCAATCTGCATGGAGTGCACGGTCCGTCTCGACTGCCTGGAAGTGGCGTTGGAGCGGGACGAGGAGTGGGGTGTGTGGGGTGGAGTCATCTTTTGGGATGGTCAGCCATTTCATCGCCGCCGCGGACGGGGTCGCCCCCGCCGGGTGGATCAGGGACTCGAACTCGAAGCGGACGTCAGCGAACTCTGGCAACAGGTCCGTTCCGCATGACGATCATCGCAATGCCCTCTCGCTCTCCGTGAAGAACAGACACCGGCCGGGATTCCCGGCCGGTGTCATAGGTTTGGAGCTGAGTTGGTCGTCAGAGAGCCAGCATGTTCCGCAGCGCCCCGGGGCTGGCCGGGTGGCGAAGCTTCGCCAACGCCTTCGCTTCGATCTGGCGAATGCGTTCGCGGGTCAATTCAAAGTGCCGACCAACCTCATCGAGGGTGCGGGGCACACCGTTGTCGAGGCCATAGCGCATGACCAGCACGGTCCGTTCCCGATCGGTCAGATTGGCCAGCACCGACTCGAGATCCTCTTTGCGCATTCCCAGGGCCACCGTCTCGAATGGGGCGGTGGCGTCGGTGTCCTCAATGAAGTCTCCGAGGACGGCGTCCTCGTCTCCGACCGGTTCGAAGATGGATACCGGCTCGGGGGCAACCTTGATAGCTTCGACGACTTTGTCTTCAACCAGCCCGGAGTGTTCGGCGATCTCGGCGGGTGTGGGAGCGCGGCCAAGCCGTTTGACGAGGAAATTTTCGGCCTGTCGAACCTGACTGATGGTGTCCATCATGTGGACGGGAACCCGGATGGTGCGGCCCTTGTCGGCGATGGCACGGGTGATGGCCTGGCGGATCCACCAAGTGGCGTAGGTGGAGAACTTGAATCCTTTGCGGTATTCGAACTTCTCGACTGCTCTGATCAGTCCGAGGTTGCCTTCTTGGATCAGATCGAGAAGGGAGAGACCGGAGTTGGAGTATCGCTTGGCGATTGATACGACCAAACGAAGATTGGTCTGGATGAACTGGTGGCGGGCTTCTGCGCCGCGGCGCACGGTAGCGATGAGTTTGCGCCTCTGGATATCGGTGTGGTTTCCGCTGTCCAGGGCAGCTTGGGCCTTTTCGCCTCGTTCGATTGCCTTGGCGAGATCCACCTCGTCGGCGGCGGTGAGCAGGCGATAGGCGCCGATCTCGTCAAGGTATTGACGAATGGCATCTTCGCGAGCTTCAGATTCCGCAGACTTGCGGCGTGTTACCACTCGGGCTCCTCCAGACCGGTTTGTGGATGGTACCTACGACTTCGCTTGTACCTTGGCATTAAGGTCGACGGATTGCTTCGAATTCTTGAGCGATCCGGAGAAATGTAGATCGATAACACAGGCACCCAGGCCTCTAGACAGCGGGCTAGCGTTCACGAGATGACCGATTCGCTACTCGATCGAGCTCGGAAACTGGGGACGCCGC
The DNA here is from genome assembly GCA_963823915.1 of uncultured Actinomycetota bacterium. Classification (GTDB taxonomy): domain Bacteria; phylum Actinomycetota; class Acidimicrobiia; order Spongiisociales; family UBA4744; genus UBA4744. Next base: position 102,571 of record CAWGNJ010000001.1, read on the forward strand.
TGATCGATGGAAACCACGCCACCTTCGTATGGGATGGCGCTGACGAGGTCCGGCTAATTGGCGATTGGACACACTGGGAGTCGGGTCCGGTTCGGTTGCGGAAACGAGCCGGCGGATGGCGGGCCCTGACCGCTGAGTTTCCTGCTGACGCCTACCTCGAGTATGCCTTCGTCCGCTCTGAAAGCGAGGTTCGGTTGCCTGATCCGTTCAATCAGAGGCGGTTGGCTTTCGCCGATGGGAGCAGCGTTAGCTTCTTCTCAATGCCCGACCGGCCGCAGAACCAACTCATCCGTCGGCGAGCCGATGTGCCGCAGGGCCGGATAACCAAGCACCGGATGGGCACTGCTGAGTTGGTGGCGGGACACCTGCGCACGGTGCACCTCTACCAGCCACCAGGGAGGGGCGCCGTCCCGCTGTTGGTGGTTCTCGACGGAGCTGACTACCTGGCGCGGGGAAGCTCGCCCGGATGGTCGACAATCTCATCGCTCAGGATCGAATCCGGCCGATTGCGATGGCTTTGGTCAACCACGGCGGTATGGCCCGGAAGGCCGAGTACGGCTGCTCGGATGGAACGCTGGCGCTGCTCGACCAGATAGTGCTGCCGCTCGCCGAGCGGGAGTTGAATCTGGTCCCGGGACCCCACGGGATTCTTGGGGCGTCGATGGGTGGTTTGATGGGCCTCTGCTCGGCGGTGCGGCGTCCCGACCTCTTCGACAGAGTGTTGAGCCAATCCGGGGCCTTCATCATGGACGGTTTCGAAATGGCCGCTTTCGACATCGTGCGTCACCTACCGGTACCGCCTGTCGAGGTGTGGATGGACGTGGGCAGATTCGAGTCGTTTCTGGAGGCGAGCCGGAAGATGCACACGCTGCTGAAAGATCGGGGCTATCCAGTGGCGTATCGGGAGTACCCAGGAGGCCACAACTACGCCGCCTGGCGGGACGATGTATGGCGGGGTTTGGAAACCTTGTACCCGCCGCTCTGACCAACCGCCGCTTCCTGGTACGCTTGCAAACCGCCCGGGCGTTTAGCTCAGTTGGGAGAGCGCTGCCCTTACAAGGCAGAGGTCGGCGGTTCAAGCCCGTCAACGCCCACCAGAGAAACCCCCAGGTAGATGGGGGTTTCCGCTTTCAGTGGCGGAGTTCTGATATTGGATTTGTCCGCGAGATGTCCGCGAGAGAACGGGATACGTCCGTGAGACGGTTGGTGAACGCGGCGTCGATCGCGTCGGCAGCAGCCTCATCGAGGCCCTCAAAGAGATCTGGTGAAGCCAAGGTTTCGGTAGCTGGATCGTCATCCACACCAACCAGTAACCGCACCATCCCGATCGGGAGTGGGGAGCGGTCTGTGGGCCGCTCCCCACTCCTATGAAGCTCTTATGTGTCAACCCCCTTTCTTGGGTTGGCCGGTTGCGGGTTGGCGGACATGACAGGGTTGGGCCACTGGGAGGGTTCCGAGGGCATGCTCTTATTAGGTCACGCGGGTTCCGCTGCCGGGGTTGGTGGATTGGTGGGGCGGGTCGGCAGTTCATTCGTTGGACAGCTCCGGGGAGCGTCGGCCGGTTCGGGGGCCAGACCCAGCCCGGACGAGTTCAGATGGTGTGGGGGAGGTGTTTGAACACTTCCCGGGCGGCGTAGCGTTTCAGGACTCGGACGATCTCGGCGATTGATTTGCCTTCTCGGGTTCGTCGTTGCACGTAGCGTTTGGTTTCGGGATCAGAGGAGAGCCGGCTGAGGATGATCCGATAGAGAGCATGGTTGGCTTGGCGGTTGCCGCCCCGGTTGAGGCGGTGACGCACCACTTTGCCTGAGGAGGCCTCCAGGGGAGCGACGCCACACAGGCGGGCGAAAGCGGCCTCGTTCTTCAACCGGTGTGCGTTGTCACCGGCGGCGACCAGCAAGATGGCGGCCACGTCGAGTCCTACCCCGTTGACGTCGAGCGTCCCGGACGGATACTGAGTTCCGACCGCCGGGTTCAGTCGTTCTGCTTCTCGAAGTGAGCCTTGTAGGCCGTCAAGAAGGCCTTCCCTGTCTTGGAGCTACCAAACCTCTGGTAGAAGAAGCCCAAGAACCCGGGGGCCTCGACGTCGCTCATGACCAGGCGATATGTCACTGCCGTGTTGCCCGTGGTGAATTCCTCAGAGAAATGCGACTTTGTGGTGACCTTCGATCCTGCTTCGTAGCTCTCGTCAAAGTCCACGACCACCCGACCCGCCTCAACGTGTTTGGAGATGTTCGTACGCTTCATGAGACCCTCGTTGGTGCTGATGGTCACGGAGTCATTCCCTTGTTCCACCAGCTCGACACTCGTCAAGCCTGGCATGAGGCTAACGACCCCTACGTAGAGCTCGCCGGGACTCTCGAGGGCACGCCTCACTTGTCCAATGTCGCAGTCGATTTCGAGGGACCCTTCGAACCACACAGACACGGTGAATCCTTTCTTGGAACCTTCTCAGCCTACGGACTTGGGACGGGAGTTCCCAGAGGTCCACACGACAGAAATCGCCAGACCAGTTTCGACGTCGGGAGGCTGCCCGTTGTGGCGATGGGGTTACCCGGGGTGAGGGTCGGTAGGTGGCGGTTGGGGTTCGGGGGGTGTTAGGTATTGTCGGGCGGGGGGCGATTGGTTGGGGTGGCGAGTGGGAGTTGTAGCTCGAAGATCGTTTCGTTTTGGTGGCGGTTGTAGGTGAGGTCGCCGCCCATGAGGCGGGCGAGGTCTCGGGAGACGGCCAGTCCGAGTCCGATGGAAGCGGCATGTTGGCTTTGGCTGGGGACCCGGTAGTAGGCGTCGAATATTTGTGGTTCGGATTCGGGGGGTATCCCTGCCCCGTTGTCCCTTACTTGGATGTTGGCGCTGGTTTGGCTGTTGGTGAGTAGCACTCGGATTGTCGGGCCGCCGTAGCGGAGGGCGTTGGAGATGAGGTTGCGGACGATCTGGCGGACTCGGGCTGGGTCGGCGACCGCTGGTTGGGTTTCACCCTCGATGGTGATGTCGGCGGCGATGTGTTGATCCCAGTTTTCAGGACTTGGGCGGCTTGTGCTCCGAGGCTGGTTTGGACGGCGGTGACGGTGAGTTCCCCGATCTCGTAGCGGGCGGCGATCAAGAGGTCGTCGATAAGGGCGGCCAGCTCGAAGGATTGTTCGGCGATGGATCGGATTGCTTCGGTGCGGTCGGTGTCGGTAAGTAGCCCGGTGTCGTCTCGGAGTAGTTGAGCGAACCCAACCACTCCGGCCAGGGGCGTTCGTAGTTCGTGACTGACGTTGGCCAACAGTAGGGTCTTCTCACGGTTGGCGGTTTGGGCTTGCGTGAGCAGCTCCTTTTCCCTGGTACGGAGTCTGTTGTTGACACGGAACGACGCTACCAACAGGATCGACAAAGCTGCGAGGAACACCAGCACCGCTCCGAGCCCCAGCCACCATTGAGTTTCGGTGTCGGCGGCGGGGATAGCTGAGAAGAACACTCCCACCACACAAGCGGTCAGGAAGGCGACCACCAGTAGCGCCCTGCGGAGCGGGAGGATCAACAGGGCGGCGGTCAGCAGGTAGGCCATCGGGGCGGCCACCAGAGCCGGTCCCCCGATCAGGAGCACGGTGAGGGTCACTACCAGCGCTTCGATAATCAACCGGGGTTTTGGTGAGGTTTCGGGTCGCCCCCTCCGCAGGATGGCGTCCGCTAGCGCCACCCCGGCCAGGATCAGCAGGGTCCATACCAGTCGTGGGTCCCAGGCCGCACCCAGCACCGCCAGAGCGGCTGCGGTGGACGCCACTGTGAACGCCCGCACCGTGTGAAAGGTGGGAGCCAACTCCTTGAAATCGATCGTGCCGGTCGCCACGGCGGTAGTACTCACAGTGCAACCATCGGCAGGTTCACGGACCGGTTTGAGCAAAACCAGTCATAGATAGTGGGAGGACAGGAGACGGCTTTTCAAGTTTCGGGGGTTGGAGGCCGATGTTGTTGGTGTTGGGTTCCGACCATCCGATTTCCTTTTCCCGGTTGACGCTTCATCCTGGGATTCCGGTTCACATTTCCGATGGTCGGAACCCAACCTTTGTTTGGCAGTCACCGGGGAGGTTTGGGTTAGTGAACCCGGTCGGGGAGGTGGCCGAGGAGGGCACTGGTGTCGGTGTCGTCTTGGCGGCGGATTCGTTCCAGCCACTGGTGGTAATGGGCGGCTTCGTTATCCGGGAGGAGTGTCCCGGCCATCTGGTGGGTTTCGGTGTCGTCGGCTTGTCGCTGCTCGTCGACCGAAGTGAGGTAGCGGTGTATCTCGTCGATGGTGAGACCGTCCCGACGTGGGTTTTGGGGAGTTTGGTTGTTGATTCGCACAGTTGGCCCGGTGGGTCCGGTCTAAGCAGTTCCGGCAGCTACAGCAACCAGGTCAGCGAGGTCATCCTCCGAGATTGGTGATCTGAGGATTATCGATTGGATTTGGTGGTCGGTCCAGGTGTGGTGGAGGTCCCGGTATTGGATTGAGGCGGCGGGGAGAAGCTGCCCGTTGAGACCGAATCCGGCACCTACCCGACCGACCACGGCTACCCCTCCGCATTGGTCGGCCAGATCGGTAGCGGTCTGGGTGGCGTTGGAGAGAGTGTCGCCTACCGTGAGGTCGCCGTTGGGGAACTCCATGGCCCGGCGGACGAGCCGCCACAGGTCTCTGAGGAACAGAGCTGCTGTCCGTTTCGAGGCCCAATCACCCAAAGGGATCACACCACACTCTCTACCTACACCACCACTATCAGCATCGGCATAGCTACCCGAAAAACTTGAAGGCTTGATCACCCGGCAACCGGTAGCGACCAGGGGTGCTTCCGGTTGGTCTGACCGGGAGCGAGAGGATGACGGCCATCAGGTTCGATCTGGTCGGGTGTTTGTGATCGCAGGTAGGCGAGTTCGTCGAGAAGCTCCTCTGCCACAAGGGCAGCGCAGCTGCCACACAACGCCTCTTTGCGGAACACCGTGACTCCCGGTGTCGGACAACGATTGCAAGTCAAGTGGCTCATCAACGCCTCCCGCCTTTTCGTTCACCGAACCAGGGACGGTCAGCAACAGTGGCGGGTATCCGGGCGAGAGCCTCAGCCAGCTCGTACACGAACTCGGGGGCACCACCAAACAAACCGGGCTTCTTGCCGTTGACCTCGGAGCGGACGCTGGCCGGTTCCATCAGATCGACACTCACATGGCTGCATTCAGCACACACCCGACGCTGCAAATCCGCGCCCACATTGTGGGTGACGAAGCTGTGTTCATGGTCAGTTTGGGAGCCGGTTCGTTTGTTAAGGAATACCATTCCCTACTCCTTGGTCCGCACCCAAGTAATCGGCACCAGACCACCCACGGAAGAGAATGGTTCACAATCCCTCCTCACGGACTAGTCCCCGGACTCGAACAAGGAATCCATCTGACACCTATCGCCCCACTAGCCCACTGACCACCGTCCCGGTGTGATAGTGCCCGGCCCGGGTCACCTCTGATCAGCAGGGGATCGGATTTCCGGACTGGGTGGTGTTCGGGGTTTGGGGTTGGGTGTTGGGGGTTTCGGGTCGGTTTGGGGCGGGTAGGAGGATTGTGAAGGTGGAGCCGCCTCCGGGGGTTTCGGCTACGGCTATGTGTCCTTGCATGGCTTCGGTGAGTCCTTTGGCGATGGATAGCCCGAGTCCGGCTCCTCCGTTTCGTCGTGTGGCGGAGTGTTCCAGTTGGGTGAATTTGTCGAATACGCGGAGCCGGTCTTGGGGGGAGATGCCGGGGCCGTGGTCGATAACCGAAATGGCCGCTTGGAGGCCGAGGGGTCGGGCGGTGATCTCTATCCGGCTACCTGGAGCGTATTTGGAGGCGTTGTCGAGGAGATTGATGAGGACTCGGTTGAGGTGGTCGGGGTCGGCGAGCACCGAGAGGTGTTCGGGTTGGACTGAGTACTGGACCCGGTCGTGTTGGCGCCCGGCCGCGACTGCTTCGAGGGCTGCCCAGACGCTGATGGGTCGAGTTTGGCTGGGGAGTTTCGATCGGTCGACACGCGAGGCCACCAACAGGTCCTCGATGAGCCTGCGGAGGTGTTGTGCTTGCCGTTGGGCGGTTTCGAGGAGTCCGTGGGCTATTGGGTCGTGTGGTGCTAGTTCCGGTCGGGTCAGCGTGTCGAGGGAACCGAGGATGGTGGTGATTGGGGTGCGTAGTTCGTGGCTGACCACCGAAACGAAGTCGGATTTCATTTTGGCGATCTCGGTGAGCCGGCGGGTAGCTTCGGTTGCCATGTCGTACCGGGATAGTTGAAGCAGGACCAATCCGGCCGAACCGGCCAGGGCATGGAGTTCCTCCAAGTGCCGATCCTCAAATGCCCCGGAGAGCGGTTCAGCAACGGCGATAACTCCAACCTTCTGACCGTCGATGGTCAATGGTGCAATCAGCACTTCACTGATACCCATCTCGCCGAGAACCCCGAATTTGGAGCGGTTCGACCAGATCGAGTCGAGCCGTAGCGGAATCCCAGACCGGAAGACCTGGCCGATGACTCCTCCGTCGATTGCCTCCAACGTCAAGCTTGTGTCAACCGAGATATCCTGGCCTTGGACCCAGATCGGGTTCATCAATTCGAGGGCGAATTGGTCATCCCGATACATGAACACCATGCCGGTTTGGGCCTCCAGGTAACGGCACAGGGTTCCAACTAGGTTTGGGACAACTTCGGCCACAGATTGACTTCCGGCCAAGGTGGTAGCCACCGCATACAACCTCTGGAAGTCTGCACGCTGGTACTCAAGTTCTGCCAGTCGTTGCACGTCGCTTTTGGCGGCCTGTTCAAACTTGCGTCCGACAAACGTCATCGCGATTGCCACAACCGCCACGGTGAGAGCCGGGATGGCAACTGTCGTCAGTTGGGCGGGACTGGTGAGAACGGCGGAGAGCGCAATGAGAGCGGTTGCAAGTGTCGCGACAAACACATGCTTGACTCGGTCCAGTACCAGGCCGGTCAGAGCCACAACCACCACGAACAACGGCTGAGCAGCCGATGCCAAGTCCGGTACACGGGACGCGGCACCGAGGGCCGCAGTAACGGAGATAGCCCACCCCCACGCGATCCACTGACCGTTCGACCTGGCTAGGACCCGGTCCCATTTCACGAAGCTGGCCCCAACAACCACCACCAAGAAGGCAACCCCCCCAAACAGGCTCCGTCGCCCGGACAACTCTCCGATCCGTGCGGCATGAATTCCCATGACCGCCGAAACGATCCATGTCACCGCCACCGAACCTCTTACCACCGACGAGCGGAACCGGAGCAATGCTCCAGCCTCCAACTCCGATTGCCCCGCTCTGGCCCAGGGCAGACGGAACACCGATCCGGGCTCGTTCGGGGGATCAGAACCTTCACCTGGCCTTGATCGGCCTTGCCGACGGGTTTGATGACTAGCAGCCAACCCACCGACCGAGGTCGCTTCGGTTTCGTCTTGATAGCGGTCGTTATCGCCCCCCGAGCTGAGACCTCCGTCTTCCGAAGGGAGGCTGGTCTCGTCGGGTTGTTGGCTTCGATCGACCCCCGTCAGGTTTCGGCGCACCTCATCCACGAAGTAGTCACTGTCGGGCGACGGTTCAGGTGGGGGCACGAAGCGGTCGCAGTTCAAATAGCTCACCGGCGACGCTCTGTTCGTCGTTCCCCAAACCGAGGACGATCAGCAACTGTGGCCGGTACCAAGGCGAGAGCCTCAGCCAGCTCGTACACCAACTCGGGGGCACCACCAAACAAACCGGGCTTCTTACCGTTGACCTCGGACCGGACGCTGGCCGGTTCCATCAGATCGACACTCACATGGCTGCATTCAGCACACACCCGACGCTGCAAATCCGCACCCACATTGTGGGTGACGAAACTGTGTTCATGGTCAGTTTGGGAGCCGGTTCGTTTGTTATGGAATACCATTCCCTACTCCTTGGTCCGCACCCAAGTAATCGGCACCACACCACCCACGGAAGAGAATGGTTCACAATCTCCCCCAGCGGACTAGTTCCCCCAACCGTCGCCGAACGAGACGACAGAAACCACCAGCTCGGTTTCGGTGGTCGGGAGGCTGGCCGGGGTTGTGACCGGAGCAACAGGGGTGAGGGTCACTCGGCGTCAGGTGTCACCCTCGCCTCCGACCGCACCCAGGCCAACTGCTCATCCCGGTCGAACCGCCATGCATGAGCGCCCGGGTCCCGGTGGGCGGGGATACGACCTTCACGGGCCCATGCGTTGCACCTGCTGCACAGTCGAGATCAGCAGCATCTCGGCGACCTGGGCGGAGTCCATGACCTCGGGGTAGTCGTCGAAGGCACCGGGAGGACTCATGCGGTCAGGCTACCCGGAGCGTTCTCTCCGTCCGACCAGCCCACCGTCGACCGTCCCAGCGTGATAGTGCCCGGCCCCGGTCAGTTCTCTCGGCGAGCAACCCCGCCAACTAGCTGGTCGGTTCCCGGAAGGCTGCGAGTCCACCAAAGACGGCACCAAATGCTCCGACTGCCACACCGGCGATCTGACGGAGACCAAAATCGTCGCCACCACCGATACCGATCACGTCGGCCAGCGCCGAGATGATGATGAGTGCAACGCTTAGCACTGCCACGATGATCCCAAGTGTCTTGCGGGACATATGGCATCTCCCTTCTCCCGCACTCCAATCTAGGGAACCATCCAGCCGAGTGTTCTCTTGTGGATCACAGAATTGCCAGAAACTGCTGGCGTCACGGCCGACTGCGGGGTGACGCCACCACCGCAACAACCGGGATCGTCACCCGGTAGCACAGAGGGGAGTTCTCACGTTTGCCACATATGGATCTCTGTAATGGGGTAAACGTGAGAAACGGTGCAGTCAGCTTTCGTCGCCTACTCCTCCGGCGGAGACTGGAGGTGACTCGACCGTCATCAGGGACAGAAATCGCCAGCCCGGTTCCGAGGTGAGGCGACTGGCCGGTGTGGCGACAGGGTTACCCGGGGTGGGGTCGCTGGGTAGCGGTGGCGCTCTCGTGGTTGTTCCCGTGTTTGGCCGCTGTGCAACCCGACAGGCTGGGCGTACCCTGAGTCTGGAGGGAGATGGAGAGGAGCAGGATGTCGTCGGTCCGTCTGCTCTTGGTAGCGGTGTTGCTGGCCGCTTCATGCGTTGATGGTGAGTCAGAAGCCGAACCTGCGGCAACGATGGAGGCTCCGACAACCGCAGTAGCCCCAACAGTTGGCTTTGAACTGGTTGCGTGGACGATCGAGTTCAATCCCCTCGGAGGTGTCCAATCGTTATCGATGATTGCCAATGTTGGCCCCCTCACGGTTGAGGAAGTACAAGGGGTCGGTGGAAGCCTCGTCTGGAACGAAACGGAAGTACTGCTCTGCACCAATCTGGGTGTTGTTGGTGGAGGTGAGTTCATCAGCATTCGGGAGGTCTACGAAGGGTTCCTTGAAATTGGCGACGCATTCGGGTCCGACGAAACGGGTGCTGGGTGCAACACCGGGATGCAGGATGCCTTCAACAGTTTCGGGTTGCCACAAAACGCTTGCTTGTCTGTGACAGCCGGAGATGTTGACAATCAGTTCTGTGCGCCACTGCGAGTCGTCCGCCCTGGTTCACGGTGAACATTCATTGGTCTTGCCGCTGGCGACCTAGGTGGTGGCTCCACGCTGTACCGAGCTGTTAGCTGTGGGTGGGTGGGTGGGTGGAGTTGGGAGTCACCGTGGATGCAGCGGGATTCGTTGCCGGGGGTTTCGAGGTCGATGAGGAAGGGCCTCAGGGACTGAAGCCCTTCCCATGGGAGGGACAAGGAAGTCGTTTAGGAGACGAACCGGATCGTGAACGGATATTGGTAGTCCTCGCCGTTTGCCGCTTTGACCGCCGCCACGATCACCAGCACGAACCAGGTGACCAACACGACCGGGAGGGCAATCAGGCCCACCAGGAGGATGATTGAGACCGCCGCCACCACTCCGTACAACAGGAACGAGAGGTTGAAGTTCAGAGCCTCTTTGGCCTGCTTTTCAACGAACGGGTCGTCCCGGTTCAGAAGCCACAGGACCAGGGGTCCGACCAGCGACGGGATACCAAAGAAGGTAACGAACGCCGAAAGGTGGCTCAACGTGGCGAGGTTGCGGGATTGGGACGAGACCTCGTAGGCGGTGGGGTAGGTCTCGGCAGTTTGGGTGGTCATCGACAGTCTCCTTGACGTGTGTGTCTTGTGCATCTCCACGATGCAACAGCCCGACCGTCGGGTCTATTGGGGATACCCCCCAAAGAACCCTGATATCACAGGAACGCCTCGGGGTCGGACTTGAGGGTCGTGGGGCAGCCAGGCCACAGGTATTGCCAGCCCGATTTCGAGGGTCGGGTGGCTCAGAGCCGCCCTGCCGCTGGGTAGTTACCGGCGTCGTCTCATGATCCTGTAGGCGATCAACACGATCAGTAGGACCCCGATGGCGACGGCCAAGAAGGAGCTGGTATCCATCGTCTCATTGTATCTACACCTGCGATCCGGCCACCTCAATGTCATTGGCGGAGTACCAGTCACAGGTCGGGCAGAAATCTCCAGCCCCTTTTTCGACAGTCGGGCGACTGGCCGGTGTGGCGACCGGGGCAACCGGGGTGGGGGTCGCTGCGTAGATGAGCAGCTAAAAATCGGGTGGTCCCCGTCGTCGAGGTCATCGGCCCTCTTGCTGGGTGAACTGGAACAGGAGCGCAAGAAGAGGGGGTCCGCTTCGGAACGAGTCCCGGGCTGGCCCCTGCTCTTCCTGTGGCTCCCAAGGGTGGGGAGGGTCCGTGCGGAAATGGGGCCACATTGGGTCCGTTCCGAAGGGGGCCATCTCGCTCTGGGAGCCATCTCAACCGTATCAAAGGTTTCATTCGGCGAGAAGACGGTAAATGCTGGCGGCGCGTGTCGCTGGTTCCACGGCTGTTTCACGCCTCGCCATCCCAACCGGATTCTCACGTTTCCCGTACGTAGAGACTCTGTTCTATTACGGCATCCGTGAGGACCACCGGAACAGAAACAGCCACCAACGGTTTCGACGGTCGGACGGCTACCGGTGTGGCGACCGGGGTAGCCGGGGTGGGGTGGTTGGGTGGCGAGTTGCCCACGGGTCCGGCACGCCGACTAGCGTCGGCTACCCAACCACGGAGAGCACGATGTACGTCATCAGACGGGTCTACAAAGTGAAACCTCGGACTGCACGGGAAGCGGCCACCATCGCCGCCCGGATCGGCGAGCTGTACCACCAGGTGGGTCGCCGCTCAGAAGTGACTGTCTACTTCAACGGCGCCACCCTGCCTGGGGAAACCGACATCGTCTACATGGAGTGGACCGATGATGTCATCCGGTCGCCGTACGGTCGTAGTGAACCGTCGATTGCCGATGCCAGCGATCTGGGCGCCCGGTTGCGGGAGCTGACCGAGGAGTCGTGGATTGAGTTCTACGAGATGCTGACCCCCGAGAAGGCTATGGAGCTGGACTGAACTCCGGGAGGGTCACTGAGCGGGTCTCACCCTGGTCTCCGACCACAATCAGGCCAACAGCTCGTCCCGATCGAACCACCACACATGAGCGCCAGGTTCCCGGTGAGCGGGGATACGACCTTCCCTAGCCATACGCTGCACGGAGTCGACCTTCGCGATGTGGAGGTGATCCTCCATTCCCGAGTCAACGCTGCCCCGCCCTCACAAGCGGCGGCAAGCAACATCAGAGCAGCCAGCACAACGAGACGGCGGTTCATGAGGCAAGCCTTTCCGCCAAACCCAGCCTGATCGAATGGCTGGAGCGCCGCCAGGGGTTTAGGTCACCTAGCACCCCTCGGAACAACCGGTGGGCGATTTCCTGCCTATCGGCCCGGGCATTCTGACCCAGGGATTGGGTCTGACAGATCCGGGTGGAGAGGGTCTTGAGGTCAGGTCGTGGGCCGAGCGCTGTCACCGCAAGGATCGAGTTGGTCCGGCGCTCCCGACGCGTCCATGGCCGAAAGCGGGACTACGTGCCCACTGCCCCATCCACAACCGTCGCGCCGACCCGATCCTCTTCTGGGGGCAGAACGACCGTCTACGGACCCTGCTGGTGTCTCGAGTAGCGACTCCACCCGTAGGCGACCAAACCGATTCCGACGGCAAGCTGCAAGATCAGATTGGGTGAGACTGATCCCCGGGCCATGGTCACGACAGCCAGGACTATCCAGGCGGCACCAACGACCATATACACGATCCGGAAGGCTTGCATCCAGCGAACCCTACCCACTACCCACGAAGACTCGCCTGACTCGTGACGGTTTACCCAATTGCCGGGTAGGCGCCGTCGCCGGGTTGATAGACAATGCAAGTATCACGACGGGGGAGTCTGGTGTGGTTCACTCCGAGGAGGACCGAAAAACTGCTGTTCGTCGAGCTCGTCATCGGGCTCGAGACAGGATCTTTGGTCTGATATTCATCGGCATGGTGGCGTTGGGGGTGGTTTCGCTGTTCTACTCCCTCAACTGGATCACCGGCCTCATCATTCTCGGGCTGGTGCTGCTGGTGGCGGGTATTGGCTGGATCACCGGCAGTCTTAACACCAAAGGGCCCGACGACTAGGAGGTACTGCTCATGTTTGAGACCACCGGTGTTGGGAGAAAGACCATTGAGCGGTAGCTACGTTGGTACTGCCCTGGCCGCTTTGCAGGGACTCGACACCGAGGCGCTGGTCGGGTCGTACGCCGACGACTTTGTCTTTGAGGACACGGCGGCTGGCGAGACCATTACGGGCCGCGATGAGCTGTCAGGGTATTTTCAGGGGTTGTTCTCGATCCCCGACGTAGCTTTCTCCGACATCACGTATTTCGAGGCCGGTGACCGCGCCGCCGCGGAATGGGTTTGGTCGGGGACCAGGCCTGACGGGCAACCGTTCGCGGTGAGGGGGGCGTCGTTTTTCGAGCTCAGTAGGGTGGGGATCGTCCGCGAGGCAGTTTTCTACGATCCGCGGCCTGCCTTCTCGTAGCTGGCCCCGAGCGGTTCGGAACACTCCGGCGGTAGAGAAGTCCCGCCAACCAGCCTGCTCGCTTCGTTGGCCCTTCGCCCGCCCTCTCCCTTAGAACTGGCGCTCGCGCGGTTGAGCGACTTCAGCGGAATTGGACTACAGCAAGAATGTCCGCCCACACCTCCCCTGTCGAGATCGCCGTCTTCCCAACCGACCTGTTGTTTCACCCGGGACAGTTTTCTGGTAGCTGGTGGCGGGTCGAACCTCTGGTCGGTATTGCAGTTGGTTCCGAGCGGGGAAACCCAACGGAATCGCCGGTCCGGCGACAGTCGGGTGGCAGACGGGTCGGCGACCGGGGTAGGCGGGTGGGGTGACGGTCGCTCGGAGTGCGTTGACCTGGCTGACTAGCGGCGCTTCTTCTTTTTGGGGTCGGGAAGGATCGTGCTGATGGCCCAACCGGCTACCGACACCACGATCGCTCCCCAGAAGGTCGCCCAGAAGAAACCCGTCGAACTCAACCCCAGGTCGAACACGTCGGGACCGGACATCCAGATCACCAACTGAAGAACTGCTGCGTTCACGATCAGCAGAAACAGGCCGAGAGTCAGCACTATCAGGGGAAAGCTGAAGAATTTTAGAAACGGTTTCGCTACCGCATTCGCCAGACCCATGATCGCGGCCACGATCAGGAACTCCCATGGTTCGCCGTCGAACTCCAAACCGTTGACCAACCAGACCGCTACCCACAGCGAACCTGCCGTGGTCAGAAGGCGAACGATGAACCGCATGTTGGCAACCCTACAGAAGTGGTATGAGGCCATGGGTGTTGGGGGCCTCGTGGACCCGCCACCGGCTCCCTTTGTTTCCGACTCTGACCGCAGAGCGGCGTCTGCGATGTACCTAGGTTCTGATCAGTAGATCAAGTCCGACCGGCGGCGGGGTCTGGTTGGCGACCGTCGGGGGCATGACGCCGACAATGGCCTAGGCTGAAGGCTGGGAGCGACATGATGATCCGCAGCTACGAACTCGAGATGCTTACCCCTCCTTGTGATCCGGGCTCAGTTCGGTTGGTGGCCAAGGCGCATCTGACGGTCGATATCTCCGCGGTTTTGCCCTACCTCAATGCCATCCTGTCTGAGGCGGACTACTTGCCGGAGGCGAAATCCCTAACCTGGAAGGACAGCGGCCACGCCATTGCCCTGCATCCCCATGAGATCGCGGTCAGCGACGTCGATGACCGCACCGAGCGGCACCTGTGTGATCGATGATCTGGTGGATCTAATCAACCGGACGTGGCAGGGTCGCGATGAGATCGTCCCGAGCGTCGTGACCCGACGCCGGCCCACTCCGATGGCCGTGTTCAGGCTGCTGGCGGGGACCAACTGCAAGGAGTGCAACCTGTCGGGCTGCTGGCAGTTTGCGCTGAAGCTGATCGCCGGGGAGGCGAAGACTGGAGAGTGTCCGGAACTCGCCGAACCAGCGTCTGCCTCCCGGCTGGCCGAGCTCCGAACTTTGGTCGGCGCCACTGCCTAGCGTGCCGGCGAAGCCTCTCGCCACCTCTTTGAATCTCGCCGGCTAGGTCCCGGGCACGATGAAGCGCACATTCTTGAAAGGCTTGACCTGCTCTGCCACATTGTCCTTGAGCACATTCCCGGATACGTGCATCAGAGTGTCGGCGAAGTCCACGTCGATGCCCATGCTGGCCAGGCACGGATAGTGGTGGTGCAGCAGGCCGGCCTTTTCTTCAGCGTCGTCGGCAGAGACTCCAATCAGCCGCTCGGCCACGTAACGAGCACACCCGCATACCGCGTCGCGCATTACCTGCGTTTCGGTGATGGTCTTTGAGTGGGGATCGACGGTGATTTGCAGATTCGGCTGGCCGAAGTACCGAGCGAACTCCGAGATCAAAGGATCGTCATACGGCATTCGCTGCCGCCGCGCCATCCCGTAGTCGTGTTCGGTCAGAGAACAGAGCGGCTTGGGAGTCGCACACACTACGTCCACCTTCTCCAACCAACCACGCAGTTGACGGGCGAGGCCCCGGGGCAGCCACGCCTCGTTGTCGACCGCGGCGATCACCGCCGAGGCACCGGTCACTTTCACGATGTCCGGGAGCAACTCCGCCACCGCCGACACCTCAGGAAACGAAAGGATCAAATCGGCAAGGGGCAAATCTGTCGGCACGTACTCGTCGGGATAGTCGATCACGATCGGATATCGAGTCGGAGCCCGCCACTGTTCAACGGTCCACTCGTCCGGGGCGTGGCTTCGAACGTTGGAAATGTGGCGCTCGCCGTACTCGCCGGTGATGACACCGAGAATTCGCATGAGTCAGGCGTTATCCCGGGCCGTCGCCCGATTCACAGGATGCTCTCGAGCATGGCGGCGACGGCCTCGAATACGGGGGAGTCATCGGCCATCTCGACGAGCGGACGACCACTGAAGTCGAACTCCGTGACGTCGGAGGCTTCCGGAATAATCCCGAGCAAGGGAACATCCACTTTGTCGACGGCCTCCTGAAGGGGAGGAGGCAACTTGCCGCCCGGTACCCGGTTAACGATCAGGTAAGCGTTCTCGATGCGAATATCCAGCTCGTTTCGAAACCCGGCGATGCGGGCGGCGGCCACAATGCCTCGCTGGGTGGGATCACTCACGATCAGCAGGTGCTGGACGTCGCGGGTGGTGCGGCGGCTGAGGTGCTCCATGCCTGCTTCATTGTCGACCACCACGTAGCGGTAGTTGTCTCCGATGGCGTCGATGACTTCACGCAAATTGTGGTTGACCGCGCAGTAGCAGCCGGGTCCCTCCGAACGACCCATGGCGATCAGATCAAAATCGATCCCCTCCGAGAGCGAGGACCGTACCTCGTAGTCGAGGTACTCCCGCTTGCTGACGCCCCCGGGCAGCCCGCCCATGGCGGCGCCCCCGGCGGTGACCGACTCTTTGACCTTGTCGAGCATGCCCTCGCGAATGTCGCCCACTGTCCAGTCGAGATCGAGACCGAGCACCATATTCAGATTGCTGCTCGGGTCGGCGTCAATGGCCAGCGTGGCTCCCTGCCTGGTTTGGGCCAGGAATTTGATGGTCATGGCGGCGATCGTGGTCTTTCCGACCCCGCCTTTGCCGGCGACGGCGATGGTTGTGCTCATCGGTTACCTCGTTCTAGTCACGGGCTCGGGACCGGCATCGACTCGCTCAGCGCATCGGCGATAACGGCGGCCGCCTCCCGGAGTGGCGGAACCAGAGCGTACACGGACTCACCGCGTCTGTCGGCGTCGACGACCCCCGGGTCTTCGGGCAGATAACCCAGCAACGGAAGATCGAATGCTTCCTGTTCGAGAAATCTGACGTCCTCGTCGCTGTGAATACGATTGCCAACCAGCCACATCCGGGTCAGTCCGATGTCCTCAGCCAGCTTCTTGATCTGACCGGCGGTGCTGAGGCTTCGCCTGGTTGGTTCCACCACTATCACCATGGCGTCGACGAAGTCGACCGTGGCCCGGCCGAGGTGCTCGACCCCTGCGTACATGTCCATGATCAGCACGTCGTCGTCGCGGAAAAGAAGATGGGTGAACAGGGTCTTCAGCATGGCGCTTTCGGGGCAGATGCACCCCGCACCCCCCGATTCGACGGAACCCATCTCCAGCAAACGAACTCCCAGATGTACCGCGCTGAAACGCTCGGGGAGATCGTCCACCCGTGGATTGAGCGTGAAGAAGCCACCCATGGCACCGGGCTTGGCGCCCGTCCGTTCTTCGATCAGCTCATCCATTTCGGCGATAGGCCGAAGTTTCTCCAGCAGCTCGTCGGGGAAGGCCAAGGCGCGTGCCAGAGACGGCGATGGATCCGAATCAACCGCCAATACCGCCCGACCCCGGTCGGCATAGGTCTGGGCGAGGAGTGCCGCCAGGGTCGTCTTCCCGACCCCTCCTTTTCCGCTTATGGCGATCTTCATGCTTCTATCAGCCTCCTACGATCAACTCGTTGTGGTTCTCGGGAGCAACGAAGTCGGGCGGCAAGAGGCCCGCCTCCGCCACGATGCGAGGAATGATCGACTCCCACATCACCGGCATCATGTGGAAGCCATTCACGCCTTCCATGCTCTTGATCTGGTCGATGAGCTCAAGGGTGATCTGAACGCCCTCTTCCTTCTCCCCGTCACCGGCTTTTTCGAGCCGCTCGAGAATCTGGTCGGGGATGAACACCCCGGGCACTTCGTCGTTCATGTAACGGGCCATCTTGTAGCTCTTGAGGGGCGTGATGCCGATCAGAACGTACACCTTGTCGAGGATGTCCCGCTTGGCGAGATGATCGAGCCAAATCTCGACTCCCTTCGGCTCGAAGACGATATTGGTCTGGAAGTACTGGGCTCCGGCATTGACCTTCTTGTGTTCCCGTAACGCCTGGAACTCCGGCCGCGAGGCGTAGGGTGAGGCGGCTGCTCCCAGGAAGTACTGCGGAGGATTCTTGATCTTCCGACCATCCAGATAGACGCCCTCATCCCGCATCCGGCGGAGGATCCACAACATCTGCACCGATTCGATGTCGACAACCTCCATCCGGCTACGCGGGGCCGGCCCGATTGACGGGCTGTCACCGGACAAGCAGAGAAGATTGCGAATACCCAGGGCGCTGGCGCCCATCACTTCAGCCTGTACTCCCACCCGGGTGCGGTCTCGCGCGGCGATCTGCATCACCGGCTCGGCACCATTCTGGAAAGCAATCAGGCTGCAGGCCTGGCTGGACATTCGGGGTGTCGCTGAGGGGCAATCGGTGAAGTTGATCGCGGCCACATAGGGCTTGATCATCCCAATGTCCCGGACCAGTTTCCCGGTGCCCGAACCCATCGGTGGAGCCACCTCTGAAGTGACCACGAACTCACCGGCGCGAAGCCGGCGCTCGAGATCCGAGGCAGGTTCCTCGTAGGCAGGAGGGTGGTACTCGGCGTCACCTTGCCACCAATCCGGCTGACGAACCGGACCAAACACCGACTCCCAGGTCTCCGTCCGAGTCTCGGGTTTGCGCAGGCCGGTGACAAAGTTGCCAAACCCGACTTCCTGCGTCTGACGGTAGACGTCACCCCAGGTCTCTCCACCGACCTTCTCCCAGTCGAGTGGCGGCAAAACCTCCAGGAGTTTCTCTTCCCGGCCCATGGCAAAAGCCCGCTCGTGGATCTTGTACCAAACGCAAGGCCGCGTCTCGTCTACGTAGCAAAACTCCGGAGTTGAGCCCCCGCAGGGCCCGTTGCGCAAGCCCTTGGGGCATTCCATCGGACAAACGAAGGCTGTCTCTTGCAGCAGGCAGTTGCCACACATTCGGCATCCGTATACCGGTCCTTTGAACGCTCGCTCGACCGCCATTAAAGCGCGATTGCCGAGCGTCTCTCGCTTGAAGGGACGCCAGGCTGGCTGCCAGCGATGAGCTGGTCTGACTCTTGACATCAATCGGCTCCTTCTCGCTTACTGCTGCAGGTACGACTCGGCGTAGATGACCTTGTTGAGCAGGATCTGTACCGTTTTCCAGATCTTCACCTGCTCCGGATCGCTCATGTCGACGTCGTCAACCGTAGGTTCTTCCATGGCCGCGATCCGGTCGTAGATCGCCAGATATAGCTTGCCGACCGGGTCGCTTTCGTCCCTCTCTTCGATGACTCGAATGACCTCATTCTGCTTCTCGTCGAAGGGGTCGGCGATCATCATTTGCAGTCCGCCGCCCATCAGCATGGCGAGGTACACGCGGTTGATCAGCGAGCGGTTCTTGGTGGGCACCGCGTTGGAAACGTTCGACAGACCCACCGAGATGGCCGGGGGCGGATCCCACACGACCTGCAGGGTGCGGACCGCTTCGATCAGCTCGGGGGCAGTACTCCTGGCAGCCCGACACAGTCAGCACTAATGGATCGATGATCAGGTCCGACACCGGATAGTCGATCTCCAACAATCGAGGGATGAGCTGCTCGATGGCGATCGTGACCCGTTCGTCGGCGGAGACGGGAATCCCGCTCTTGCCCATCGTCAGGGCCACCAGCTTGGCGTTGTACTTCTTGGCGACCAGAGGAACTGCCTCCAGCCGTTCCTCCTCGGCCGAGACCGAGTTGATGATCGGCTGGGCCTTGGTGATTGCTTTGAGCCCGGCCTCGATTCCGGCCAGGTTGGTGCTGTCCAGACTCAGCGGAACATCGGCCACTGCCTCGACGGTCTTCACCATCCAGGGGAAGACTTCCTCCCAGTCCTTCTTGCGTGGCCCGAGGTTGAGGTCCAGGGCTTGGGCCCCGGCCTCCACTTGGGCAACGGCGAGTTCCTGGAAGAACCGGGCGTCCCGGTCCGCCAACGCGACTTTCACGTTGTCGGAGATGATGTGGATGTTTTCGCCGATGATGTACATGGTTCAGTCCTTCCTATGTCATCGCCGCTGCCACCGATGGGAAGCGGGAAAGATCAGTGTGAGGCAGGAACAACGCCGAGGTGAACGCCTCATAGAACGTGTTGTCGGCCGACAACTCGATGTAGGTCATCGATGAGGCGATCTCGGCGATCTCCGCCCGCGCCTCACGGTCGAACAGTGCCAGGTAAGCGCCCCTGACCGACGTATTGCCCAGGAACTCGAACCGTTCCCAGGGTATGTCCGGGAGGAGGCCGATGTCGATTGCCTTCTCAACGTTGATGTACTTGCCAAAGGATCCGCCGATCAAGACCTGCTCGGCCGATTCGAGCTCAATCCCCACTCCGTCGGCGAGAACGTTGAATCCGGCATAGATGGCCGCCTTGGCTCTCAACAGATTGTCGATGTCGACTCTGGTGATGACGATGTCCTCACCGGTCTCGGTCTCGGTCTCCCAGGCAACCACATACTCGGCCCCGTGCAAGGAACGGCGCACCCGGGGAGTGGCGAGGGTCTGGTTGAGGTGACCGCCCTTATCGAGAATGCCGGTGATGAACATCTCCGCCACGAGTGAGATCAGTCCGCTGCCGCAGATACCGCGGGGGGCCACGTTGCCTATCACTCGGGAGGTGGGCTCGAAGGTTGTGCCGTCGATCCACACCTCCTCGATGGCACCCGTATCGGCTCGCATGCCATGCAACACGCCGGCTCCTTCGAAGGCCGGCCCCGCCGAGCAGGCGCAGGTGACCAGCCATTCGGACGATCCCAGCACGATCTCGCCGTTGGTTCCGACGTCGATGAACAGAGTGGTCGCCGGCGACGAGCGCAAATCCGAGGCCAGTACTCCGGCAGTGATGTCGGCGCCGACGTAGCTGGCCACTCCCGGGAGAGGATCGACGATCCCGTCGGCATTCATAGTGATACCCACATCACTGGCCCGTAACAACGGCAGGTTATTGATCGGAGTGATGAAGGGCTCGAGGCGGATACTCTCGGGCGGAATGCCCAAAAGCAGGTGCATCATCGTGCTGTTGCCGCTGACCGTTGCCTTGACGATTTCCTTGGCGGTGATTCCCGTCTTGCTGCACGCCGTCTCGACCAGATCGTTGATAGTTTGCAGGACCAAATCCCGCAACTCGGCGCCGCCGTCGTTCTTGCTGCCGAAGATGATCCGCGAGATCACATCTTCACCCCGGCTGATCTGCCGGTTGTACTCACTGCCCTGATACATGACACTTCCGGTGAGGAGGTCGACCAGCCAGACCGTGACGGTGGTGGTTCCCACATCGACGGCCAAACCGCACAGGGCTTCTTCTTCTGCTTGGGAGGCGGGCTGAACCCGGATGAGCCGGGCGGTTCCGTTCTTCTCCCGGCCCGTGTCGTAGGTCAGGGCTATGTGCCAATCGGAGGAGCGCAGCACCGGACCAAGCTTGCGGATTTGCTCGAGTGATGTTTCGAGCCGGTGGATATCTGCTTCGCGCCGGAGCGCCGTCTCCAGACGGCCCCAATCATCGGTCTGATCGTCCATTGAGGGAGGCGTGAGTTGGAGAACCACCCGCCGGACCGTCTGGACCTGCTCTGGGTCGTAGCCGTCGGGGACCAACGCTTCAGGGGCGATGTGATCGGTGGTGAGCCGGCGTTGGATCTGTTCCGGGGGTGGAACAACGACTGACACGTCGCCCTCCACCACGGTCTGGCAGGCGAGGGCGTAACCGGCCTCGATATCAGCCTTCGACAACCGGAGCGCACTGCGGCGGCGCACTTGACCGGATTCGATCCGCACGGCACACCGCCCGCAACGGCCCTGGCCACCGCACGGTTGCTGGATCTCCACACCACACTGACGGGCCGCTTCGACGAGCAGGGCACCGGCGGGGACGTCGATCGTCTCGGGTTGGGAATCGAAGCGGACGGTGTATTCGGCCATTACGATTCCCGTTCCTCCTTTTCGTTTAGGTGAGGACTGATTTCATGTAACCGGGCAGGTCGACCGCTTCCCTGGGCCCCACTTTGACGTCCCAGTCCGGCAATTCCTCCTCGAGCTCACCGGAGAGAACGGCAGCGTGACCGGGAAGCACGATGACTTTCGTGTCAACTTTGTCCGCTATCCCGAACTCCTTGACGGCTTTGGCGATCCTCTCCGCATCGAACTTCCCTGCTGCCCAGGCGGTCAGGACGCTCATTCCTTCGGCATCGGTTACCAGCAACCAGGCGGGCAACCCGGCGCCTTCCACCTCGTTGGCCACACTGAAGTAGGTGATGCTGAAGTTGGTCGTCACCAACACGGGGTCTGAGGGCTTGGGATCGTTTATCTCGTAGACGGCCGGTTGGACCTGGATCGGCTTCTGCGGGTCGGTGTAGATGTTCTCGCGGAGCACCAAGATCGGATAGATCAGCTCGGGTGTGAACGTGTCGAGTACCACGAAACCTGCGTACTTGCAGAGGGCTTGGGTGGCCAGCAATGACTCGCGGCCGGGATCACCGGAGTTCGGGGCGAACACGATGGTCGGGTAGCCGAGTGGGCGGAAGTTCTTGAGGGCCAGCCGGCGAATCTGCGTGTTGAGAGCCAGGGAGCTTCCCAGATTCTTGACCGTCGGGAAGAGCACCAGGTCCTCGACGCCCTTCTCCGTGATTTTCTCGGTCAGGTCGGCGAGTTCCTCCAGGGTCCCGCCTTTGACTCCCAGCGGCGTTTCGTGCTTGACGGCCAGGTCGACCATTGCCTCCCAGTTGTCTCCGTCGGCACCGAGGATGAGGGGTTGCTCGCCACCCAGCTTGTCGAGGCCGCTCGATACGATCGCCGGATCGCTGCCCACCAGGATCAAGGGCAACCCGGTCGAGCTCCGTACGGCTTCGACTGCTGCGGCAAAGGCTGACCCATCTCCGGAGGCGGCTTCCACGGCAAAGCCGTCGATGGCCAGCTCCATTCCGACGTAGTCGACCGAGTACGACGAGGCTGCCGCGACCTTCGCTTTGATCGACTCCGGGTCGTCCGTATCAAGCACCCGGATCGAGGACCCCGGGGCGGTTGAAGAATTTCTTCTCGTGGCGGAACAGCACCACCTCGTTGCCGGCCTTCGACCTCACCGGCTTTGCCTTTGAGGGTGACCAGCCGGATTGGGGGAGCGGCCGATTCGGCCAGCTCGGTCTTGGCTTCCTCCGTCACGTAGGGGCAATCGTCGAGCTCGACCTGTTTGGCAGCCAGCTTCATCGAGAACGCCAGACAGGTGGGGAAACCACATTCCTTGCAGTTCGTCTGCGGGAGCATTTTGTAGATCTGGATTCCAGAAAGCGCCATGATTGTCTCCTACACCGTCTCGAAGGCCATGAGCTCGTCGATCGGCTGCCCTGACCCGGTTCAGGCTCTCTGGATGGCGGAGGACGACCACGTCGGCGCCGGCTTCGACGAGGGACACGGCGGTCAGTGTCTCCCAGTTCACTCCCCGTTCGAGCCCAGTCACCCCATGTTTCCGGGACGCCCTCTCCAACTTTGGACTCCTTCGTCTTCCAGGTTTCGAAACCCGGGTGCACCAGCATCGGAAGCTGGGTCATGGCGTCGCCCTGCAGGGCGGCCAGGCGGAGCCGCTCCATCACCGAGTAGCCGTACTCGATCCCGTAGCCGAGCGCGCCGGTGGTCGGGTCCACATGATCCGATCGAGCGGCAGACCCCATGTCGGTCATGAGGATGTTGAGCTGCTTGGCCAGGTTCACGTCCATCGGAGTACGCCCCAGCACGAGGTGGTCGTTGGCCATGGCCGAGGCGACGATCGTCCGGTAGTTGCCGTCCTCGCACAGTCCCAGCACCAGCCGCTCGCCCTTGGTGGCATCGGCAATCGGGACCAGGATCGAGTTGTCGATCTCTGCCTGTCCGGGACCCTGCACCACCAGGGGCAGTCCGGTGGCCTCGAGGACCGCCTTGACCGAACTCACCGCAAAATCCGCAGTCACCGGTTCGCCGTCCGGGCCCTTGAGTCCGAAAAGGAGCTCGATCAGGTCCGCCCCCGCCTCCTCGCAAGCTTGGGCCCACGCAGCCGGGTCGTCGATCACATCGCCCCAAGCTTCCAGAAGGACCGCCGACCAGTCACTCGGGCGAACCGGGGCAATTTCCATCGCGATGACCGGTCGGTTGAGGGTTGGATTCTCGAAGTGCATGAAAGGCAGCGATTGATCACCTCCGATTGTGACGGTGGATGATCTTGTACCTCCCTGATCGCTGGTGGCCCCGAGGGTGACGGTTTTCACCGCTCCCGGCCAATTGTCCAGGGGAATGTCAATGGGCATACGACTAACTCCCGATAGCGGCGGTTCCTGTTCTTCTCTTGTCTCAGTTGGGCTCGGCGCCTCAAAAGATGGGATCCATCGTCGAGCGCCGGGTGGTTGTTCTCCTCCATCCAGGGGAGGAGTTCCTCCACTGTGGACACAGATCGCTCGTCGGCGATCCGGTCGATCAGCTCTGGGTCGCCGGCCCGCTCGGCAACAGCCTTGAACTCTTCGGCCATCGTGTCCTTCAGCACGCTGCTCATCCACACGACCCGCTTGAAACCGCCGTCGGCGGAGATGAACTTGGGGCTGATCAGATAGAACTTCCCGACGCCCATCACGCCGGGAGTTTGGATGCCGCCGCCGGCCATGCCGGCCAGCGTGCTGAACGTCATCCCCGCCGGAGTCATGCTGGTGTCCTCGCGGCTCACCACCATGACGCCGTTCGCCTCGGGGATCAACATGACGATGCACTCGAAGCAGCCGCAGGCGGTCATCGGGATTCTCCATGATGGAGTACATCGCCACCTCTTCCACCACGCCGTGGGAACCGACCTTGGCGTAGTCATTGGTTCCCTCCCAGTAGCCCTTGATCGGTATCGACCATCTTACCCAGCTTGATCGGTTGGTTGGGTCCGGTGGGGTTGATGTTGAAGGAGGCTTTGCAGTCCAGCCAGTTGTAGGCCCCGCACAAGCCCAAGCGTTCCGGGCTGACGATGCAGACATGGTTGGGAGCAAACGACTGGCACAGCGTGCAGCGAGTAGAACTCGTCCACCGCCAAGTCGGTCAGATCCGCTAACCGCTTGTTGCGGAAGTCGTAAGCCTCACGCGCTCTTTCGAGAGAGTTCGGCTTCGACTTGGTCGGGATCTGTGTAGACCGTGACCTGAACCTTGTCGACAATGGCGCCAAAATCGGAGTGCAGCCGGGCGTGCACGATCTTGCCGAAGTGCTCCAGATCGAACCCGGCCTCGGCGGCTTTGCTCGATATGCGAATCCAGGCGATGTCGCGCTGGCCGATGTGTTGGATGCCCGAGGCGCCGTTGACGAAGTAGTGGATCTGCCGTTCAAGCACCGGCTCGAAATCCGGCTCCATCTGGCGACCGGCGACCTCGATGACGATGCCCATGTCCATGCTGCCCTGGTCTTCGATCTCGGAGAAGTCCGGACCAATCACCTCGATCTTGCCGTCGGTCAGCTCGTCGAGCTTGGCCATCTGCAGGTACTCGAAACAGCGGGAGCCCTTGCCCCCGAACTCCACCCGCATGTCGGCTTTGCGAACCACTTCCCCTTCGAAGGCGGACCCATAGGGCACCGGCACCGGTACGTCGGCGACCTGGACTTTGACTCCGCGTACCTCGATGCATTTCTGTACGAGCCGTTCGGCTTTCTCCAGGTCGTCGGCCCCTTCGATCTCGTTCCAAGGCAAGCAGACCACGTGCTCATAGGTGGTGATTCCGCTGGGCAGGATCTGGGGAATGACTGTGTCGGCAATGACCGGGAAACCGAAGTTGATCGCGCCGGCGGCGGCCGAGTACTTGAGGTCGTCGACTTCACCGAGGGCCAGCACAAAAGCGAATACCCGGTCCTTGTTGTAGGTCAAGATCTCGCGGGCTTGCCCACCTTTCAGGCCCGCCGAAGGTGAGTGCGGAACGGGTGGCGAAACCGAGGGCATAGATGGCGCTGATCGTGTCGGTCCCAAACGGCACCGTGTAGGTGTCGTAACCGAGCTCCACACCCTCCTCGTTGAGCTGATCGATGATGCTGCGGCCATTGACGTTGCCGGACAGGAAGCACAGGATGTTGCGCTTCTGCAGCTCGCGAACGATCTGCACCGCCGCGTCATTCGATCTGGCGCAGCCCACGATGGCCGCGAAACCAGGCATCCGCCCGTCGACCAGCTGGATACCCCAGGATCGCAGCTGGATGTCGTCGATGGCGCCGTTCAGGTGCCCGTCGGCGGCAGCCGCCTCGCACCGTTCGTTATCTGGGCTGGTGAAGGCGGTTCCCCCGGCTAGGGCGAAGCCGGGCATCGGCTCGGGCTGGAGCCCGTAGATATACCGGATGGCTTCGATCGTCTCGGCGGCGATCAGGGTCGCCATACCGCTGTCGAGCGTTTCGCCCAGATAGGGCGTCCAATGGTGATCAGAGGGCACCGGGTGCAGGAGTTTGCGGGCGTGGGCCAGGCTCTCGGGAAGCTGGCCGAGCGTCTCGACCTCTCGACCGGTCATACCGAAGATCACCGGGAGGTAGTACGCAGTGTTGGGGAACGAGACCGGGGTGTCGGGCCCTTTCTCCTCCAGCGCCTGATTCAACATCGTCTCTGCTTCGGATGACCAGAGCATTGGCGCCTCGAATGGCCCGTGTCGCTATGTAGCGGGACATGCCGTTTCTCCCTTATACCGCGGCCGGCTGGCCGTAGAGAGCGGCCTGCTGTTCTTCGAAAGGAAGCGCCTCGATCTCCCGGAGCCGGGCGTCTCCGCTCTTCCCAAATAGCGACGGGTCGTACTCGGGCAATCCGAGGGCGGCCCGTTTCTTGTCGATATGATCGAGCGTGCGCTGGATCATCTCCCACGGGTCATCCACGAACTCCAGCTTGCCCCCGTAGAGCTCCTCCCAACCCGAACTCATGTAGTCGGACACCAGGACGCTATCGGGCATCTTGTCGCCCCGTCCTCCGACCGGGTTGGACCCGCCCATCATCACAAAGGCACCCGAAGCGACACAGTAGGTGGCGATGGACAGAGCCTTCTCGCTCATCCATTCCGGGGCGATTCCGACCGCCGGAATCTCGCTCGATGTCGTCACCGAGGCCGCCTTCGTCGACCATCTGGGTGAGGACGGTGAGGATGCGGGTGTTGTCGACGCACGATCCCATGTGCAGCACCGGGGGAATCCCGATCGTCTCACAGACCTCTCGCAGCCCCGGCCCTACCCGGTCGATGCCGGCTTCCCCGAGCAGGAATCCGAGCTTGGCGTTGGCGATGGCACTGCAGCCGGTCTCCACGACCAGCACATCCTGCTTGAGGAGCTCTTCGGTCATCGTGGTGTGATACGCGTCGTGCTGGATCCGCGGGTTGGTGCAGCCGACGATGGCGGCCACCCCGCGGATCCGCCCGGCCATGATCGCGTCGTTGAGCGGCCGGAACGATGCCCGATAGGACCCTCCCAGCATGTAGTTGATGTACTCGTGGGAGAAGCCCGGGATCAGCGAGTTCTTGTAGTCGGGAATGTTGACGTTGCCGCGATTGGCGTAGTTGTCGATGGCTTCTTTGAGGATGTTCTTGGCGATGGGCAGAGCGTTGTGCTCGTCGAACTCGATGTGCGTGGCGCCTTTGATCTTGACCTTGGGCGAGGTCGTGATGATCTTGGTGTGGAAGTTCTCCGCCAGCGCCACCAGCGCCTGCATGATGCACTGAACGTCCACCACCATCGCCTCCACCGAACCGGTGAGGATCGCCAGTTCCTGCTGCAGGAAGTTCCCGGCAGCGGGAATCCCCTGTCGCATGAGGATCTCGTTGGCCGTGCAGCAGATACCGGAGAGATTGATCCCTGCTGCCCCGGCCGCTTTGGCGTAGGCGATGATTTCCGGGTCCTGGGAGGCGGCCACCACCATCTGGCTGAGAGTGGGTTCATGCCCGTGGACGACGACATTGACCATGTCGTCTTTCAAGACGCCGAGATTGGCTTCCCCGAGTAGCGGGGCAGGCGTGCCGAACAGGATGTCCGAGATGTCGGTGGCGATCAAGCTGCCACCCCACCCGTCGGCGAGGGCGGTGCGCACGGCGTGCTGGAGGATATGGGTCGCCTCCTGGTCGTCACCCATGTGGGTGCGATGCAGAGCTTCGACGACCTCGCGGTCCACTCCGCGAGGCGTTACCCCTTGCTCCTCCCAGATCTTCTTGCGTTTCTCCGGAGCCCGTCTGGCTGAAACGATCGAACCGCGTTGCTGCCCGAACTGGGCGATGTAGAGGTCGGCGAGATCATTGGCGATCTCCTCGGGAGAACGGTCCTCGATCGGGATGTCGTAAAGCGCGGCGATGGTGCGTAGCTTGGCGACATCGCGGATCGCATAGCCCGCGGCTTCACCGTTGGCGACGGCTTTCAGCGTGAACGCCATGTCGCGCCCATGGTCAGAGTGTGCGGCCGACCCGGCCGCCACGGATCGAATGAAGTTGCGGGCCTGGATGGTGTCGATCGTGGCGCCACAGATCCCGGTCATGCCATCTTTGGTCAACCGGCAGGGACCCATGCCGCACAGGTCGCAGCACAAACCCGCCGAGCCGATGTTGCAGGGCGCCATGGTGTCCGCCCGGCTGAAGGCCGTGGTGACACCCATCTCATCGGCCACGGCCAGCATCTGCTGGGCGGCCGGATCGATCGACGCCTCCTCCGGGGTCCGCCTCTTCTTCCTCGGAATGGTGATCTCTTCGTCGGCCATGGTCTGTTTCTCCCTCATTCATCCATCTTTGGGGCCGGGCCCATTCCTGGACATGCCCAGAGCGGCCTGCCGGGCGCGGTGATTTCCTGTCCAAAGGAAACCGCCGGGCCGGCGTTTGCGTATGCGGCGGTGTGCCGGAAGTAAGTGTCGTCGTCATAGCCGACGGCGGGGTTCCCGGACTCCACGGGGCAAATCGAGCTCGCCGAGGTATCCGTTTTCGTCGAGCATCTTGGTGAGGACGTCTTCGGATGTCTTGTCCGGGTCGTACTCGATCTTCACGACTTGGAAAGCGCTGGATGCGTCGACCGTCTCCACTCCCGGGACCCCTAGCAGGATCCGCCGGACCTCGATCACATGGTGGTCGGCGTACATCACCGGTACGTCAATTACGACCGACGTCATATCAACCCCCGTTATCGGGCCGCTCCCCGTCGGGGTGCGGGCCTTCTTGTCCTACATATTTGCTCTAGGCGATAGTTTTTTCTCGGGAACTCCACGGTTCTGTCGCAGCCAGCTTAATCAGGGCAGGTCCTGCAATAGGGGGGCCGAATGGCCGTATTTTTCTCGCCAATTGCCCCTTGCGGGCCGGTCCGCACCGCTTTTCCAAAGCAATCAGGATGATTGGGGCGGAAAATCGCCTCAAACATGGTGACCTTCGCCCTTTTCAGATCGAATCCGAGGCCCCTGGGTTGGTCCCATTGATCGAGGTCGCGGGGTAGGCAGCAGTAATGGCGCTATCTCGACCCTCCTCACGTGCCATCCAGACAGCCCATAACCTCGGGCGGAGGCCCCCAGCAAGCCGGGTGGTCGGTGTCTGAGCACGAACAACCGGCGACTCCCCACTCGCAGGTGCAATACGGGCCGTGAGCGGCAGTGCACGGAGGATGGAACGGGTCGTATTCGGCGTTTTCCCCTTCGTACCCGGTCCACGTTCCTTCTTCGTACCCGACGCTCGAGTACTCGGCCCAGTAGGCCACACCCTCACCGATGTTGATGCGGCGGATGATCCAGCGTCCGTTGTTCGTCGGGTCGGTCTGCTGATAGGCCTTCACGTACCAGCGTTCCACATCGCTGACGGGGCGCAATCAGCTCAACATCCTCCGGTCCGACGAAATAGCGCATGTCGTCGACCACGAAGAGATCTCCGGCGGAGAGGCTCAAGAATCCTCTGATCATGTCGAGGGGGTCTGTTCGCAGGGCAGTCCCCGGGGTTGGCGTAACCCATCCGTTGACGCAGGAGGCGGTTGGACCACCGCTGGGCAATGTGGTCGTGGTAGTGGCCACCGTGGTGGTAGTCGTTTCTTCAGTGGTAGTAGTGGCAGCAGTAGTAGTAGTCGTCGACTCACTGGTAGTCGTCGCTTGCGCCGCCGTGGTCGTGGTTTCCGGCGAAGCGCTGGTGGTGGTGCCCTCGGTGGTGGTTGTGTCCTGGGTTGCGTCGCTGCACGCGGCGACAAGCAGGAGGGCGACGACCAGAACGGTGAGGATGCGCATTCGTTGCTCCTCAAATGGGGTATCGGACTCTTCCATCATATCGACGGGAGGTCGGCAAACCTGAGACCGTTTTGGCGTCGCACAACCACCCCACGGGTGCATCTGCGACGCCAAAACTCAGATTCAGCCGCAGGCGCTGGCGAGATCGGCGGGGGAGAGGCTTCCAACATCGTCCGAAGGTTCCCGCCAGGACCTGGCGTACGGTGTCTTGAATCCGGGCCACCCGCGGAATCGGGTGTCCCAAACTCGTCGTGGCCGGACGTGTAGGTCGGAGGAATGTAACCGAACCGACACAATATCGGTCAGGTCCAACCCGGCCGCGGCTTCAGCCAGGTCGGGGAGATGACCCAGGGGGATGTTGGTCGCGAGAACATCCTTGATCACCGGGACCAATGAAGGGATACGAATAGCGATGTCGAATGGGTCGGCTTGCTCAGCCAGGGCGCCGAGCAAACACCGCTGGCGGTCCATCCGGGCGTAGTCGCTCGAGGTGCTGCGCGAACGGGCATAAACCAGAGCCTCGTCTCCAGTGAGGTGCTGGAACCCCGCCTTCAGGTCGATGCGAGTCCATTCCTCGCCCTCGTGGGCTGGAGACGTGCGCTCGAGGATCGGCTCGGGGACGTATAAATCGACTCCGCCGAGCGCGTCCACCAGGTCGACGAATCCGCCCAAGTCGACCACCGCGAAGTAGTCGATCGGCAGATCGAGGAGACCACCGATGGTTTGCATCAACGCCTCGGCTCCCGGGTCGGCGGCCCCCGGGAAGTACCAGGGATGGTCGGTGGCCCAGCCGTACAGGTGGTTGAGGCGGAATTCGTAGACCCCACCCTCGAAGGCTCTCGAGAACGTCCGCGGCAGGGGGACGGCTCCGAGATTGCGCGGGCAGACTGAATAATGCCGCCTTCCCGGTTTGCGGCTCCAAGGTGGCGACGATCATGGTGTCGGTGCGCAGGCCGCCTCTTCCCGGACCGGCGTCTCCGCCGATCAGCAGGATCGTGATCTGTTTGTGCTGTTCGGTGAACGGGGTGATGGCTGGGGGACTGTCAATCGAAGGATCCGAAACCGGAGTCAGGTTCAAGACCGGCAAGGACATGAGGGGAGAGGTCGAACTCGAGACCGGGGCCAATGTTGTCGACGTCGTAGTGTCTTCCGCAGGCGTGACCGGAGCTGCAGCTATCAACTGAGGGGCCGGGCGGTCCACAAAGACGCTGGTCAGGAGATCGTGGGACGAAAGGCCGTATTGAGCGACGGCCAAGTGGGGAGCGGCGGTCACTGCCAGCAAGACCGTGAGGGTCAGAGCGGCGAGCAGCGGGCGTCCCTCGACTGCCTTGCGGGCTGGTAGCGCGTCGACCGCGATCTGGTAGGCGGCCGCCACGCTTCCCACCCGCACCAGCAAGAGAGCCGCGTTGGCGATCAGAAGGAAGATGAGAGCTTCGGGTTGAACGGCCAGGCGGATCAGCGGTTCGCCCACCGTTCGAACCGCCATTGCGCCGACCACTACGGCCGTGACCAACAAAGCTGCAGCTGATCGTCGTTTGGCGCCGGCATGCCACTCCCCGGCGCCGGGAAGTAGCGAGGAGAGCAAAGCCGCGGTCAGCGGTCGGGCGTGTCGGGTAGGGCTCTTCTCCCAGAAGCCGCCTGCCGCTCGTGATCGGCTCGTGATCGCCACGTTGCCCCTCGCTGCCCTTTCCCCTTGATGACGCCGTTTGGTTGGCATAAGTTCCCAAACAGGGGAAAAACCACCTGGAAAGCCTTGTGGCACTAGCTTTCGTCTCATGGACGACACGGGAAGCGTGCTGCTGGCCTTCGTGACGGCTGCCGGGTTGGGGGCGGTAATCGGCCTCGAGCGTCAGATTCACCGCCACTACACAGAGGATGTCTCAGCCGGAGTCCGTACCTATGCACTGTTCGGTTTGTGGGGCGCGACGACCGGGTTCTTTGCCGAGACATACGGAGCAGCGGCTTTTGTCGTCGGGAGCTGCGGCCTTTGCGGCCCTGATCGTCTCTTCCTATGTGTTGTTTGCCTTGGGACCAAGGACTGGGGCATCACCACCGAATTCGCCAGCCTCGGGGCTTTCGCAGTTGGAGTCCTGGTGTGGAACGACCAGGTGATCGTGGCGTCCGCCATTGCGATCGGGATTGCCGCGTTGCTCCGGGCGAAGGAATGGCTCCACGGACTCACCGACAAATTCTCGGACAAGATGTACGGGCGGTCTTGCAGTTTGCTGTGCTCACCGCGGTCGTGCTCCCCTTGTTGCCCGATCAGGACTACGGGCCCTTCGAGGCTTTCAACCCGCGGCGGGTGTGGCTGATGGTGGTTTTCGTGGCCGCGATAGGCCTGGCCGGATATGTGGCATTGCGGCTCAAGGGCGAACGCGGTCTGGGAGTGACCGGGCTGCTGGGCGGGCTCATCTCGTCGACGGCCGTCACTCTCGGCTTCTCCAAGATGTCAAAAGACCAGCCACGATTGCAACCGCCCTGGTGGCCGGGATCATCGCCGCCTCCGGGTTGATGTATGCCCGCGTCCTGGTGGAGGCTTTCGTCTTTGCACCCGACATGGCCTTGAAGCTGGCCGTGCCGCTGGGAGTGCTCTTCATCCTGGTCGAAGGGACTGCTGTCTACTGGTGGACCCGTCCCCTGGAGACGACGGCCGGCGCCTCGAGGATCAAACTGCAAAACCCGGTGACTCTGAAGTCTGCCCTTCAGTTTGCGGCGCTGTACGCGGCCGTGATCTTCATTGCCAAGGTGCTGATCGATCGGGCTTCCGAGGCTGCCCTCAGCGTCGTCGGGGCGGTGAGCGGAATCAACGACGTCGATGCCATCACTCTGGCGATGGCCGACGAAGTCGCTCGCCAGGGCGTCGATCCGACCTTCGCCGCTCAGGCGGTCCTGGCGGCGGTTGTCGTCAACACATTGGTCAAGGCGGGGATGGCCGTCGTTTTGGGAAGCAAGACTCTGGGACGGGCGGTGGCGTTCACTTTGGTCCCCGCTGCCCTTTTGGGGGCCGTCGCCTGGTTCCTCCTCTAGGAGACGGTCGATCTCGGCTGCTGCATTGTTCCGCCATGTCTGCACATGAGTACCATCGTTCCCCGATGAAGATTCACCAGATACTCGCCCTGCTGGGGCAGGCCGCTCCCTGGGACAAATCCGCCGATTGGGATCCGGTCGGGCTGCAACTAGGAGACCTCCAGCACGGGCGCAAAGGTGGCCGTCTGTCATGAGGTGACTGAATCGGTCGTGGCCAAGTGGAGAGAATGGGAGTTGATCTCCTCGTCACCTACCACCCGTTGCTCTTTCGTCCGACCACCCGGCTCATCGCCGGTCGATCACCGGCCGGGCGGGCGTACCGTTGATACGGCAAAGGACCTCCCTGGCGGTGATCCACACCAACTTCGATGCGGCAACGGGTGGTGTAGCCGAGGCGCTGGCCGACGCCGTGGGATTGATCGCAACGACCGCGATTTGGTCCGAACGACTCTGCCGAGGCTTGGAAGGTAGTCACGTTCGTCCCGGCCGCGGCTGCCGATCTGGTGGCGGGGGCAATGGCCGCGGCAGGTGGTGGGACCATCGGCAACTACTCGAGTTGCTCGTTTCGTAGTGAAGGAATGGGAACGTTCCTGCCGGTGACGGAGCGACCCCGGTGACCGGAACGGTCGGGAACCATCAACCGGGAGGCTGAAGTGCGAATCGAGATGACGGTGCGGATGCAACCAACGGGACGCGGTTTACGGGCGCTGGTGGCTGCCCATCCGTATGAGGAACCGGCTTTCGACGTGTATGGGTGACCGGGAATCTGGGCATGGCAGGTCGGGTGGGGACTCCGGACCAGCCAAGAGATTTGGGCAGGATGGTTGCCAAGGTGGCTGAGGCGTTGGGGGACAGGGCTTGCGCTACAACGGTGACCCGGTCCAAATGGTCGGGAGAGTTGCGGTAGTTCCCGGATCCGGTTCGTCTTTCATTGGAGCGGCGGCCGCGGCGGGAGCCGACGTGCTGGTAACCGGCGATGTCGGCCATCATCGCATGGTCGAGGCCGGGGATCGGGGTCTGGCGATCATCGATCCGGGGCACCTGGCCACCGAACGCCCGGGGATGCGTGAGGTTGTACGATCTGGTAGCCGGTATCGTGCCGGAGGCGGTCGATCTGACGAACCCCATGAATAGGGAGGGCAGGCGATGAACGAATTCCAGAGCCTGGTCGATCTGCTGGATCTGCAGGTGGTCGACCTTGATATCGATCGATTTCTGCACTTGCGGCAGTCTCTCCCCGAATTGGCTGAGTTCCGGAATGCCCATGCCCACCGCGAGCAGATCAACGCCCGGTTGACGGAGATCTCCGATGAACTGAAACAGATCAGCCTCGAAGAGGACAAGGCCGAAGGTGAGCTCGAGCTGTTAGAGCAGAAAGTCCACCAACAAGAGCAACGTCTGTTCGCCGGCGGATTGAGCGCCCGGGATACCGAGAACATGCGCCGGGAGGTGGAGTCGCTCCGCAACCGGGAAGGCACCATGGAGGACGAGGTGCTCGTCCTCCTCGATCGCAAGGAACAGCTCGAAACCGAAGTTGCCGGGATCAAAGCCGAACTGGACACCGCCCAGGCCGAAGAGCAGCGTCTGGAAGCCATCATTGCTGAGGAGTGGAAAAAGCTCGACGCCGAGATCGCCAAGAAGGAAGTCCGCAAACTGGACATTGTCCCTCTCATTGACGCCGAGCTCTTGGAGCTCTACGAGTACTTGCGTGAGCACAAAGAAGGGGTGGCGATCGGCCGGTTGATGGACGGCGGAATCTGCGGCGGGTGCCATCTACGGCTGTCAACCGCCGAACAGAAACAAGTTCTCTCCGAGGACCTGCCCCGCTGTCTCCACTGCCGACGCCTCCTAGTCCCGTGACATTGGGGCGGGAGGTGGATCACTTGTCATTCCGCCTCCTCCACTCGCGCCTTCCCCGCCGGCGGGAGAGGCAAGATCTCAGCGGAACCCCCACGACCCGGTCATGATCTTCTGGCATGTCGGCGGCACTATCGCCATCTTCCGTTACGTGTTCCGTGACCCGAAGGTCGACCTGCGGTTCCTGGCCTTGGGAGCCATTCTCCCCGACCTGATCGACAAGCCGCTGGGCACCATGCTGCTCCCGGCGTTGTTCAACGACAGCAGCCAGGTGATCGGCCACACTCTGCTCTTCTCGTTGGTGTTGATGTCGGTGGTCTTGCTGACCACCCGCCGGGGACGGGTTCGCCGCCGGTGGATGGCGCTGGCCGTTGGCTCGTTGCTACATCTTCTTCTTGACGCCATGTGGACCGTGCAGGAGACGTTCCTGTGGCCCGCTTTTGGGTGGGAGTTTCCGCCCGGGACCCCGGAGTACTGGTCGGGCTTGCTCGAAAGGCTCTTCTCTGATCCGTGGCGCATCATCCAGGAAGCGATTGGTCTTGGCTACCTCATCTACTTTACCGGAAAGCCCGGCTGAACGATCCCGAGCGCCGAACTGAACTGCTGCGCACCGGTCGGGTGATGGCCTAGCCGCGCG
This sequence comes from uncultured Actinomycetota bacterium, assembly GCA_963823915.1. GTDB lineage: Bacteria > Actinomycetota > Acidimicrobiia > Spongiisociales > UBA4744 > UBA4744. The sequence goes on from CAWGNJ010000001.1 coordinate 137,600, forward strand.
GCTCCGCGGTGGGATGTCGGAGGGGCCTTTGGCTGTACAACATCCGGGCGGCCACGACGATCAACAGACCCGACAAAGAGGCGCCGCAGCAGCACGGGATCCATGCCGAGGGCGAGACCGGCCCCGGCCAAACTGCCGATCACGCCGCCGACACCGATCACGCCGGCGATCCGCCAATCGATTCGGCCGGCCCGGCCGTGGGCCGCTGCTGCCACGATAGTGGTCGGGACCATCGCCGCCAGAGAGGTTCCCTGGGCGAAGTGCTGATCCATCGAATAGAGGGCGGCCAGGGCCGGGACAAATACGATCCCGCCTCCACCACCCAGAACCGCCGCCAGAATCCCGGCGACCGCCCCGGTGGTCAGGAGACCGAGAGTGGCCAGCAGCGTGAGATCGATGGACGCCACGAATCCGGCTGCCTCTTCCGGGCTCGCCGGGATCAACAGCCGGATGGCTGAAACCACCAGAACCGCGACAAATGCCCGGGTCAGCCATTCGGGCGAGATTCGATCGATGGTCCGCGCCCCCAATCAGAGCTCCAATTCCGGCTCCCAGAAACAACGCCAGGGCGGCGGGCCAGTCAACCGAGCCTTCCACCCCAAATCGGCTCATTGCCGTCACGGCGATGACGACGACGGCGGCTCCGGACGTCGGATGAGCCCGATGGGGGAGCAGCCCAATCAGCAACACGAGACCCGGCACGATCAAGATCCCGCCCCCGATACCAAAGAGCCCGCCGGTGATTCCGGCCACGACGCCGATCAAAGCCGAAATGAAGTATCGACGGGTGTTCATGGGAGCCGAGTGTAGGAGCCACCACACGTGCGGCTGTCCGGCCGTGAATGTTCATGGTGGCCCGATGTTGGATGTGGTGGGCCGGCGAACGAGAAGCGAGAAACGAGGAACGAGAAACTCCCGAGCTAACGTGCCAGCGGTGAGAATGGCTGTCTTCGTTCTGGCGATGATGCTCGTGGCCGCGGCCGCTTGCACGACGCCGCCCCCGCCCGGAGTCGACGACCACCACCACGCTGGGTGGGGCGGCTAGTCCTGAGGAAGCTCTCACCGGACCTCTTCGATGCCATCGTGGCCGGCAACTACTGAGGACACCGCAACTCTGACCTTCGACGATCAACTGGCTCTGATGTTTCGTTAGAGGGCTTCGACAGTCGCCGACACGGTCTCCATGCTGACGGGCGGCTGCCCGCTCTTGGCAGGGACAACTTCTGGAATCGTTCTCTAGCGGGTTTCCCGGCTTTCGCCGAAGAGGATATGGCCAGCATCTTGATCGGTGGAGGGGAAGAGTTCTCTGTTGAGGGAAATGAGCTTTGCGACCGTGGCGGTTGCTCTGCGCCAGTCGCAGGGTTCGGGAGACTGGATCGCCCGGCGGGATTCGCAAGGACGCTGGCGGCTCGACCTCTTCGCGACCTTTGGGCCTTCGTTTGCGACACCGTTTCGAGATTGGCTGGCTGCGATTGAGCCCCGGTCCGGATGCCGACGTGGCCCGAGGGGCGCTCGCCGAGTCAGCGGGCGAGTCTGCTGGCTGCTCTCCAACGACAGCCGTTCGGGCCGATCGGACCCGAGACAATGGCCGAGGTCGACAATCTTGCTTTTCGAGTCCGGCCTCTGAATCGGAGCTAATTCCTTCAGAAAAGCCTCAACCTTGTCCTGGGCTGCTTCCATGATTTGACCGGTCAAGCGTCTGCAAGGAACGGGCTATCGCCAGTTCTTCGCCGATGACCGGCATCGGTGGGTCGACCGGATTCCGGCGAGCCTTGCCAACCGACTCGAAATGGTCACCTCGGAGATTGAGCACCGCATGCGCGATGGTCTCGATGTCGTCTTCGGACAGGTGGAGGTTGAGTGTCACGTCCTTTTCCATGACGGCCCCTTCCATCGAAGTGTTACTCGTTGGCGCCTCGCGATTGGTCGGCAGCTTCGACCTCGGCTGCAAACGCATCCAGATCGCCTGCCGTCGGTTCACGGGCCCAAACATCAGTACCGGCGAGCAGTTCGGCATAGGCCTTGATCCTGGCCATGCTCCACGACCACCCGCACCGGGATCTCTGGATCAAGGATCTTCTTGTATCGACCAGGATCGACCGGTGTTCCTGCCGATCGAGGTCGAACTGGAACACGACCCCGTGGGCGGCGTCGATCTTTTCGCATCCGGCGCCCGCCAGAGAGCGGGCACGAGTCACTTCGTCGGGCCGTGGCAAACCATTGCTTGATGGCCGGTCTTTTCCAGGAAGTCCTTGGCGAACGATGCGTAGCTCACATCGGTGACATCAAGGAGAACCGTTCCCTCCGGCAGTTCCTTTCTTGCCATTGCCCAGTTCCTCTCTCCGTTGTGGTCCCCATTCTGCCCTGCGTCGCCCAGTTTGGTTAGGGGCACAAGTCCCGCCTCATTTCCGGCGATGGCACGCAGTCCTGGGAAGAACTTCTTCACCCAACATCTTGATGAGCGATACTTGATCCACCGATGCCATTTGCACGGCCACTACGTCGGCTGCGCATGTCTCAACGAGCGGACGGTAAGTCTCGACGATCTCATCGGAATCGGAGACGATGGAGTATCGACCCAGAATCTCTTCCCTCGGTAGGTGGTCGGCTCGCTCCCTCAGGTCAGCGGGATCAACCGCCTCCAGCCGGCCCGGGGCCCGTAACCCTCGCCAAGGGTGTAGTGCCTCCCAGGCTTCATCTTCGCTGCCGGCCAAAACCGACCAGCGGGTGGCAAGGATCTGGGGCGCCGGTCGGCCGGCGTCTTCGGCGGCCCGTCGCGCCGGATCGAGGACCCTTTCGATGGTGACGGCGGGATCCTTGACCGAAGTGACGATTCCGTCGGCCTGGCGAGCCGCCAGAGCGGCAGACTTGGGCCCTCCGGCCGCCAGCCAGATCGGCACGCGACCAATCGGCGGGCTGTACAGCTTGGCGCGGTCGGTTTGGTAGATACTCGCCGGGAAAGGTCAGCTTCTCGCCGTCGAGCATACGGCGCATGATTTCAAGCGCTTCGCCCATTCGCGCAGCTCGTTCCGCATATCCCGGGAACTGGTAGCCGAGAGGACCTTCGTTGATGTTCTCGCCCGTCCCCACTCCCAGATTGAACCGGCCCCCCGACAAGCGATCGAGCGTTGCGGCCGCCTGCGCGACCACCCCGGGGTGAAAGCGCAATAGGGGAGTCGTAACGCCGGTAGCGAATTCCACCCGGCTGGTGACCGCCGCCATGGCACCGATCGTCGCCCAGGCGAACCCGGCGGCTCCGCTGTCATCGACCCACGGGTGGAAGTGCTCGGAGACGACCAGCATGTCAAAACCGACTTGGTCGGCCAGTCGGGCGTGTTCCAGGAGCTCTCGGGATGCCACTGTTCGTGGCCGCAAAAGTAAGCGAATCTCGTCATGGACGTTGTGTCTCCCGAGGGTTGGTATCGATTGCGAAGCTTACGACGGTCGATCGGGTAGCGGGGCGATGCATTCGGTGAGGTTGTTGCGCACGCTATTGACCAAGGTCGAGACAGGATGTTCGGAGATGGCGACTTCCGGCATCGGCCTGATGAGAGCCTGAGCTTCATTGGAGTCGGTCAACGATCGATCGAGCCATGCATCCCACACCGCCGGTTCGAGCATCACCGGCATGCGGTCGTGGATGGGCGCCAAGGTGGGGTGGGCTTTGGTAGTGATGATGGCGCACGAACGGATGCGCTCGCCCGTCTCCTGATCTCGCCAGGTTGACCATATGCCGGCGAAGGCCATGGGCGACCCGTCGCGGAGGTAGATGTAGTGGGGCAACTTGCCACGCTCCATCTGTTCCCACTCATAGAAACCGTCCGCCGGGATGATGCACCGTCGCCGGGCGAACGAATCTCGGAACATGGCCTTCTCTGCCACCGACTCTGCCCGGGCATTGATCTGGCCGCCGCGGGAAGACTTCAGCCCAAAAAGGGATCAATCCCCAGCGGAAAGAACCAAGCAATCGTGCGTCGTCATGATCGACCACCGCGTAGACCGAGTCGGTGGGCGCAACGTTGTAGTTCGCTTCCAGCATCTCCGTGCGGATCGAATCGACGCCGAAGAATCTGGCATAGGCGTCGACATCCTGGGCGATTACGTAGCGGCCACACACCCCTTCACAATACCGTCGGAAGAGGGACATTTGGCCTCCAACCGGGAACACATTCGAGGTGGAAGGGGGTTGGTACGAGATGATCGAAAGGTTGTTCATGAGGCGTCTGATGGCTTTGGTGGCCGTGTTGGCGATGGTGCTGGCGGCCTGCGCGCTGGGGGGAGACGGGGCCGACTCGGATACCGGCGGACCAACTTCCTCAACCGCCGACACAGTCACAACGACGGGTGGGGACCCGGAGGCGGGTTCGCCGACGTCTACTTCACCTGGGTTGGGTGAGCGCTCCGCTCTTGACCTGTTTGCGGGAGGGAGCAGCGGGGACCAGTATCCGGCAACCCTTCCGGCTCCCACGATCGATACCAGCGAGTTGCTGCGCGGTCAGGTGCCAGATGGGATCCCCGCCCTCGACGACCCTCAGTTTGTTTCGGTCGCCGAAGCCGACCTCTACCTGGAGGACAGCGAGGGCGTCGTAGTGCTGGACATCGCCGGCGATGCTCGCGCGTACCCGGTGCAGATCCTCATCTGGCACGAAATCGTCAATGACGTGGTGGGAGACGTGCCGGTGGCAGTCACATACTGTCCCCTCTGCAACTCAGCCGTTAGCTACGAGCGGACCGTGCAGGGCGAGGTCACCACGTTCGGGACATCTGGGCTCTTGTTCAATTCGGCTCTTGTGATGTATGACCGATTGACCGAATCGTTGTGGACCCACTACAACGGGGAAGCGATCGCTGGTCTCGCCGGGGGGGATCGCCTGACCCCGATTTCGTCACCGCTGTTGGGTTGGGCGGAGTTCAAGGTGGCGTTTCCGGAAGGGCTGGTTCTCGATCGCGAAGCCACCGGCCATGCTCGATCATATGGCGTCAATCCATATTCGAACTATGACAATCCAACCGGTTTCCCTTTCCTCTTCCGGGGAGAACTGGACGACCAGATCGGTGCGCAGCGGCGGGTGTCGGGCGTCTCCATTGACGGAGTGGCGAAAGCCTGGACCTTCGAGGCCATCTCCGGTGACGCGGCTCGGGCGACTGCCGACACGGTCGGCGATCAGCCCGTCGTGGTGTTCTGGAAGTCAGGTCAAGCAACTGCACTGGAGTCCGGGGAAATCGCCGGCGGCCGGGACGTCGGGAGCGTGGGCGTCTTCGTGCCCGAAGCGCAGGGTCAGGCGCTGACCTTCGTTGCTGAGGGGGAGCGTTCATAGACGATCAAACCTCCAGCATATGGAACGTTTTCGGAGAGGCTATCGATGGCTCGTTGGTGGGCACTGAGCTCACCGAGATTCCCCACCTCGACACATTCTGGTTCGCCTGGTTCTCTTACAACCCTGGAACGGTGCTGATCGACGGCTAGGTGCTGTATCTTTGGGTTCGCTATACCCAATGAGTGAGGTTCGAGTGGCATCGCGAGGGCACGACGGGCGTACCCTGCTCTTCACAGACATCGACGGGACGCTGGTCGCACACGACACCTACGACCCCGGCCCGTCGGCGGAAGCCGTCGCCCGGTTGCAGCAAGCGAGTATCCCCGTCGTGTTGTGCTCGGCCAAGACCCGCGCTGAGCAGGTGGCCCTGCGCGTCTTGCTGACATTGGATGCTCCCTACGTTGTCGAAAATGGGGCCGGGGTGATCTTTCCCATCGACTTTCCCGGCTCTCGAGCAGGCGAGGGTGAACAGGAGTTGGTCACCTTTGGTCTGTCCTACCGTGAGGTTCGGGAAGGGCTCGAGCAGGCTGCCGGCGAAGCCGGCGTGGCGGTGCGGGGTTTTGGGGATCTGTCCGTTGAGGAGGTTTCCGAGCTCACAGGTCTCAACTTGGCACGGGCCGCCAAGGCCCGGACCAGAGAGTTCACCGAAACCTTTGTGTTGGCGGATTCCACGCCGGAGCGGGAAGAGCGATTGGCGGCCCGCCTGGCGGAACGCGGCATGACCATGCTGCGCGGAGCTCGTTACTGGACGGCGCTGGGTCGGCACGACAAGACCCAGGCGGTGCGCTACGTGATCTCCCGCTATGAGGAGTTCGGCCCGGTCGCCTCATACGGGGTGGGCGATTCTGTCAGCGATCTCGGGATGCTGCAGGCGGTTGATCGGCCGATGCTGGTCCAGCAGGCGGATGGCAGTTGGGCCGACCTCGACCTCCCCGGTTTGGTGCGCCTGGAAGGCATCGGCCCCCAAGGATGGCCCAACGCCGCCGCGGCAGCGCTGAACAGTTAGGTCCCCCCTTCCCGCCGGCGGAAGGGGGAAGGGAAGTTGGCAGTTGGCAGTTGGCAGTTGGCAGTTGGCAGTGACCATCCCCTCCGCTTCGTTGCCTGATCCCGTACCCCAGCGGCTCCGCCGCTGCGGTACTTTCCCCCTAGATGGGGGACTATCCCCGCGAGCGAGGGAGGCAAGAGACGAAGTACGGCCGCACCGCGGCCTTTATACGAAGTACGAAGTACGGCCGCAGAGCGGGCTACTCCGACCAGTCGTTCTGCAGCTGATCGAAGACGGCCGCGGCGAGCCGGCGGGCGCCGGCCCAGGTGAAATGGACCCCGTCCCCGTACCGCATCAGTTCCAGGTTTCCGTCGTTGTTGGGAAGGTACGCCGAGTACTCCCCGGACTCGTCCGTGAAAAGGTCCCAGGATTCGACAATGGACACCGCCGAGCGCTGGGCAGCTTCCTCCCGATACACGTCGTTCATCAGTTGCACATGCTCGCTGAAGAGGTCGTTGGCCATGACGGGCAAGGCGATCCAATAGACCTGGGAGCCCTCGGAGGTGAATGTGTCCATGGCTTCGGCGACCCGGCTCCGATAGAACTCGATCCACTCCGGTGTCCAGCGCTCGACGATGACCCCGTCGACGTTGGCGTCCTGTCCATCGTTGCCACCGAACATGGCGATGATTACCTCGGGTTGCACCACCGGCAATTGTTCCTTCGCATACGCTGGCCAGTCGAAGTAGTCCCGTCGAGTGAGGCCGGACACGAATCGGAAATCGACCTCAGCCTTGACCACGCCACTGGCGTCACTCTCGTTGACGATGGACGGTCCGAGCAGTTCCATCAGCGAGTCTCCGATAATCCAAACTTCGAGCGGTTCGGCTGTCGTCGGAGCGCGCAACTGGAGGGTCTCGAGCGGTGTCGTGGCGTTGGTGGTGGTGGTCGTTGTCGTGGAGGCCGCGGTGTCGATCGGATCCGGGTCGGGCAGGTCATCCGTTGCGTCGGTCGTCGCGGCCGTCGATCGGCCGAGGAGATCGTCAAGAGCCAACCGGGGTCGATCGAGCAACAGGAACGAACTCACGGCGCGCAGCGGTCCGGCGATCGCCACCGCCACCGATCGGGTTGTGCCATAAGGAAGGTTGTTGGCCGTGCGCTCCAGCGCACGGGCGTTGAGAAGCGACCCCAGGACAAGGGCGATGATGACCGCCAAGAGGGCATGGCCGGCCGGGGATCGGCGTCGAGGTTGGCGGTGGCGGGGAGTACTCATGGCATCAGAACTGGAAGTAGATGAATGCGGCGACGCCTTCTTGTCCCAGTCCGTCGATGGCGGCCAGAACAAAGGCCAGAACCACGCCCTGGAGCACCGGAGCCAGGCGAGAGAACGCAGCTTGGATCTTGACGACGGCACCGCGCGAAACGTACTGGGAACCGATGCCCACCGCGATGGCCAAGAGGATGGCCGGCGTGACGGCGGGGGCGGGTCCCCAACCGGTGAAGAGCCGGGTCAACACGTCCCAGGCGACTGTGACCGAACCGGCCCGGAACAAGACCCAGCCGAGACACACCACGTGGAAGATCCCGAACCGGGCGAGAGCCCGGCGCCCGAGGGTATCGGGAGGTGCGGGTAGCCCCGGATCCGTCGGCGTTCGTCTCGCCACCGCTCGTATGCCAACCAACCTCCGTGGAGACCGCCCCAGAGCACAAAACTCCAGGCAGCTCCGTGCCACAAGCCCCCCAGCAGCATGGTGAGCATCAGGTTCCGATAGGTGGAGGACCGCCCACCTCGCGACCCGCCCAGGGGGATGTACAGATAGTCCCGGAGCCAGCGCGACAAAGTCATGTGCCAGCGGCGCCAGAAGTCTCTGATCGATACAGCGGTATAGGGGGCGTTGAAGTTGTCCGGGAAGGAGAAACCGAGCAGCAGCGCCACCCCGATAGCGATGTCCGAGTAGGCGCTGAAGTCGCAGTAGATCTGCACGGCGTAGCCGTAGATCCCGATCAGCACCTCCAGCGACGAGAACTGACCCGGGAGTGGTGAAGACCCCGTCGACGATCTGGGTGGCCAGGAAATCGGCGATTACAACCTTCTTGGCCAGTCCGACGGCGATCAGATAGAAGGCCCGTGAGCGAGTCGATCCGGCGAGGGTCGCGCGGCTCTTTCAACTGGGGGAGGAACTCGCCGGCGCGGACGATGGGACCGGCAACCAGCTGAGGGAAGAAGCTCAGGTATACCCCAAAGTCGAGCAAGGGAACCGGCTCGAACTTCCCGCGGTAGATATCGATGACATAGCTGAGCGCCTGAAAGGTGAAGAAGGAGATTCCGACCGGCAGGACTACCTGGAGAAGGGGGAGCGAAGCTTCGAGTCCGATCGCCTCGAGCGTATTGGCCACCGAGGTGACCATGAACCCGTAGTACTTGAAGAATCCGAGAATACCGAGGTTGGCCGCCACCGCTCCGGAGACGAGCCGGTGCCGGCGCCGCCCGGTGGCGCGGTGGATGGCGACCGCAAACGCCTGATTGATGAGGATCGATCCGGCTAGCAGAGCCGTGAACCGGTAGTCCCAGGAGCCGTAGAAGAAGAAGCTGGCCGCCAGCATGACGGCCCGCCAGGCCTTCTGGTGGGGCATCAGGAACCAGTTGGCGGTGAGCACCACCACAAAGAAAATGGCGAAGTCGACGGTAGGGAAAAGCATTTGCTTGACCCGAAACGTTAGCGGCGCGGTCGCCCCATTCCGTTGTCAAGTCATCCGTGGGTGATTTCTCCCGCCCGACCCTGGCTGCGAATCTGGGACCAGGCGGCCGCCAGGCGTTCAGCCTCGATGTGGTTGAGGCGGCGCAGGATCCGGTAGCCGACGGCGGGGTTGGAGTCCAAAGCAGCCATAAGCACCGGAGCGTCGATTTCGATCAGTTCGGTGGGCTCAAGACACACGCCGCTCATTGGGTGAACGCCGGCTTCCCCGAGCATGGCAGACACACCGATCAGGTCACCCGGGTGACCGGCCGACATCGCCACTTCCGGCGCTTCATGACGCGTCTTTTGGCGCAGCGACACGAGGCCGCTCACCACGATGTAGAGAGTGTGGCTCGGCTCATCCTCTTCGAAGATGCGCCGGCCGGCCGCGGCGGACTCTCGGCGGGCAATGCCGGCTAGCAACTCGCGCTCTTCATCGTCGAGATCCCTGAAGAAGGGCAAACGGGCGAGTTCTGAGGGGCTGATCATGGGCGTTCCCTTTCACGTGTTTGCGGAGTTGGTGAATGGTCGGGCACGGTCAGAAGAGGCCTATGACTCGGCCGGTCTTGGTGTCTAAATCGACGTTTTCGAAGGCGGGGTGCGAGGGCAGTCCCGGCATGGTCCGCATCGTTCCGCACAAGGGATACAGGAACCCCGCTCCCACACTGGCCCGGATATCGCGAACCGGTAGACGGAAGTCCTTGGGAACACCTTTCCACTTGGGCTCGTGGCTGAGGCTGAGATGGGTCTTGGCCATGCAGATGGGAAGGCGGTCGTAGCCCAGATTGGTATACAGCTTGAGTTTCGCCTCGGCTGCATCTAGGAAGTCGACCCCGTTGGCGCCGTACACCTTGGTGGCGATTACTTCGATTTTGTCCCGAATCGGGATATCGAGTGGGTACAGGAACTGAAAGTCCTTGGGCTGTTCGCACGCCTTAACGACGGCCTCGGCCAGCGCGATCGATCCTTTGCCACCTTTCGACCAGTGATCGGTCATCACGGCCGCCTCGGCCCCCGCCTCGATCGATATCTTCTCGAGCAGTGCGATCTCGATTCTCGGTGTCGGCCGAGAATCGGTTCACCGCGACCACCACTGGAACCCCGAATCTCTTGGCGATACGGATGTGGGCGACCAGGTTGGCTGCTCCCGCTTCCAGGCCCGGTAGGTTCTCTTCGACCAATTCGGGCGGAAGCGGCTTGCCGGCGATGACCCGGCCAACTCCTCCGTGCATCTTCAGAGCGCGGATGGTGGCCACGATCACGACACAATCGGGTGAGAGGCCGCTCGCCCGGCATTTGATATCCATGAACTTCTCCATGCCGATGTCGGCGCCGAATCCGGACTCGGTGACGACATAGTCGCCCAAACGAAGCGCGATCTGATCGGCGATGACGCTGGAGTTGCCGTGGGCGATATTGGCAAAGGGCCCGGCATGTACCAACGCGGGCGTGTGCTCGAGAGTCTGCATCAGAGTCGGCATTAGAGCGTCCCTCATAAGGACGGTCATCGCGCCTGCCACTTTCAAGTCCTCAGCCGTAACCGCTTGTCCGTCGAAAGTAGTGCCGACGACTATGCGGCCCAGCCTTTGGCGAAGATCGTCGAGATCGCTGGCAAGGGCCAGAATGGCCATGACCTCCGAAGCGACGGCGATGTCGAATCCGGCTTCGCGCGGATTGCCATTGGCCTTGCCGCCTAGCCCGATTACAACGTTGCGCAGAGCGCGGTCGTTGAGGTCCACGACCCGCTGCCAGGTGATCGAATACGGATTCAGACTCAATTGGTTCCCGTGAGTGAGATGGTTGTCGACGGCGGCGGCGAGGAGATTGTTGGCGGCCGCAACTGCGTGCAAATCACCGGTCAGGTGGAGGTTGAAGTCCTCCATCGGTATGACCTGGCTGTAACCGCCTCCGGCAGCCCCTCCCTTGATGCCGAAGGTCGGTCCCATGCTCGGTTGGCGGATCGTCGAGAAGACCTTATGACCAAGCTGGCCGAGACCTTGACTAAGTCCAACGGCCGTAGTCGTTTTTCCCTCTCCGAGTGGGGTCGGAGTGATGGCGGTCACGTCGATGTACTTGCCAAGGGGTTGCCCGGCTAGTTTGTCCCGAACGTCGAGGTGGACCTTGGCCTTGTACTTGCCGTATAACTCGAGGTCGTCGGGGGTCAGTCCAACCCGTTCGGCGACCGACAAGATGGGTTCAACGGGGGCTTCTTGGGCGATGTCGAGATCGCTGGGAACGGGGCTGCGGGGCTCGACGTAGGGTGCGCTCGTGATCATGGAAACTCCAGTCCAGACGGCGTTAATTCGAGTTTAGCGATGACACGTCGGCGTAATACCTGCCGTTGGACCCAGGCTTGGTGCCATTGGTACCTACCTCACCTTCCGGTGGATGTAAACCGGTTGGCCGGCGTCTGGGCGGCCCGGATGGGCGAGGTCGAGTGAGGCCCACAGGAAAGACGAGGGCCCCCTTGATGGGGGCCCTCTCTAAACCCGCGAGTCCGCCTATAAGCCGGATCCTGTACCGATCCGAAGACCGGCGACGGTCATCTATCTGGGACAAACGTCTCCGTTTGCCTCGTGCGGCCTACCTGGGAGATTGGGCGGGTCACCCACTCCCTGCTTGGCCTTGCTCCCGGTGGGGTTTGCCAAACCGTGTCGGTCACCCGACACGCTGGTGGTCTCTTACACCACCGTTTCACCTTTGCCTGTGAAGTGATGCTCTCACACCACTGCGAGATCGAAACCTCGCACCCGACCGTCGCAAGACGGTCAGGCCCCATCGGCCGTCTGTTCTCTGTGGCACTTTCCGTCGGTTCACACCGCCTGGACGTTATCCAGCACCGCACCCTGTGGAGTCCGGACTTTCCTCTACGAATTCCAAGGAATCTGCAGCGACCGTCCGGCGGACTCGCCCCAACAGGATACCGCCTCGGTGTCGTTGAGTACAGGCATCACCGCTCTCCGCGGCCACCGAACCAACCACCGGCGCCTCCCAGCAAAGCGGCCAGCAACGCATATCCGGCCAGTGTGAGAGGAGTGGCGCCGCTACCGCGCAAGAGTGCGTCGGTGCCCACGATCACCACGGTCAGAAGAGCAGCAAACGAGCCGTGGAGGGCCGCCTGGTCGGAGACAAACTTGGCGGTGGTGAACCCTGCGATGAAGAGGCCGATCGCGGCACCGAGCACAACACCCAGCGAGAGGGGATCGGCCGCTCCCAGGGTCCCCGCCGCCAGTGATGCCAACAGCCCGGCCAGTACGGTCGATAGCAAACCGGCCGCCGCGCCAATCAGCACCGCCTTCCACCGAATCGCCACCCGTTTCTCCCTCGTCGCTGCCGGTCCACGTTAGTGGCGCAAGTCCCGGTGATTGCTCGCCGCGTTGCGAGGATCTTGCCTGAGATTCTTTCGTCTCTGGCGGTGAATCCAACCGGTGGGCCGTTGGCGGCGGCGGTCGCCTTGGCTTTCGACCTTGCCCTCCTGGCCGGCACGCCCGACCAGCCGCCAGCGTCGCGAAGAACGTGACCTCGAGGCCGGTGGCGGCCGACCGGTGTTGACGGGGGGCGAGGGGATAGTTCGTGTGGTCGACGAAGGACATCGCAACCGTGATGGACCGGCCGGTCTCTTGGATGATCTGGAACTACCACGGCAGGAACTACGCCTTTCCGTGCTCGGGTTCCGGAAAGGTCGGGAAGATCCCCCTCAGACCATCAGCCAATTGAAGGAGAAGACGTTCGTGTCGATCTGGTAGGGCACCCGACGGAATTCTGATCGAGCTGGTCGTGGCCGGTCGGCTTGTATTGAGTGAGCATCCGGCCCCCGAACTGGGGTACCAGGGTCACCTGGAGGTACTCGTTCACGAGTACTCGGGCCTCAAAGCTGCTTTCGGCGCGGGTCGGCCCGTCAAATGGGCCCGCCCGGATCGTATAGAACTGGGCCAACTCATACACGTACGTTCCCCAGGCGACCGCTGAGTGTTCCAGGGTCACCGCCGACAGGGCGCGGATATCCACTCGGTGCCGCCGACGGTCGACGAGGAGGCATAGGAAGTACCCACCAATGCTAACGCTGCAAGGAACATGCCCGAGCGAGCGGAGACACGCACAGGTAGTGACACATAGGTGCCCAACGGCAAAGGGAGATTTCTTAGCTAGATCATGCGAGGTCGAAGCGATCCAGGTTCATGACCTTGTTCCACGCGGCGACAAAGTCGTGCACGAACTTCTCCTCGGCGTCGAGACTCCCATAGACCTCGGTGATCGCCCGCAGCTCGGAGTTGGACCCGAAGACAAGGTCGACACGCGTTCCGGTCCAGCGAGGCTCGCCGCTCTCGCGGCTCCGACCCTCGAACACGCCCTCGAACTCTGAGGTTGCTTTCCACTCCGTCCCCATGTCGAGCAGGTTTACGAAGAAGTCATTCGTGAGCATCCCAGGTCGGTTGGTGAGGACTCCGTGCGCAGACTGGCCGACGTTGGCGTCCAAAACGCGCATGCCGCCAACGAGCGCCGTCATCTCGGGAGCGGACAGCGTCAGCATGAACGCCTTGTCCACCAGCATATGCTCGGCCGGGATGCCGTGGTCTTTCTGGAGATAGTTGCGGAACCCGTCTGCAGTCGGCTCGAGCACGGCGAACGACTCGGGATCGGTCTGCTCCTGGGTGGCATCTGTGCGCCCTGGTGAGAATGGCACCTGCATGTCGTGCCCGGCCTGCCTTGCCGCCGACTCGACGGCAGCGCACCCGCCCAGCACGATGAGGTCGGCCAGCGAGACCATCTTCCCGTGCGTCTGCGTGCCATTGAAGTCCTGCTGGATTCCCTCCAGGGTTCCCAGCACGGGCGATACACCGGACGCCACGTTTATATCCCACCCCGACTGTGGCGAAAGGCGAATCCGCGCACCGTTGGCGCCACCGCGCTTGTCGGTGTCTCGATAGGTCGATGCCGAGGCCCAGGCGGTCGAGACCAGCTGGGAGATGGAGAGACCTGAGTCGAGGATCTTGCCCTTGAGGGCGGCGATGTCCTCGTCGTCGATCATCTCGTGTGTGACCTCGGGCACGGGATCCTGCCAGATCAGTGTCTCTTCGGGAACCCACGGGCCGAGGTACCGGGTGACGGGACCCATGTCACGATGCAGCAGCTTGTACCACGCCCGAGCGAAGGCGTCGGCCAACTGGTCCGGGTTCTCGTAGAACCGCTTCGAGATCTCCCTGTATTCCGGATCAACGATCATGGCCATATCCGCCGTCGACATCACCGGGGCGTGCCGCTTGGACGGGTCGTGGGCGTCTGGAACGGTGCCCTGCGCCTCGGGATTCTTGGGTGTCCACTGGTGGGCGCCGGCCGGGCTGGTAGTCAACTCCCACTCGTAGCTGAATAGGTTCGCGAAGTAGCCGTTGTCCCACCTGATTGGATTGTTTGTCCAGGCGCCCTCGAGCCCGGCCGTGATCGTGTCACCCCCCTTGCCACTGCCAAAACTGTTCTTCCACCCCAGGCCCTGCTCCTCGATGCCGGTACCCTCGGGCTCGGGAGACAGGTGCTCGTCGCTGGCTGCTCCGTGCATCTTGCCGAACGTGTGGCCCCCGGCGGTGAGCGCCACCGTCTCCTCGTCGTTCATTGCCATGCGGGCAAACGTCTCACGGATGTCCAGGGCAGAAGCCATCGGGTCCGGGTTGCCGTTCGGCCCCTCCGGATTGACGTAGATCAGGCCCATCTGGACTGCGCCGAGCGGATTTGCCAGCTCCCGGTCGCCGCTGTAGCGCTCGTCGCCGAGCCACTCCCGCTCCGGTCCCCAGTTGATGTCCTCCTCGGGCGCCCAGATGTCGGGTCGGCCGCCTCCGAAGCCGAAGGTCTTGAAGCCCATCGTTTCCAGGGCGCGGTTTCCGGCGAAGATCAACAGGTCGGCCCACGAGATCTTCCGGCCGTACTTCTGCTTGATCGGCCACAGCAGTCGGCGGGCCTTGTCGAGGTTGGCGTTGTCGGGCCAGCTGTTGAGCGGGGCGAAGCGCTGTGCGCCGGTCCCGCCACCGCCCCGGCCGTCGTAGGTTCGGTAGGTGCCGGCGGCGTGCCACGTCATGCGGATGAAGAGCGGTCCGTAGTGACCGTAGTCGGCGGGCCACCAGTCCTGGGACTGGGTCATGAGCACATCGACGTCCTTGGCGAGGGCTTCGAAGTCGAGGGTCTTGAACTCCTCGGCGTAATTGAACGACTTGCCCATCGGATCGGCCTGGGGAGCGTTCTGGCGCAGAATCCGCAGATTCAACTGATTCGGCCACCAGTGCTGGTTGGCCGTGGCCCCCACGGCCTGGTGAGCAGCTCCCATCACGGGGCACTTGCTAGCGCTGTTCTCTGACACGTCGGTCCTCCTGATGTTTGATCCTGATGGTAGTTGCTCCGGCTTTTGGGAACCCAAGTGGCGGTTCGGGTCGCCGGGGTGTGGCCCGCGGCAAGGTCCTTCCCACTTTCCAACCAAGGTAGAGGACCGTCATGCGCCGCGTTGCCCTTTTTGCGTTTCTTGCCCTGGCGGTGGCGGACTGCGGTGGTGTCGATGCTGATCGTGTTTTCACGGATCTGGTCGGCAATTGGATCGACCATATCGTCGGCGCCTTGCTTGCATCGCTGACGGTTTTGGCGGTGGCTGAGCAGGCTGTTGTGCAGGGAACCTATCCGCGTCGGGGCCGGCATCTTGGCGTTCCTGAAACCTGAAACCCAAAACCTGAAACCTAAAACAGCGGCTCTTCGACGTACTCCTCGAGCCCAGCTACCCATCCGGCCGGGAGTTTCCAGTGATGCCCACCTTCGACGACGAGACGCATGTACTCCCGAGAAGGTGTCTTTTCGTCTCCGGCCGAACCGTTGTGGACGTGGGTGAGAACGGTATGACGATGCCCTTCCCGGTCGACGGCATTGAAGGCTTCCGTCGGGATCCGTCCCTCTTTCGCTTCCACGGCGTCCAATTCGGCAACCTGTTTGGCAGGTATCTCAAAAACCGCTCCCCAAACCGTGTTGCCGGGCTCGGCTCGAACTGAGGGCAGGCCGCCTTCCCAGGTGCCGTTGCTGTATGGAAACACCAAGCGCGTCTCTGGCAGATGTGCGATGAATTTGAACTTCGCGTCTGGCACCGCCTCGGCCATGCGGCGAGGCGAGATGAGCGCGGTGTATGCGAAATACAACCTTTTGCTCACGCCTCCAACTCCTCGATTTAGCGGGTCCATCATTGTAGTAAGGAAAACCGCCGCTTTCTTCATCGCGCCTCGATCGCCGTCCGGAACTAGCCTGAGGCGGCCGTCCCGGACGGTATTGGGCGGCGGATATTCCCGAAACTGCTCGAGGCTGACAATGGCAAGACAACCCGACCCGAATGACTTTCTCGCTATCGATGCTCTGTTGTCGAACGAGGAGAAACTGCTGCGCGATACGGTCCGTCGCTTCGTGCGTGAGAGGATTCTGCCGGACATATCCACGTGGTTCGAAGAAGGGAGGTTCCCCAAATCCGCGTCCGACGAGATGGGAGCCCTCGGTTTGTTCGGGATGCACCTGGAGGGCTACGGGTGCGCCGGTACCAGCGCCGTCGAGTATGGGCTCGCCTGCCTGGAGCTCGAGGCAGGAGACAGTGCCGTCCGCAGCTTCGTTTCGGTCCAAGGGTCCTTGTCGATGTTCCCCATCTGGAAATACGGCTCGGAGGAACAGAAACAACGCTGGTTGCCGGGGATGGCCTCCGGCGACACCATCGGGTGCTTCGGCCTTACGGAAGCCGGCGCCGGCAGCGACCCTGCCAGCATGCGTACCAACGCCCACCGGCGAGGCGACGACTGGGTCCTCAACGGCACCAAGATGTGGATCACCAACGGAGGGGTCGCCGACGTTGCCATCGTATGGGCCCAAACCGAAGAAGGTGTCCGGGGTTTCATTGTGCCCGCCGACACCCGCGGCTTCAGTGTCACTGACATTCAACGAAAACTGTCGATGCGTGCCTCGGTCACATCGGAAATCGTTTTGGATGACGTTCGCCTTCCCGCGGATGCGGTTCTGCCTGAGGTCAGCTCGATGCGCGGGCCACTCTCCTGTCTCAACGAAGCTCGGTTCGGGATCATGTTTGGGGCGATTGGAGCTGCACGAAGCTGTTATCAGGCCGCCCTGGAGTATGCCAAGGAGCGAGTCCAGTTTGATGTCCCCATCGGTTCTTTCCAGCTAACCCAGCGCAAACTCGTGGAGATGATGGTGGCCGTCAATCGGGGGATGTTGCTGGCCCTGCACCTGGGCCGGATGAAGGATGCCGGGACACTGACTCACGAGCAGGTCAGCTTTGGGAAAATGGACAACGTTCGTGTCGCCGCGCAAGGTCGCCCGGTCGGCGCGCAGCATCCTCGGCGCGGCCGGGATCACGCTCGACTACCCCGTGATCCGTCATATGAACAACCTCGAATCCGTGTACACCTACGAAGGAACCCACGAGGTGCACACCCTGACCCTCGGGCGAGCAATCACGGGCATTGACGCGTTTCGGAGCGGCGGCTGAGCCGCCGCTCCGAGTATCAGGTTTCAAGTTTCAGGTCGCAGGTATCGCCCGGCTCGAACCAGCCACATGGAACCTGGAACCTGGGACTTGCTTAGACTGCATCTTCATGGCTGAATTCACTGCTTTCCCCTGGCCGGATGTACTCAGCACCTTGTCCGCCGGCCAGGCCCTGACCGAGGCACGTGCCCATGCCGCGATGACGGAAATCATGGCCGGCCGCGCAACTCACGCCCAGATCGCGGCAATGATCCTCGCCCTACGGATGAAGGGCGAGACAATCGATGAGATTGTCGGACTGGTACGGGCGATGCGGGAAGCCGCGGTGTCCGTTGAGATCGAAGCGCCGGTCATCGTCGATACGGCCGGCACCGGGGGTGATCGATCGGGCACGTTCAACATCTCCACGACGGCGGCGTTCATCGCCGCCGGGGCCGGCGTCAGGGTCGCCAAACATGGCAACCGGGCGGCGTCTTCTCTCTCCGGGTCGGCAGACTTGCTGGAGGGTCTGGGGGTGGTCATCGATCTGCCTCCGGCGGCCACCGCCACGCTCCTCGAGGAAGCCGGTTTTGCGTTCTTTTTCGCTCCCAAGTACCACCCGGCAATGCGTCACGCCGCGCCGGTACGAGCTCAGCTGGGCGTGCCGACCGTTTTCAATTTCCTCGGGCCCTTGGCCAATCCGGCTGGGTCGCGCCACCAGGCGGTGGGTGTTTCGGACGCCGAGATGGCCGCCAAGATGATCGGAGCGCTGGACCGACTGGGGGCCGAATACGCCTTCGTCTACTACGGCGAGGACGGCCTCGACGAGATCACGACCACCGGACCATCGTTCATCTACCGGTTACGCGGCGGCGAGATAACCCATGCAGAGTTCACCCCCGAGGACTTTGGCGTGGCCCGGGCCGACATCGAGGATCTCAAGGGAGGCACGATCGAGGAGAACGTGGCCATCACCAGGGCAATCCTCAGCGGAGAAGCGGGCCCCAAGCGCGATATTGCCGTAGTGAACGCAGCTCCTGCGATCGTCGTCGGCGGCCTGGCCGCAGGGTTTGAGGAGGGTGTGAAAATCGCCGCCGCCTCACTGGATTCAGGGGCCGCGGCTGCCGTTCTCGACCGGGTGGTCGAACGCAGCCGACAGCTTTCCTCAAACGGGTAGCTCCAGCATGCCCCCGACCGCCGGCGACCTGATTGGGGCACTACGAGGCCGCTCACTGCGAATCACCAAAGCCCGACGGGCGATCTGCGAGGTTCTGGCCAGCTCCCACGAGGAACATATGAGCGCCCTCGACATTCTCCAGCGGGCCCGGGAGAAAGCCGGGATGGCCATCGATCAATCGACGGTATATCGCACCCTCGACGTCCTGGAAGATCTCGGCTACCTGCATCATGTGCATCTCGGACACGGCGCCGGCGTCTACCACCTGTCGGAGGAGTCAGACCATCAGCATCTGGTTTGCGAGCAGTGCGGCGTCTCGGTCGAGATCCCTCTCGAAGAACTGGCGCCCGTCTTGGCGACCGTCACAGCTCGGTACGGATTTGTTGCCGAGAGTGTCCACTTCGCTCTGGTCGGAACCTGCGAGGAGTGTGCGGCGAAGTAGCCGTCCGCCATCCGCCATCCGCTATCCGCCAAGCCAAGAACCAAAGACCGCTTGGTGAGAACCATCCCCCCTCCGCCGAGCCCGGCCGGGCTCGCCATCTCCCCCCTTATCAACGAGCTTCGCTCGTCAGGGGGGAGGCAACTAGGAACTAGAAACTAGAAACTAGAAACATTCCCTAAACGATCAATCGGAATGAACCTCTATTGCGGGTTGTTCCTTACACTGGCGAAACGTTGACCGGGGAGAGGACCTTGCGGCTTTGGATGAAACGCAGCGCATTGGCGATAGCCATTGTCCTCTCGCTGGCCGCTTGTTCTGTTGAGAGCAACCCGACGGCTACCACCGCCACGACTGCAGTGGTGGCGGGCGAATCGACCTCGACGACTGCACAACCCGCCACAACCTCCGAAGACATTGGGGGAGAGACTTCGACTTCGACCACTTCTGAAGTTTCGGATCCACCACCTCCAGTGGACGGCCCGGCCGCTCCCGACTTCACGTTTGCGCTGGCCGACGGTTCGACGTTCTCACTGAGTGGCGAGCAAAAACCGGTCTATCTGGTCTTCTGGGCCGAGTGGTGAAGTACCTGTCGGCGGGAGTTGCCCGTCGTCGACAAAGTGGCTGCGGAATACTCCGATCAGGTTGAGTTCATTGCCGTCGGGTGGAAATCAAGTTTTGACGCGACTGCCTCCCGAGCTGCCGAGTTGATGCCTTCCGGGGCTATCCGGTGGGGTCTTGACGAAGGTGAAGAGGTCTTCAGCGCCTACGGCGTCCCGTACCAACCGGTCACGGTGCTCATCACTGGAACCGACGTAGAGGTCAACCGCTGGCCCGGCGCCCGCTCAGAGACCGAGATCCGTCAAGCTCTCGACGACCTCATCGCCCTAGGAGCGTGAGAAGTCGGCAGTTGGCGGTTTGCGGTTTGCGGTAGCGGCCCACTGCTCACGGCGAACTGCTGACCCATTGTTTTCGAGAACCTGAACCGTCGCCGACCAAATTCTGCCGGATATACTCCTTATTGCGACAGCTATGCAATAAGGCGGAAACATGCACATCCCCGATGGGTTTATCAATGGAGCTACCTCGTTGGGAGCAGGCGTTTTGGCGGCCGGAGGCTTGGGGGCGGCTCTTCGTCAGGGAAGCCGGGTTCTGAAAGACCGCCAGATCCCGCTGGCGGGTTTGGTGGCCGCCTTCGTATTTGCGTTACAGATGCTCAATTTCCCGGTTGCGGCCGGGACCAGTGGACACCTGCTGGGGGGAGCCTTGGCCGCGGTGCTACTGGGCCCCTGGATGGGGATAGTGGTCGTCTCCGTGGTGGTGATCGTGCAGGCGCTGCTCTTCGCCGACGGAGGCATTTCGGCGCTTGGTCTCAACATCATCAACATGGGTCTGCTGACCTCGATCACCGGATGGGTTGCCTTCCGATTGCTGATGACCGTGCTGCCCAAACGAACCGCGTCCGTGGTCGGCGCTGCGGTTGGTGCGGCCTGGGTGTCGGTGGTCGTGTCATCGCTGGGGTTTGTGGCTGCTTACGCCTTGGGTGGAACGGGTCAAGCACCGATCGGCACTGTTCTTGGTGCGATGACGGGCGTCCACTCGCTCATCGGGATAGGGGAGGGTCTCATAACAGGGGCGATCGTCGCGGCCGTGCTCGGGGTCCGGCCCGACTTGGTGTACGGGGCGCAGACCTATGAACTGGAGGTCTCTCGGCGCCTGATGCCGGGCCGGGCGGCCACCGGTGGTTTTGTGGGGCTGGGACTGTTGGTCGCGGCGGGACTGGTGGTGTTTGTGGCACCGCTGGCGAATTCCAATCCTGATGGTCTCGAACGAGTCGCCGAAGACCAGGGCTTCGCCGAGGCTGCCGATGACTCCGTCACGGCCGACTCGCCGCTGGCCGACTACGAGGTATCGGGGGTGGATGACGACCGGCTGGGCACGATTGTGGCCGGCCTGGTTGGGACCATCGTGGTGTTCGGAACCGGCACCGCCCTTCTGACGGTCTTCAGGCGGAAGCGAACGCAGGCGACGCCGAAGAATGGCCCGTGAAAACGACCCACGTTCACGCCCTCTATGTGCACGGCGCCAGCCGGGTGCACTCCCTGGAGGCCCATGTCAAAGTTGCCGCGATGTTGCTTTTCGTTTTGGCGGTGGTGGCGACCCCCCGAGAGGCGTTTTGGGCTTTTGGGATCCACGCCATCTTGCTGGCCGGCGTGGTTGGAGCGGCGCGCATCCCGGTCGGTTTTCTGCTGCGCCGACTGCTCGTCCTGATCCCATTCGTGCTGTTTGCTTTCTTCCTGCCTTTCTTTGGTGGTGGCCCTCGCTCCGAAGTGCTGGGTTTGTCGCTTTCGGCAGAGGGTCTTTGGGGGGCGTGGACGATTCTGGCCAAGGCGACCTTGGGAGTGACCGCCTCAATCTGCATGGCGGCTACGACTGAGGTGCCCGACATTCTCCTGGGCCTGGATAGGTTGCGGGTGCCCCGGCTCATCACGGCGATCGCCGGGTTCATGATTCGATACCTAGATGTGGTTCTCGGAGAGATGCATCGGATGCGGGTCGCCATGTTGTCGCGCGGCTATGACCCGCGGTGGATCTGGCAGGGGAGGGCTCTGGCTACTTCAGCCGGAGCCCTCTTCATTCGTTCCTACGAACGTGGGGAGCGGGTCCACCAGGCGATGGTGGCTCGTGGCTACGAAGGGCAGATGCCTGTCCTCGCTTCTGCGCCTACGCGGCCCGGCTCCTGGTTCCAAGCCCTGGCACTGCCGATAGTTGCCTGGGCTGCCGCAATAGTCGGAGTGATAGTCACATGAGCATCCCCGCCCTGGAAGTCGGCAACCTCTTCTACAGCTATCCGGACGGGACCTCGGTGCTGCAGGGCGTAGATTTCCATGTACATCCGGGAGAGCGGGTCGCTCTGCTTGGACCCAATGGGGCCGGAAAGACCACTCTGGTGCTGCACCTCAACGCAATACTGCACCCAGTTTCAGGTTCGGTCACAGTGGCCGGCTTGCCGGCCGTTGAAGAGAATGCGCATGAGATCCGGCGCCGCACCGGGCTGGTGTTTCAAGATCCCGACGATCAGCTGTTCATGCCAACGGTTCGACAGGACGTAGCGTTCGGCCCCGCCAATTTCGGGGTAACCGGGTCTGAGTTGGAGAGCCGGGTACGGGAGGCCCTGGAGGCGGTGGGGATGCTGGAGGTGGCCGATCGTCCGCCGCACCATCTGAGTCTGGGGCAGCGGCGGCGGGTGGCCGTGGCCACGGTGCTGGCGATGCAGCCGGAGATCCTCGTCTTGGATGAACCTTCCTCAAACCTCGATCCGGCCAGCCGTCATGAACTAGCCCACATTCTCGAGTCGCTCGATATCACCATGTTCATGGTCACCCACGATCTGCCCTATGCGTTGGAGTTGTGTGAACGATCGCTCGTCATGAATGAAGGTCAGATCGTTGCCGATGGACCTACCGCTGAGATCCTCGGCAACCGCGACCTGATGCGGGCCAATCGGCTCGAGTTGCCCTACGGGTTTGATCCGTCGTTGGTCCTGCCGCACTAGCAGAGCTGCGAGTCTCGAGTCGCGAGTCTCGAGCAGGTTTCGGGTCTCCGGGAAACGAGAAACGAGAAACGAGAAACGAAGCATCAAGCATCAAGCCAGCAGGTTCCAGGTTTCGAGTTGCACGTCACCTGAAACCTGAGACCTGGAACCCGAAACCCTCCTACCATCAGTCGAATGCGAGGGACTGATGAATGCGGCCTTTTGAGATAGCCATCGTGGTGCTCTCGGGCTTGTACCCGATCGCGGGTGCCCTGGCGCCGCGCCTCAAAGCGATTCATGGTCTGCCGTTGCTGGCGGTCGGGTTGGCGATCATCCAGCTAGTGGTGGAGGGATACCGATGGCAGATGGTCCCCGTGTACGCGTTAATAAGCGCCATGGCCTGGGTGGGCTGGCGGTTGCTTCGCAAACCGGTACCCGGGCTGCAAATCGGCCGGAGCGAACCATCCAAAGCCGGTCTCTTTGCCCTCATCCCGGTCGTGGTGGTGTCCCTGGCCCCGACCCTGGTGCCTGTACCCCGGTTGCCCGACCCTTCCGGACCCTTTGAGGTCGGCACGGTGTCACTGCACCTCGTCGATGAGGACCGCCCTGAGATCTATGGATCAGAGCCGGGTAGCCCCCGGGAATTGATGGTGCAACTCTGGTACCCGGCCAATCCGGAGCCCGGCACCAACCCCGGCTCCTGGACGGACGATCTCGACCAGATAGGGCCGGCCAATGCCGAGCGACTGGGGTTTCCTTCGTTTGTGCTCGACCATCTCTCCCTGGCCGACACTCACTCGTATCCAGGAGCTCCGCTATCGGCAGCACAAGAGCGCTATCCGGTGGTTGTGTACTCACATGGATGGACAGGTTTTCGAACGGTGAATGTTGACCAATCGGAAGCGTTGGCCAGCCACGGTTATGTGGTGGTTTCCGTCGACCACACCTATGGATCGATCATGACCGTTTTCCCAGACGGACGGGCCGTCGGCGTCGATGAGAGCGCCCTGCCCGAGGAAGAGGAGGTTGGCCAGGAGGCCTATCAGGCGGCCGCTCAGGTTCTGGTTGAGGTTTTCTCCGCGGACCTCGCTTTTGTGCTGGATGCCCTCGAGACAATCGATGAAGAAGACGAGCTCCTGGGTGGGCGCCTCGACCTCGACCGGATCGGCCTGTTCGGCCATTCGACCGGCGGGGGAGCGGTAGTGCTGACCTGCCACCAGGACGAACGGTGTGTGGCCGGCCTCGGGTTGGATCCCTGGGTCGAGCCGGTGCCCCGGAACGTCATCTCCGACGGCTTGTTGCAGCCGTTCCTGTTCGTTCGGAGCGAGGAATGGACGACCTACGACAATGATCCACTCCTGATTGATCTCTTTTCGCAAGGGGGAGAGCGGCAATACCTGGCTTCGATCGACGGGACCGAGCACTGGGATTTCGTGGTGATCCCCCTTTTGACCCCGCTGGCCCCTCAGCTCGGGCTCAAAGGCCCCATCGATAGTGAACGGGTAATGGCGATAACCGATGACTTGCTGGTCTCGTTCTTCGACGCTCATCTCAAGGAAGTCGCCAGCATCGAGATGGCGGGTCTTGCTTCCTCATACCCAGAGGTCACCTTGGAGACCCGCTTGGACGCTCCTTAGGGACTAACGTCTCCTGGTAGCGAGCGAGCAGTTCACTAGGCTCGCCGCTGATAGGGAGGGAGTTGCATGAGCGATCAGGGCCCGGGGTTCGATCCAGAACCGATTCGAGACGCAATGCCGGAACGAGAGACCAGATCGCTGTACCGGCACTGGATGGCCGCGCTCGGCGGCGCGCTCATGCTGGCCGGGTTGCTGGCTTTTGTGATCCTCTGGCTCATCGACGCGACGTCCGATGTCGACAACCCCTACCGATCCATCATCGGGTTTGTCGGTGCGCCCATCATCGGCATTATCGGCCTGGTCCTTTTCCTGATCGCGATCCGTATTCAGGTGGTACGAGCCCGCAAGGCCGGCGAACGGGTACGGTTCCGGCTCAACATAGAACCCTCCGACCCGCGCTATATGAAGAGCCTGTGGTTGTTTCTCGGGTTGACGGCGGCTTTTGTGGTCGTGTTCGCCTACGCCGGTTTCCGGGGCTACGAAACCACCGACTCGGCCCAGTTCTGCGGCGAGGCATGTCACGAAGTAATGGGTCCCCAGAACGTCACCTACCACAATTCGCCCCACGCCCGCGTCCCTTGCGTTGAGTGCCACATCGGCCCGGGCACCGGCTTCTGGGTGAGGTCCAAGATCGACGGGATCCGCCAGGTAATCGCCACCGCCACCGATTCTTTCGAGCGCCCGATTCCAACGCCGGTGGTCAGCCTGCGACCGGCCCAGGAGACCTGCGAAGAGTGTCACTGGCCCGAGCAGTTCTTTGGACAGAAGCTGATTACCCACAACTACTACCGGACCGACGAGGACAGCTCGCCCTGGACGGTCAGCCTGCTGGTCAACATTGGCGGAGGCAACGCCCAAACCGGGGCGCTAGAAGGAATCCACTTCCACATGTCGATCGACAACAAGATCGAATACATCGCCACGGACGACCAACGGCAGGACATTCCTTGGTTCCGGGTCACCAGGTCTGACGGAACAGTGAGCGTTTACGCAGATCCGAGTGCTTCCTATGGAGATCCTGCTGAAGAAGACACCGAGGTGCGGACTCTCGACTGCATCGATTGTCACAACCGGCCAAGCCACGACTACACGCCGCCGGCAGTGTCGGTCAACCTGGCCTTGGCCACTGGGACCATTTCTCAGGATCTTCCGTTCATTCGCAAGGTCGGCGTCGATCTCTTGAACGCCGAGTACGAGACCTCAGAAGAGGCGAATGCCGCGATTCCCTCCGATCTGCCAGGCCTTCTACTCGGACTGAATACCCGGAGGATGCGGGTGCGCTGGCGGCCAAGATCGACCAGGCCGAAACGGCCCTGTTGGACATCTACAACAACAACTTCTTCCCCGAGATGAAGACCGACTACCGAGCTCGGGTGAACAACCTGAGCCACTTCGTCAACGATGGCTGTTTCCGATGTCATGGGGGCGATCAGGTCAATGAAGCCGGCCAGGGGGTGACGGCCTCGTGTGATTCCTGTCACGTGATCGTGGCCCAGGGCGGGACCGATGTGATCGCCGACCTCGACAGCAGCGTGGGCGGTTTGCCGTTCGTGCATCCGGTCGACATCGGTGGTTCTTGGCAGACGATCAAGTGCACTCAGTGCCACAACCGGGAGTCGGGGTACTAGGCGAGGCAGAGCCTCGCCGGAAACGGGTCTCAGGTAACACGTTTCAGGTGCTCGAAGTCCTGGAACGACCTGAAACGTGAAACCTGGCACCTGCAACCGGGTTAGTCGAGCACTGCTCGACTAACCCTCTGGTGCTCCCGCGTTGATCCAGGCTGCTAGATCGGCGACCTGTTGATCGGTCAGCTGCCCGGGATGCCCGCCCAATTGGCGGGTGTACACGAGAGATGCGTCAGGGTCTCCGGGCACAATGCCGGCGCCGTTGTTGCCGCCGGACACGGCCGCCGCGTAGGTGCTGAGATCGAGCCCACCGAGTCCGCCGCTACCGGTGTGGCAGGCGCCGCAGGCGTCCGTCATGATGGCGGCCCAGACCCCGTCCCAGCTAGCTCCATCGGTTCCTCCGCCTGCCGTATCGCCGGATTCAGGAGCACCGGCCTGGATCCAGTCCAGGATGGGGCGAGCTGGTCGTCGGTGAATTGTCCGGCATGACCACCTGCGAGTTGCAGGGTGTAGACGACGGAGTTCGTCTGGGTCTTCGGCGACGATCCCAGGCCCGCTGTTGCCGCCGGCCACGGTCGCGGCATAGGTGCTGAGGTCAAGCCCACCCAGCCCGCCGCCCCCGGTATGGCAGGCGGCGCACGAATCGGCGAACAACTCGGCCAACACCGGTGTCCCAACTGACCCACGCGGCGACCGCAATGGTGGTGGTTAGTGGTTTGCCCGGCCTCGGTGGTGGTCGTGGTGTCATCGACAGGCTCGGTCGTGGTGGTGGTTAGCAAGGGCACGGTCGGGGAGGGGGCGGGTACAAAAACTGGACATCTTCGGGAGGTTCGATGGTGGTGATGGCCGTGTCCTCGATGGTCACGAAGAGGTAGATGCCGGCCAGCGAGATTGCCGCCACGACGGCGTAGGCCGGCAAGAACAACCGCATGCGAGCGCGTCTGGGCAACCGGATCGGCCGGCTCGGGGATGTTCCCGTTTTGCAGCTCCGCCAATTCCAGCGGATGCTCTTCTTCCATGTGGTGCTTGTCGAGGTAGCCCGTGAAGATAGAGGTGTTGAAGCTCTTCACATGAACGTGATAGAAGTGCCACACGAGGATGGCCAGGACCGCCAGGAGAGCTTCGCCTCCGTGGGCTGCCTTGGCGGCCGGGATGAACTGGCCGGGGAGGTATTTGGCCGTGGCAATCGGGTTCCACAGCATAAAACCGGTGGCCGTCATCACCAACGTGCCCCACACGATGGCCCAGTACTCGATCTTC
Organism: uncultured Actinomycetota bacterium; assembly: GCA_963823915.1. Classification (GTDB taxonomy): domain Bacteria; phylum Actinomycetota; class Acidimicrobiia; order Spongiisociales; family UBA4744; genus UBA4744. Next base: position 164,799 of record CAWGNJ010000001.1, read on the forward strand.
TCTTCCCAGGTGAAGTACCCCTGGGGTGGTCGATCTTTGCGCATGCCGAGATTGAACTGCAGTCCGTGCCAGGCGGCCTTGAGGTCCCCGGGTCCGGGCACCATGGTGCGGCGGGCTCGCTTCACGAAGATCTTCACCCCGGCCGTATAGAGGTGGTACACGACCGCCAGCAGGAGAATGGTGGCGAAGATCCGGTGGATGATACGAGTGGTCTCGATTCCACCCAGCAAGTTGATGGAGAATTCGGAGAACCCGGCTTGCGGCCACTTCTGGACAAGGCCGGTGAAGGCCAGCACCACAAAGGTGATGACCTGCATCCAATGCTCTACACGGTCTGAGATCGTGAATCGGAGGAATCGTTCCTCGTTCTGCTCGACCGGTTCTTGTTGGTCAAGCATTGCTGAACCTCCGACGGCGTGAGATGAGTTTCTTGGCGAAATCCATCAACACCCACAACAACATCGCTCCGATGGTCGCCGGGATGAGGATCCGGTAGAAGAGATTGACGAAGAACACCAAAGGGGTCTGCTCGATCGTCGGCGAGTAGTGGCTCATCCACGATGTTGGGAAATTGCTGGTGGCGTCCGGGTGGCAGCGCTGACAGGTTCCCAGCAGATTCTCGCGGAAAGTGGGACTGTCCGGATTGTCGGCCGAGGCGATGTTGTGTACCCCGTGACAGTCAATACACACAGCTTTGTTGGTCTCCTGGTCGGGGGCCAGTTCCTCGAAGATGACCACTGTGGTCCCGTGGAAGTCGGCTACGTAGGTGTCGAAGACTTCCGTGGAGATGCCGTATTTGCCCATCAGGTCTTCGTCCTCATGGCAGTCGGCACAGATCTGTGGCGAGAAGAGGTGGAACCCGGTGTCGTCGGACCTTCGACGTCGTGGACCCCGTGACAGTCGGTACAGGTCGGGAACATCGGCGTTGCCTTCTTCGAAGAGGGCGGCGCCGTGCACGCTGTCCTCGTAGAGGGTGTAAATCTCGAAGTGACAGTTCTCGCACGTTTGTTGAATGGCGGTTGCTCTCGTTCCCGCCGGCTGGATGTTGTGGGTACCGTGACAATCGGTGCAGACGGCCGCTTCGATGTTTCCAGCTAAGAGGGCCGAGCTGTGCACGCTGTCATGGGTGGCCGAATATTGGGAGTCATGGCACGTGGCACAAGCGCTGTAGTTGGCTACTGCGAACTCGCGCAGGCTTTCTTCCTCGATCGGCTGGTGTGGGATATTCGGAGATATTGGTGTGGCACAGCACGCAGGGAATATCAAGCCGACCGTGGACCGAGAACTTGTAGGTATCTCGGTGAACGTTGATGTCGAGAGTCTCGCCCGACGGCAGCTCCACGTCGGCGAGGCTTATCCCGCTGGTCTCCCCATCATGGCAACCGAGGCAGTATCCATTGTCGAATCGGCGGTCCGTTTCCTCGGTGACTTCCGGGGCTTCTTCCTGGGCCGCCTGAGCGGGCGAGGTGTCAACGGTTAGAAAGCCGACAAGCAGTGCCGCGCCGGCCAGCGCCGGCAGCGCCCAACGCCAAGCTCTCTTCACGTGTTACCTCCCAGGTTCGAGGTGCCGGGTGACACCAATCACGTTGAGCCTACGCTACAAGCGGTTCGCGAACCTGCCATAGGGTCGAGAGTCCCGATCGGCTGGGACTCTGGGCGATCACCGAAGTCTCTGATTCGTTTCACAATGAAGCGGGGCCGCCAATTGGCAGCCCCGCTTCTGGCCATTACGTCCTTTTTTTGGTGTCGGCTATCCGCCGAGCGTATCCAAACTGGCCTGGAGCAAGGCCTTGGTATAGCTCGGGTTGTGGATGCCACGGCTTCCGTCCTCGGGGGCCATCAGGATATAGTTCCACATCGCCTGAGCGTCGGCTGCGGGATAAAGCCCAACTACCGGGTGGTAACCCTCTTCCTCGTCTCCCGCATACATGCCCTTGGCCAAGAGCGCCTCAAGGAGTTGGTCCAGCATTTCCTGGACTTCGGTCTGTACGCCGTTGATAGTCGAATTCCTCGGCATCAGCATGGCATGACGTGCAGGCATTCACGTTGGCTTCGAACGTGTGGTCGTCGGCTTCGCCCACGTGGCAAGCTCACACAGGTATCCTCGACCAGCGTGGCAGTGCGCGCTCGGGTTGCCTGTGACATCACCAGCGCCAGCCGACCAGCCCAGCAGCATGGCGCTCTGTGGTCCGTGGTGGGGACCCCAGTGGGTGCTGGTGACCTCGATCATGCCGTCAACCGCCTCATCAATCGCTCGGCGTGGTTGGTGGCAGATGGCGCAAAGGTTGCCCTTGCCGCCGTCGTAAGGTCACGCCCTCAAAGGCGTAGAGCGCCACAGGATCGGTGGTCGTCAGGGCCCAGTCGGCACCGGTGTAGCGTGGTGTGGATTTCGTGGCAGGTACGGCAATCTTGGATGAGTCGGGTTGGGATCGCCTTCTTCGACCTCGCCTGCGGGTTGATACCTGCCGCAACCATGGCGGTGAAGCCTCCACCGGAGTGACATCCGGCGCAACCTGCGCTGCTCGCCCCGCACAATAGGACTTCGCCCGGTCGCAGTGCAATCGACTCTTCCCAAGCGGCCGTCTTGCCGGAGAGGACGTTCGTGTCGTTGTGGCACTCTGTGCAGCTCAGGTCGGCGGCGACCAAATCTGCAGCGGCACCGGCTGGACCGGCGGGACCGGCTGGACCGGCGGCACCGGCGGGACCGGCGGGACCCGGCTCACCTTCGCTGGTACAGGCGGCTAAGGCCAAGACCAGACAAACGAATAAAAGACCAAGCATCAAACTTCGGCGCATGTGGTGCTCCCTCCCTCCGCGGAATATGTCGTTGTGTACTCTCCCAGATATTCGACGGTCATGAGGTGGTCTCGCGTAGGGTCTTTCGACCCTTTGTCGACAAAAGGTAAAAGTGCCCCTGACATGCGGTTATATGCATGTACCGACACCATGTCGGAGAGCGAGTCACCGTCGGAAAAAGTCAGCTCGACGGAACGTCGATAATCCCGCCGGAGAGCGGTCTTGGGGGCCAATTGCCGATCTAGGCAGTCTGGGTGCCGGGAGTGTCGGGAACGGAGCCGGGTTCCAGGTTTCAGGCTTCAGGTTTCAGGCGGGACGGACTACGAGCCCGTTCACGAGCACGAGCGAAATGTATTCCTAGAAAACCAAGCATCTACTTGCCAAGAGCAGCGAGTGACGTACGAAGTACGAAATACGAAGTACCAAGTACGAGGCACGAAGCGCCTCTACTGCTCCGGTGTTTGGCCCGCTAACACCTTTTCGAGAGCATTCTGCAGAGTCAGGGCGTCGACCGCGCCGGCGGTCTTCCACTGGATGAGGCCGTTGGCATCGATGATGTACGTCTCAGGCACACCAAACACACCCAGTTCAATGATTGCCCGCGAAGCAGGGTCGAGGACGTAGCTGTAGTTGGTGCCCCTGCCGAATTGATCGAGGAAAGAGATCGCTTGGGTCGGCTTGTCTTGATAGACGATGCCCAAGAAGTGCACTCCCCGGTCCGCAAATGCCGCCGCGGTTGACGTCAGGTCGTCGTGCTCGGCGCGACAAGGGATGCACCAGGAAGCGAAGAAGTTGACGACCAGGACCGTTCCCCTTTGGTCTGCGAACGAGAAGGTGCCGTCCTGTTCCAGGTAATCGAAGGTGAGGTTGCTGACCGGCTTGCCGATGAGTGGTGAGTCGACCAGTCGAGGGTCCTGACCGAAACGACCGTTGAACACAAAGACCAACAAAGCCACCACCGCCAGGATCCCGGCGATCGGCAGCACGCCGCGTGGGATGCGTCGACGTTGTGTCTCGACGGGCGGTTCGGTCATCCGCCACCTCCGGTTCGGGCCTCGCTGAGGGCTGCCTCTACCTCCTGCAGAATGACAGGCGGAAGGTCGGGAACTGCGGCGACCTCCTCCAGCCAGGGGATGGCCGCCTCGGCGTCTTCGAGTCCGTACAGCAAGACAAAGCCGAGAAACAGCTTGGTTTCGTCGTTAGTGGGGTCGATGGTGAGGCTGGTTTGTAGATATTGCTCGGCAGCCTCCGGTTGACCGGTGACATGCGCTATCCACCCGATCCGGGACAAGACCCGACCCTCTTCCGCCGGGGTAGGGGCGTTGTCGGCGATGACCAGATAGTGATCGAGGGCCTGGCTGTAGGACTGCTGTTCGAAGTATCGGTCGGCCAATGCCAAACGCATAGCGTTGATGCCGGGATTCTGAGCGACGACCGCTTCGAGTTGTTCGTTGCTGACCGAGTTGGGATCGATGGACAGTTCTCCCGGCGCTTGGGACCCGGCCGCCGCGGTGGTAGTTGTGTCGGGATTGATATCGCCGGCGGCCAGGAAGATGGCAACCGAGAGGGCGGCGATGACGAGGACGCTGCCGATGATTGCCCGTCGGGTTGAGCGCGGTTGGGGGCCTGTCGGGCTTTCTGGTGTTGATCCCGGCCTCGAGGCGGTCGGTTTCTGGGGTGATGGCATCGAACCGAGTTGCTCCGAGACTTCGTCAACCTCGGCCTGGTAGCCGGCTCGCAAGGTATCGGCGGTGGCCTCGTCGATTTCACCGCTCTCGACCTGTTCGGCAAGTTCGGTCAGATCGCGTTCGGCGATCTCGAGACGTTCTTCAAGGTGTTTGCGGTCAGGCATTGTCTGATCCCTTGGTGACCGGCGTCCGCCGCCGGGTCAAGATCATCCAGATCCCTCCCGCCACCGCCGCCACGGGCAACAGCCATACCAACAGGGTGCGGCCGCCAAACGGTGGGTCGAGCAGGATGCCATCTCCGTACCGGGTAGTGAAATAGTCGACGATCTGTGGGTCGGTCTCTCCGGCCTCTACCTTCTCCTTGACGATCTCCACCATCGCCTGGGCCGTCTCGGAGGGCGAATCCCCGATGGCCTCACCCTGACAAACCGGGCATTTTATGCGAGCGCCGAGGGAGTCGACCCGATCTTCGGGAGTGCTGTCGCCCATGATCAAGCCAACCACCACCACGGCCACCAAGCCGACGGTGACGATCCAGCCGATGAAGGAACGGGCTCTGCTATCCATCGCGCGAGGTCTCGGCTTGTTGGGTACTCGCGGCGCGTGGCTTCTTGACCAATCGAGACCAGAGCACCGCGGCCGCCGCAATGAATCCGCCGACCCAGACGAGCCACACAAACGGGAACCAGAACACCCCAAGTGTCACCTGCTGGGCGTCGATGCTCTTGAGTGAGAGGTAGAGATCGCCTCCCCAGGAGGCGTCGACTTCCGGGGTGGCTACCGATTGGGTTGAGGTGGGGTATTGATTGAGGCGCGGTTCGAGTTCGCTGACCACCCGCCCGTTCTTCGACACTTCGACCTGCGCCCCGGTCACGAATCGGGTGGGCTCCTGTCGGCTGACCGGGGTGATGTAGGTGATATCGAATCCGGCGACCGACTCGGTGCTGCCGGGGGTGAGGGTGATGTCGGCCTCGACCGAGAGGTTGGCGGAGATGGCGATTCCCAACGCCAGGATGGCGACGCCCAGGTGCGAGATCTGGCCGCCCCAGTACCCGGTGTCGTTGCGCATCGTGCGCAGGGCGGCCGCCGGAAGGGATATCTCGCGTTTCTGGGCAACTGTTCGGGCTGTCGTGAAGAGATTGCGCAGGATGGCGGAGATGAGAAAGAAGGAGGCGACGATGAAGGCCAGCAGCCAGGGCGTGCGATAGCCGAGCACGACCGCCAACGCTCCGGCAGCCAGGGCTACCCGAAGCGGGTTCTTGATGCGCTGCCACACAATCTCTTTTCTTGCCGAGCGATAGGGCGTGATGGGCCCCACTCCCATGGCCAGCAGCAAACCAAAGGCGAGCGGCACGGCCATGCGATCGAAGAACGGACGGCCGACCCCAACCTGCGACCCGCTGAAGGCTTCGACGAACATCGGATAAAGAGTGCCAGTGAGGACGACGAAGGCGAAAACGGTCAGCAGGAGGTTGTTGAGGAGAAAGGTCCCTTCCCGGCTGGCCAGAGAGTCCAGGCGGGGGGATGATGCCACGACGTGGGCGCGGGCGGCAAAGAGTCCGAACGACGCCACCAACACCACCATCAAGAACCACAGCAGAGCCGGCCCGATCGGCGATTGAGTGAAGCTGTGCACGGAGGTGATCACACCCGATCGGGTGAGGAACGTACCGAGGATGGTCAAGGCGAACGTGGCGATGACCAGCACGAAGTTCCAGGCTTGCAGCATGCCACGCCGGGCCTGAACCACGGCCGAATGGAGAAAGGCGGTGGCGATCAACCAGGGCATGAAGGAGGCGTTCTCGACCGGGTCCCAGGCCCAGTAGCCGCCCCAACCCAGCACCTCGTATGACCAGAGACCACCAAGCACAATGCCGGCCGTCAGGAAACCCCAGGCGATGAGCGTCCAGGTGCGGGTGCGCAGGAGCCATTCGGTTCCGCTGGCGCCCAGCATCAGCGCCGACATAGCAAAGGCAAAAGGAACGGTCATGCCGACATAGCCGACATAGAGCATCGGCGGATGGACGGCCATCAGGATGTGGTTCTGGAGCAACGGGTTCGGGACCGCGTCCCTCCAGGGCCGCCAGCGAGTCTGTCCAGGGCCAGTGGGCCGCTTCCAGACATCCGATCGAAGCGGGCTGCACGCATACGGTGAAGGGGTTGGAAACGGTGGCCATCAACACGAAGAAATAGAGAGTGACGATCCCCATGACTGCCAGGGCTCCCGCCCCCAGCCGGTCCGGTTCGGTGCGCTTGGCAAACCCGCGGTAGACCGTGTACACGAAAGCGGCCAGCACCAACCCCCAAAGCACGATACTGCCCTCCAAAGCCGCCCAAGCCGATGACACCTTGAAAATGAACGGGGTCGTCGTGGCCGAGTTGTTGGCGATGTACGAGATCGAAAAATCGTCGGCGAGGATCCCGACTTCGAGAGCGATCATCGCCAACAAGGCTCCACCCACCATTCCGTAGACCGGCCATTGCAGCTTTTCGGCCGTCGCCAACTTGGGGTTTCGCATACCCCGGAAACCTTGCACGATGATGCCGACCGACCCGAGGGCCGCCACAATGATCGCCAGATAGCCAACAGTCGCAGTCATACGCCTACCTCAATTGCCTGCGGGCGGGATGTAGGCGCCCTCGTTATCTTCGTACCGGTACTCCTCATCGTGGTTGATGATGAGCGTGTCGGATTCGAAGCGGTCCCCGACCCAGGCGCCTTCGACAACTACGCCGATGTTCTCCTGGAACAGCTGCGGCGGGGCCCCGGTGTGGACCACGTCGATGGATCGGTTTCCGTCGGTAACCACGAAGCTCACTCCGCTGTTGCTGGTCACCACGGTGCCTTCGGTCACCAATCCGCCCAAACGGAATCGCTCACCGTCCGGGAAATCTGCTTGTTGGTCGACGGCCTCGGTAGGGGTCAGGTAGTAGACGAGACTGTCACCCAGGGCTCCGAACAGCATGAAACCGAGCGCCAGGACGATGATCGCCGATGGCAGGAAGTACAAACCATTTGTAACGCACTGCTACTCCTCCATCCGGCGCTTGACTCGCCGGGTCCGCACTACCAGAGAAAAGGAATACAGCACCATGAAGCCGTATACGAGGGCATAACCAAAGATGACCCAACCATCAGACATCGCCGGGTACCTCCTCCAGTTCGGGGGCGGTGATACCGGAGCCGGCGAGTTCGAAATCGGCAATAGCCTCGGTCTCTTCCAGCTCATCCTCCAGCCGGGCCAACCGGGTCCGCCAGGCCATGAACGCCACATAGACAACGGTGAAAGCGCCCAGGTTGATCATCAGGGCTCGTAGGAACTCGGGATCGATCGGGGCGTCGGGCCGGACGACCGTCGGTCCTTGGTGAAGTGTCCGAAAAAGAGAAACGGAGAAGTAGACCAGTGGTACCTGGACGAACGCGACGATGCCGAGAATGGCCGAACGCCTGGCGCGGGTTTCCGGGATCCGGGATGCTGCGCCGCAGCGCCAGATACCCGACGTAGACGAAGAACATGATGGCGGTCGACATCATGCGAGCGTCGCTCCAATCCCAGAACGTCCCCCACACCGGGTATCCCCAGATCATTCCCGTCAGCAGCGCCAGCGCCGTATAGAACACGCCCACCTCGGCGGAGGACGCCGCCACCCGATCCCAGATGGGTGTCTTTTTGATCAGCCAGATGGCCCCTCCGATCATGGTGACCGCGAATGCGACAAAGGCCAGCCACGCCGAGGGGACATGAACGAACATGATCTTGGCGAATTCACGCTGGGTGCGCTCCGGAGGGACGGACATCGCAAAGGTGAACCCGGTTGCGATAGCGACCAGAGCCGCCACGGTGAGCAACCGATACGAACGTGTATTCATCGGTTCGATTCCTCCAGGGGTCTCGCCGTTACGACACCGATCACGGCGACCGCCAGATTCATGGTGGCCAGCAACGTGATCCAGAGGAGGATACTCTCTTCCTGTTTCAAAGCCTCCACTACCTGGGCCGATGCCAGCAAGAGAGGCATTGACAGGGGAGCAACCAGCAACGGGGTCAAGGTGTTGCGAGTACGTAACCCGGCCGTGACTGAGCCTGCCAGGGTGCCAACCAGGGCCAACCCGCTGGCCAGCAAGACAAGGACCAGGATCAACCACGGCCAGCCTGGGATCCGTCCCGGGTTGTACAAGAGAATGGTCACCGGGACCAGAACGATTTCGAAGACCAGGAGCAAGAGAGTGCTGGTAGCAGTTCGCCCCACGAACTTGGCCGCCGGGTCTGTGCCCAACAGGGTGAGCAGTTCTTGCTGCGGCGGGGTGTCGGCAGCCGTCTGTCGGAATGCCACCAGCATGCCGAACAGCAGTGCCACGGACAGAAACATGCCGGGACCGACCTGGGCGAGCAGCGGCCGGTCGGTACCGATAGCCAGCGGGATGAGCATCAAGGCCACCGCCCCGAAAGGGATGGTGATGTAGAGCGCTTCTCCGGCCCGACCCTCGACGAGCAGATCTTTACGGGCGATCTCCTTGGCTTGTTGCCAGAAGCTTCCCGGCATCACGGCCTCTCCGTTCTGTCCAGCAAGGTGCCGCCTTCGAGTTGGTAGGTGACGTTCACCAGGGGCAACATGCGATCGGGTTCATGGCTGACCAGCACGACTCCACCATTCCTGTCCCTTACGTCCCGAACCGCAGCTCTGACCAACGCTTGGGCCGCCTTGTCGAGACCGGCGTGAGCCTCGTCGAGCAGCAAGAGATCGGGCCGAATGAGCATCACCCGGGCGAACTCGACCCGGCGCTGCATCCCATGTGAGGAGTGGTCCGCTCGCCGGTTTTTGGCTCCGCCCAGTCCGACCGTCTCCAGAGCCTGCTCGGCTCCCGTGGTCCCGGCTCCCGCCAATCGAGCCACGAAGGTCAGGTTCTCGACAAGGGTCAGTTCGCCCCACAGGCCGGGGTGGTGGCCGAGCAAGGCGATCCGCTGGCGAGCCGCCAGAATCCCGCTGGACCCAACCCGGGCGCCGAGCACGGTGGCCTCACCGACCGAAGGCTTCAGCAGCGTGGCGAGGATCCGCAGAAGAGTTGACTTCCCCGAGCCGTTGGGCCCGATGATCCCCACGACTTCTCCTGGATCGATACGCAGTTCGACGCCGCGCAAGACCGGCATCCGTCCGAAGCGGACGCCGACACCCGACAGCGCGGCAATGGGGGCTCCCTCAGTCACAGCGGGGGAGTGTACGACGAGGAGGGCCCGACCGCCTATCGAGGTGCTCTTCGCCCCCGCCGGAGCATGACGATGGCCCCCACTAGCCCCACTGTGACGGCCACCAGATACCAGCCAACCGGACCCGAACCCAGCGAGGGCCGCAGCGGCTCAGTGATCAGTCGAATCAACCCGGCCCCGCTCAAGGCCAAAGCACCAAGAACGCCCGGCGCCGATCCCCGGGACCGCAGCGCCCCCAGCAAGGCCAGCGCCCCGGTCAGGAAGAGGAGCGCCGCATAGATCTCGACCGGATGCCGGGTCAAGGTGCTGCCCTCCTGGGCGGCGGCCCAAGGCAGGGTTGAGGTGGTCCCCAGGCAAGCCCCCCGGTAGAGACACCCGGCGTGCCACCCTGCTAGACCAGCCAGGGCCGCCGGGCCCAACACGTCGAGAGTTGTTGCCAGGTGTCGGCGGGATGTCAAGCCAACGAAGGCGAGAGCTCCCAGCGAAGCGAACCCGGTATCAACACCGCTCCGCACAATCAGGATGTCGGCCGGATGCGTGATCGGGCTGGTCCCGGCGAGAATCATGGAAGCCAGGCGACCCGTGATGAGTCCGGTCACGGCCGCGCCGAGGATCAGATCGGTCAGACTGCCGATTTCTTCGGGAATGAGTCCCCACCGCTTCTCCAGTCTGGCCATCACGGCGGCCAAGCCAACGCCGGTGGCGGCTGCCCACAGCAGAGTGAATTCCATCAGGGGTTGGCCGGTCTGCTGAGCAGTTCGTCGATCTGCAAGGCGAGCATGCGCTCATCAATAACACCCGGTTGGTAGTGGACCAGCTCACCGCCGGGCGCGAAGAAGAAGGTCAAGGGGACCCCAGACCCGCCCAGCGCGGCCGGCACCGCCCGGGGAGCATCGAAGAAATTCTCAAAGGAGAGCCCGAATTCGGCGATGAATTCTTGCGCTCCCGATTGGGTGTCGGCAACGTTCACCCCGATGAAACGGACTTCGCCTCCGAACTGGGCAAAGGCCCGCTCCAGCAACGGCGCTTCCGACCGACAGGGGATACACCACGACGCCCAAACGTTGAGAACAACGGGTTGGGCTGATTCCTCGACGAGGGCGTTGATGGTGGCGGCATCGGTGGGCGGCAGGGGAGTAGTCAACGAATCCGTCTGGTCGGCTGCACAGGACGACAAAACGATGAGCAAGGCGGCGGTTGAACCGGCCAGGCGCAGGGCTTGCATACGGCATTCATCGTAGGACGGGGCGGTGTCTACCTACTAGTGGCCCGTCGCAGGAAGGGCTGCGCACCATTTCAACAACAGGCCACTAGGTTAGGAACCAATGGCCCCCCGCAAACATGTACTCTCGATGGTCCTGGCCGGAGGCGAAGGGAAGCGGCTCTTCCCTCTGACCCGCGATCGAGCCAAACCGGCCGTTCCGTTTGGTGGCCAGTACCGCCTGATCGACTTCGTACTGTCGAATTTGGTCAACGGAGGGTTCCGCCGGATTGTGGTTCTCACCCAATACAAGAGTCACAGCCTCGACACCCACCTGGCTCAAACCTGGCGGCTGTCGCCGATGCTGGGCTTCTATGTTGCGCCGGTCCCCGCCCAGATGCGGGCCGGGCCGCGTTGGTTCGCCGGTTCGGCGGATGCGATCTACCAAAACCTCAATCTGATCGGAGACGAAGAACCCGACTATGTGATCGTCTACGGAGCCGACCACATCTACCGCATGGACCCCGGCCAGATGTTGGACCAGCACATCGAGAGCGGAGCCGCGGCGACGGTGGCCGGAATCAAAGTGCCGATCGGCGAGGCGAGTGAGTTCGGCATCATCGACGCGGATGATGACGGCAAGATCAAGTCGTTCTTGGAAAAACCGGCCGAACCTCCGCACATGCCGGGCAACCCTGATTTCGCCTTTGCGTCGATGGGGAACTACGTCTTTACCACCGAGGCCCTCCGGGAAGCGGTGATCGAGGACCGCCAGAACGAGGAGTCCAAACACGACATGGGCGGCAGCATCGTTCCGATGTTCACGGAGCGGGGCAGCGCCTGGGTCTACAACTTCGATGACAACGTGGTGCCCGGCCAGACCGAGCGAGAATACGGATATTGGCGGGACGTCGGGACCCTCGATGCGTATTTCCATGCATCGATGGATTTGGTCACCGTAGACCCGATCTTCGACCTCTATAACGAGGACTGGCCCATCCTCACCTGGTCCTTTCCCCATCCTCCCGCCAAGTTCGTACATGACCACGAGGGGCGGCGGGGGTTCGCCGCCGAGTCCCTAGTTTCGGCGGGGGCCATCGTCTCGGGCGCAGAGGTGCACCGGTCCATCGTCTCGCCCGAGGTGCGCCTGCATTCGTACGCCACAGTCGAAGACTCGGTGCTCTTCGACGGCGTTGACGTGGGCCGCCGGGCCGTCGTCAAGCGGGCCATTGTCGACAAGGGCGTGGTCATTCCAGCGGGCTACCAGATCGGTGTCGATCCCGAACTCGATCGCCAGAGGTTCACCGTATCCGACGAAGGAATCGTGGTCATCGGCAAAGGCGACAAGCTCGAATAGCCGCCGGGCTTCGCCCGGCGGCAGTTCGTAGTTTTTGGTTCCTAGTTCGTAGTTCGACCGAGAACCAATGACCAATATCGAAGAACGAACGAGAGCTTGGCTCTCGCTATGCAAAAGATCCCGGGACGAGCCCGGGATCTTTTGGTCACATCTTGGGTGCCACTACCCGCCGACGGTCAGGGTTACCTTGCCTTCCATCGTGTAAGGCTTGCCGGCTTTGGTGTAGCTCGCTACCACATTGAGGGTGTAGGAGTCGGCCTCCATTTCAGGGTCCACATAGAACTTGGCGACGTCGGTTTCGTGGCTCTGGAGGACGTTGTCGTTCCAGAGACTGGTTGCGGTGCCGTTGCCCGGGTACTCGACCGGCACACCGTCAACCACAACCTTGAAGTCGTTGAGGAAGGGGGCCATACCGGCGTAGCTGAGACCGACCCAGCCGCTGTCCGGAACGGAGGTGGCCGTCGTCACCAACTCCAGGTCGGCGCCTTCATGGCTCACGACCGGCACCAGGATCTTGTGCTTTTGCTTGAACTTCTCTTTGCCGGACTTGAACTGCGCTTCGACTTCGAAGGTGATGCTGCTGCCCCGGAAATCTGTCGGCACGGCGATCTGGAAGGCCGTGTAGTCCAACTCCACGTTCGAGAGTGTGCTGTTGTCATACAGGGAGGTGAACTTCCCGGGTTTGGGGTAACCGGGGTAGATAACCTCGACGCCCTTGGGCGCCTTCTTGAGTTTCACTTCGAACTCGTCGAAGTCGGCATTGAAAGCGGTCCAGTTGAGCGCCAACCAGACCGTTTCGCCGCGCATGACCGCGGCGGTTTTCTCGGTCATCAGGGTGACCCCAACCTTGCCGTCGTCATAGAGATCTTCGATATCGTCGGCTGCCAGCGCAGGTGCGGCGGGAATTATCAGGAACATGACCAGTGCGGTGGCAAGTATGCGTTTCATATGAATGGTATCGACCTCACGCACGGTGGTTCTTGATGGCTATCTGGTCCACGCACAGAAGGACTAGTCCTATCCACAGACGGCGCCATAGGCAGTCAGCACTCGTTGGCGAAGCTCGACGCTGGTTTCCATTACTGTCTTGAACGTGTCGTAATCCGCCCGGCCCAATCCGTGGGGCGCCAAGCGTTCATCGAGCGCCACGTTCATGGCGTTGAGGTCGGGGAAGGCGAACCGCTGCACATCACACATCCAACGAGCTTCGATCTCCACCAACAAGTCGGACCCGGTGAGATCGGGATCGAGCTCAGAGGGAGGGATCGGCTCAGCCGAAAGCTGCGTGCCGGCAATCGTTGTCGAAACCGTTGCGCTGGGTATCGTGTCACCGGCTGTCTGGTCTCCACTCGAGCAAGCTGACAGCAGCGCGAATCCGAGAACTGTGAGCAAGGTAGGTAGTCGTTTGTGCATAGTTGATCCCCTGAATCTGATTCTCTAGGTATCGGGTGGCGATTGGACCGGCCTGAGAGATTGCTCACGCCTCGGCGACTATGTCAACCGGTCGGAATAACCACTTCCAGAGTGACGGTGCCGATCAATTCGGCGGTAACGGCGTCTTTCCGATAGGTGGCCAAGACCGTGATCGTGTAGGAACCGGCGTTGACGTCATAAGCATCGATCCGGAACCGGGCGATGTCGGTCTCGCCGTCTTCCAGACGTGCATCATGATGCAGGCTGGTCGAGGACCGATCACCGGGATACACAACGGGCAACCCTCCGGTATCGGTAACCGTCAACTGGAAGTCATCGAGGCGGGGTGCCAGCCCTGCGTAGGAGACTCCCATCCAGGCGGTTTCGCCCAGCGTTACCTCTCCGAGCGATGCCGTCACTTGTTGAAGGTCCTCGGCGCCGGTGTACTGGACCACCGGCACCCGAACATTGAACACACCAGTTTGTTGCTTGCCGTTCCGCTCATAGGACAGTGCGAATTGCAGCTTGATGTCCTTCTGGGCGGCATAAGGGACGGTGACGTGAACGGCAGTGAAGTCATACTCACCATCCGACAGAGTGTCATCCGCCCACAATGAGGTGTAGGAGCCCGTGTTGTCCGGGTAGCGAACCTCGACACCGGCCTCGGGCTTCTTGACGACCAGTTGGAAGTTCTCCGCGTCCCCGCCTCCGCCGTGCCAATTGAGGGCAATCCAGGCGCTATCGCCGGCCACGATGGCCGCCGTCTCGTAGTTGGTCAGTTCGACATCTTTGTCGACATCGGGTTTCGGGGCGGCGGCCGCCGGAACAGCGGCAACCACAACCAGGAGGACAGCAACGAGAAGAATGATGCGTGTTCGCATACTTACGTATCGGCCAAACGAACCAATTAACTTGAGGTGTCCTAGGAGCCTGTGTCGCAATACGCCACAAGCTCGGCTCCGACCTGTTCCCGCAGATCCGGTTGCTTGGTCAGGTCATCCTTGAACGCCCGGTATTGCTCGGCCGAGACCCCGTTACCGGCCAAACGGGCGTCCAGCTCGACCTGGATATCGCCGACATCGTCGAAGGTATACCGTTGAACGTCGCACATCCAGCGTCCTTCTAGGGAGACCAGAAGGTCGGCGTCGTAGGACACGCCGCAGCCCGCCAAGAGAACGGCGGCAGTGAGGAATCCAATTGTTGTCCGTACGCGCAGCATTACCGCGTATATCGGACGTTCGTCGTGGGGCCTTGAAGAAAAGGCGTTCCGCTACTCCCGGAACCGGCGCATAGCCTTCTCGATCTCGTCCCAGCCCACCGACAGCGCCGAGGCATCGTTCCGCAACGCAGTCAGGGCTGCCTCGCGCAGCATTCCGTCGAGGTCCGCAAAAGACAATCCTTCGGTCTTCTCGGCCAACTGGTCGAGATCGACGCCTTCGGCAAAGGGGACATCGGACAGGGCCAGCAACGCTCGTCTTCCGTCGACTCCCGGCAAGCCCAACTCGATGTGAATCTCGAAACGCCCGGCCCTGAGCAAGGCAGGGTCGATCAAGTCTTTGCGGTTGGTTGCTCCGATCACGGACACGTCGCCACGTTCGGCTACCCCATCGATCTCGGTCAGTAGGGCGGCCACCACCGAGTCCGTAACTGACGTTGAGGACCGACCTCGGACGGGGGCAAGGGCGTCTACCTCGTCGAAGAACAGGATCGCCGGGGCCGCGGCCCGGGCTCGGGCAAAAACCTCTCTGACTCCCCGCTCGGACTCGCCCACGAACTTGTCGAGGAGTTCCGCACCCTTGATCGAGAAGAACGCGGCCCCCGACTCGTGGGCCAGGGCCCGGGTGACGAAAGTCTTCCCGGTACCAGGTGGCCCATGGAGCAGTATGCCCCTAGGCGGTTCGATACCCATCCGGGAGAATCGTTCCGGCTCCGTGATGGGCCAGATGACGGCCTCGGTGAGCCGCTGCTTGACCTCGGTGAGGTTGGCGACCTTCTCGAACCCATAAGAGGGGAGGTCACCCATGGGGACTGATCCCAACGACGGCGACGTCCCGTCGAGTGCCTCGATCATCAGATCGGTGGTCACCTTGTTTGTTGGCATGGGCGACGACGGCCGAAGCGTGAACCACCGAGGCCACAATGTCCGCTCCCGAAAAACCCGCCGAACGGGAGGCGAGGCGATCGAAATCGAGCTCCTCGGAAGGAACCCTGGCCAGGGCAGCCTCAAAGAGCAGCCGGCGACGATTGAGGTCGGGTGGGGGGACGCTCAGAGTGCGGGGCAGCAAGGGAGATCTGGTGATCGAAGTATCGAGATGACCCACCGAGGCGACGCTGAGAACGCAAGCCAAACCCTGCTGCTCGGAGACGGCATCGAGGAACCAACGCAGAATGGCGCTCACTTGAGTGCGGAAGGGGGCCAGTCCTTCCTCGCCGGCGACGGCTTCGAGGCGGTCGACGAACACGACTGCCGGTGTCGCGGTGCCTTTGGCTTTCTCGAGTAGATCCAGGAGCCGCTCGGGTTTGAACACGAGATCAAGGGAGACTTCGTGGACCCGGGCGCCGGCCGTTTCGGCCGCCACCGCGACCAATTCAGATTTGCCGCATCCGATCGGCCCTTCGACGATCACTCCCGCGACCTGCGGTAGTCCCCAGGCTGAGGGCAGGTCCCGAGGAGATGTCAGTAGAGAGAACCAACCGGTCAGCATCTCCAGTTCGGACTCGAGTCCGGCGAGCAGAGCCTCGGTTGTCGTTGGTGCTCCGGGGCGGGCCGGACCGGCCGCAGACGAGACTTCGGCGGGAGCGTCCGGGGCGTGGGCGGCTTCAGTCTCGCTAACGAAGGTCGTCGCCATGCCGACGGTGCCTGCCGGATCGGGATCGACCTGAGCGATCTTGATATCCACGGGTTGGCCGTCACCGTCGCCATAGGCGGTGTCCACCGTTACCTGATCCCCGGCACTCACCGGGCGACCTTGCAAGCCATGGACCAGGGTGCGGGTTTCCAGCGGGAGCTGGTCTCCCTCGATGATCACCCGCCGAGCGGCCGGCAAAATGGCTCGCTTGGCGTCCACTCCTTGGCCGGCGGTGAGCCCGGCGTTGGCCAGGGCTTGCGGACCGAGCAAAAGGGCCGTGGGCTCAGATGTTTCCCGGGGCCGGACGAGAACGTGGGTGGTGCCGACGGCGATGATGCCGCCTCCGGGCATGCCCATGGCAGAAAGCAGAGTGCGGTCGGCGCCGGCCACCGGATCCTTGCCCGGTCGAACAGTAAATCTCATGCCCGCATGGTAGAGGGCCTGAATAATCAGAGAGTGGTCAGGCAGCGAGCTGCAATTCCGGGATTCGAATGGCCGGCATGTGCAGAGGCTGTGACGAATCGAGCAGTACTGCCCCCGAACCGGTCAGCCACTGCCAGAGCAGATGGGCCTCTTCGGCGTCCTGCACTGAGGTGGGGACGGCCGGCCAGGAAGTATCGAGGTCCGTTCCGGTTGGGTAGAACGCAGGACGGTTGTTGTCCGCCCAGGCGACGGTCAGGCGGCCGCGTTCGATGACGGCTCCGTCGCCGGCGGATGTCTCCATCCACAACATCCCTGCTCGGTTCAGGGTTTGCCAGGCGCGGCGCCGTTCGAGTGACCGGGCCAAGGCTCGATAGCGATCGCGCATCCAGCCCGCTTCCTCAAAGCGTTGCTGGACCGCCAGGTCGGACATCTTCGCTTGCAGGGGCCGCAACAGAAGCTGGGGGTCGTGTTCGATTCCGGCGACGAGCCGATCGACGATGGGTTGGTACTCGGATTCGGTTAGGGAACCGTCACAGGGACAGGCGGCCACACCGAGCTGAGCAAACCCACACTCGCTTCCCCGGGCGCCGGGTCGACCCGTGCACCGCCTGATTGGGACCGCGTCCCACAAGGCGGTCATGACCATCTCGGCGCTGCGCCTGCTGCGATAGGGACCCAGATAAATGAGGCCGTCCTCTCGCAGAGTGCGTACCAGCGAGAGCCGCGGGAACTTCTCTCGGGTCAGCTTGACGAAATGGGATGCTTTGGGGGGTTTCGATCGGCGGTTGTAGCGCGGACGGTGAGCGTGGATGAGGCGAATCTCGGTGATCTCGGCCTCGAGTTCGGAAGCGCACACCCGGTGTTCAATCGAGTCGAGTTCTTTGAGCATGTTGGCAACCGAGCGTCTGGTGTCTCCGTAGAAATAGCTGCGAACCCGAGTCCGCAAGTTCTTGGCTTTCCCGATGTAGAACACACCGCCGTTGCGGTCCTTGAAGAGGTAAACGCCCGGTCGGCGGGGGAGCGCGTCGGCCATGCGGATCTTTCCGTAATGGGCCGAACCGCGGGCGGTAGGTAGCTGGAGCAAGTCTTCGAGCGCGGTGATTCCCAAAGAACCGGCCCTTTCCAGAAGACAGTGCAACACCCAAGCGGTGGCCTTGGCGTCTTCGAGGGCCCGGTGGTTGGGCACGGTGGGAGAACGGAAGTAGCCGGCCAGGGTTTGCAGCTTGAGGTTGCGGATCTCGTTGCGGATGAGTCGCCGGGCTAGGGCATACGTGTCGACGGATCGATTGGGAACCCGCCCGTACCCGAGCCGCATCGAGTCGGCATTCAGGAACGACAGGTCGAACCTGACGTTGTGGCCGACGATGACGGCGTCGCCGATGAATTCCAGGAAAGCCGGGAGCACTTCTTCGATCCGGGGCGCTTCGATAACCATCGCCTGAGTAATTCCCGTGAGGATGGTGATGAAGGGAGGAATCGGCGACCCCGGGTTTACCAGCGTCTGAAAAGAGCCCACCTCAACGCCGCCCACGTACTTGACGGCTCCGATCTCAGTTATCGAACAATCAGCTGGCGAACCGCCGGTCGTCTCCAAATCGAGAACACAGAAGGGGACCTCAAAGAGAGGGGCCCCCATGTCGTCAAAAGTCTGCTGGATGGCTGCCGTCACCGCCCCGAAGCTAGAGCGAACATACGTTCGGTGTCAAGCATTCATAGCTTTGCTATGAATGCCGTTCCGAGTTTCAGGTTCCAGGTTTCAAGTTGTCGCCTGACACCTGCTACCTGAAACCTGTTACCTGAAACCTGAAACCTTCTCGGCTCTCCCCTGCACCATGCTTCCGCTTTTTGATCGCCAGAGGCTGGAGATCTCAAAACCGCTGGCGGCAATCGTGTCGAGAGTCTCCCGGTTGGTGTGGCATCCGCCCGAGATCTTTCGCCAGTACGGCGTGATGAAATCCTGGAATCGGGCGGTGCTGGGGCGGGGAGAGCGAACGTGCTCCAGGAAGATGAGTGAGCCGCCGGATCTCAACACCCGCCTCGCTTCGCGGAGCGCATCGCCCGGTTCGGGGATGGTGCACAGCGTGAGGCTGATGACGACCGTGTCGAATTCTTCGGAAGCGAAATGCATGCTCTCCCCGGCCAGCACCTCGAGGCGGACGGGGCAGGGCGCCCGGGAGACGCGCCGGGCGGCTCGCTTCAGCATGTGCGGGTCCGGGTCGATGGCAACCACCTCGGTCGCTCGGGTGAAGTGCGAGAGGTTCAGTCCGGTGCCGGTCCCGATCTCCAGGACCCGGCCGGTGGCTGCCTCGGCAAGTCGGGCACGCTGCCGTCGCAGACCGAACCAGTCGTTCGGAACCATCAGCAGGTCATAGAGAGCCGCCACGATGGGGTGCCGGTTGTCCACCTTCATTCCGCCCGCTGGCGGACTGCTTCGAAGAGAACCACCCCGGCCGCCAGGGCGGCATTGAGACTGTCGATCTGGCCGGCCATGGGGATCCGGATCCGCTCTGCTGACTCCTGAAGCCAGGTCTCGGTGAGGCCGTACTGTTCGCTCCCGATGGCGATTGCCGTCGGTCCCCGAAAGTTGGCTTGCCAAAAAGGAAGTTCGGCCGACGGGGTGGCGGCCCAGGTGCCGACTCCCAATTTGGCCAACCAGGCGATAGTTTCCGGGGTTGTTGCCACCGCCAACGGCACCAGAAAGAGACACCCGAGCGAAGCCCGCACCACATTCGGGTTGAAAGGGTCGGTGGTTGGTTCGCAGACGATCACCGCATCGACTCCTGCTGCATCAGCCGTGCGGAGCATGGTCCCGAGATTGCCCGGCTTTTCGATGGACTCGACCACCAGGATCAGTGGATTGGACGAAAGCGTGAGCTCTTCGAGGGTGGTCGGGAACTGGTCCGCCAACCCCAAGAGCCCTTCCGGGCGATCGCGATAGCTCACTTTCCGGAAAGCCTCGGCGCCCAATTCGACCGCTTCGGCGCCGCCAACCACTGCCCGGTCGACCAGCTCTGTTTCGTTCTCGCCCAGAAACAGGTCGGGGCAGAAGTAGATCTCCCGAACGGACAGACCCGAATCGACGGCTCTGGTCAGCTCGCGAAAGCCTTCGACAAGGAAGACACCCGACTCGTCGCGTGCGCGCCGGTTGCGAAGCTTGACCAACTGCTTGACCCGGGCGTTGGTGACGGACGTGATGGGCTCGTTCACGCCGCGACCTTAATTCGGTTTTGGCGTCGCTGATACACGGATGCCGTGCTTGTACGACGCCAAAACCGAGGGGAAGACTCAGCGTTCGGCGACGTAGAGGCTTTGCAGGGATCGGCCGAACCGGCCCCTCTCGTCGAACAGGGCGGCCTCGGCCAGGCCCGAACCGTGGGTCTCGAGCCGGGTGAGAGCGTCGAGGCCAATCCACTCGCCCGAGGCCGCCCGGTGTTGGTAGACCGTGAGATCCGGGTTGATGAACAGGTATCGATCGATGTCGACCGCCGAAGAGATCCCGTTTCCACAATCGGCAGCGACCAGGGTCCGCTGCAGGGGCGTGGGATCCTCGCCGGTGACCAGAGGAACCTGCAGGCGAATCCACGCGGTGGACGGCCCGGGTTCTGTCAACCCACCGACTAGCGGCCGGGTGTCGAGGGCGTCGCCAAAGTTCACCCAGTCGACCGGTACCAGCCGGACCGATGCGACGGACTCGGGCGGAGGCAGGGTCTCGATCGGACCGGCGGCCTCCGGGGGCAGGTCAATACCCTCATGCACGCGAATCCGCAACGCCATCGCCCTGGCCACGGGTTCTCCCTCGACCGACAGGGTGGCCTCCACCAGCTGAACCCGGCGGCCGGGGCGAGTCACCCGGCTCGCCACGGTGAGCGGGGCGATCGGTACCGGCCTGATGAACTCGACGGTGAATCGGGCCACGAACATCGATTCGGGGTCGGTGGCCTCGACTGCTCGGGCCAGGAGCGCGGCGGGTGGACCGCCGTGCTGGGAGATCGGGCTCCAGGGTCCTCGGGTCAGGTCGGTCGGTTCGAAGGCATTGTCACCGATGGGAACGAAGAGTTCGTCAGCCATGTCCAGATATTACGGTTGGTCCAGACCCCCGCCGCCCCAACGCTCGCGGTGCACCACGTCGGGTTGCGGCTTCCAGCCGCGCTTGAGTGATCCGGATCTCCGGTCGGGCGCCTGATGTCCGACGGTCACCACACCGACCGGTTTGACCTCGGGCGGGATCTCGAGCAAGCCCTGCAAACCAGGGATCGAGTGGACGCCCAGGAAACCCGCCGCCAGCCCTTCGTCAACGGCGGCCAATAGCAGCAACATCATCGAGGCACCGGCATCAACCCACCAGTACGGAACAGTCCACGTGATTTCCCGGCCCTCGGTGTCGGTCTTGTCCGGCTCCTGATAACGGCGGTGGTAGTCGGCTTCGCTGGTGCAGACAACGAAATGCACCGGAGCTTTCGAGATCCATGGGTCGAACCCGGCCGTCCACGTACTCGGGCTCTCCCGAGAGATCGGCAATAGCCTGTCGGGTCTCGGCGGCAGTGACGACGACGAGGTATTGGCCCTGGCTGAACCCGGCGCTCGGTGCCTTTCGACCCGCCTCGATCAACCGATCGATGACGGCAGGGTCAACCGGCTTGTCCGAGTAGTTGCGGACCATGCGGCGCTTGCGAATGACATCTTGGAAATCCATGAAGAGTCGTTCCTCGTTTCTCGCGACCCACAGCTCGGAGCTCAGTCTTGCGGATCTCGGAGAGCGGGCGGCGGATGGCGACCTGATAACTTCATCCCGTGTCCTCGAGAGACCGCGCCCATCAGGCCATCCGCGACATCGGCCTTGGAGCCGGGACGGTGGGGGTGGCGGTCGTCCTGACCTTCTTTGGGAGTCTGGCGGCGGTCCAGACCGTGTTCGTGCTGATGACTGTCGCCGTGCTCGTCTGGATTGCCACCACCGACCTCGATCGCCTGCGGGACGAATCGGGGTGGCCGCGCCCGCTGCTCTTTGGGGGGATGGCGGTGGCGATCGCGGTCAACGCCTCCGTCTTCTCTTTCACGGGATTCGCAGGACTGTTGCTGAGCGTCGGGGTTCTCGGGATAGCTTTGATCGTCGGCGTCACGCGGGTACTCCGCCGGGTTGGTACCCGCTAAATTGGCCGGGCGAATACGCACACCTATGTGAAGGCGGATCCGGAATCATGGACCAGGATCAATCGAATTCCGACCGGGAGCGCGAGGAGCGCGATGCCGAGCACGCCCGTCACGAAGAAGAACGAAAAACCGAGCATGCCCGCCATGAAGAGGAACGCCTGGCCGAGCACACTCGCCATGACGAAGAGCGCCGCTCTGAGAAAGCCGAAGAGGACTCCGACATGACCGAGCGCGAGGAGCGCGAGGAAGCCGACCGGGTACGTCGTGAGGAGCGCGAAGCGGCTGAGCGGTTGCGTCGCCAGGATAGAGAGAAGGCAGAGAAGGAGCGTCGCGCAGCCCACGAAGGTCGTGACGACTGACGTCGTCGACGTTCAGGCCACGTGTCCGGGACCAGGGGGCCGTTCCGCCGCGAATCGATTCTCTTCTAAGCCTCTTTGACGGCCGCCACCAGATCGGTCATGGCCCGCTTGGCGTCGGCAAAGAACATCAACGTGTTGTCCATATAGAACAGTGGGTTGTCAATGCCGGCGAAGCCGGGGGAGAGGCTGCGCTTGATCACGATTGCAGTCGTCGCCTTGTCAACATCGAGGATAGGCATCCCGTAGATCGGGCTTGTTTCGTCGTCCCGCGCTCCCGGGTTGACCACATCGTTGGCCCCGACGATCAACGCCACGTCGGTCCGCGGGAAGTCGTCTTGGATCTGATCGAGGTCGTAAAGGTGGTCGTACTCAACGTCCGCTTCGGCCAGGAGGACGTTCATGTGTCCCGGCATGCGACCGGCCACCGGGTGGATGGCGTAACGGACGTCAACTCCACGCTCCTCCAGCAGATTGGCCAGTTCCTTCAGGTTGTGTTGCGCTTGAGCGACTGCCAGCCCGTATCCGGGCACCACAATCACCGAGCCGGCGTAGGCCAGGGTCACTGCGACATCGTCGGCGGTGGCCGACCGAACCGGCTTCTCGCCGATTACTCCCGGTCCGCCTTCCATAGCCGCGGCCCCAAATGCGCCGAACAACACATTGCCCAGTGAGCGGTTCATGGCTTTGACCATGATGTTGGTGAGGATCAATCCGGATGCTCCGACCAGGGCACCGCAGATGATCAGAGCGTTTGAGTCGATGACGAATCCGGCCATCGAGGCGGCGATTCCGGAGAACGCGTTTAGGAACGAGATGACTACCGGCATATCGGCTCCACCGATCGGCAGCACCCGCACCACGCCCAACACCAGGGCCGCCAGCACGAGCAACCAGAAGACGGGGGTGCTTCCACCGGTAACTACCAGTACGCCGAGGGCCACGATGACCGCCGCCAGCAAGCCGTCGCCGAACTTCTGGCCGGGATATCCGACCGGTTGGCCGGAGATCAAGCCTTGCAGTTTCCCGAAAGCCACAAATGATCCCGAGAGGGTCACGGCACCGATGACCGTCGACAGGACGATGGTGATGTCGGTTCGAAGGGGCAGGGCATCCGATCTCATGAATTCGGCTGCCGCCACCAGGGCCGAGGCGCCACCTCCAAAACCGTTGAAAGCCGCAACCAGTTGAGGCATAGCCGTCATCTCAACGGTCCGGGCCAGGAACCCGCCCACCGCCCCGCCGACTACCAGGCCGGCCACGACGATCCAGGGACTGATGATCTCCGTGACCAGCAGCGTCACCACGATGGCAACCAGCATGCCGAACGCCGCCAGCTGGTTCCCGCGCCGGGCGGTCACGGGAGATTGAAGACGCTTCAGGCCGATAATGAACGCCATCGCCGCCAAGAGATAAAGGAAGGCCGCCAGAGTGAGGTTCATGGCTTGTCCTTCTTGTGATGGAACATCTCGAGCATGCGGTCCGTCACGAGAAACCCGCCGATCACGTTGATGGTGGCAAAGGCAACCGCCAGGAAGCCCAGCACTGCGGCAATCGTGGTGTCCCCTTCTCCCGCCACGACCAGGGCACCGATGATGGTGACTCCCGAGATGGCGTTCGAGCCCGACATCAGCGGCGTGTGAAGCTGTGGGGGCACTTTGGTGATGACCTCAAAACCCACGAACGCCGCCAGGACGAACACGGTGATCGGAATGACAAGATCGGCCATCAGTCCGATTCTCCTTCCAGCATTGATTTGACTTTTTCGTTCACTACCCGACCTTCGTGCGTGATACACAAGCCGGCGGTGATCTCGTCTTCGAAATCGAGCACGAGACCCTCCTCTTGGAGAAGATGGATGAGAACCGACGCCGCGTTCCGAGCGTACATCTGACTGGCATGCGTTGCGACTCCCGAAACCAGATCGGTCGGGGCGAGGATGATCACGCCATCGTGATTGACAGTCTCGTCGGCTTTGCTCAGCTCGCAGTTGCCGCCGGTGGCAGCCGCCAAATCGATGATCACCGAACCGGGTGCCATGTTGCCAACCATGTCCGCGGTGATGAGCAGTGGTGCCCGACGTCCCGGGATGGCCGCCGTTGAGATGATGACATCGTGGCGGGCCACGTACTCACCGAGTTGGAGAAGGAGTCTTTGCTGAGCGTCGGCCTCCAACTCCCGGGCATATCCGCCGGTCTTAGTCTCGTCCTGCTGTTCCATCTCGAGGTGAACGAAACGAGCGCCCAGGCTTTCGACTTGTTCGGCGGCGGCCGCCCGGACGTCGTAGGCGGAGACGATCGCTCCCAGCCGTTTGGCGGTGGCGATGGCCTGTAGTCCGGCGACGCCGGCGCCCAGTACCAGAGCTTTGGTAGGCCGGATGGTCCCCGCGGCCGTGGTCAGCATCGGGAAGAACTTGCCGTGGACCTGCGCAGCAACCAGCACGGCCTGATAGCCGGCGGCGGTTGCTTGCGACGAAAGGACATCCATGGGCTGGGCGCGAGTGGTGCGCGGCAGAGTCTCAAACGCCATGGTCGTGACCCCGGCCGCAGCCCACGCCTGGGCCCGTTCGGGTTTGTCGAGTGGTTCGAGCAAACCAAGCAAAATCCCGCCGCGACGCAGGAGCCCTACTTGGTCGTCGGTCGGAGCCGACAGGCAGACCACGAGCTCGGCACCCCAGGCTGTGGCGGCATCAGCGATTGTTGCTCCGGCCTCCTCGAAGTGGCTGTCCGGGAAACCGGCGGCAACGCCGGCTCCGGATTCAACGACGACCGAGAATTCTTGTTTGACCAGTCTCGTCGCGACGTCGGGAGTAATGGCCACTCGCCGCTCGGCAGCAGTGGTCTGATTTGGTACACCAATTTGCATGTTGTTTACCTCGCGGAGAAATCTACGACTGTTCGACCGGATTCCCAAGTCAAGGGTAGGGTGACGCTCAGGGCTTCCAGTAGATCACGAGGGTGAACACTTATGGCTGCTGCCTTCGACGGCCGCACCAATCCGAACCAGCCGTTCCGGGCGGTATGGACGCGCGGCAAGGGCTGTGGGGAGCTAGCGGATCTGCTGGCCGGCGGATCGCCGACCCGAGTACACGGCGATCTTCGCACGGAGTGTGTCAATGCCCAGGCGGACCTGCTGGTCACGCGCCGTTTGCCTCCTGGCTTTGATTTCGTGAATGTCGTGGTCCCGTACGACTTCAATCCAACCGGGGTAGGGAGCGTCTCGGCGGCCGTGAGCAGCGGTCCCCATTCGGCGCTGGCCGCCAGGATTGCGGTGCGGTTGGGGGAGGCGCTTGGTGTGGAAGCCGAGATGGTCTCTGCCTATCCGTCGGTCGACGACCTGCCTGCTGCCACGCGGATCGTCAAGGCGCTGGCCGGGAAGATTCCCGGTTTGCCATATCGAGTGGTCGAGACCGCGGATGCCCGAGAGCTGATCGAAGCGTTGCCTGCCGATGCCTTGCTGGTACTGGGCGCCCCAGGGGGAACCTGGCTGCAGAGAGCCTTCTTCGGGCCGGGGGCGCGACTCCGTCACCGAGCCGCGGCCGGTGCCGTCGTCGTCCAGCAGGCCCAAGCTCGGGTTTATCACCACATGGGGGAGCCCTCCTACGTCAGCCGGCACTTGCTCGTCGGCGATGCTTTGCGGCTCATGGAGCATTCCGTTGCGGCTGTCGTTGAGGACGGGGTGTTGGTGGGCGTCATTGCGGTGGAAGCTCTCGAAGGAGCCGATCGCGGGATCAGCGTGGGTGACCTCATGGACGACCCGGTCTTCCTCGAAGTCGGGGATAGCTATGAGGAAGCCTCTCGTCTGGCCGGGTTGTTTCGCGGTGCTCCAATCCCCGTCGTCGACGGTGATGGGCGTCTGGTGGGGTGCGTAACGGCTCCGGTCAGCTAGACCACTCTCTGCGCGAATAGGTATCAAGTTGAGACCCGGTTTGCCGATGCCTATCGGTAATGGGAGTCAACCGTTGCCGCGCTGGCACCGCTCTGATCGATCGCCCCCGGATCGGGGCGCGCTTGGCAGTGTTTGCCTTGCTGATGGTGAGCATCTTGGGATTCGTATCGGTTGCGCAGGTCCAACCGGCGTGGGCTGTCAGCGGGGACGCTCAGCAACTTCTGAACCTCATCAACCAGGAAAGAGCAGCTGTCGGTGCCCAGCCTCTCAGCTTCCGGGACGATCTCGTTCTTGTCGCGGCTGAACACTCCTCATGGATGGCGTCAACGGGAATCTTTCAACACCGCTCGGACCTTTCCGAGGGCGTGACCGGGCCGTGGTCCAGGATCGGTGAGAACATTGCCTACGGCTGGAGCGTGTCGAACATCCACCGTATGTTCATGGAGTCCAAGGGCCATTGTGAGAACAACCTCTATTCCGGCTTCAACCGGGTGGGCATCGAGTTCGCCACCGGGGGCAATGGGGCCATGTACGTGACGGTGGTCTTTGTCCAGGAATCGGGCGCTTCTCATCCCAAGCCGACGGTATGCCCTTACGACTACAGCTCCACCACAACGACCGCTCCGCCCGCCACGACGACCACGACCGCTCCACCGGCCACGACGACCACGACCGCTCCACCGGCCACGACGACCACCACCGCTCCACCCGCCACGACGACCACCACCGCTCCGCCCGCCACGACGACCACCACCGCTCCGCCCGCCACGACCACCACGACCG
Source organism: uncultured Actinomycetota bacterium (assembly GCA_963823915.1). Lineage (GTDB taxonomy): Bacteria > Actinomycetota > Acidimicrobiia > Spongiisociales > UBA4744 > UBA4744. The sequence continues at coordinate 191,908 of CAWGNJ010000001.1, forward strand.
CCGCCACGACCACCACGACGGTGGCCACCGGAGAAGTCGTCCTCCCTCTTGCCTCAACAACGACGACCACGTCGGTTGCGACCACGATCCAGCCGGTTGAGGCGGTCGCGGGAGACAATTCGACCGCGCCGGCGGGAGAGAACCCCGTCACTGCGGCCGGTCCGGCAACCGACTCCAACAACGCTCAGGGTGGTTTCCCGGCGGCTGCTCTGGCCGGGGCGGCCACTGCCCTGGCCGCGGCCGGAGGCTGGTGGCTTCTGAGCTCCAGACGCGGCGCCCCAACCGCCGTCAAGTCGCCCTGGGAGATCCCTCACACCGGAGTTCGCCCCCCGCAGTAGCCGGGATCGGGCGGGGCAGGCAGGATGCCCCCTCCCGCTGGCGGGAGGGGGCTAGGGGGAGGGTGGAAGGACAGTGATCAGTTGTCAGTCTTCAGTTGTCAGTTCCACCCTCTCCGCACCGTTGCCTCCGGCAACGCCCTCGCCTCTCCCGCCGGCGGGTGAGGCAAGAACGAGGGTCGGTTTGGGACCAGGAACAAAGAACTAGAATACTAGATAACTTCCGAACTAACTATCCTGACTGCCCCCACTGCGGAGCCCTTATGCCCGACGCCATGATTCGCCTGGAACACGTCTCCAAGACGTTTCCCGGCAGCACGGTCCCGGCGGTGAGCGACCTTTCGTTCGAAGTCCCCGAGGGCGAGATCGTGGTGTTGGTCGGGCCGTCCGGGTGTGGGAAGACCACCACCCTCAAGATGATCAACCGCATCATCGAGCCGACCTCCGGTGATATCTGGGTAGCCGGTACCAACGCGGTGCAAGCGGAACCGCACTTGCTCCGCCGCCAGATCGGCTACGTGATCCAACAGACCGGCCTGTTCCCTCATCGCACCATCGCCCAGAACATCGCCACTGTTCCGAAACTGCTGGGCTGGGAAGCGTCCCAGCATCGATGGGCGGGTCGAGGAATTGATCGATCTGGTCGGGCTGGAACGGTGACATGGCGGATCGCTATCCGGCCGAACTGTCGGGAGGTCAGCAACAGCGAGTAGGGGTGGCCCGGGCCTTGGCGGCCGATCCTCCGGTTCTGCTCATGGACGAGCCGTTCGGGGCAGTTGATCCGATCGTGCGGACCCGGCTCCAGGAAGAACTACTCAATCTGCAGGCGCGGGTCCGCAAGACGATCGTCTTCGTCACTCACGACATCGACGAGGCGATCCAGCTCGGTGACCGGGTCGCCATCCTCAATGTGGGCGGAGTGCTCGAGCAGATGGGTCCTCCCGAAGACATCCTTCGTGAACCGGCCAATGATTTTGTCGCCGAATTCCTGGGTACCGACCGCGGGTTGAAGCGGCTTTCTCTTATCCCGATCCATACGGTCGATCTGGATCCAGGACCCATCGTTGCGCCGGGCACGTCATTCGAAGAAGCCCGGTCCGTGGCAGCCCGGTATGACGTTGATTGGGTGGGCGGTGGGCAACAGCGGGGAGTTGCGGGGCTGGCTCTATCTGTCCGAGTTGGCTTCCGGCGAAGGTGTACCCGGTCAAAAGTTGAGGCCGTTTCGATCCCGGTTGTCCACTTCGGCATCGCTCAAGGAAGCCCTCGACGCAATAGTGAGCACGCGGGCCAAAGTGGCAGCGGTCTTTGAGGACGATCAGTTACCTCGGGATGCTCATGGCCGACCGCATCAGCGACGAGATCACCCAATGATTCTCGCTCAGTTTGAAGGCCAGTCTCTGATCCGATGGGATTGGGTCTTCGACCATCTTGACGACATCTGGGCGGCGACCCGCGAACATCTCCTGCTCACCGGGATCGCGCTCGGGGTCGGCCTGATCATCTCGATTGTGTTGTCCTTACTGGCCATCCGGTATCGCAAGACCTACTCGCCGATCACCTGGGTTACCGGGATTCTGTACACGATCCCCAGCCTGGCGTTGTTCTCGATCCTGGTGCCGTTCACCGGATTGTCAGTCCTCACCGCCGAGATCGGTCTGGTCGGCTACACCTTGCTGATCCTGATTAGGAACATCGTGGCAGGAATCGACGGAGTCGACCCGGCGATCAAGGAAGCGGCAATCGGGATGGGATATACCCGCCGGCGGGTCTTGCTCCAGGTTGAGGTCCCTCTGGCCATGCCGGTCATCATCGCCGGAATCCGAATCGCCTCGGTCACCACTATCGGATTGGTCACAGTCACGGCACTGATCGGGCAAGGCGGACTCGGGTTCTTCATTCTGCAAGGGCTGCGGAGGTTCTTCACGACCGAAATCATGGTGGGAGCGGTCATGTCTGTGTTCTTGGCGGTGGCGATTGACCTGCTGTTGGTGCTCGCCCAGCGGGCGCTCACGCCCTGGGTCCGAGCCAAGGCCACCGTCTGATGGAGTTCCTCGGCGACGTTGTTGCTTTCTTTGCCGACGGGGCCAATTGGGTTGGCGACGCGGGGATCCTCAAGCGAACAACCGAGCATGTCGGTTTGTCGGCGTTCGCCATGGCGGTGGCAGGACTCATAGCTATCCCGCCGGCCCTGTATCTAGGTCACACCGGCCGGGGCGGGTTGTTTGCCGTGTCGGTGGTCAACATTGGAAGGGCGGTCCCATCCTTTGCCATCGTGGCGCTGGCCCTGCCGATCACGATCAACTTGGGGTTGGGTCTGGGTTTTTGGCCGACGTTCCTGGCCCTGGTCGCTTTGGCCCTTCCCCCCATGTTCACCAATACCTATACCGGGGTCAGAGAAGTCGATCCGGGAACGGTGGAAGCCGCCCGGGGGATGGGTATGACCGGCTTTGAGATCCTCCGCGGAATCGAACTGCCGCTGGCTTCGCCCGTGATTCTGGCTGCGGTGCGGGTCGCTTCCGTGCAGGTCGTAGCCACTGCCACGCTGGGCGCCCTGGTGGCCTGGGGAGGCCTCGGCCGGTACATCATCGACGGCTTCTCGCAAGGGGACAACGTGGAGGTGTTCGTGGGAGGCCTTTTGGTTGCGGTGTTGGCCGTCATAACTGAGTTGTTTTTCGAACTGGTCGAACGCTGGGCGGTTCCGTCGGGGCTCCGCGTTGGCGACTCGGTTGGGCCGGGTCAAGTCGAGCAGATCCGCCACGTCGCATAGGAGACCGGCCGACACCGGAATATTGCTGGGCGGCCGGAGGTTGTTGTGGCGGACGGCCGGGGTGGATTCAGACCAGGGATCGTGTCGGTTTTGTCAAAACCAGATACCAGTAGAGTTGTGGATGCCCGCTTCCGCGGGCAGCTTCACGAAGAAGGGAGAAACCCATGCGGATGTTTTTCCGCAGTCGCGTCGTTGGGGCGACGTTCGTGGCACTAGCCCTTGTGCTCGGTGCCTGTTCGTCGGGTGACGATGGCGGACCAATAGAGGGAACCACAATCGAGATCGCATCTTTCGCCTTTGGTGAGAGTGAGATCGTCGCCGAAATCTACAAACAGGCACTCGAAGCCAAGGGCTACACAGTCAATCACCAGGTCCAGGTTGGACCGCGAGGTGCTGAAGCCGGCGTTGGAGAGTGGCGAGGTGCACTTCATTCCGGAGTATGTCGGTAGTGCCCTGGAAGCCGGCTTTGGGATTGATCCCTCGGCTGACGCCGACGATACGCGCGATCTGTTGATCGAGGCGTATGAAGCCGCCGGTGTGACGGTGCTCGATCTGGCCCCAGCCGAGGACAAGAACACGTTCGTCGTGACCAAGACCCTCGCCGATGAACTCGGTTTGAGCAAGGTCTCCGACCTCTCGAAGGTCGAGAACCTGATTCTCGGTGGACCGCCGGAATGCCCCGAGCGGCCCCGTTGCCAGCTCGGATTGGAGAGCGTCTACGGTCTCGAAATCGCAGAGTTCAAAGCTCTCGATGCGGGTGGGTCGCTGACGGTGGCCGCACTGAACGGCGGCGAGATTGATGCCGGCTTGTTCTTCACGACCTATCTCTTCATCGATGAGTTCCTGGCTCTCGAGGACGACGAGGGCTTGCAGCCGGCCGAGAACATCGTTCCGGTGGTCCGACAGGACATCCTTGATGAGTACGGCGATGACTTGGCCGACGCTATCAATGAGGTCAGCAAAGAGATCACCACCGATCAGCTGATCGAGATGAACGAACGGTTCTTCGCTCCGGAAGACGCGGACGCGATTGCCCGCGACTTCCTGGTCGAGAACGGCTTCATCGACGCTTGAGCGAGATACGACCAACAGTCCGAGAGAAGCCCCGGCGCAGCCGGGGCTTCTTCGCGTTGGGAAAGCAGAACAAGCGGTTGCGATTAACATTCGTGAGTTCCACCGGTGCAGTTTCTGGAGGCCCCATGTCCGTCGATCTCGGCTACTACCGTCATCCGACCATTCACGGAGACACGATTGTCTTTGTCACTGAAGACGACCTCTGGTCGGTGCCAACCGCCGGTGGTGTGGCGCGCCGCTTGACGGCCAATCCCGGTTCCATCGCTTTCCCGGTCTTCTCGCCGGATGGGTCGAAGGTTGCCTTCACGAGCCGCGATGAGGGGCACCCGGAAGCCTGGGTCATGGACGCCGATGGAGGTCCGGCTACCCGGGTCACCTATATGGGAGCCACCACCCAGGTCGTGGGATGGAGCCCCGACGGTGGCCGGGTGATCGTCGCCACCGACTGGAAACAGGCGTTCCGGGGATTCATGCACCTCCACGCGGTGCCCGTGGGCGGCGGAACACCCGAGGCGCTCGACGTTGGTCCGGCGCGGGCGATCTCTTACCAACCCGACGGGCCCGGTGTCGTGATCGGGCGTAATTCGTGGGACCCGGCCCGCTGGAAACGGTACCGGGGCGGCACCGCCGGCACGCTGTGGATCGACCGGGCCGGAGACGGCAATTTCCGCCAACTGATCAAACTCGAGGCCAATCTGGCATCGCCGATGTGGATCGGTTCGCGGATCTACTTCGTCTCCGATCATGAAGGTACCGGCAACCTCTATTCGTGCACGCCGACCGGCCGAAGCCTCACCCGCCACACCCACGGCGAGCACTTCTACGGTCGCTTTCCCAATACCGACGGTCGGCAGGTCGTCTACCACGCGGGTGCCGACCTCTTCCGCTTCGACCCGGAGACAAACACCTCCGAGACGGTTTCCGTCGAGGTCAATAGCTCTCGCAGCCAGCGGAACCGAAAATTCGTTGGCCCCAATGGATATGTCGAGAGTTCCGACCTTCATCCGGAAGGCCACTCGCTGGCCACGTCCGTCCGCGGCGGCGTTTACAGCATGCCGCTCTGGGAGGGAGCACCGCTGCGACACGGTGCGATCTCTTCTGCTCGTTACCGGCTGGCCGCCTGGTTGCCCGACGGCGAGCGCCTGGTAGCGGTTACCGACGAAGGTGGGGAGGAGTCCCTGACGGTGTTCAGAGCCGACGGGAGCGGTGAGCCGACGCGGCTCACCGGCGACATCGGACGTCCCGACCAACTTCAGGTCGCCCCCGCCGGAGGGGACCGAGTGGCGCTGACCAACCAACGACAGGAGGTCTTGCTCGTCGATCTGGAGTCGGGAACGACGAACGTGGTCGCCCACAGCCCCCACCGTCGCATTATGGGACTCAGCTGGTCTCCCGACGGTCGGTGGTTGGCCTTCGGCGCCTTCGTCACCCGTCGCAACGCCACCGTGCAGTTGTACGACACCGTGTCCGGCAAGCTCAGCGAAGTGACTCGTCCCGATTTCGTGGACGGACAACCTTCATTCGATCCTGAGGGCCGTTACCTATACTTCTTGTCTCTTCGGGTGTTTGACCCGGTCTACGACAACCAGTACTTCGACCTGGGTTTCCCCAAGGGGATGCGCCCCTATCTGATTCCGCTGAAGGCGGATACTGTCAATCCGTTCGCAGCAGCCACTCGGGCCCCCCGTCCGCCCGGCGCGCCCAACGATCAGAGTGCGAAGAAGGATGGCGAAGACAAACCCGACGCCAAGAAGGATGAGAAGCCTGAACCCACCCCGGTGGAGATCGACCTGGACGGGATCGCCGATCGGATTGTGGCCTTTCCGGTTCCTGAGGGTCGCTACGCCAAGGTGCTGGGCGCCAAGGGCCGAGTGTTGTTTTCTTCCTTCCCGGTGGAAGGCAGTCTTGGGCAAGATTGGACCGGGGGCGATAGCCCTCCCAAGGGCCGATTGGAGTCGTACGACTTCGCCCAGGAAAAGGTGGAGACCGTTACCGACGGTATCTCAACGTTCTCGGTGTCGCTGAATGGACAGGTGATGGCGATCCGCGGGGGGAGAAGCTGCGAATTGTCCCGGTTGCGTGGAAAGAAGCTGAGAAGAAACCCGACGAACCAGGCCGGGAGTCGGGCATCGTCGACTTGGGCCGGATTCGTGCCGAAGTCGTGCCGGCCGAAGAGTGGCGGCAGATGTACCGGGAAGCCTGGCGGTTGCAGCGCGATCAGTATTGGATCGAGAGCATGGCCGGCATCGACTGGGCCGCCATTCACGATCGCTACCTGCCGCTCGTCGACCGGGTGGGTTCCCGCGCTGAGTTCTCCGATCTGATGTGGGAGATGCAGGGCGAATTGGGTACCTCGCACGCCTACGAGTTGCTGGGCGACTACCGACCCGAGCCCGGGTGGTTCCAGGGTTTCCTGGGAGCTGATCTCGAACTACGTGGACGAACCTGGAGGATCGCTCGCATCCCGAACGGCGATTCGTGGGATGCCAAGGCGGCTTCGCCTTTGACGGCGCCGGGTCTCGACATCGCCGCGGGAGACGCCATCCTGGCCGTCGACGGCCGGGAGGTGGACAATCACGTGTCTCCCTACGAGCGTCTGGTCGATCGGGCGGGTCGCACAGTCCACTTGACCGTCCGACGCGGGCGGCGCAACCCCCGAGTGGTAGCAGTCGATGCGCTCCGCTCCGAAGAGCCGCTGCGGTATCGCGACTGGGTGGAGCGCAACCGGGCGCTGGTCCACGCGGAGACCGACGGTCAGGTGGGTTATGTGCACGTACCGGATATGGGTCCGTGGGGGTATGCAGAGTTCCATCGCTATTTCGGTACGGAGGTGGATCGGCCCGGCTTGATCATCGACGTTCGCCAGAACCGCGGTGGGCACGTTTCTCAACTGCTGCTGGAGAAACTGGTGCGGCGCCGGGTCGGTTACGACCAGACCCGGTGGGGCAGACCCGAGTCGTATCCGGAAGACGCTCCGATGGGCCCGATGGTCGCTCTCACCGACGAGTACTCCGGGTCGGACGGGGACATTTTCAGCCACGCATTCAAGCTCTTCGAGTTGGGCCCGCTGATCGGCAAGCGCACCTGGGGTGGCGTGATCGGAATCTTCCCCCGCCACGCCCTCGTCGACGGGACGATCACCACTCAACCTGAGTTTGCGTTCTGGTTCGAGGACGTGGGGTGGGGAGTCGAGAACTACGGGACCGACCCGGATATCGACGTCGACATCAAACCGCAGGACTATCGGGAAGGACGGGACCCGCAAATGGAGCGTGCCCTGCGGGAGGTCTTGAAGCTGGTCCGCAAGGTGAAGCCGGCGGTTCCGGAGTTTGAGCAGCCTCCTTCGCGCGTGGCGCCCCGCCTTCCTCAGGAGTGACATTCAGTGGCCGTTGAGATCGTTGAGGTCGGGCCCCGGGACGGCCTCCAAAACGAATCGATTGTCCTCAGCACAGAAGACAAGGTCGAGCTGATTGGATTGCTGGCCGGGGCCGGTCTGCGACGCATCGAGACGGCCAGTTTTGTAAATCCAAAGCTGGTGCCGCAGATGGCCGACGGGGACGCAGTCATGAAGGCCCTCGGGCCGAGGGACGGATTCTCCCGTATCGGTCTGGCCTTGAACGCCCGCGGGTTCGCCCGGGCTCTTGCCGCCGGGGTAGACGAGATCAATTTCAGCGTTATGGCCACGGACACTTTCAACGAGAAGAACCAGGGAGCCTCGACCTTCGAGACGCTGGCTGCTTTTGAAGACGTTGTGGTGACGGCGGCCGGCAAGGTCCCGGTGACCCTCACTATCGGCGCGTCGTTTGGCTGTCCTTACGAGGGGGAAACGCCCGCCTGGCGGGTGATCGAAATCGCCGAGCGGGCCGCCGCCGCGGGGGCCTCAGAGTTGGCTCTGGGCGACACGATCGGGGTGGCCGATCCCCGGGCGGTCACCCGGTTGGTCTCAGCGGTAGGTGAGGTGGTCGGAGAGGTGCCGATTCGTTGTCACTTTCACAACACCCGCAACACCGGCCTGGCCAATGCCTATGCGGCCCTCGAGGCAGGGGTCCGGGTGCTCGATGCCTCCATCGGCGGTATCGGCGGTTGTCCCTTCGCCCCCAACGCCACCGGCAACATCCCCACCGAGGACCTGGCCTACATGCTCGACCGGATGGGCGTGGACACCGGAGTAGACCTGGACCGCCTGGTCGAGATTCCGCCGTGGATAGGGGAGCGCCTCGGCAAACAAGTCCCCGGCCTCCTCGGCCCGCGCCGGTTTGTTCCCGATCAGCCGGTCTTCCTGAGGTTGTCTTAGCCTCGCCCGCTGGCGGGAGAGGCGCGGAGCTGCCGAAGGCGGCGAAGCGGAGAGGGTGGTTCTTGGAAGACCCCCAGGCCTTTCGACCCTGGCACAACCTGGTTATTACCCGTACGGTCGAACTAGCGACTCCCAGAAACGATGTTGCACTTCTTCCCCCTCTCGGCCCCTGTAGGGGTGACATGGAAGAAGAGTCCACCATCGCATTGGAGTCGGATGACGGATGGATGCCGTTGCATCGTGTGGAGAGGAGCAGCATGACAAGACCGCGACGGTCACGGCGACCTCGGAAATCGAGACGGTCTACCGGCAGCACGGGACCAGGTTGTGGCGAGCCGTGTTCGCCTACGCCCAGGATCGCCATGTCGCCGACGATGCAGTGGCCGAAGCTTTCGCCCAGGCGCTCGGCGGGGGAGCGCCATCCACTCACCCGAGAAATGGGTGTGGAGGGCGGCTTTCCGGATCGCCGCCGGGCGTCTGCAGGAGCGACGGCGATCTGCGCCCCTGCGTGTCGGCCCCTTCGGTCCGCAATCCCGAACCGGCTTGGGAGCTGCTGGCGGCCTTGCGCCGAGCTTCCGCAACGGACAACGGGCGTGTGTGGTCCTCCACTACTACGGCGGATACAACACCGCCGAGATCTCCCGGATGGTCGGCTCCACGCCGGCGGCGGTCCGGATGCAATTGACCCGGGGACGACGCCGGCTTCAGCAATTGCTCGAGGGAGGTGAAGGCGATGCGTGATCTGCGAGCAGCGGTTCGAAGCGCTCGACCTCCTCGAGGCGCCCTACCAGTGGCCGGAGATCGAACGGCGGGCAGCTTCGCCCGAGAAGGCGACGACTCCGTCGTGGCTGCACGGTGCCTGGGTGGCGGCTGCCACGGCCGCGGCGGTGCTGGTGTTCGCCGGAGGGATTGTGGCGGGACGTTGGTTGCTGGGAGCCGGTTCGGTTCTCGATGCAGCGTTGGGAGGGTCCGGACCGTTGCGGCCAGCCACCCCGGAGGATGTGAGCGTTCTGGCCCTGGTCGTGGCGGGAGCCGGCGGCGGCTTCGTGATGCTGACGGCCGCTTTGACCTTGCTCTGGCGATGGAGGGGACGCAACGGACAGTCCTCGAAGATGAAAACGAGAGGGGAAGTCATGGAAACCATGGAAAAGACAATCGAAAAACCGGAGCGAACCATCGAAACGGTCACCCGCAACAACCGCTGGCTGATCCTGGCGGTCGTGGTCCTGTTCGCAGTGATCGTGGCAGCCGGAGCCTGGCTGCTGATCGACAATTTGGTGACGAGCGACGTCGAGCACGTTGATGCAGGACCTACAGCTGCCATGGATGCCAATGATTATGATGCCTTCATGGCCTTGCATACGATCAGACATCGTCCTCACGACGGTGCTCGATGGCGGTTAGCAAGTATGAGGGCGCGGATGAGACCCGGGCCTGGTTCAACGGGCTCGTTGACACTTGGTACATGGAGACCACGGGCGAGTGGTCGTAAGCGGCGACTGGGCGATACCTACCCGGAAACCGTGGGATGGCATGACCGCGGGGACTATGAGGGAATCGCACGTCAACGTGATCGAAGACGGGCTGATCGCGGCAAAGCCTGTTCATCGGACGGTCGAAACTGCGGTCCGGTTCCCTAGGAAACTGTCAGGATCCAATGAGCCGGGGCCGCGCGGGCCCCGGCTCTTTCATGTCGTGCTCGCCAGTGTTTTGCCTCTCCCGCTTTGCCCGCGGCGCCGATAGTCCCCCTTCCAGGGGGAAAGTACCGCAGCGGCGGAGCCGCTGGGGTAGGGGGTAAGGCGGCGAAGCGGAGAGGGTGGCACTGACAACTGAGAACTGATGACTGACAACTCTTTTCCCACCCTCCCCCTAACCCCCTCCCGCCGGCGGGAGGGGGGAACACTCTTGCCTCGCCCGCTGGCGGGAGAGGTCGCGCGGCGTTGCTGAAGGCAACGAAGCGGAGAAAGGCTAGAAACTAGAAACTAGAAACCAGAAACTAGAAACTAGAAACTCTCTCGGCGATCAGATCCCCAATCTCATCCGTCGACATCCCCATATCGGGGCCGCCCATTGACGCCAACTCGGGAATCACCGAGGCGGCGGCTTGCTCGACGGCCACAGCCGCTTCGGGCTCACCCAGATGAGTCAGGCACATGGCCCCCGACAGCACAGCGGCGATCGGGTTGGCCCAACCCTTTCCGGCGATATCTGGAGCCGAGCCGTGGACCGGTTCGAACATCGACGGGTAGCGGCGCTCGGGGTCGAGGTTGCCGCTGGCCGCCAGGCCCATCCCGCCCTGCACCGCAGCTCCCAGGTCCGTGATGATGTCTCCGAACAGGTTGTCCGTGACCACCACATCGAACCGTTCGGGTTGAGTGACCAGGTACAGGCACATGGCGTCGACATGGACGTAATCGACCTCGACGGCCGGATACTCGGTGGCCACCTCGTCGACGGTCCGCTGCCAGAGATCCCCGGCATAGGTCAAAACATTGGTCTTGTGGCACAGGGTTAGCTTGCCGATGTCGCTCAGCGGCCCGGTCGAATGCGTACCGCACCACCCGTTCCACTCCCCGGCGAGTGTTGATCGACTCCTGGGTGGCGAGCTCTTCCGGGGTGTCTTTCCGTTGGAAGGCACCGACACCGGTGTAGAGCCCTTCGGTGTTCTCCCGCACCACGACGAGATCGCACCGTTCTGGTGTGAGGTTCTTGATCGGTGTTGGTGCGCCCGGATACAGCTTGACGGGGCGCAAGTTCACGTACTGGTCGAAGTCGAATCGCAGCTTCAGTAGCAATCCGCGTTCCACCACGCCCGGCGGTACCTCGGGTGTTCCGATCGCTCCCAGCAAGATGGCGTCGTGGTTGCCCAACTCAGCCTGTACGGACTCGGGTAGCACCTCGCCGGTCCGCAGGTAGCGGGAGCCGCCCAGGTCATAGTCGGTCGACCTCGATCGCAGAACCCGAACCGTTCTCCGGCCGCCGCCAGGGATTTCAGCGTTTGGGCAGTGACCTCGGGGCCTACCCCATCGCCGCCGATGACGGCCAGATCGTACGTCGCCAATCCAGGCCTCCGATCAGAGAGTTGTCCATCACCGTGTCAGAGATCACGGTCCGAGCTGCCTTGTTGAGGGCGTGCACGAAAGCGCGGGCAGAACCTTCGACTACATCGGTTGAGACGCTCCGACCGGCGTAGATCTCGCCGCCCATCCGCACCACCACGTTGATCTCGGCCATGGCGTCGGCACCTTTGGTGATGGGAACCACCCGGTAGTCGACCAGCTTGGCGTCGATGCCGAAGGCCTTCTTGAGGGCGTCAAAGGTGGCATGGACCATGCCATCGCCTTCCCCTTCATATTCGACGGTCAGTCCGCGCGCCTCGACCTTCACCGATGCCTGCGGGTCAATGGTGCTACCGCCGGCCACCTTCATCGAGACAAACCGCACCATTTCGTCAACCTCACGGGTCTCATCGTTGACGATGGCGCGGATCTCCTCTTCGGTGATCTCGACTTTGCGGTCGGCCAATTCCTTCACCCGGGCAAATGCTCGCTTGAACTCTTCGTCGTCGAGAGCGATGTCCATCTTGCGCAAGGCGTCGGCGAATCCGGCTCTCCCGGAGTGCTTGCCGACGATGATTTGGGTTGTCTGGCCAACCGAAGCAGCGTCCATGATCTCGTAGGTTTCCCGGTCCTGCAGAACCCCGTGCTGATGGATTCCCGACTCATGGGCGAAGGCATTCCGCCCGACTACGGCTTTGTTGAATTGCACCGGGTAGCCGGTCAGTCGCGACACCAGGCGGCTGGTTTCGAGGATCTGAGTGGTGTCGGCCCCGATCTCGACCCCAAAACGATCCTGGCGGGTTTTGATCGCCATGATGATCTCTTCAGTTGAAGTGTTTCCGGCCCGTTCGCCAATTCCGTTGATGGCGCCCTTCGATCTGACGGGCGCCGGCCGAGATGGCCGCCAAGGAGTTGGCGACCGCCAGGCCGAGGTCGTTGTGGCAATGCGTGGAGATGATCACGTCTTCGCGCCCGCCCCGCACCTCTTCATAGACCCGGCTCATCAGCTCAACGAACTCGGTCGGGGTTGCATATCCAACGGTGTCGGGAATGTTGATGGTGGTGGCCCCGGCTTCGACAGCTGCCTGGCAGACGGCGACCACAAACTCGGGATCTGATCGGGTGGCGTCCTGCGGCGAGAATTCCACATCGTCGCAGTAGCCCGCGAGCCCGTTTGACCCCTTCGATGATGGACTGCATCACCTCTTCCGGAGTCATCTTCAGCATTCGCTCCATGTGGATCGGTGACGTCGAATTGAATACATGAATCCGAGCCTTCTCAGCCTCCCGCAAGGCATCCCAGGCGCGATCGATGTCGTCGGGGTGGGTGCGGGCCAGGCTGGCGATGACCGGACCCTTCACTTCTCTTGCGATTCTGGATACCGATTCGAAGTCGCCCGGTGAGGAAGCGGCAAACCCTGCTTCGATCACATCGACCTTGAGCCGGGCCAACTGCCCGGCGATGGCTACTTTCTCGTCTGGGGTTAGTGCGATACCGGGCGCCTGCTCGCCATCGCGCAGGGTGGTATCGAAGATGATGAGGCGGTCTTGCATTTCGCTAAATCCTTGGCTGGGGAGGGAGCGTCACTTGAGCCGGGCGCTCCTCGTTTCTCGTTTCTCGTTCTTCGTTCTGGCCGGGTCGGTTGTGACCGCCCGGCCATTAAAGCGCGAGTAAACCGCCCGCCGACTCCGGCCTCCTGATGGCCTGGTCGAGATACGAAGTACGAAGTACAAAGTACGTCATTGGGGTGGTGCCTTGGGGGTGAGGAACGGCATCATGGTACGCAGTTGGGCGCCGACCTGTTCGACCGGATGGTGGCGGTTGGCTTCTCGTTGCTCCAACAGATAGGGCGCGCCTTCTCGTGCCTGGGCGAGCCATTCGTTGGCAAACGCGCCCGATTGAATCTCCCCGAGGATCTCCTTCATCTTCGCCTTGGTGTCGTCGGTGACGATGCGAGGCCCCCGGGTGTAGTCGCCGTACTCGGCGGTATCCGACACCGAGTACCGCATGTAGGAGAGGCCGCCTTCGTAGAGGAGATCGACTATCAGCTTCAGTTCGTGGAGAGTCTCGAAATACGCAGATTCGGGCTGGTATCCGGCTTCGACCAGGGTGTCGAACGAAGCCTTGATCAGTGAAGAAACCCCACCGCAGAGGATGACTTGCTCCCCGAAGAGATCCGTCTCGGTTTCCTCTTTGAAGGTGGTTTCGAGCACTCCCGCCCTGGTTCCGCCGATCGCCCCGGCGTAGGACAGACCGAGGGCGTGGGCGTTGCCGGTGGCATCCTGATGAACGGCCAGAAGGCACGGCACTCCCGAACCCTCCGTGTAGGTGCGTCGTACCAGGTGGCCCGGGCCTTTGGGAGCGACCATCACGACGTCGACGTCGCCGGGCACGTCAATGACATCGAAATGGATATTGAAGCCATGCGCGAAGAAGAGGGCGTCGCCGGCATCGAGGTGATCGGCGATTTCCGAGGTGTAGAGGTCTCCCATGTGCTGATCGGGCACCAGCAACATGATGACGTTGGCCGCCGAGGCGGCCTCCGCCGGGGTCGTGACGGCCAACCCGGCCTGTTCGGCCTCGGTCCAGCTGGCCGATCCTTCCCGCAGACCAACCACGACATCGACCCCGGATTCCTTGAGGTTGAGGGCGTGGGCATGACCCTGACTGCCGTATCCGATCACGGCGACCTTGCGGGCCTTGATTACCGACGGGTCGGCGTCCTGGTCGTAGTAGATCGTCGCCATCAGTTCTCCTTCACCCGATCGCTTTCAGTTTTCTGCTTTTGAGATCCCGGGCCATCGCGATGCGACCCGACTTGACCAACTCCACGATCCCGTACGGTCGGACGAGCTCAACAAAGTCGTTGATCTTGCGCGGCTCCCCGCTGACGCTGAACGCGATGCTGGAGGGTCCTACATCAATGGCGGTCGCTTTGAAGATGGTCCCGATCTCCAGGATCTCGCTGCGTTTGCCGGCGGTGGCCGCCACCCGGATGAGCATGATTTCCCGTTCGAGCGACTCGGCCGGGTCGAGCTCCGTGATCCGCACGACGTTGACGAGCTTGTGGAGCTGCTTCTTGACTTGTTCCATCTCCGGGGCGTCGACCACGATGGTCATTCGAGACTGGCCTTCATCGGCCGTGGGGCCGACCGCCATAGAGTGGATGTTGAAGCCCCGCCTGGCCAGCAGCGAGGAAACCCGGGCCAGCACCGATGGCTTGTTTTCGACCAGGACCGAAAGGGTGTGCTGGCTCATGGCAGGTCCTCCCGGCTCAGGATGATGTCGTCGTTCGATCCGCCCGCCGGGACCATCGGAAACACCATCTCGTCCGTGTCGGTGACAAACTCCACCACCACCGGGCGGTCGTCGATGGCCAGCGACTTCTCGATGACGGGGCCGACCTCTTCGGGAGTCTCGGCCCGCAACCCGACACAACCCATCGCTTCGGCCAGCTTCACATAGTTGGGCACGTCGCGGCCCAGATCGACGGCCGACAACCGCCCCCCGTAGAACAGGTTCTGCCACTGTTTGACCATGCCGTGGGCGCCATTGTTGAGGATGGCCACCTTGATGGGGATTCCCTCCACAGAGGCGGTGATCAGCTCTTGGGGGGTCATCTGGAAACAGCCATCCCCGTCTATGGCGTAGACAAGCTGATCGGGCCTTCCCGCCTTGGCACCAATCGCCGCCGGGACCGCAAAGCCCATAGTTCCGAGCCCGCCGGAGTTGATCCACTTGCGCGGCTCGGTGAACTTCCAGTACTGGGAAGCCCACATCTGATGCTGGCCGACTCCCGAGACCAGTACGGTGTCCGATCCTGCCAGGCGATTCAGTTCCTCGACCACATACTGAGGTTTGATGGGGCCGTCGGGTTGCTGGTCGTAGTGCAACGGGTAGTCGCGCTGCCAGCCATGCACCGTGTCCAGCCAATCCTGGCGGTCCGGAGTGGTGTCGTGGTCCCATTTGTCGAGTAGTTGTTGCAGCACCCGCCGGGCGTCACCGACGATCGGGACATCCGCCACGCGCACCTTCCCGATCTCGGCCGGGTCAACGTCGGCGTGGATGACCTTGGCGCCCGGGGCGAACGACGCCGGATTTCCGGTCACCCGGTCATCGAAGCGAACCCCTATCGAGACCAAAAGGTCGGACTTCTGCATCGAGGTGACCGCGGTGTAGTTGCCGTGCATGCCGGGCATACCGAGGGCGAGAGGATGCTCATCGGGGATGGCTCCCCGGCCCATGAGTGTCGTGACTACGGGGATCTGAGTCGCTTCGGCGAACTTCAGCAGCTCGTTATGAGCACAGGCCTTGATGACTCCGCCACCGACATACAGCACCGGCCGTTTGGCAGCTTCGATCAGTTTGATCGCTTCTTTGATGGGGCGTGGGTGGGCATCGACGGTCGGCTTGTAGCCCGGCAGGTTGAGGGTGGCGGGCCGGTGCCAAACCAACTCGGCGTTGAGCACGTCTTTGGGTAGGTCGACTAGCACCGGCCCGGGCCGGCCGGTGGCGGCGATGTGGAAGGCCTCGTGGATCACGTCGGGGATTTCGCGCACGTCGGTGACGAAGTAGTTGTGTTTGGTGGCCCCCATGGTGATCCCGGTCGTATAGGCCTCTTGGAAAGCGTCGTTGCCGACGGCATGGGTGGCGACCTGACCGGTGATGGCGACCATCGGCACCGAGTCGACCAGTGCGTCCGCCAAAGGGGTGACCAGGTTGGTGGCCGCCGGTCCGGACGTGACCATTGTCACGCCGACCCGGCCGGTAGCCCAGGCATAACCTTCGGCCATGTGCCCGGCGCCCTGTTCGTGGCGGGCGAGGATATGTCGGATGGGGCTATCGAGAATGGGATCGTAGGCAGGGAGGATGGCGCCGCCGGGTACCCCAAACACGATCTCGACGTCTTCGTACTCGAGAGCCTTGATTAGGGCTTGTGCGCCGGTGATGGTGCTCATCGCCTGATCCCTTCTTTGGGTATGAAAAAACCCTCCGGCTCTTGGCAACGGAGGGCGGCGCACACGTCTTGCGACGCGTGCGCTAGGTAAGTACGAGGACGGTGTAGGTGGTTGTCATAGCTAGCGGGGGAGTATGAGCGAAAGGGGGCGTGATGTCAAGGACGCGCAGTTGAAGGTGCCGCCCTCTCCGGTGCGTGTCGCCCGACCCCAGCCTCGTCGGAAGGCCGCGAGGTGGCATTTTCAAGAGGGACACGCCCGAGGGAAAGGCGTAATCACCACGTGAGACGGCGACCGCCGCTCAGATCACTCCGGCTTCAACGTTGTCCCGGATGGTCCTGAGCATCTTCTGTTCCATGATGAACGTGCCCGGTTCGGACAATGCAGTCATTAAGAAGTTGGAAAGCGTCTTCTCGAACTTGGGCCGCCACCGACTAACGAGACGACTCGACCCTTCCTCATCCGGTAGAAGGGCCAGGCACCAACTCGTCGAACCGTCCTCCAAAACACTGACAATCGAATGCGGTTCGTCGGTCGACTCCACCACAAAACCCATGGTCGGCATCATCAGGATTTTGTCTCCCGCAGCCAGGTCTTGGAATTCGGGCACAATCCGCGTGGCGCTCGGTTGGAAGTCGTTGTCTATCCAGTCGTAGCTGTACCAACCCGCCTTTCCAAACCCCAACTGCACCAACCAAGGCCAGACCTCGTCAGGAGTCGCGGCAATGCTGATTGCTCTCGTTGTCTGACCGGCACCGGGAATCAGCTGATCTCCCGGCAAGGGTCGGGTCACTTCTTCGGAGGTGGCTCCCCAACTCATATGCCACGGTTTGATCACCCAGACGTAAACCGCCACGACTACAACCAGAGTCCCAAGACCGGTCGCCAAACCTCCAAGCCAACCCAGCCACAAGACCAGGCCCGCGAACAGGCCAACTGCAACCAGGAACACTGCCGAGACGATCAGCATGATCATCAGCTGAGTCCTCAAAACGCCTCCTCGAAGACAATGGAAAAGACATCTGATCATGCCAAGACTCGACCTGCGTCGGCTAGAGACTTTTGGCCCGTGATGCGTACATAAAGACACATCCGCGCTCACTGACCGGAAATGGGCGAGACTGTTATCCGCTGGAGTCGAGCTGGACCACACCCGAGGCGGCCAGGCCGGGAAGCTGGTCGAGAGCAGTGATCGAATGGTCGACGGGGGACCCGGGCGGTGCAGGCTTGCGGCTCGGGTTGTACCAGCAGGTGGCGATTCCGTAGTTGGCTCCGCCGGCTATGTCTGAGGACAGGCTGTCACCGATCATCAGCGCCGATTCCTTGGCGGGCCACCTGAGCGCGTCGAAGGCGATATCGAAGATCTTGGTGCCGGGTTTCGCCGTGCCCACTTCACCCGAGATCACAATCGTGTCGAACAATGGCTCGAGGTCGAGACGCTTGATGCGGGCTCGCTGCACCTCACCCAGCCCATTGGTCACCAACCCCAACTTCGCCTTGGTCGCCAGGTCCCGCAATACCTCACGGGCCGCGGGGTAGAGATCGCCGAAAGCACCCATGCCAAAAACGAATGCGTCCGCAATCACCTGAGGATCGGCCGAAAGGCCCTCCGCTTTCACCAAGTCGGCGAAACGTCGCGCCTGGACGTCGTTCGGGGTGAGCTCCTGACGCTCGACGGCGGCCCACAACGCCAGGTTGACTTCCACGTAGGTCGGCAAATGGCGCTGGGGGTCGGCAACTCCGCCGGTGCGGAGGGCATGGTCGAACGCAGCAGGTTCAGAGGTTGCCGCGTCAAACAGCGTGTTGTCGAGATCGAACAGCAAGGTCGTGTATCGCATCGGGCCATAGGGTACGCCGTGGGCGGATCACATCCACCACCCGTCGCGAACGTCCCATCGTGTGACAGAATGACCGCCGCCGGAAATCCCAGAGGGAGCCCGAATGAACCATGCAGCGGCGCCGCCCAAGCCGGGATTCCTCGAGAACCTCATCTTCGGCACCACTATCGATCGAGTCCCAGCATTGATTCCCGGCGGTGGTACTCGCCGCGGCGCTGGTTGCCGTGTCCTTCGGCCTGGCAGAGCTGATCAACACCGCCTTGGGATCGACGGCCTGGTCAGCTTCATCCTCGTTGCCATTGTGGTCGGGATGATCATTCGGAACACCCTGGGCCTCTCCGACGTGTTCGCCCCCGGGGTGGCGTTCAGCCTCAAGAAACTCCTCCGCTTGGGAATCATCCTGCTGGGGATCAGGCTGAGCATCATCGATGTTCTCGAGATCGGCGGGTTCGGAATTCCGATCGTGCTCTGAGCTGTGCTGACCGGCCTCATCGTCGCCACCGTCGCGACCCGACGGCTGGGCCTATCCGATCGGCTCGGAACGCTGATTGCCGTCGGAACCCGGGATCTGCGGAGCGACCGCCATCGTCGCCACTGGCCCCGGTATTGGAGCCAAAGACGAAGAGGTGGCCTACGCCGTTGCGAACATCACCATCTTCGGGATTGCCGCCATGCTGATCTACCCGTTTCTGGGCAATGTCATCTTCGGTGGTGATGTCATCAACACCGGGCTCTTCTTGGGTACCGCGATCCACGAGACCGCCCAGGTCGCCGGGGCCGGGCTCATCTACGACCAGTCGTTCAACATCACGACCTCGCCGAGCGGGGCCGACATCGCGGTCGTCGCCAAACTGGTGCGAAACGCTCTGATGGTGGTGGCTATCCCGGGCATCACCTACCTGCACGCCCGTCGGGTACGCAACGAGGCCGAAAAGGCGCGGGGGAGCGCACCGGGTGGCGCCAGTTGATACCTGTCTTCATATTTGGGTTCCTGGCCATGGCCGGTCTGCGCTCGATCGGCGATGCAGGCCTCGAGTCGGGCGGTCACGCCTTCGGCATCTGGGCTGATGGGGCGTGGGGCGACCTCACTCACGGGATCCGGACCTGGGCCGAGTACACCCTGGCGACCGCCATGGCCGGAGTCGGGCTCGGAACCTCTTTCGCACAACTCAAAGGACTGGGATTCAAGCCCTTCGTTGTCGGGATCGCGGTGGCGGTGGCCGTCGGTATGGTGAGCGTGGGGCTGGTGTCCGTGTTTCGGATCGCTGATCTCCATCTGAGATAGGGATCGGGGAAATGGGGAACCGGGCACAGGTGGTCGTACGTCGAAATGACGTCAGACGGAGGAGATACATGCGCGCCTCGATCGGGATAGCTGTTCTGGCCTTGGCTCTCATGCTGGGGGCCTGCACGGCCGAAAGGCCCGTCAGGGCGACCGTCGTCGACGACCTGATGCTGTTGACGGAGCCCCTCCAACTGACGGGCGGTGACACCGGCCACGAGGTCCTGGCGTGGCGCCCGTCCTTGATCGGGCGATCGTCTTGTACAGCGTTCAGGTTTGCAGCGAGCCCGACTGCCAATCGGCGGAGACCACGCTACGCGGGGTCGACGGGCGCGGCCAGCCGTGGATGATTGCCGATCTCGCGGAGACGCCACCTTTGAGATCGACGCCACCGGATCCAACGTGGCGGTTTCGTCGCCCGGTGGGGGAGTCTCATCGTTCCCGATTGCGAGCCCGGCTCGCGGGATGAAAGCAAAGTCGACTCCCCGCCGGTACCCGGACTCCACGCAATCCCCGGGTTTACTCCCCACAACGACATTGCCGCAGCGCTCTCCGACGGTCGCTACCTGATTCGGGGGCGATGGGACCAGGACGAGCCGATGGAATCCTGGCTCCAGTTCGTTGATGGCGAACGCACTTCCGAGCCCCGTCGTCCCATTCGGCTTTTCCTGTATGAGCCGGCCAATGGTCTGCTCGCTCCGGTCAGTGGGATCCCGGAGTCGACTGAGGTTTCGACGGCGGTCTCGACCAGTTTTGGTCCCGACACGGTGCTGCGAGTCGAAGTGCTCGCCGACGAAGCCATGGTGGCCTACTCAGTCGGATTCAACGGTGCCGCCTACGACATCGAGCACAGTCTCTACCTGGCACCGCTGCCGGCCCCATAACTTCCGGGACGTCTAGGCCATCGCCTTGAGTTTGCGGAACCCGGACTCCATCGCCTCGATCGAGGGCGTCGATCTCGGCTCGGTCATCGGGGTCGAGAGCGTCGCCGACGCCGTGTTGATCATCATGATCCCGTTGTCGAACAGGTGGTCGAGGAGAACCTGCCGATACTGCATCTCCACGGCATCCGCGAAAGCTCTCGCGGTAGTCGACCGGGGCGTTCGGCCTTGAAGTGGACGCGGAACATCGAGCCGCCGCCGGTCACGCATGCGGCGATGTCCGGACGCCGGATCGCTTCGGCGATCTGTTCGCGAGCCACGCGTCGCGCCAGCACGTTCAGGCGCTCCACCGCGTCCTCGTCGAAGAGCTCGCATCGCACGCGTGCCCGGCGGTCATCGTGATCGGGTTCGCCGAGAAGGTGCCCGAGTGCGGGAAGAGAATCGGCGGACCGACGGGTCCATCACGTCCATCACCTCGGTCCCGGCCGGCGAGGGCGCCGACCGGGAATCCGCCGCCGATCATCTTGCCCATCGCGGTCAGGTCCGGCCGGACGTCGTACTGCTCCTGCGCGCCGCCGTAGGCTCGGGCGGAAGGTGATCACCTCGTCGAAGACGAGCAGCGCGCCGTTCTCGTCGCGTCCACTCGCGCAGCGCGCCGCACGAACTCCGCGGTCGCGCGGGATCAGGCCCACGCGGTGCGGCAGGGATCGACCAGGACGCAGGCGATCTCGTCGCGTGCTCGTCGAGAATCGCGATCGCCCGCTCGGGGTCGTTGAACGGGATGATGATCACGTCAGTCAGGGCCGATGCGGCGTGCCGTGCGCGACGGGACGGACCGGGCTGTCCGGGTCGCCCCAGTTGGACGGGTTCGCGGTCTGGCTGACCTCGGCGTAGTCGTAGAGCGCCGTGATAGGCGCCCTCGACCTTGGCGATCTTCGGCCGCCCGGTGAACGCGCGGGCGGCCTTCAGGCAGCTCATCACCGCCTCGGTGCCGGAGTTCACGAAGCGGATCTTGTCGAATGCGCGCACTCCGGCTGCACGAGGTGCTCCGCGTACTCGATCTCGGCTCGGTCGCCATCGTGAACGCCGTGCCGCGCGCGAGCTGCTCGGTGACGGCCTCGACGATCGGCGGGATGGGCGTGGCCGTGGATCAGCGAGGCCATGTTGTTGGCGAAGTCGATCCGCTCGACGCCCTCGACATCGGTGACCCGGCAGCCCTCGCCGTGATCGGCGTAGAGCGGGTGGGGCTTGCGCAAGCACGGTGTTCCGGCTCACGCCGCCGGGCATGACCTGCAGCGCGCGTTCGTAGAGGCGTGCGCTGCGTCGTTCCGTGCGGCTCATCGGTTGTGCGATCACCGGAGTCAGCCCGTGGCTGGCATTCGAGTCGGCGAGCAGTGCCGTCGGTGCGTTCCTGCACGTACTCGAGAGTGACGCCCGGCGCCAGTTCTACGACGACGAAAGCCGTCGGGGTCGACGTCGATCACCGCGAGATCGGTGTAGATCCGGTCGACCACCCCTTGCCCGGTGAGCGGGTAGGTGCAGTGCTCGACGAGCTTGGGCTCGCCGGTCTTGGTGCATGTGCTGGGTGATGACGTAGATCGTCTTCACGCCGGCGACCAGGTCCATCGCGCCGCCGACGGCCGGGATGGCGTCGGGCGCGCCGGTCGACCAGTTGGCGAGGTCGCCGTTCTGCGGCGACCTGCATCGCGCCGAGCACGCAGAGGTCGATGTGGCCGCCGCGGATCATCGCGAAGCTGTCGGCGTGGTGGAAGTAGGCCGCGCCGGGCATCGCGGTGACCGGCTTCTTGCCGGCGTTGATCAGTTCGGGGTCCTCGCTGCCCGGTTCGGGGGCGGGCCCCATGCCCGAGCAGCCCGTTCTCGGTGTGGTAGATCACCTCGCGCCCCTCGGGGACGAACTGGGCGACCAGTTCGGGGATGCCGATGCCGAGGTTGACGTAGGAGCCGTCGGGGATGTCGAGGGCGACGCGCTTGGCCATCTGCTCGCGGGTCCAGCCCTGACGAGTGATCGTTCGGTCATGGGTAGGTCACCCCCTTCGGCGACGAGTCGGACTCGTGCAGCGGGCTCGGACCACGACGACGCGGTCGACGAAGATGCCCGGCGTGACGACGACTTCGGGATCGATGCTCGCCGCGGTCCACGACGATCTGCGCGCCTGCACGATCGTGGTCGCTGCCGGCCGTGCACATGATCGGGCGAAGTTGCGCGCGGTCTTGTTGTAGACCAGGTTGCCGTAGCGGTCGGCCGTGCTGCACTTGACCAGCGCGAAGTCGGCCTTGAGCCCGTGCTCCATCACGTAGTCCCGGTCGTCGAAGTCGCGGCGTCTCCTTGCCCTCCTCGAGCGGCGTGCCGACCGACGGTCGGCGTGTAGAAGGCCGGGATGCCGGCGCCGCCGGCCCGGATGCGCTCGGCGAGCGTGCCCTGCGGGACGAGCTCGAGCTCGATCCGTCCGCTGCCGGTAGAGCTCGGGGAAGACGGTCGAGTTCGCCGTGCGCGGGAAACGAGCAGATCATCTTGCCTACCCGCTCGGCCTTGATCAGCGCCGCGAGCCCGACCTCGCCGCTGCCCGTGTTGTTGTTGACGACGGTGAGGTCCTTGGCGCCCTGATCGATCAGGGCGTGGATCAGCTCGATCGGGCTGCCCGCCTCGCCGAACCCGCCGATCATCACCGTCGCGCCGTCGTAGATGTCGGCGACGGCTTCGGCCGGGCTCGCTACCTGTTTGTCGATCATGTTGGGAACACTGTCCTAGCGGCCCGTCGTAGAAATGGCTGCGCGTTCTCGGCGGCCCTCGACGCCCCTGGCTGCGTCCTCGTCCTCGACGCACCGCACGGGGTGCGCCTTCGTCCTGCGTCCTTGCCAGAATCGCCGAATGGCTCGCCGACACCGCGGCACCATTTCAACGACAGACCACTATGCATCAGACGTCGCCGGAGCGAGTTCCTCGCTCCGTGCGTACTCCGCTCGCGGTAGTCGAACAGGCCGGCCTCGTCGAAGATCACCCGGTCCTCGTAGTCGTCGAACCAGATCGCCTCGGGGTTGCGGCCGACGATGCAGACCTTGCCGCGGTCGGGGGCGCCCGCCGGCGTTGCGCAGGATCTTGAAGATCACGACGCCGTTCTCGGTGCCCGGGACGCCCGGGATCGGCCTCGTTCGTCACCGCGGCGACCTCGGTCTTGCCCTTGTAGTGGGTGATCGAGAGGCGGGCGTGGTTCTCGACGCCCGGAGAGGCCCTTCTGCGACTCGTTGAGGATCTGCCAGGCCGTCTCGATCGGCACGTTGAACGCCTTGTAGCGCGACGATGTCGCGGCCGCAGAAGAAGTAGTGGTTCTCGGCGCCGACCCGCTTGAGCGCGCGCTGCATGACCCGCAGCGCGTCCGGGTCGTCGTTGATGCCCTTGATGATCGGCGCCTGGTTCTCGACGCTGATCCAGCCGCGCGAGACGACGCCGTCCATCGCCCGCTGGGTCGCCGGGTGCCACTGCAGCGATCCGTTGGCGTCCTCGACGTACTCGCCGTCCGCGTCCTTGGCAGGAACTCGTCCGGGTGGTTGAAGTGCACCATCAGCCGGAACCCGACGTCCGGGTAGGCTCGTGGAAGCGGTCGAGCATCGCCAGGAAGGCGTCGTCGAAGCGCTGCGGGATAGAACGCCATCTCCTTGGTGCCGATGCGGATCGACTCGACGCCGGCCTCGGCCAGCGCCGCCGAGCCAGGCCGCGATCTTGCTGTTGGGCAGCACCATCGGGTCGCCGCCGGAGAGCAGGATCTCGCGCAGCTTCTCGCGCCCGGTCTCGGGATGGAGGCCGCCGTTCTCGGCGACGGCCCGGTTGTGGCGACTGGATGTAGTCGGTGACGTCGGGGATCTGGGCCAGGCCCTTCTTGGCGACCGTGCCGTCCTGGCGCGTTCGATCTCCTTGCGGGCGATCAGCTCCTCGCGGTAGCAGAAGCGGCAGTGCGCCGAGCACGTCGAGACGACGTACATGAGGCCCATCTCGTACTTGTGCAGCAGGCCCTCGACCGGGCTGTAGTCCATCTGGTTGCCCGGGTCCTCGGCCCCGGCGAGATCGATCGGTCTCGTCGGGGCTCGCCTTGACGAGGCGCTGCAGGGCCGTGCTGTTCTTGGCCAGCTCGAAGTAGTGGCGGGTCACCTTGACGGGCATGCGGGATCTCGACGTCACGCTCGGTGCCCTTGAGCGCAGCGAGGACATCGAGTTCGTCCTTGCTGTAGAACCCTTTCATATCTTCGGGTTCGCGACCCTCGAAAAACATGCCGAGTCCATTGATTATCTGCCGGTCGTAGCGGGGGTTTTCGATCGTATCCAAAAAGGCTTGCTCTTCGGGCCCTGGAACGTATTTCGCTGCTCTAGTCAAAGCTGTTTCCTTGTCTTACTCGGGTCCCTCCGAATTGTACATTCTTGAACAGGATCGTCAATGACTGTAACGTTTTGATCAGATATGGCACAGACTCCGCTTTCGCAGATCATTGCCTCGACCGGGGATCGTTTGACGCCCACCGAGCGACGCATCGCCCAGGCGGTGCTCGGGGACGTGACGTTGCTCGCTTTTGGAACCGTCTCGGACCTGGCCACGGCCGTTGGAACCAGTCGCCCCTCGATCGTCCGGTTTGCAGCGAAACTTGGTTTCGCTGGGTTTGCCGAACTTCAAGATCATGTGCGCAAGGGGCTTTCGGTCGAGCTGTTTCGTCCCAGTGAGCGCATCCGCTTGGAGAGCGAGGAAACCACGTCCACCCGAGCCCAGATGGAGCAATCGATCAGTTCGGTGTTCGAGGCTGTGGGTGGTGGCCGTTTGGCAGACCTGGCCGCGAAGATCGCCAAGGCCGAGTCCGTATGGGTTATCTCCGGGGAGACATCTCGGGCGGGGGCCCACGCCCTGCTCAGTGGACTTAGCATCATTCGACCGAGAGTTCGCCTGATCGAGGATCGCACGATTGCCAAGGATCTAGCCGATGTTGGTGCCGGCGATGTTGCGATCGTTCTTGACTTCTTCCGGTATCGGCGGACCGTGGTCAACGCCACTCGCATCTTGGCCGAGGCCGGAGTTGAGGTAATCGCTATTACCGACGGGCCGCTTTCTCCCCTCACCAGATTGGCCGACATCTGGTGTGAGCTCTACAGACCAGCGATCGGACCTTTCGATAGCTCGCTGTCGGCAGTTGCCATGGCTGAGCTGCTCGTCGCCGAGGTTGCCGGGCACCTGCACGACGGAGCGACGGAGCGGATCGACCGTACCGAAGGCATGTGGGCGGCCACCGCCACCTTCTTCGATGAGGATGGCCTCGGATGACCGGCAGTATCCTCGGCCGCGCCCACCAGGAGGAGTGATGATGCGACCCGCGTACATCGTCGACTACATAAGGACACCTATTGGCAGGTACGCCGGGCGCCTGGCCTCCGTGCGCACAGACGATCTGGGCGCGCTTCCCCTCCGAGAATTCATGGTTCGTCACCCCAATCTGGACTGGGCCTCCGTCGACGACGTGCTCTTGGGGTCAACCAATCAAGCCGGCGAGGACAACCGCAACGTCGCCCGTATGGCCTCGCTCATCGCCGGTTTCCCGGAGGTTGTTCCCGGATCGACGATCAACCGCCTGTGTGGATCCGGAATGCAGGCAGTTATCGAGGCCGCCCGGGCGATCTCGATGGGTGATGCTGATCTGATCATTGCCGGCGGGGTCGAGTCGATGTCCCGCGCCCCGTTTGTGGTGCCCAAGGCTGAGTCGGCCTACCCGACCCAGGCCAACATGG
The DNA here is from genome assembly GCA_963823915.1 of uncultured Actinomycetota bacterium. Classification (GTDB taxonomy): domain Bacteria; phylum Actinomycetota; class Acidimicrobiia; order Spongiisociales; family UBA4744; genus UBA4744. Next base: position 218,176 of record CAWGNJ010000001.1, read on the forward strand.
TCTCGACGACGCTGGGGTGGCGGCTGGTGAACCCCATCCTGGAGGACTTGGGTCACACCGAGGCGCTCGGGGTAACCGCCGAGAACGTGGCGGACGAATACGGGGTGAGCCGCGAGGATCAGGACGCTTTCGCCTACCGGTCCCAGCAGCGGACGGCGGCTGCCACGACCGAGGGCCGCCTGGCGGAAGAGATCATGACGGTGGCGGTCCCCAGACGGAAGGGGGATCCGGACATGGTCGACATCGACGAACACCCCCGCCCGGGCACCACGCTCGAAGCTCTCGCCAAATTGCGACCTGCTTTCCGCCCGGAGGGTTCAGTAACCGCCGGCAACGCCTCGGGTATCAACGATGCCGCCGGCGCTTTGATCATTGCCTCAGAGCGCGCCGTTGAGGCCAATGGGTTTGATCCGATCGCCAAGGTTGTGGCTTCCGCCGTTGCCGGAGTTCCGCCCCGCATCATGGGCATCGGACCCATTCCCGCCACCCAGAAGTTGCTGGACCGGACCGGTCTGACGATGGGCGACTTCGACGTCGTCGAACTCAACGAAGCGTTCGCCTCCCAGTCCCTGGCATGCCTTCGGGCTCTCGGGCTTCCCGATGACGCCGAGCACGTGAACCCCAACGGTGGGGCAATCGCTCTCGGTCATCCCACCGGCATGAGCGGAGCGAGAATCACAGGGACGGCGTCGCTCGAACTCCGACGGAGAGGTGGACGCCGGGCTCTGGCCACGATGTGCATCGGAGTCGGACAGGGCCTCTCGGTTCTCCTCGAGTCGGTCTGAGCCATCGGCGCCGTCGAAGCCTCGGGCGTAGGCTTCGAGTAAGCCTTGACCGGCCAGGAGGCAACAAAATGGCTGACCCCAGCTTGGACGAGGTGAGGGTTGAGTTGGCTGAAATTGGGAAGCTGCTCGATGAGCTTCCCGGGGATGTTCTTGCCAAGCGCGTCACATTGCGACAGCGGCAGACCGAACTCCGAGCCCCTCGCGGCGGAACTATACGACAGCAGTCGACCGGTGGAGCAGATCCGAAAAGAGCTTCGGGACCAACGCCGGATGCGAGATGACGTGTTCGACCGCCATCTGAGCATCGGCAGCATCGGCGGCGGGGGCGGACCCGGCGGCGGCGGAATTGATGTGCAGCATGTCAACGAGGTCAACCGAACCATCGACGAGGCTTGGAATCGGGTCAAGATCGATCGCCGTATCCAGCAGCTGGAGGCTGAATTGGCTCGTCTCGAACCGTAAGTCGGAGGCGGTTCGCCGTTGCCTGAACTGAGAAACCACACCAATGGCGTAGGTTTGGGGTATGGATTTTGATCGGGGAAACAGGCCGCGCACCACGCTGCTGAGAGTGGACGGCGTCATCAATCTCATCCTTGGTGTGCTTCTGGTGGCTTTTCCCGAAAGCCTGGTCGAGACTTTGGGGGTGCCTCCGACCGAGGATCGGTTCTATCCGACGGTGTTGGGCGCAGTGTTGTTCGGCATCGGCATCGCCCTAGTGCTCGAAGCGGGCCGGTTGCCGGGCGGCATCATTGGTCTCGGTCTCGGTGGGGCAGTAGCTATCAATCTCATGGCCGCCAGCGCCCTCGTCGTCTGGCTCATCTGGGGCGATCTGGACTTGCCGACCCGTGGCCAGGTGTTGCTGGGCATTCTGTCCGCGGCGCTGGTAGCCATCAGCACGTTCGAACTCTGGGTCCGCTGGAACCGCAGGCCCTGAGAGAGTTTCCAGTTTCCAGTTTCCAGTTTCCAGTCACGAGTCACGAGCGACGAGTCACCAGTCACCAGTCACGAGTCACCAGTTTCCAGTTTCCAGTCACGAGTCACCAGTCACCAGTCACCAGTGACCAGTTCTCTGAAACCTGAAACCTGAAACCTGAAACCTGAAACCTTCTCGTGTGCCACCATGGGAGGGTGAGCGACTGGATACCACTCGAGCTTCTGCAACCGGCGATGAAAGCCGCTCGCAAAGCCTTCCGCGATCTTGATCCCGACGAGGTCCCGGCGGTTCTGCGCCGCATCGCCGGGCAGAGCGGCCGCCGGTTGCCGCCACCGCTGGCCCGCAAACTGGCTGAGAGACTCGACGAGGATGAGTGGCTTCGAGGAAAGGCGGCGGAAGCGGGATCCGACCTCGATCCGGACAGCCCCGACCCCGCTCGAGCGGTCTCCGCCCTTTTTCTGCTTCGCCCCGACGGTTGGGAGGACCGGGCCCGGCAAGCTGCCGAACATCGAGCCTCCGGCGCCCAACAGGCACTGGCGGCCAAACTGCAACGGACGATTGCGGATCTCGAGCAGCAACTAGAAGCGGCTCGCGAAAAGGCCAAGGTTGCCCAGGAACGTGCTCAGGCCGTCACTGTTGAATCGGAACGGAAAGCCCAGGCCGCACGCAACGCGATCGACACGGCGCGGGTCGAGGAGCGGGAAGCTGTTGACCAATTGCGGATCGACCACAAAGACTTGACGGAGCGGTACCTACGCCTCGAGCGGGACCTCGAGGAGGCCGGCGACCGGATCGCAACACTGCGTGACGAGCTGTTGCGCGCCAGGCGGGCCGGACGAGAGACGGTTGCCGGCACCGGACCGCAGGCTTGGGCAGCTCGCGATCCGGTGGACATCGCCCGGATACTCGACGAGATCATCGACGCGGTCCGGCCTGAGGCGGTCTTGCCCGCTCCGACCGAACCCCCCGAGGCTGCCCCGCTCTTTGCGCTTCCGGTCGGAACCAGCCCCGATCAGAAGGACGCAGTCGGCTGGCTGGCGTCGTTTGAGGAGCCTTTCAGCCTGGTGGTCGATGGGTACAACGTCACCTTCTTGCTCGATGAGGAGGGCTTCACAGAGACGGCCACCCGCGATCGTCTCAACGAGGGTTTGGCTCGCCTCCGCCGTGCCGCAGCAGCCCCGACCCAAATCATCGTCGTGTACGACTCCGGGCAATCAGGGGGAGTGAGTACCAGGACGGGGCCGGGGGGGATCGAAATCCGATTCACCGAAGCCGGCCATAGTGCCGACGAGGAGATTCTCAGTATCGCTTCCAACCCACCAGCTCGCCTGGCAGTGGTTAGCACCGACCGGCGGGTTCGAGAGGGAGCGGAGGAATCTGGCGCGCTCGGTTTGTGGAGTCAGGCATTGGTCGCGTGGTTGGAGCGTCGCTAAGGCTTTGGCTCGACTTGGCCTGCCAACCAGAGCTCCGAACCGACCACACAACGGTGCGGCTGATAGGCGGTGGCGTCGGCCGCAAAGGTACCGCTCAATGACACCTCTTCGCCTTCCTGGGCCACCAGGTTGTTGTCTCCGTCGTATACACGAACCGGATTGAATTCGGCAGTAAACCCTTCCGGCCAGAGCACACTGAGATCGATGTTGCCCTGGCGAAGCCATACGCACCCACCATCCAGCTCCGGGTCGCCCATCATGGTCGCCACCAAAAGGGCGGCTTTGGGTGGGTCGGGGTTGTAGGGAAGGTCAACCCGTTGGGCGGATCCGGGAGTGGTGGTATGGGGCTCGGTGGCGGAATCTGTGCATCCGGTCCCCAATAGAAGAGCGACGACCAGCAAGGTGGCTGGGACGCTCAATCGATAGTGGTCCTTGCGCATTATTCGTGTTTCCCCTGGTGTGCGAAGTCCGAATCGTAATGCTCACGACGGCGACTCGACTCGGCCCGAGGTTTTTTTGTCACACCTGCCCGATACCTTGGGGTCAGCACACAGGACCGGGAGGAAACAAATGCGGATCGACTGCGATGAATGCGCGATGCAGTACACCGTCACGTGCAATGACTGTGTGGTTTCGGTTCTCCTGAACGATTCGGACGGTCCCGTCGACATCGATAGCGCCGAGGCCGTAGCGCTCAGCGCCATGGCGGACGCCGGTCTTGTGCCTCGTCTTCGTCTGGTGAGACACGACGATGATCTCGAAGCGACCGGCTGACAGGGTTGGCGGAGAGGCGCCGGTGTGTGCGGGGAAGCCATGCCGGTGCCTCGGGGGCAGCGATCCCCGCTTCATTCGTCGGTGACGCAACCTTCGGACGCCGACCCGACACTGCGGATGTACTTGTACAACGTCCCGCGGGTTGCCTGGAGCGGCGGTGCGGACCAGGCTCCTTGCCGATCCGCCAGTACCTCTTCGGCAACCTGCAGTTCTATCGACCGGCTGACCGAATCGATGATGACGGTGTCCCCGTCTTCGACCAGGGCGATCGGTCCACCTTCCTGGGCTTCTGGAGTGACATGGCCGATCAGGAATCCGTGGGAGCCTCCCGAGAAGCGGCCGTCGGTGATCAGTGCGACCTCGCCACCCAAACCGGCGCCGACGAGGGCCGAGGTCGGGGTCAACATCTCCGGCATGCCCGGTCCGCCTTTCGGACCCTCGTAGCGAATAATGACCACATCTCCGGGATTGATTTCGCCTCTCTCGAGGGCAGCCAACATCGCCTCTTCTCGATCAAACGGCCGGGCCCGACCCGCAAAGCGCAGACCTTCCTTGCCGGTGATTTTGGCGACGGCGCCACCCGGGGCCAGGCTCCCGCGCAGAATCTGAATGTGACCGGTTTCCTTGATGGGATCGCTCCAGGGCCGAATGACATCCTGACTCTCAGCGAGGCCGGGCAATCCTTCGAGGTTCTCGGACATGGTCCGGCCGGTAACCGTGAGGCAATCACCATGCAGGGCGCCGTGTTCGAGGAGCAACTTGAGGACTGCCGGCGTCCCCCCGATCGCGTGGAGATCTTCCATGACGTAGCGTCCGCTGGGTTTGAGGTCGGCTAGGAACGGAACCCGATCGCTGATCTGCTGAAAGTCGTCGATGGTCAAATCCACATCCACCGACCGGGCCATGGCCAGGAGGTGCAGGACTGCGTTGGTCGAGCCTCCCAGCACCATCGTCAGAGTCATGGCGTTCTCGAAGGCTTCCCGGGTCATGATCTGACTCGGCCTGATGTCTTCCTCGAGTAGCAAGCGGATCGCCGCCCCTGCCCGATAGCACTCGTCGAACTTGTCGGGGTCGGTAGCGGGGATCGAAGCGCTGTAGGGCAAGCTCATACCGAGTGCCTCGATGGCGGAGGCCATGGTGTTGGCTGTGTACATGCCCCCGCAGGCACCCGCCCCTGGGCAGGCGTGCCTGACCAAATCGGCCCGCTCGTCATCGGTGATCCGGCCGGCAATGAACTCTCCATACGACTGGAAGGCCGACACGATGTCCAGAGGCTCGCCTGATCGACCTACCCCCGCCCGGATGGTTCCTCCATAGATCATCAGCGCCGGCCGGTCGACGCGCCCATGGCTATCAGCGAACCCGGCATGTTCTTGTCGCAACCAGGGATCGAGATGTTGGCGTCGTACCACTGGGCGTTCATGACGGTCTCGATGGAGTCGGCGATGAGGTCCCGCGATTGAAGCGAATAGCTCATCCCCTCGGTCCCCATGGCGATGCCATCGGAGACGCCGATGGTGTTGAACCTCATCCCGACCAGACCGGCTGAAACGACGCCTTCTTTGACTCGGGTAGCAAGTTGGTCGAGGTGCATGTTGCAGGAGTTGCCCTCGTACCACATGCTGGCAATCCCCACCTGGGCCTTGGCCATGTCGCCTTCCGTCAACCCGGTGGCGTACAACATCGCTTGCGAGGCACCCTGGGAAGCGGGTTCAGTGATCCTGCGGCTGGTTTGATTGAGTTCGTCGGGCATGCCGGCATCATAGGACCAACCCGGATTCGCAACCTCCGATAACCTGCCCGGGTGAACGACATCCTCTCCCGGATTCGAGAAGCGATCGCCGCCGGCGGGTTGATTGGATTCGGCGTCTGTGACGTGGATCCGTTCGTCGAGGTCGCAACCGAGATGGACCGCCGCCGAACCGGGGGACAGTCGGGTCGATTGCGGTTCACCTACGCCGATTTGGGGGTTGCCACCGATATCCGCCGGTCGTTTCCCTGGGCGAACAAGCTGATCGTGGGTGCAACTACCTATCTTCCGGCAAGCGGGAATCCAGGACCGGCTACCGCCAATCGGGGCCGGGTGGCCCGCTTTGCAACCTCCGATCACTACCAACCGCTGCGCCGGGAACTTGAGGTAGTGGCAGAGATTCTGCATTCAGCCGGCTATCGCGCTGAAATCCTGGTGGATGACAATCGCCTGGTCGACCGGGCGGTGGCCGTGCGGGCCGGGATCGCCTGGTGGGGCAAGAGCACGATGGCGCTAGTGCCCAAGTACGGGCCCTGGACGCTGATCGGATCGGTGGCGACCGACGCCGATCTCCCGATCACGTTGCCGATGGTGAGGGACTGCGGCACCTGCGTTGCCTGTATCCCGGCGTGCCCGACCGGCGCTCTCGACCGTGAAGGAACACTCGATTCCACTCTGTGCATCTCATATTGGGCGCAAATGCCCGGGGACATCCCGCTACCCATTCGGGCGGCCTGGGGGGACCGACTGTATGGATGTGATGCGTGCCTTGACGCTTGCCCGCCCGGTGAGCGATGGTCGGGGCTGGCCGCCGAAGGCGCCGGGCGGGTAGATCTGTTCGAGGTGTTGACCCACACGGATGACGAACTGCGTTCTGCCTTCGGGCATTTCTACGTCCCCCGTAACGACTACGACTTCCTACGACGCAACGCTCTGGTGGCGCTCGGTCACTGTGGCGGGCCGGAAGCGCTCCCGATCGTTGCCCGGTATCTCGAAAGCAGCCGGGCGATGCTCCGGTTGCACGCCGCCTGGGCCCTCGGCCGAATCGGGGAAGGACCTGCGGCGCGGGCGCTGCAATCGGCGGCCACTCGGGAAACCGACCCGAAGGTGCTCGTTGAGATCAACCTGGCGCTCGAAACGGTTCGCTGACTTCTCCCTGAAAGGGGGAAGTACCCGAGCGAAGCGAGGGGGATGGGGGTCAAACCTCGCCCCGAGACCGTCTGGCTAACGCCTGACCCTCCCCTGCCTCGCCCGTCGGCGGGAGGAGCCCGGGTGGCGAACGAGGAACGAGAAACGAGAAACGAGAAACGAGGAATGGTTCCAAGCATGACCAAGCCCGGCGGGGTGGTCGATTACCCTGTCGGCAATGGCGGACACCGTGGTTTGTAGTCAATGTGGCGCCCGCAACCCGGCCGAGATCGAGTGGTGCGGGCAGTGCTTTGCGTCTCTCCGTAGTGACGAAGACAGCGGCGAGAGTTCTCCCGCAACCCACGATCCGGTTGTCCCGGCTGAGGAACAAACGGTCGGCGTGGTCGACGAGGCATCGGTCGAGGCCGAAGGCGCGACCCCAGTTGAAACCAAGGCCGGTACCTGGGTCTGTACGGTCTGCGACACCTCCAATTCGCTCGCAGATCCGCATTGCTCTGCTTGTGGTACCTCGATCTATACCGCGTTTGGTGCTGCCGATGAAGAGAAGATCGAAGTGGACCCTCAGCGCGCCTTGCTTCGGTCTGTCATGTTTCCCGGACTTGGTCACGCCCTGGCCGGACAGGGGTTGCTTGGTTCGGCGATCGGTGGCGTGACCCTCATGGCCCTGGGGTTCGGTATTGCTCTGGCCGCTACCGCCGCGGGGAGATACGGCTGGCCGCTCATTTTGTTGGCTGTTGCCGTCTGGGTGGCCGCCGCCCTTGACGCATTCCGGATCGCCGGCGGTGAGACGGACGCGGTGCTCCTCGAGACCCCGGGTAGTCACCGCCCTGGTTGGATTGGTGATGGTCGTGGTGATCCTCGCGGCGTTCCTGCAGGGCCGAGCCTGATGCGCTGGGTATTCGCCGTGTCGCTGGTCCTCGGCATGCTGTCCTTGATTGGCTACTTGATGTTCACAAGGACCGGTGACCAGCGGGCCGACCGTCGGCCATACCCCCGGGTGCCCCAGATTTTGGCAGGCGCGGTGGCTTTCGGCATGGGCGGTCTTTCGGCTTCCTACGCCGGTTGGAGCCTGTGGGTGGCGACCGGGGCGGCCTTGGTGGCAGCCGGTCTGGCCGCCTGGTACGCGAGAACGGTTGTCACTTCCGGCGGCGAGGACCCGGACTGATGCTTCTCGTGGCCGACGTGCACGGCGAATTTGACGCGCTGGGCCGCTTGGCCGGGACCGGCGAACCCCTGCTGATCCTGGGTGATCTCATCAACTACGTCGACTACCGGACCATGGACGGGATCGCCGCCGACGTACTTGGCAGGGAGTTCGTCGTTCAGGTGGCTCGCTTCCGAGCAGCCGGAGATTACCAAGCGTCTCGAGCTCATTGGCGAGAGCATATGGCCGGCCGCGAGGCTGATATCCGTCGGCAGATCGGGGAACAGGTCCGGCGTCAGTATGAAGAGACCCGTCGAGCGTTGGAAGGAGGCACTTCATATGTCACCTACGGCAACGTGGATTGGCCGGAAGCCCTCGAGGAATGTCTTCCGGAAGGGTCGACCTTCGTAGACGGTGAAGTAGTCGAGATCGAGGGGTCTCGGGTTGGGTTTGTCGGGGGAGGCGCGCCCACTCCGCTGGGCGTGTCCGGTGAAGTGTCGGAAGAAGACATGGCCGTCAAGCTGCAACAACTTGGTCCGGTTGACATCCTTTGTTCGCATCTGCCGCCGGCAGTCGGTGCCCTCCAGACCGACGTGATAACTGGTCGGGTCGAGGGGAGTTCCGAGGCGATCCGCGAATACCTGCAGTTGCACCAACCGTCGTTTCACTACTTCGGCGACATTCATCAACCGCAGGCGAGCCGCTGGCGGTTGGGACCCACACGCTGCGTCAACGTGGGTTACTTCCGTGCCACTCGCCGAGCCGTCAGGCACGGTTCTTCCTGATATCTGTCCCCATCGGGTCGCTACTCTGAGCAGAACTGCAATGAAGGAGAGCGAAGGACCATGGCGGAGGGAACTGTTCAGAGCATCGAAATCCCTGCTTCACCCGAGTTCATCTTCGAGGTCCTCGCCGATCTCGAGTCGTATCCTGAGTGGATAACAGCGATGCGAGAAGTCGAGATCCTCGAACGGGACGAGGACAATCGACCCGACCGCGCTAGATTCTTGGTCGACGCCATGATCAAGGAGATCGCGTACGAACTCGACTACGTGCATGAGCCACCTTTGCGCATGTCCTGGACGGCCGTGCCCGGCGATGACATCCGGCAGATGGTCGGTTCCTACGAACTCACCGAACTCGAAGGCGGAGAGACCGACGGTGGTCTACTCGTTAATGGTCGAGCCCGAGTTCAAGGTTCCGGGTTTCTTGCGGCGTCAGGCCGAGAAGCAACTCATCGGCACCGCCTTGCGAGGGCTGAAGAAGCGGGTTGACGAACTCTCAGCCGACTGATGCGCATAGTTCTGGTCACCGGCAAGGGGGGCGTCGGTAAAACCACCGTGGCTGCCGCGACCGCCTTGCGGGCTGCGGAAGCTGGACACCGGACCCTCGTGCTTTCGACCGATCCGGCCCATAGTCTCGCCGATGCCTTCGACGTGGCGCTCGGTGACGAGCCGCGCGACCTCATGGGTATGCTCGATGGACAGCAGATCGACACTCAGAGCAGGCTCGAGGCCTATTGGGGCGAGATTCGCGACCAGTTGATGGCCATCCTCGATTGGGGCGGAGTCAGGGGACTGGAAGCCGAGGAGTTTCTGGTGTTCCCCGGTATGGACGAGCTTTTCGCGCTCGTTGAAGTGCAGCGCCACGCCGCCTCGGGTCGCTACGACACGCTGATCGTCGATTGTGCTCCAACTGCTGAAACTCTGCGGCTGCTCAGCTTCCCGAAGTGCTCTCGTGGTATTTCGATCGGGTGTTTCTCACCCAGAAGCGAGTGATGAAGGCTGCCCGACCTGTGCTGAGCCGCATGACCAACCTGCCGATTCCCGGCGATGAGGTGATGGACGCAGCCGAAAATGTCTTCTTGGCCATCGAGCGGGCCCGCCGGTTACTGCTCGACCCGTCGATCACGACGGCTCGGCTCGTGGTGAACCCGAGAAAGATGGTAGTGAGCGAGGCCCGGCGGACCTATACCTACCTGTCGTTGTTCGGGTATGCCATCGACAGCGTCGTGGTCAACCGGGTCCTGCCCGATCACCTGACGGATCCCTATTTCATTCGCTGGCAGGAGATCCAGCGCCTCCACCTGGAGGACATCGGCAGTCATTCGCTGAGTGCCGGTATGCGGCTGCGATTGTTTGACGAGGAGATGACCGGCATCGGAAAAGCTCCGAATCCTCGGCGCGGAACTCTACGGCGACACGGACCCGGCCGTCGGGTTCGAAGGTCGTCGGCCGTTTCGCGTTGTCGAAGAGCCAAATGAGGTCGCGCTAGAGATCGATATGCCGTTTGTCGGCAAGGAAGAGGTCGACGTTGTACGGGACGGACACGAGGTGTACATAACCGTGGGGGCTTACCGCCGGTCGTTTGTGTTGCCGGACTCGCTGCACCGACGTGAGGTGGTCGGTGCCAAGCTGGATGGTGGCGTGCTCCGGGTGCGATTCAGCGGGAACCAGGGTAAGTGACATGCCGGATAAGATTTCGTTGGGCGAAGGCTTGATCCGGGGCGGGCGGCGGGCGGCCATCCACATGCTGAAAGCCGGTGTCGAGGTCCTGCGCGGGGTCGAGGGGTTTTTCGAGGAGTTGTCAACGGCCACTCGGCACGAATCGTCGGACGAAGACTCCGAGGGCCCGAAACGGATTCCCCTCGACTGACGGGCCACGAGCTGCGTTCGGCCATAGTCACGAGGGAGGCCGCCGTCCAAGCAGGGAGCGTCTGCTCCGGTTCTGCGGCGGGCGGGCACTCGATCGAGGAGATCGCCGGGACGGTCGACTACAACGATTCGGGTGAACTCGAAATGCAGCTGTTCGTCAATGGCATTTGGTACCAGACATTTGTCGGGGAGATTGTCTGTTCTCCCGGAATCCCATCGCCCGGGGCTTGGGAATGGCCGGCGGAGTCGCACAGCGAGTACGTCTTCTTCGCGCCCATCGAGCACGAAGCACTGTGGGAGAAGGAGGTGAGCCTGGGGATGTGCACAGGGACCATCACCCGGCGCCTCGACTTCGAATCGCTTCCGACCAGCACCACTACGGCCCCTAGCTCGTAGCCGGCTCTAGCTACCCTGAGCGGCTGTGATAACCATTGGTATCGATCTCGGCGGGACCAAGATGTCGGCCGGACTCGTTGACGAGTCCGGTTCGGTCCTGGAGAAGGCCACCGTCGCCCGGCCCCTCGATCAGGCCGGAATGGAAGAGGAGCCCCTCGACCTCGCTGCCCAACTGATCCGTCCGGATGTGATCGCGATCGGCCTCGGTGCGGCGGGATTGCTGAGATGGCCGGAGGGACGGCTGGCTTGGGGACCGAATGTGGTCGGAAGCGACATCCCCTTCAAGGAACTGCTCCAGGGGCGGTTCGGGCTGCCCACCGTTGTCGACAACGACGCCAACCTGGCCGCCCTGGCCGAATCCCGGGTGGGGGCGGCCCGCGGCTACCAGGATGTATTGCTTGTCACCCTCGGTACGGGCATCGGCGGCGGTATCGTGACCGGCGGCAAGATTTACCGAGGGCGGTCCTTTGCGGGAGAGGTGGGGCACATGGTGGTCGATGTCGGTGGCCCCCGCTGTACCTGCGGACAGCGAGGGTGTTGGGAGACGTTTGCTTCGGGGCGGCGCCTCAATCAGATCGCCCGGGACATGGCAGCTGCCGACCCGACCGGGCTCACCGCCCGTTTGGCGGGAGATGAGGTCGCCAATGGGATCCACTTGACCGAGGCGGCCCTCCAGGGCGATCCGTCTGCTCGGCAATCTGTCGCGGAGATGGGTACCTGGCTCGGCATCGGTCTGGCCAGTCTGGTTGCGATTCTCGATCCGGAGGTGATCGTGGTTGGCGGGGGAGCGGCCCGGGCAGGCGATATCCTGCTTCAGCCCACCCGGGATTCGATGATGGCCGCGCTGGAGGGTTCGGCTTTTCGGCAGCCGACTCCGGTCGTTGCTGCCAGCCTCGGCGAGGACGCCGGAATCGTTGGGGCCGGGTTGGCCGCCATGGAGGTGGCTGATGGTTGAGCCGATTCGTCCAGATGAAGTCATCGGCCCGGGGGGTCGCCGGTGGCCCGATACCCGCAGCCGGGTCAAAGAGGCAGCATTGGCCCTCCCCAACTTGATCAAATTGCTTGGGCGGTTGATGCGGGACCCGCGGGTGCCGGCCCGGAGCAAAGCGATGGCGGGCGCCGCGCTCGCCTACGTGGCATCTCCAATTGATCTGGTGCCGGACCTGATTCCCGTATTGGGGAAGTCGGACGACGTGTTTGTCGCCATATTCGCGCTTCATCATCTGATTCGTACCGCCGGTGAAGAGGTGGTCGTTGAGCACTGGGACGGTACCGCCGACGTCCTCGAGTTTGTCAACAGCTTGATCGACGTGGCCGCCCGCTTTGTGCCGATCAGGGTGCGGTGGACGCTCGATCGGGTGCTCGGGCGATGAAGATCAGGATTTCGGTCACGCTTCCGCAGTTCCGCCACGAAGCAAGCCCGATGTTGGAGGCCGCCCGACGAGCTGAAGACCTGGGCTTCGACGGCGTGTATGTCTTTGACCATCTGTTTCCCCTGGGGAGCCCCGACCGCCCCATATTCGAAGGCTTTGTGTCGCTCGGCGCAGTGGCCGCGGTCACCAGCAAGATCACGATCGGCACCCTTGTTGTTCGAGCGCCCATTCGCCCGGCCTGGACCACCGCCAAAGCGGCCTGGTCCGCGCAAGCGATTAGCTCCGGACGCTTGACCCTGGGGTTAGGAGCGGGGGACTCAATGTCCAAACCGGAGTTTGAGGCCTACGGTCTTCCCTTTGGGAGCGCTACCGAGCGCATCGATACCGTCCGCAAGACCATTGCAGCTCTGCACGCCCCGGAGCTGCAGCTTCCAGGTTTCTCGTGCCCCAAGACCTGGGTCGGGGGACGCTCGTCGGCGGTCCGGGCCATGGCCGCCGAGGTCGCCGACGGTTGGAACGCCTGGGGAGGAAACGCCGAAAGACTGGCGGTTGAGAGTGCCGAGATCAGAGAGTTGGCGGGGCGACCTTTTGAGGTGAGCTGGGGAGGACAAGTGCTGCTGGCTCCCGATGTCCAGAACCTGGCCGACCGTTTGGCGCAACGCGACAACGCCGATCGGCTGGTGGCGGGAACACCCGAAATGGTCGCGGAACACCTTCTGCAATACGCGGCCGCGGGAGCCGACGAATTGGTGCTTTCTCTTCTTCCGTCCCCGGGATGGGACCCCTGGGACCTGTTCGTCGAAGAAGTCCGACCCTTGCTGAAGTGATTCTCCCCCTCCCGCCGGCGGGAAGGTGGAAAGGGAAGTAATCAGTTATCAGTCGTCAGTCATCAGTCTCCACCCTCTCCGCGGCGCCGCCTTCGGCAGCACCTAGCAACAACAAGAAACGAGAAACGAGAAACTAAGACCTATCCCTCATCTCACACCAGGCACGGATGACCGCTTCGAGCTCGGGGCGGGCCTCCGCGACTTCGGCTACATCTGCGAAGCGCATGACTCGGGCAGTGTCGCCCTCTCCGGCGAGTCGGGGATGGTCTCCGGGGATCGCGGCGCCCTTGTGGAATAGCAGGCTGACCAGCTTCTTGGCCGGGTTGAAGCTAGCGATGTTCCCTTTGTACATGAAGGTTGGTGTCGACCATTTGATTGTTTCTTCGATCCGAGGGTCGCAGCCCAGGATGATCTCGCGGACTAGGAGCATGGCCTCCGCCTGCACCGGTTCCTTCTCGGCGAACCAGGCTTCCACGTCGGGGTTGATGTTCATTGTGTTTCCTTCCGCCTCCGCTTCATCACACTATTCCATATGCCTTGGCCAAAGCGGTTCGGTTGGTACGCTTGGCGGGCTCGGGAGGTCAACGTGCAATTTCGTCGAATCGAGAATCTACCGCCGTACGTCTTCGCCCAGGTCAACGAACTGAAATTGCAGGCTCGTCGGGCCGGAGAAGACATCATCGATTTGGGTTTTGGCAACCCCGATATCCCTACCCGGCCCGAGGTAGTGGAGAAACTCGTCGAGGCGGCCCGCAACCCTCGCAACCACCGCTACTCATCGTCACGGGGCATTCCCAATCTGCGGAAAGCCGTGGCCGATCGCTATCAGCGGCGATTCGGTGTCGAACTCGATCCTGACACCGAGGTAATCACGACCATCGGGGCCAAAGAAGGATTGTCCCATCTCATGTGGGCCCTGGTGCAACCCGGTGACGTTGCTTTGGTCCCCGAGCCCAGCTACCCGATCCACATTTACGCGCCGGTACTGGCGGGCGCCGAAGTGAACCGGGTCCCGCTGTCGCTCGACGACGATTTCTTCGCCCGGCATGCAAACGAGTTTCCAAGAGACCTGGCCGCGTGCCCCGGGTGATTCTCACCTCATTTCCCCACAATCCGACCACCGCTTGCGTCGATCTGTCCTTCTTCGAGCGGCTGGTCGACTTCGCCCGTGAGCACGAGATCATGCTGATCCACGATTTCGCCTACGCCGACATAGGGTTTGACGGATACAAGCCACCCAGCCTGCTCGAGGTTCCGGGCGCCAAAGAGGTCGGGGTCGAGCTGTACACCCTCACCAAGGGCCATTCGATGGCGGGGTGGCGGGTTGGTTTCGTCGTCGGCAACCCCGAGATGGTGGCCGCGCTGGGCAAACTGAAGTCCTACCTGGACTACGGGACATTTCAGCCCATCCAGATTGCCTCGATCATTGCTCTCAACGAAGGGGATGAATTCGTCGGCGAAGTGAACGAGGTCTACCGCCGCCGTCGCGACACGTTGGTCGACGGGCTCGATCGAGCCGGATGGAAGTTCCCCAAACCGCGCGGCACGATGTTCGTGTGGGCGCCGATCCCGGAGCCCTATGCCGAGATGGGATCACTCGATTTCACCATCATGTTGATGAAAGAAGCCAAAGTCGCGGTGAGCCCCGGCATGGGGTTTGGCCCACACGGCGAAGGGTTTCGTGCGGTTTGCACTGGTAGAGAACGAACACCGAACGGGCCAGGCAGTACGAGGGATCAGAAACGCCCTAGAGAAGTTATGAAGTACGAAGTATGAAGTAGGGAGCAAGAAGTGGAAGCAAGAAGTCTGGAATCAAGACCGATCCTGAGTCGGATCGACTCCCACTTCGAACTTTCCACTTCAACTTCTTAGCTTCCCAGTCGTTTGCCCAGCGGCACATAGGCCTCTTCGGTGTACTGCTTGACCATCCGGTTGGTGCTGAATCCACGAGTGACGAGATCATGGCTTCCTTCATCATCTCCACCCAGGCGACGGGGGGTGCCCGATTCGTCCCGTTCGTAGAACTTCGGCACGACTTCATCCTGCAGGATCCGATACAGGGCCAGGGCATCCTCGTTGTCCTGAGCCTGATGGTCGCCGTTGCCCCACTCCAGGCCGAACGCCCAACCGTTCTTGCCGTTGAAGCCCTCGGCCCACCAGCCGTCGAGGACGGACAGGTTCAGGCCGCCGTTCATGGCGGCCTTCATGCCGCGACGTGCCGGAGGCCTCCTGCGGGGGGCGCGGGTTGTTCAACCAGACGTCGACGCCCTGGGTCAGGAACCGGCCCATCCGGATGTCGTAGTCCTCGAGAAAGTAGATGTGTCCCGACAGCTCGGGGCTCTTGGACAATTCGAAGATCCGCCGGATGTACTCCTGGCCCAGCTTGTCGGCCGGGTGGGCTTTGCCGGCGAAGATCACCTGGACGGGCCGCTCGGGGTTGGTGAGGATGGCCTGAAGCCAGCGGATGTTGTGGAACATCAGGACCGGCTCGTTTGTACGTGGCGAAACGACGGGCGAAGCCGATCGTCAAGCCGATCCGGAGGGAGCAGACGTGTCGACGGCTCGGAGTTCATCGGGCGATGCTCCGTGGCGGGCGTACTGGCGCCGCATGCGACCGCGCCGAAGCGAGTCAACAGCCTTTTGCGGGCCAGGTGATCCTCCCAGATGCGAGTGTCGGGCACATCGCGGAGCTTCTCTGCCACGGTCGGATCCTCGATGAGTTGGTCGAGCCAATCGGGACCGATGACCTCGGCGAGGAGTCGTCTTGTTGCCCCGACTGACCCAGGAGGGAGTATGAACGCCGTTGGTGATTCCGTGCACGACGCCACCGGCGACAGATGGCCCCAATCGTTGGTGGCCACCGCCGCGTGGCGTTGGCTGACACCGTTGACGAAGGAGGACAGTCGGATGGCAAGAGCACCGAGGTCGAAGTGTCCGTTGTGACCATCTCGTGAACTGCCCAGGTGGGCCAGGTACGCCATGTCACGATCGACCCGACGAGGCCAGTCGCTCAGGTACTTCTCGACCAGCGGCATTTCGAAAACTTCGTTCCCGGCCGGGACCGGGGTGTGCAAGGTGAAAAGGGTGTTGGCTTGCACGGCCTGCTTCGGCCTCTTCCAGCGAGGCGCCCGATTTGACCTCGTCGGCCAGCCGTTCGAGCAGAGCTCATGGCCGCGTGACCTTCGTTGACGTGCCAGGTAGCAGGCTTGATATCGAGGGCTTTGAGGGCCCGGACCGCGCCGATCCCGAGGATGTATTCCTGGGCGAACCGCATTTCGCTGCCCCGCACATACAGCATGTGGGTGATGGGGCGGTCGGCGTCGGCGTTGTCGGGGATGTCGGTGTCGAGAAGCAGGATCGGCACCCGGCCGACCTGCATCTTCCACACCGCGGCCAGGACGGTCCGTCCCGGGAATTCGATCTCGACTTTCAGCTGGCCGCCGCGTCCCGCCACAGGCAAGACCGGGCATGCGTGACGTATCGACGACGGGGTACATGTGCTGCTGGTCGCCGGCCGCTTCGATCTCCTGGCGGAAATAGCCCCGCCGGTAGAGCAGCCCGACGGCGACGAACGGCACGCCCGAGGTCGGATGCCGATTTGGTGTGGTCGCCGGCCAGCACGCCCAGACCGCCGGAGTAGATCGGCATTGAGCTGTGCACTCCGTGCTCGGCGCACAGGTAGGCGACGGGACCATCGATGGCTGTCGGCGTGGTGCCGGTCCCACCAGGTGTCTGTTGGCGTCCATGTATTCGTCGAACCGGCGAACCGTGTCGGCGTATTGATCCTGGAAGACCTCGCTGTGGCCTCGAGCGCCTTCCAGGTCGCTGGATCGACTGCCGAGAGCATCTCAACGGGGTTGCGGTATTGAGTCCAGAGCTCCGGGCTGATCGACCGCCACATCTGGTTCAATGGCATCCCAAGACCACCAGAGGTTGTAGGCGAGGTCGTAGAGACGGGAGAAGGTCTGCGGCACCCGGAGCTCGATCCCCGGGAGGGCAGGAATGCACGCGGATGGAATGAAATCCTTGTGGGGTGGAGGACCGCGAGATTACCCGTTTGCGCTGCATCAGCGACACTCACCAGGGGCTCGACACCCGACGTGAGTACTCTGACCGGACACCGACCAGGAGTGGTAACAACGATGGCGTTTCGCAGATGGGATCGCCGACTTCCGATCCGACACGGTTACCCGGCCGACCCCGGAGATGCGGCGGGCGATGGCCGAAGCCGAGGTCGGCGACGATGTCTACGGCGAGGATCCGACCGTCAATGCCCTCGAAGAGGAGGCCGCTGCGGCGGTCGGCAAACCGGCGGCGGTGTTCGTTCCCACCGGCAGCATGGGCAATCAGCTGGCCATTGGCCTCCAGACCCGACCGGGGGATGAGGCGCTGTGCGTAAGACTGGCCACGTGCGCAACTACGAAGTGGCGGCCGCCGCCGCGGTCTCGGGAGTGCAGTTTCGGACACTTCCCGGGCCCGGGCGGCCGGATGACGGCCGAAGAAGTCGGGCGCAGCGACCGAGCAATCCGTACTACCACATGCCGCCGGATCTCGATGCTGGTCTGGGAGAACACCCACAACGTGTCGGGAGGGACCGTCGTACCCTCGACATGATGGTGGCGGGTCCACGGCGGTGGCCCGCAACGGGGGGTTGTCGGTGCACATCGACGGGGCCCGCATCTTCAACGCGGTGGCGGCCACCGGGATGTCGGCTGACGAAGTATCGCCGCTCTGGCCGACACCATCCAGTTCTGTTTCTCCAAGGGTCTCGGCGCCCCGATCGGGTCGATCCTGTGCGGCTCGAACGAGGTGATCGAAGAAGCCCGATACATCCGCAAGCGATTGGGCGGAGGGATGCGGCAGGTAGGGGTTATTGCCGCACCGGCCCGGATCGCGCTACGGGATCGCGGCCGGATTGGTGAAGACCACCGGGTCGCACGGTTGCTGGCCGAGGGGCTTGCCGACCGATACCCGGAAGCGGTCGACCTGGCCGCCGTCGAAACCAACATGGTGGTGGTCGACGGGGGAGCGTTTCCATTTCCCGCTGGCCGATCTGGTTGACCGATTGCAGGCGAAGGCATCGTCATCGGCACGCTCGGACCCGCATGATCCGCCTGGTGACCCACCGGGACGTCAACGACGCGGACGTCACCCGATTGCTCACCGTGGTCGACGAGATGGGCGCCCGCTGAGTCACGTCGTAGGTTCGAACCACAGGGCTCCGTAGCCTTCGCTCGCCCCGATACCTCCGACAACTGTGGCCGCGGTACGAAGTACGAGGATACGAGGTACTGCCTGAGGCAAGAGAACATCAATCACACCCCGAATACCTGGTAACCCGGCGGCTCCCTTCCTAGTCTCACTCCCTATGCGCTTTGCCGTCTTGTTTCCCGGGACAGGGCAGCCAGCACGTCGGGATGGGAGCCGAACTCTTCGAGTCTCGCCCTGATCTGCTGGGCCCGGCCGCCGATGATCTTCTTGGTTGGTCGCTGCGCGACGTATGTCTCCGGGGCCCGAATCGGATACTCACCCAGACCGATCGCGCCCAGCCGGCGCTGTTCGCCGTGGCCTATGCGCTTGTGGGACGAGTTCTCTCAGCTGCTCGGCCGGCGCAGACCTTCAGCCGCAGCCGGCCACTCGCTCGGTGAGTACACGGCTCTGGCGCCGCCGGCGTTTTCGACTACTCGATACGGGCTGCGGGTCGTGGCCGACCGGGGACGGGCCATGGCCGAGGCGGCCGCCGGTCAGCAGTCGGGCATGGCCGCGTCTGTGGGATGCGACGCCGAGGCGGCCGAAACGATCGCCCGGACCCGGCGTGACGACGGGCGGCCGGTTGTGGGTGGCCAACATCAATGCTCCCGGCCAGGTGGTCCTGGCGGGCGCCGAGGAAGATCTTGAGTGGCTGGCCACGCACGGCCGCGAGTTGGGAGCTCGGCGGATCATCCGGCTGAACGTGGCCGGTGCGTTCCACTCTCCGTTGATGGCGTCGGCAACCGACAGAACTCCGAGAATCCCTCCATACAGTTGAACCTGCGCTACCGTCGTTTCCTGTGTGGGCGAACGTGACCGCTCGTCCCTCCACGCCTTCCGAGGTGATGCGACCTCCTGGCCCGGCAGGTGGAATCGCCGGTCCGGTTTGCCGAGAGCCTCGAAGACATGGCGGAGACGGTCGACGCGTTTGTGCATGTGGGGCCGGGCGACGTGACGGCCGGGATGGCGCAGACGTTCAACGGCGGGCGTCGAAGTGCTGGTAGTCAACGACCTGGACTCGGCGGCCGCGGTCGCCGGCCGACTTCAACAGTCGAGCGGATGAGGAAGTGACGATGCGGAACGCCGAAATCACCGGATGGGGGAAATGTGTTCCGCCCTCGGTCCTTTTCGAACAGCGATCTTGAGGAGCTGACAGACACCAGCGACGATTGGATCACCACCCGTACCGGTATCAAGGAGCGGCGCATCGCTCACGTGGACGTTTCCGACATGGCCGTGGTCGCCTCTCAGCAGGCTCTCGCCGCTGCCGGTCTGGAACCGACCGATATCGATCTCATCGTTCTGGCCACCTGCACCGCCGACACGGTGATCCCGAGCGCTGCCTCGCATGTACAGGCCAAACTTGGCGCAACCAACGCTGCGGTGTTCGATCTCAACGCGGCATGTTCCGGTTGGATCTACGCCCTGAACGTCGCCACCCAGATGGTCAAGGGGGGCGGGCACAACAAGGTGCTCGTGATCGGTGCTGAGAAGCTGTCGCATCTCCTCGACTTCACCGACCGGGCCACGGCGGTGCTGTTCGGGGATGGAGCGGGAGCTGTGGTTCTGGAGGCAACCGACGAACCCGTCGGGCTGCAGGCTGTCGAAATTGGGACCGACGGGTCGGTCGGCGGGCATTCTTTGCGTTCCCGGGGTCGGAACGGCCGGCAATCGCTACCAGGGCGATCCGACCGAGTACGCCATTCACATGGACGGACCGGAGGTGTTCCGGAGGGCGGTTACGGCCATGGGAGAGGCATCAGCCAGGGTGGTCGAAGAGGCCGGGTTGTCGGTCGAAGACGTCGATCTCCTGATTCCCCACCAGGCAAACATCCGGATCATCGACGCTACCGCCCGCAAGCTGAAGCTGGCTCCGGAGCAAGTCTTCGTCAACATTGCCTCGTACGGGAACACTTCAGCAGCCACCATCCCGATCGCCCTCACTGAGGCGCTCGAGGAAGGCCGGGTATCACCCGGCGCCAACATCGTTTTTGCGGCGTTCGGGGCCGGTCTGACCTGGGCGGCGGCCGTCGTGCGGTGGGGGCAAAGGAGCCGAACCGCTCGGTTCGAGCGACGCCCAATTGCCCCCGGTCACGCAAACCGCCCGAGAGTTGATGGAACCCAATATCGCATTCTATGGAGACGGCAGGAGGGCCGAATGACGAAGGTTGCGCTCGTCACCGGAGGCTCGCGCGGGATCGGACGGGCGGTAGCCCTGGAGTTGGCGCCCGCCGGGCACCGGGTCGCGGTCAATTACTACGTCGGCAATGAAGCGGCGGCCGCCGAAGTGCTCGATGAGATCACCAAAGCCGGCGGCGAGGGCATTGCTCTCGAGGCCGACGTGAGCGACTCCGACGCGGTCGATCAGGCTTTTCGCCGAGGTTACCGACCAGATTGGACCGGTCGACATTCTTGTCAACAATGCGGGTATCACGCAGGGACGGCTTGCTGATGCGCATGGACGCCGGCGACTGGGATGCCGTTATCGCTACCAACCTCCGGTCGGTGTATCCTCTGCACCAGAGCAGCCCTCCGGCCCATGGTGCGCTCCCGGTGGGGGAGGATCATCAGCATCGCTTCGGTAGCCGGTATCTCCGGCAACGCCGGACAGGCCAACTACGCCGCCTCCAAGGCGGGGGTCATTGGTTTCACCAAATCGGTTGCCAAGGAAGTGGGGTCGAGAGGCGTGACTGCCAACGCGGTCGCTCCCGGCTTCATCGATACGGATATGACAAGAAGCTTGCCCGATGACGTGCGTGAAGCTGCCGCGCGGCGATCGCGCTCGGGCGGTTCGGCGAGACACGTGAGGTGGCCTCGGCTATTGGCTATCTTGCCTCGGACGAAGCCGCCTACATCACCGGACAAGTCCTGGTTGTGGATGGAGGAATGGCACTCTGAGTGCCGAACCCAAAGGGAGGAAGAATGGAAAAATCGGAAATCGAAAGCCGGATCAAGAACCTGCTCGTCAGTGAGCTCGGTCTGGATGAGGCAAAAGTGTCGATGGAAGCCACCTTCGAGGAAGATCTTGAAGTGGACTCGCTCGGCGTAGTCGAGCTGCTGATGGCTCTCGAAGACGAGTTCGGGGTCAAGATCCCTGACGAAGAGGCAGAAGCCATCGGCACCGTAGGCGAAGCCGTCGACGTCGTCGCCGTGAAACTGGCCGGCTGAGAAACCCATGCGCACGCGCGACAAGCGCGTCGTCGTAACCGGGCTGGGTGCCGTCACACCAGTCGGGTTGACCGTCGACGATTTCTGGAAAGCTTTGCTGGCCGGCCAGTCCGGCATATCGGAGATCTCTGCATTCGACACGACCGGTTTTGCGGTCCGGATTGCCGGCGAACTCAAGGACTTCGATCCCGAGGTCTATCTCAGTCGTCGTGAGGTCCGCACGATGGATCGGTTCCCGCAGCTCTTCTATGCCGCGACGGCCCAGGCGCTCAGCGACGCGGGGATCGATTACTCCGACGACCCGGACGCCGGCCTCCGTACGGGCGCGGTCGTGGGCGGCGGCATCGGCGGGATCATCTCCGTGCAAGAGTCGATCGAGATCTTGTTCGTCGCGCGGTGGCGACCGCATGAGTCCTTACACGATCACGCAGATCATCCCCAATATGGCGGCCGGGTACGTTTCTATCGGCTTCAATCTCCTCGGTCCGGTCAGTTGCACGGTTACGGCGTGCGCGGCCTCGGCGAACGCCATTGGTGACGCCGCCGAGCTGATCCGGAGGGGAGCCGCCGACGTGATGGTGGCCGGGGGAGTGGAGGCTCCGATCCGCGAATACGCGGTGGCGGGTTTTGCGCAAGCCCGAGCTCTATCCACTCGCAACGAAGACCCTGAGGGCGCTTCCCGACCGTTCGACTCCGACCGGGACGGCTTCGTGATGGCCGAGGGGGCAGCTTGCTTGATCCTCGAGGAGCGCGACTATGCGTTGGCCCGGGGTGCCGACATCTACGCCGAAGTTCTTGGCTACGGGATGTCGTCGGACGCCTACCACATCACCCTTCCCAAACCAGGCGGTACCGGGGCCGCTCGGGCCATGACCGCAGCCATCGAGGACGCCGAGATCGACCCGGGGGACATCGACTACATCAACGCCCACGGAACCTCGACCCCGGCCAACGATTCAACCGAGACGGCGGCGATCAAGCTGGCTTTGGGTGAGGAGGCGGCCCGTCGGGTGGCGATCTCTTCCACCAAGTCCATGACCGGGCACACGTTGGGTGGGGCGGGAGCCGTTGAGGCGGTCGCGAGTGTGCTGGCCATCCGAGACGGGATCGTGCCTCCCACCATCAATCTCACCAACCCCGACCCCGAGTGCGATCTTGACTACGTCCCCAACCAGGCGCGGGTGATGGAAGTCGACACAGTCATGAGCAACTCCTTCGGCTTCGGCGGCCACAACGTCGCCTTGATCTTCGGAAAACACGAGTAGAAGAAGCTCTTGGTTCTTGGTGGTTGGTCGTTTGTGGTCGTCCTTCCGGAGGGGAGCACCCTGGGTTTGGGTGAGATTCTTTTGCATCGAAGGAACCAACAACAAGGGGGGTGGTTGGGGTCTTGCCTCTCCTGCTGGCGGGAGAGGGCGCGGCGCTGCCGCAGGCGGCGAAGCGGAGAGGGTGGCGCCGGCTCTGATGCTTGATCTTTGATGCCCGGCCACCGAACCGGGACCACGGATGGCGGTTCGTGAACGCGTCCTCTCCCGGCGTGAGACGGGGGAGGTGGCCGAGTTAAGCGAGGTCGGAGGGGGCAGGTCCCGTGTTGGTTGACCCTGCTTCCGACAGGATGTCTTTTTGCATCGAGGGAACAAGCAACCAGAGGGGGTGGTCGGGGGTTTTGCCTCTCCTGCTGGCGGGAGAGGCGCGGAGCTGCCGGAGGCGGCGAAGCGGAGAGGGTGGATGCTTTCGGCTGGTGGCTGGAGGCTGGTGGCTGTTTGTGTTGTTTTAGGTTTTCTGTCACACCCGGGGCGTTATGTTTGAGCAATGAAACCGGAACAACTGGGTTCGGTCACCACCGACCAACTCGAAACCACCCTGGTTGGACCTCGAGTCCCGAATCGCGGCTTGCCGGCAGCTACAGATGCGACTGCTGGGCGAGATCGACCAACGGCAAGTCCCCACCGCCGACGGGTCCCGCAACCTGACCGAGTGGGTGGCGGCCCGTCTGGATCTGGCACCCGAAACCGCCCAACGGTTAACCCAAACCGCCCGCCGGTTGACCGACCAACCCGAGCTGGCTGACGAGTTGGCTGAGGGTGGGGTGTCGTTTGATCGGATCGTAGAAGAATCCCGCCTGATCGCAGCTGGGGCCCACCCCGAGCTGGTCACCGCTATCCCGCGGGTTGGGACCTGACCGGGCTACGACGGATGGTGGCCCGCCACCAGAGGATCAGCCGCCAACACGAACAAGCATCTGTTCTCGGGAACGGTTCTTGTCGATGCAACCCACCTTGGACCAAACCTCCTACAAACTGTGGGGACAGATCCCCGGAACCGACGGGGAGATCATCCACCAAGCCCTCACCACCCGAGCCGACCAGTTCCCCGCCATGCCCAACGGTCGGTACGCCCCCCGCACCCAACGCCACGCCGACGCTTTGGTCTCCATCGCCCAAGACTCGCTCAACGGCACCGAAACCGAAGGTTCTTCGGTTCCGTTGGTGTCGATCTTCGTAGACGCCGACCTGGCTGCCCCAACCAACGGGGAAACCGGAGCCGAGATCGCCTCCGGACCCCGCATCGGGCCCCTCACCCTCGAAGAGATCCTCTGTGATGGCCAAGTCGAGATCCTCGACGACCAGCACCCGACGGGCAACCCCCTCACGGTCGGTCCGACCGCCCGGACCATCCCCCCCAAACTCCGCCGATACATCTTCCACCGCGATGGGGGCGCTTGCACCATCGTCGGATGCCAGAGCCGCTACCGGCTCCAACCCCACCACATCACCCCCAAATCCCAAGGCGGCACCCACCACCCCGCACAACCTCACCACATTGTGTTGGTTCCACCACCATGTGGTCATCCACCGCCACGGCCACCAAATCGACCCCCACTCACCACCCCAACGCCGACGATTCCTCAAACCCCACAACCCGCGGACCACCCTGACCCAAGGCACTTTCACACCTCTCACAATCCGATCGAATCACACGAAGCTCGGTATCCCAGCGCGCGGTGACCATCTCGGCGTGCCCACCGAGAACGAGAAACGAGAAACGCTCCGCTACTCCGGGTCCGGTTGCGGCACTTCACAGCCCGGCCCCGGCGGTTCCTCTCCTTTGCGAACGGCTTGCTGCCATTCGTTGAGTGAACGCAAGACCAGCACTGCCACCACCAGGACTCCGATCGCGGTGACCAACGCCGATCCGATGCCAACCAGAACGGCCGCCGTCACGCAACCTTCGGGGCGGCAACTCACCGTGGTCACGCTCCAGCCGATTACACCGCCGATCGCCGCACCCAACAGGACGGGGATCAAGACCCACGGGTTGGGCAATCGGCGTTTCATGTTTCCTTGGTACCTCTCGGTCGTCCGCGGTCGTCAAGGCCGGCGGCCTCCAGTATCTCGGGAGGGGCCAATTCGGGTGGGATCGGGACAAGATCGACCGGGGTCGGGGTTGCCGTCATGGCAGCCCGAAGAACGTCCGGCGACCAGGCCAATGCAGTAAGCATGACTACACCCTAACCCCAACGCCAGTATGCCTGCCCACGAGAGCCCGGCCACGGCAACGATCCCCAGCACCGGCAAACCGACTCGCGTCGCCCACAGTATGGGCAACCAGGCTTGCGAATACGCCCAAGCTGCGATCAGCGAGAACCCGCCCAGCACCCAACCGCCGGCTGTGACTCCTGCGGGGGCGGTCACGGCCACGAGCGCAGGCAAGCCCATCAACCCGAGACCGAGGCTGACTGCTCTCGGAGGTGGCCCGTCGGCGCGTGGCAGTTTCCGCAACCAACCACCCAACCAGGGGCCGGCCACCGCCCCGATTGCCAAGGCGGTCAACACAACGGCGGCGATCCACCATCCGTCGACATCAAGAAACACCCCGAGAAGAGCCTGCCCTCCGAGCAAGACGAGGGCCGCTCGACGGGTCCACCGGCCCCGTGACAGCACGATGCCTACCGCGACCACCGTTCCTACGATCAGGAGGTCAACGGCCAAAAGTGCTGCCGAAGAGCCGGCGAACGGCCCGGAGCCAAATGCCAAAGCCAGCGCCCAGGCCAGGGAGGCCAGCACGATGCTCGCGGCGATTGCGACGGGAGAACGTTGCATGGCAGGCATTATGCCTTGGCCGGTGCGGCACCGGACATGACAGCCGGGCCGGGTACGCTGTCGCCCATGCACAAACACTGGCCCGGCGAGTTCATCTATTGCCCGATGTGCGCAACCGAGTTGGAACAGCGGCCGGTCGCCGGCCGCACCCGTTCCGCCTGCCCGTCGTGCGGTTATGTCCACTTCCGGAATCCAGGCGTTGGCGTTGCTGCGCTGATCGAAGACGGCGAGGGACGGATCCTCATGATCCGGCGCGGTCCCCGGGCCACCCAGTCCGGACTCTGGGCGATTCCGGCTGGGTACGTTGACTATGGCGAGGACGTTCGACAGGCAGCCGCTCGGGAGTTGCTGGAAGAGACCGGGCTCGAGGTGGCGATCGGCGAGCCGGTCTTTGTTGCGTCAAACTTTCACGATCCTGCCAAGCTCACGGTGGGGATCTGGTTCCGGGGGATGGTGCTCGGTGGGCGGTTGGAGGCGGGCGATGATGCCGATGAAGTCGGCTACTTCCCCCTGGATGACATGCCTCCGTTGGCCTTCGACACCGATGAGGCACTCTTCGCTCGTATGAGGGAGGAACGTTCGCCCGGCCAACCACCGGTCTAGATGTCAGTTTCGGAAGCCGTCGGCGGGAAGGGTCCGCTGTCGATCGGCGGAATCCATCTGGAGACTTCTCGCCAGGGAGTGCCGGGCTCCAACGTGATCACCTCGGCATGACCTGGTTTGTCGGCCCCGAACGATGAGAACCCACGGCCGGTGAGGGTCAAGCGAGCAGCCTGAACCGGATCCTGATGCGAAACAACTACAAGTTCACCCTCCGGACGAGCTTTCCGCAGGTCCCGTATCGTCTCGTCCATTCGACCGGCCATCTCGTCCAAAGATTCAGGTGAGAACGGCAGGTCCCAAGGGTTCGCCAGATATGCGTCGACCTCTCCTGGGAACCTCTCCGGCAGGTCTTCCCAACGGAACCCCCGCCACCTTGTGGACAGCCCGAACTCGGTCAATGGGTCCATCACTAGGGCTTCGAGGTTGTGGGGAGTGGCGATGGCAGAGGCGGTCTGGATCGCTCTGGTGAGAGGCGATGAGCACACCAATCGAACCGGTCGGTCGGCGAGGTAATCAGCCGTAGCTCGGGCTTGGGCTTCGCCGGTGGCGCTCAGCACGAACTGTTGAAGATCGGCGTAAACGATGTGATCGGGATTCTCCACCTCACCGTGACGGACCAGGTGCACTCTGTTGGCCATGACGACGAGTGTAGGAACGTTCCGCGATCCGGACTCAGCTACCTTGGGAACATGGAGGGCTCGAAGTTCACGGAATCAATCCTGCACGTCGACATGGACGCCTTTTTTGTCGAGGTCGAACGGCGAGACGCGGCTGATCTACGGGGGTGCCCGGTCGTGGTGGGTGGGACCGGCAACCGGGGGGTGGTAGCGGCCGCCTCATACGAAGCTCGAGCGTTCGGCGTCCACTCGGCAATGCCCATGGTGCACGCCCGCCGTCTGTGTCCGCAGGCGGTGGTCCTCCCCCCGGACCATCGGAAGTATCGGACTGCCTCCGAGCAGGTCTTCAGAATCTTTCGTTCGTTCACCCCGCTCGTTGAAGGTCTGTCGCTCGATGAAGCGTTCCTCGAAGTCGCCGGGCTCCGACGTCACTACCCGGATGCTGTGGCGATCGGCATCGAGATCAGGGCTCGTCTTCGAGAAGAGCTGGAACTGCCGGCGTCGGTAGGCGTTGCGACCAACAAGTTTTTGGCCAAGCTCGCTTCCGAGGCTGCCAAACCGGACGGCCTACGACACGTGCCGGTCGACGAGACGCTGGCCTTCCTGCATTCATTGCCCGTTCGGTCACTCTGGGGGGTGGGCGAGGCGACCCATGCAGCGCTGGAACGGCTCGGCGTGAAGACAGTCGGTGACTTGTCGGACGTGCCGGCCGTGGCTCTCAAGAAGCACCTTGGTCAAGCGGCCGGGGGCCACCTCCATGAGCTCGCCTGGGGCCGCGATCCGCGTCCGTGTCGTTCCGGAGTCGGTGACCAAATCAATCTCAGTCGAGGAGACCTACGAAGCGGATCTCCAGGGGCGCGAAGCAATCGAGGGGGAGCTTCTCCGACATGCCGATCGGCTGGCCGGGCGATTGCGGGCCGCCGACGTAGCGGGGCATACGGTCACGATCAAGATCCGCTTTGCCGACTTCACGACCGTCACGCGATCGGAAACACTGGAGAGCGCTACGGACGTTGCCCGCGATCTGTACCGGGCCGCCTGCGGCTTGCTACGGAATGTGGCCCTCGAAAACAAGCCGATCCGTCTGGTGGGGGTGGGCATGACCAGCCTGACTGCCGCCTCCGCCCCGCGTCAACTAGCCGTCGACCGGCCGGCGAAGTGGGACGATCTGGCCGACGCAGTCGATCAAGTTCGCTCCCGCTACGGAACAGGGTCCATCAAACCTGCCCGACTGGCAGAAGACATCGAGGGTGAGGATTGACGTCGCCCAACCTTCCCCCTTTTCACAAATCCGTCACATCGTATAATGTCGTCACGGTCGCAAAAGGACTGCGCCCCAGCTGGAGACCCCGATGCCATTGGATGAACGAGAACAGCGGATTCTCAAGGAGATCGAGGATCGTTTCTACGAAGAGGATCCTGATCTGGCCCACACCGTTCGCAGCATTGAGAAGTCGGCCAGTTCCCGGGCCACCTTCTATCTGGCTATTGCCGGTCTTGTCGTCGGTTTCGGGTTGCTTCTGGCGACTTTCACTGCCAACACCTGGCTGGCGCTGGCCGGTTTTGTCGTCATGGTTGTCTCCGGCACTTCCCTGGTTCAAGTGCTGAGGAGACGAGCCGGGAAGGCGCCCATCGGGCTGTCGGCGGCCGGTTCGGTAGGGGAGTGGCTGAACAAAATCAAGGGGAGAGGTCGTTTCCGTCGCTGAGGTTTTTTGCGAGCTAGAGTGGCGCACTCAGTCGTTCTGCAAACTGGCTCGGGGGAGCTCTCTGAGGGCGATTGAAGACTTTTTTTGAAACGGCGAAACAGCGGCTGACGAGGACTCCCAGAGGCCGCCCGAGGACATTGTGGGGAGTGAGGTTTGGACGACGGGTTCACCGCGCAGCAGGCATCGCAATTGACCGGCTGCACACAACATCAGCTTCGTTACTGGGACCGCGTCGATTTGGTCCGGCCATCGATCCAGGGGACAGGTGGCAGACCCGGCGTTCGGCGGTTGTACAACTTCCGTGATCTTGTCGCACTGCGCGTGGTCCGGAGCTTGCTGGACAACGGTATGTCCGTCCAGCGGGTGCGACGAGCGTGGGACTATCTACGGCGAAACGCCGACATGGATTCGCATCTCTCTGAGGTGAAACTGGTCACCGACGGAAGCACCATCTTTCGGATTGCATCCGGTGACGATGAGTTGCTCGATGCCCTCCGGGAGGGCCAGTTGGCCTTTTTTGTCGCCATCGACAGCATCACCAGGGCGGTTGAAGAGGATGTATCTCGCTTCGAGCTCGACCGGGACTCCTTCCTCGAGGTTTTGAGGAGGGTCGAGGACGACGTCGTGACCGAAGCTGCGGAAGCGGCCGGCGCCTGAGCTGAGTCGGTCCGGCTAGTCGCGGTCCCGCCATCTGAACGAGCGCAGGCGCAACCACGCCATTGCCCGGTCAAAGGGGCGGTAAATCTCCTGTAGATAGCTTTCGGTCTGCTCGAATGAATCGGCAGCCTGCTCGACCTTGACCGGCGATAGAGGCCGGTCCGGCCCGTACAGCGTTTCGGCCACATTTCGGGCGAGCGGGACCAGGCTCCGGTGAACGGATGAGGCCACCTCGGCGGGGGTCTGATCCGGGCTCGGCGGGCGACCATAATCGGTGAGCCGGTCCACGATCTCGTCCCAAGCGCCGGTGATGTCTCCCTCCTTGAGGCGCTTCAGCCGGCGCCGCCGCCGTATCCACTTGGCCAGCGGGATCGAACCCAGAATGGCGGCCACGCCCAGCAGGATGGCCTGGAACGTTGTCAAGCGGAATTGATTCGAGAACTCCGGATTCCCGATAGGACCGATCGGGACGGGTTGGTCCTCTCCGAAATCCACGTCGTTCGGATTCGTTGGGGTTGCCGTACCGTCCGGATCAGTCGGATCGATGGCCTCTTCCGGATCGGGAATGAAGTTGCGAGCGTCGAATCCCACCCCTACGGCGTTGACATTGGTCGATGGGTTGACCTCATCTCCGCGGGGGGTGGGGTCAAACCGGACCCAACCCTGGCCATTCATCCACAATTCAACCCAGGCGTGGGCGTTCTTCCCGCGAACGATAATGCGGCCGTCAACAGTCTTCTCTCCGGGGGTGAAGCCGAGAACCACCCGGCTGGGGATCCCCAGCGACCGGGACATCGCCGCCATGGCGGTCGCGAACTGCTCGCAGTAGCCCGTGCGGTAGTTGGGGCTGTCCTCGTCGAGCACCCAATCGGCGAGATCGCGGGCTGAATGGCCAGGATCAATGTCGATCGAATAGGTGAAGACGGTCGGATCCCGGAACCAGGCCTCGAGGAGAAGGGCCTTCTCGAACGCCGTCACTCCATCCTGCGTCAACTCGGTGGCTTTGGTACCCAGCGTCGGATTGAATTCTCCCGGCAGATCTAGATAGTCGCTGATGTCTTCGGGGCGTACCAACCCCTGGGCCGGAGGCGTCTTGGGTTGGGCCGTGAACACTCCCCGGTCGGCCGCCTCCTGGAAGATCGGTGAGAGCTGGTCGCGTTGGCCCGGTCGGCTGGCCAGTACCCCGAGGTCCGGGACGGGGACGTTCGAAACCACCGTATAGGTGAGTCCTTCCCACGTTCTGAGATCGAAAGGAATAGAAGCATCGGCCCGAACCCGAAAACTCTGATTGAGCAACGCTTGTTCGGAATTGATATACGTCGCCGAATGCAAGGTTGGCAGTGCATTCTGGGTGAGAGCAGCGATCGTGATGGTCTGGGTGACCGGCACGGTCTCACCGCGGAAGGCGTGCTCGGGGTCTTCCCATGGGTCATCGCCGCGCGGGCGATCTGGTTGCCAGACGGCCCGGGAACCAGTTCTCACCGTCGAACTCTTCCAGTGTGAACAGTTTCCAATACAGATCATCAGGTACGTCTTCGCCTTCGAGATCGACAACGAATACCGGTTCTTCGCTGCGCGAGACGAGATCAGTCTGCGTGATGTTGGCGAACAGGTTGAAGGACACCCCGCTGAAGATGCCACCGCCGAGACCCGTCTGGGCCCGCCAATTGAGGAACCCGCTGACGGGGACAAGACCGGAGGCGACACTCGATCCGATCACGGCGATCACCACGGCAATGGCTACGAATGCCGTTGGAAAGAGAGGGGAGCTCATGGGGACGTGTCCGGGGCTGAGCCGTCGCCGCAATCGGCCCGCGGTCAAACTGCGTTCGTCCAGGGCGACGGCCAACAGGGCCACCGCTGCGACTGTCAGGAAAGCGACGGTCCAGCCGACCCGGGGTGGGATGCGGTCGATGGTGGCGATCTGCAGGTAGAACAACAGCGGGGGGAGCAACGCCAGGGTGGGATGGCTGGACAGCAATCCCCAGGCGAGCAGGGCCCCCAGAATCCAGAACACGGCGGTCAACACCAGGATCATCCCGGCCGCCGGGAAGACGGGTGCCGCCCCGAATCGGATCAGCCCGATTGCCCAAGCCAGTTCCGTTCCGAGCGTCGGGAAGGTATCAAGCGACGGTAGGAACCCCAGAACCAACGTGTCGGCAGCTCCCAAGCGGAACGCGGCCAATACCAGGCCGCCCAAGTTGAGGAGGAGCGTTCCCAACCAGCCGACCCGGTACGAGACGGCGGTCCAGGTGATGACCGCACCAAGCAGGGCTCCGGCCAGCAGGGCCAACTGCCACGGAGGGCCCTCTTCGATCGGTCTGAGTAGACGCTGCATGCGCGCCAGCGCCAGAAAAACGGCGGCGGCGCCGGCTAGCCAGCTGTAGCGGTAGGCCATGGTGCACTCGTTGCGTTGAGCCAGGCGCCCGCCCAGCTTTCGTCGGGGGTGATACTCATTGTGAGGGTGCCGCCTCGTTGGAAACTGGACAGGGTGGCCGAGGATTGTTGCGAGACGGACATGAGAACGGTCGAGGCGAAGTTGCGGGTAAGGAGTTGACCGACCGCCAGCAGTTCGCCGTCGGGGATGCCGGTCACCAACACCAGGGCACCCCCTCGTCCACCCCGCTGTAAACGAAGGGCCGTGGCTCGCAGATCGAGGCCATCGGCAGGTTCAATTCCGGCCAGGGCTTCCATTGATTTTGCGTATGAGTCGGGTTCGGCGCTGCTGATGGGCGTGCCGCCGGTCCAAAGATCAGCGTCGAATCCGGAGGTGAGCAGGTGCCGGACAACTGAAGCGGCGCCGCTCACGGCCTTTTCGAAGGCCTCCACGCTGTCGTAGCTCGAAGAGCGGGGGTCGAAAAAGACCAAAGCCCGTGACTGCCACGGGGTTTCCAGTTGCCGGATCATCAACTCGTCGCGTTTCGCGGTGGAAGGCCAGTGAACTCGCCGCAGGTCGTCGCCGGTCTGGTATTCGCGGAGGGTGTAGAAGTCCTCTCCACCCCGGTGGCTGAACTCGGGTTGCGAGGCGTACATCGATGGGTCCAAACCGCGCAGAACCGGCAAACCCGACAGCTGTTCGACAGATGGGTAGACGATCAAACGGTCGGGCTTGCCGACCAACCGGCTGCGATCGGCCAGGCGAAGCGGATCGACCACCGAGACCTGGAGCGGGCCAACGTCGTAGATGCCGCGGGGCTTGCAGAGGATCTGATAGGTGGCCGTAGCCGTCTCGTCCGGCGCCAGTCGGGCCGCGGCAAAACGAGCCGAACCAAGTCCGGCGACCTCATCTTCGGCTATCAAATTCCAGATACGCTTTGATCCAGTGTTGGTGAGGGAGGCTTCAACGACGGTCTGCTCGCCTTCGTGTACCAGATTGGGTGACAGGCGTCTGGTTACGGCAACCGATGGATTGGATCGGCGTACGAAGATGAAGGCCACAGTCGAGGCGATGGCCAGCAAGAGGCCGATACTCAACAGCTCGGGTTCGCCGAGCGCAATCCACAAAACGAACAGGGCCAGGCTGGCTCCGAGCGCCGCCCAGCCTCTGTCCGTCAGCATTAGCTGGTCGTCCTGGTCCCCGGCACGCGCAGGTGGTGGAGAACAGAATCGAGGACATCGGCGATGGTCGTGCCTCGCATCTGAGCCTCGGGGCGCATGGCCATGCGGTGTTCAAGGACGGTGCCGGCCACCGCTTTGATGTCATCCGGCGTGACATATTCGCGACCGTCGATCGCCGCCCGCACCCGAGCCACCCGCTGGAGGTGCAGCGCCGCTCGCGGAGAGGCGCCCAGCATCAGTTCGCCGTGACGCCTGGTGGCCTCGACCAAGTCGACGATGTACCCCTGAATCGAAGGCGCAACGTGAACGTGATCTGCAATTTCGGCCATCTCCAGGACCTGATCGCCGGTGACCACCGGCTTGAGGTCCTCGAAGGTTGAGCGGATGCCGTGGGTCTCGAGAATCTCGAGCTCTTTGCTGCGCACCGGATACCCGACCACCAGCTTCATCATGAAGCGGTCCAACTGGGACTCGGGCAGTGGATATGTCCCCTCGTGCTCGAGTGGGTTCTGGGTGGCGCCGACCATGAAGGGAGCCTGCAATGGGCGGGTAGTGCCGTCGACGGTCACCTGCCGTTCCTCCATCGCTTCGAGGAGTGCGGCCTGCGTCTTGGGGCTGGCCCGGTTGATTTCGTCACCCAGCACGATGTTGGCGAAAATGGCGCCCGGCTTGAACACGAAATCGCTCTTCTGTCTGTCCCAGATCGACACTCCGGTGATATCCGAGGGGAGAAGGTCGGGTGTGAACTGAACCCGATTGAACGTGCAGTCAATGGACCTGGCCAGCGATTTGGCCAACAGTGTCTTGCCGACGCCGGGGACGTCCTCGATGAGCACATGGCCCTGCGATACGAGACACATCGTGAGAAGCTCGATTACTTCGCGCTTGCCCTGGATGACCTGCTCGATGTTCGCGACGATTGCCTCAAAGTGCTCAGAGAACCACTGGATTCGGTCAGCAGCAGGGGTGGGGACACTCAAAGGAATCGGCCTCCTCAACGGGTTCGGGGAAAGCCTATCAGAGCTTCGCCTTTGCACTTCGGCCTCATCCCATATAATCAGGGGCAGCGTAGGGGCGAGAGGAGGCGCGTGCGCTGGGCACTTGGTTTTGTCGCGCGGTATCCCAGGCTTTGGCCTGAGGCTTTACGCGCACTGGTGGCGTCATCGCCTGACGGGTGGTGGCGTACCTTCCCCTATGTTCCCCGCGCCGATCCGAAGTACCTGGCGTGGCGGCTCGCGACCGCATACGGCACAGCCGCCGCACCTTTGCAGGGGGACGACCTGACCAGCTATCTCATGTGGCGCAAGAAACAGCGGAGCGCCGGGTGAACAACGAACTACAGCGGGCGTTGTCAGCGATTAAGGGAGTGGAACGGTCAGAAGTGGAACTGACCGACAACGGTCCACTGGGCATCAGGGTCGGACTGGCCCGCGGCGCAGATCGAATTGCGGTAGCCGAGGCGGTGCAACGTCTCCTCGAATCCCATGGCCTGCGATCACGGGTTGCCCCGGACCGGCGCCAGCCCGGTCCCGGCATGCCTCCTGCTCCGCCTCCGGAGCCGCGCCGCCCAACTCCCGATCCGGGACCGGTTCCGAGCCCACCAGAGGTCGTACCCGATCGCCCGGGCCCGACGAACCAGCCACCCGGTTTGGCAGGGATCGAGGTGGTGACGGTCTCCGAGACGGCGGAAGGGTTGGTGGTGACGGTTGTCGCCGATGGCGGGAGAACCGCTCTGCGCCGGACCAGGGCTTCCGAACAAGCCCTGCACGAGGCGATTGTGTCCGCCGTCGGAGAACTCATCGATCCAAACGCTCCGCCGGCCGGACTCAGGGCGGTCGAGCACTCCGAGGCCTTTCCGGCCATGACGGTGTACCTCGAAGGCCCGGATGGACGGGTCAGAGCCGGGGCCTCTTTGGTGGCGGCCGGCAACCCGTTTGCTTTTGCCCAAGCGGTCTGGGCGGCGCTGCGATAGCCGGCTGGGAAGCCGAAGCAGTCGGTCGGGAAGCCGGCTAGGAAGCCCGGGCGGGAGCTTCTTCCTCAGCGAAAGGCACCAGCTCGATCAACACGTCGCGGTCGGTGTCCACCTCGATGACTTGGTCGGCGATGTTGGAGAACCTGTTGCGGTAGGTCTGTTGTTTGGTCAGGACATCCCTGATGAGAAGCCGGCTCGGATCGGTGGCCGGGTCGGCCAAGGCGGGAAGGTCAGCTTCGTCTGCACTGATAACGTTGACGCCGCGTACCCGCAGGTCGTGCAGCATGATTTCCTGCACCATCAGGTCGGCCGAAAGCACGGCCAGATCCGGGATCAAGACCGTGTCGATGTGCCCTCCCGCGATGATCCCCAGCAGGGCTCGGTAACCGTCGCGGTCGCCGGTTGTGTCTCCACCCAGCGCGTCTTGACAGACTGCTACCAGCTGACATCGATTGTGGGCGACCCAACGCCGGATCCGTTCCGATTGAACAAAGACGGTGTCGCCGCTGTCCGGTCCGGGAGCGTCTCGTACATACCCGATTACACGCATGAGTCGAGTTTCGTGATGGCCACCAGCTGTGTCAAGGACCTTCACGCTCCGTGGCAGATCTGGTTCATTCTCCGGAGGTTGTTTCCGGCCGCCTAGTAATCTGACCGCCTTCCAAACGGGAGCTTTGACTTGGCAAGCTTTGTGGGTCGCAGTACCAGAGCTCTGGTGTTGAACACCACGTATGAACCCCTTTCCATCGTTACGTCGCGGCGGGCGGTGGTGCTGGTCATCAACAACAAAGCCGATCTCATCGAAGCCCAAGACCTGCGCTGGCATGCCGAGCACACCGCCGTCGAGGTTCCGTCGGTTGTGAGACTCCGGCGTTTTGTCCGAGTTCCGTACCTCCGGAGAGTGCCCCTGACCCGTACGGCCGTCTTCGCCAGAGACGGCAATCGCTGTCAGTACTGCGGGCGAGGCGCCGAGTGTCTGGACCATGTGGTCCCTCGTTCAAAAGGGGGGACGCACACCTGGGAGAACGTGGTGGCCTGCTGCCGCCCATGCAATGTTCGCAAGGCCGATCACTTCCTGGCGGAGATCTCGATGGAGTTGGCGATCAGACCTCAGGTCCCGCGCCGGCACGACTGGGTGTACGCCTCGATGGGTATTCCGGTCGACCCAGCCTGGCACCCGTATCTTCTCGCCGACTCTGCCTGAACGAGCTACGAGCTTCGAGCTACGAGCTACGAGCTACGAGTCAGCAAGGTGCTTGTTTTCTTGGCTGGCGGCTGGGGGCTGGTGGCTGGCGGCTTGTTATCTAACCAATATCACCGAGCAAGGGGCGAGGCGAGCCAGTTTGGTGCCCGTCGAGCCGAGCAGACCTTCAAAGCGACCCCGACCGTGGGTTCCGATGATGAGGACGTCCGCGTTGAGTTCTCTGGTCAGTTCGAGAACGGTCGAAGAGGGGGAGTCGCTTTCTCTGACCACAATCACCGGGGTGATCCCCTTGGCTTCGAGCGCACCTTTCACGGCGTTCGTGCGTTTGGTGGTCTGATCTTCGACATATCGGGCGATCATCGCATCATCTCCCGGCCATTGCGCGGAGAGAGTGCCGCCGGTGGGTTGTCCGACGTATTCGTGGTCTTCGTCGATGGTCGCCTGGGGAGGCGGCGTTCGATAGAACGACCGTAACTCGGTCAACAAGGTGCGAGGCACCTCGATCACTGTGGTCAGAGTGACAGTGTCGCCTTCCTGGTGGAGACGTTGGGCAAGGTCGGCGGTTGTCTCAGGATTGAGATCGCCGTCGGTGGCGATGATGATCTGCATCTGGATTGCTCCTTCTTCGCGACACGAGGCTAGTGCAACGAGAGGTTCACGCGCCTCGCTCAATCACCTATCGGCGGAACACCCGCCGGGCTGTTTTGGAGGTGGCTTCGGATACTTCGTCACAAGTCGTCTGCCAGACCAGGGCGAGGGCCGCTCCGACCAGGCCGAGGTCGGCGGGGTCGTTTGAGGTCTGTTGGGATCCGGAGGGGCAGAGATGAGGGGCGTCGGTCTCCACCATCGCCCGGTCTGGATTCACCAGGGCGGCTCCCCGCCTGATCATGTCGTCCGTTCCGATCATCACCGGACCGGCAAATGAGAAGTTCACCCCCAATTCGAGGAACCGGCGGGCCCAATGGGGACCACCCGTCCAACAGTGCATGATCGCTCGCTCGCCCGCCCCGGTCTGCTCGAGTATTTGGTGTACTTCCGCGAAGGCATCTCGACAGTGCACGATGATCGGCTTGTCGAACGCAACGGCCAACTCGAGCAGTCCTCGAAAGGCTTCGAGCTGGCGGATCCGGGGCGAGCGGTTCCGGTAGAAATCCAAACCGGCCTCGCCGACGGCGGTCGCGTCGGGCACCATCTCCGCGATTTGGTTTTGTTCCTCGCTCCACCGGACGGCGAAGTCCGGGTGCAATCCAACCGCTGCAAATACCCGGCCTTTCAGCAACGAGGCGAGTTCCAACGACGCCCGTGACGTGGCTGCGTCAACTCCGGGAACTACCCACCATGAGACGCTCGGTGCTCGCGCCAGTACCGCGGCTGGAGGTTCGTCGATGAGCTGCAGATGGCAATGCGAATCGACCCAGACACGTGTCTCTCCGTCGGGTCGTTGCCCTGCGACCGAACCCTCAATATCAGGCTCATCCTGCTCCTGCGGAGTGCTCACACTCCCGCAAGGCCGTCCTGACCAACAGCGCCGCTCCTTGGGCGCCTCGGTACGTCATCAGGAAGATCATTCCGACGACCCCTGCCACCAGCATCAGAATCCGGGAAAGGAAAACCAACCCCAGGAATCCGGCTGTCGCGGCCAGGAATACGGTCCACACCTGACGGCAAAGAGTTTCGGCGTCGCACAGATAAAGGATGCCGAGAAGTCCCAGTAGGCCGAGCAGAGAAACTGCCGCAATCATCGGCACTGCGAAGGCCATACCAAGAAACCGACCGCCGTCCGTACGTTGTCGCATCAATAACTCCTTTGCGACGCCGTACGATCGCACGATTGGTTTCCGTGCCGCCGATTGGCTTCAACACCATCGTATCACCGTGGGGTCCGGCGTTCTAGGGGCTATTGGCGGTTGCGCCGGATTCGTCCAACAGCCAATCAGTTCTTTCCGATAGTCGAGCGGACCCGGACATGGATAACGGTCAGTGACGGCCCGCGGCCGCCTCTGATTGATCCGTTTGAGGGAGCAATGTCCGAGCCCGCTCGAGATCAAACT
This sequence comes from uncultured Actinomycetota bacterium, assembly GCA_963823915.1. Classification (GTDB taxonomy): domain Bacteria; phylum Actinomycetota; class Acidimicrobiia; order Spongiisociales; family UBA4744; genus UBA4744. The sequence continues at coordinate 256,281 of CAWGNJ010000001.1, forward strand.
CATCTTCGACAATCCTTTTCGCCCATTCCTCCCACACTTCAGCCACTTCGGGCGAGAACGTGGCGCCAAAAGTCGTTGTATCGCTCACTGCCAGGCCATGGATGGCGACGTGATCGGGGAAGGGGAGACCCAGCCACCGGCCGATGTCAACGATCTCGCGAAAAGTCAGGCTGTGGAAGGAGCGGTATCCAAAACCTTCCGGAAGATCATCCGGAACGACTCGCACCGACGTGCCCGGTGCCAGGTCGGAGAGAGAAACGAGTCGATGATCACCACACGGTCGTATCCGCTCATGAGCGAGAGAAGATCAATGGTGGCTACGCAGGCTTCCGCTACGTGGACATCGTCGCCGACCAGTTCCCTGACCCGGCGAGCCGCCAGAATTCCGACCCCGTCGTCGGAGAGGATCTCATTGCCGAGTCCGAGCACCAGGGTACGCACGCACTACTCCCGCAGCCGATGGGCGATCAGTTCTCCCGTCTCGCGATAAACGGCTACTTCCAGCGGCATCTGGCCGGGCAAGCTGTGGGTGGCGCAGCCGAAGCAGGGGTCGTAGGCCCGGAAGGCCATCTCGATCATGTTGAGCACGCCGTCGGTGACCTCCCGGCCTTCTCGATGAGGTCCTGGCTGGCCTTCTTGATCGACAGGTTGATGGCGGCGTAGTTGTTGGTCGTGCCGACGATGAGGTTGGCCTGGGTGACGATGCCGTTCTCGTCGGTCATGTAGTGATGGAAGAGCGTGCCCCGCGGCGCCTCCACCACGCCGACCCCTTCGGTCGGGGGTCTCGGTCGGAATGGTGCGGATGTCTGGGTCGGTGATCTCGGGGTCCCGGGCCAGGTCATGAGCCATCTCGGCGGCGTTGAGCAGTTCGATCACCCGCGCCCAGTGGTAGGCCAGGGTGACGTGCACCGGCTGGCCACCCAGGGTCGCCATCATGCGCTCGTACTGTTCCTGGGCCAGGGGCGTGGACATGCCGTCGGCCACGTTGAGTCGGGCCAGCGGGGCGGCCCGGTAGACCCCGCTGTCCTGGCCGTCGATCAGGCCCTTCCAGCCCGCGCCTTCAGGTACGGGAAACTTCAGGTAGGTCCAGGGCTCGACCCGCTCGGCGATGTGGTCGAGGTAGCTCGTGGGGCTTGAACTTGGCGATCTCGTCGCCCTGGGTGTCGACGACCGGATCTCGCCGTCGTAGTAGTCGGGGTGGTTGTTCTCATCCACGAGGCCCATGTAGTGGGTCTCGTGCCGGTAGGTGTCTCCGGTGATGAGGTCCACGTAGGCCGGGTTGGCGAGCACCACGTCGTCGAAGATCTTGATGGTGAACTTGCCGAACTCGACCAGACTCGCCGTGCGATCTCCTCGGCCCGGTCGGCGCTCCTCTTCGGATAGACCCGCGGGTCACCCCGCCGGGGATCGAGGTCACCTGGTGGATGGACTTGCCTCCCAGGAGCTTGATCAGCTCCTGGGCCGTTGGCCGGGCTCTCGATCACCTTCTTCCCGGCCTCCACTCCGACCTTGCTGGATGAGCCCGAAGATGTTGCGCTCGGCCACCGGGGCGGTCGGTCCGCACGACGAAATCCGGCGCCGGCCAGCACGTAGAAGTGCACCGCGTGGTCGGCGGCGTAGAAGGTGTTGTAGAGCAGTCGGCGCAGCTTCTTGGCCGCGCGGGGCGGATCGACGTGGTAGACCGCGTCGCAGGCCTTGGCGCTGGCCATGTGGTGCGCCTCGGGGCAGACGCCGCAGATCCGGGTGGTGATCCGGGGGAGTTCCTCCACCGGCCGGCCCACGCAAAACTGCTCGAAGCCCCGCAGCTCGGGGATGCGCAGATAGGCGTTGGCCACGTTCCCGTCGTCATCGAGGAAGATGTCGATGCGGCCGTGACCCTCCAGGCGGGTGATCGGGTCGATGGTGATCGTCTTCATGTTTGAACCCTCCGCAGCATGGAACTGGGCAAGGCTGAAGCGGTAGAGCGTGCCGACCGGGTCGGCGATCTCGTTGATGATCTGCTCGATCTCGTCCTCGTCGGTGGAGTCGATCACCGAGGCCAGGCCGAGATCATCTTGGCTCCCTGGTCCACGCACGTTGGGCGGCGGTCCGTAGCAACCGCGGCAGGGGCTCCCGGCCGCGACGCACAGCCCGCCGCAGCCGGACCGGGTGGCCGGTCCCAGGCAGAGATGCCCTGATCGAGCAGGCACATGTCCGGATCGGGGATGATCTCGTGCGGCCGCACGAAGCTTCGGATTCGTCTTCTCCTCGCGCGTCCGTGTGCACTCGTCGCAGCACGGTGTCCTCACCCGCGCCGATCACGCTGCCCGGCGGGGGGCAGTGGGCGCCCGGACACGATCAGCTCGATCACCGCCCAGATCTGATGGGCCTGGGGCGGGCAGCCGGGGATGTAGTAGTCCACGTCCACCACCTGATCCAGGGTCTTCACCGACTCGTAGAACTCGGGCAAGCTGGCAGTTCCCCTCCGGGCACCGTGGTAGGAGCGTCTGCGGCTCCACGCCCTGCTCGGGGTTCACGGTCGAAGGGGAGTCGTGGTAGACGTAGTGGAAGATCTCCTCCTTGGTGGTGGCGTTGGCCAGACCGGGGATGCAGCCCTCGTGGGCGCAGGACCCGAAGGCCACCAGGATCTTGGCCTTCTCCCGCAGGAGCTTGGCCATATGCTCGTTCTCCGAGTTGCGGATCGCGCCGTTGAACAGGCAGAGATCGATGCTGTCCGGTTCCATCGCCTCGACGTCGGCGTACTTGATGTCCATGGCCACCGGCCAGAAGACCAGGTCGAAGTTGGCTTCGGAACCTCCAGGACCTTCTCGTGCAGGTCCAGGATGGCGATCTCACAGCCCCCGCAGCTGGCCGCCCAGTAAAGCGCGAGCTTGGGCTTTGTCCATGTGCCGCCGTCTCCCTTCCCTGATCTGTCAATCCTAGGATCGCTGCAGCTCCAGCGGTCCGAGTTCGCGGATCTGCTGCTCCATCTCCATGCTCACTTGCGCGTACTTCTCGCCCTCGGATGCCGAGATCCACTCCAGCCGCATCCGGCGTTCGTCGATCCCGAATGCCTTCAGCATCTGCTTGATCATCAGGGCCCGGCGCAGGCACTTGTAGTTGCCCTCCTGGTAGTGGCAGTCACCCGGGATGGCAGCCGGCCAGCAGCACGCCGTCCGCTCCCGAGGTGAAGGCCTTGAACACGAAGCTCGGATCGAACCTCCCCGTGCACATGGTCCGGATGACCCGGACGCACGGGAGGATGGATCCGCGAGACTCCCGGCCAGGTCGGCGCCCGAGTAGGCGCACCAGTTGCAGAGAAAGCCGAGGATCTTGGGTTTGAAGCCGTTATCCACCATGTCGTCGTCCTCCTACGGCGCCGCCAGGATCCCGTCGATCTCGGCGTAGATCTGTTCGTCGGTGAACCCTTGCCCTGGATCGCTCCAGCCGGGCAGGCGGCGACGCAGGTGCCGCAACCCTTGCACAGAGCGTCGACGATCTCGGCGACCTTCTTCTCCTCGTTCCAGGTGATGGCGTTGTAGGGGCAGAGGTTGTTGCAGGTCCGGCAACCGCCACACAGCTCCTCGACGACCTGGGCCTTGACGGATCGATGTCCATCTCCCCCCGGGCGATCCAGCCGAGCATCTTCGCGGCGGCGGCCGAGGCCTGGGCCACGGTGTCGGGGATGTCTTTGGGCCCCTGGGCGCAGCCGGCGATGTAGATGCCGTCGTTGGAGGTGCCCGTGGGATCGAGCTTGGGATGGCGCTCCAAGAGGAACCCGTCGGGACTCTGGCTGAGGTGGAGGAGCTGGCGAAGGTCTTCGGTGCCTTCGCGCGGCTCCAGGGCGCAGCAGAGCACCACCATGTCCACCGGACATCCCGGCTACTTGCCCAGCAGCGTGTCCTCGGCGCGCACCAGCAGGAAGCCCTCTCCGGAGCTGGCCTACGGTGCCTTCGTCACCTCGGCCACCTTGCCGCGGATGACGTTGGTGCCCTCCTGCAGAGCACCCGGGTGTAGAACTCCTCGTAGCCCTTCCCGTAGGCCCGCATGTCGATGTAGAACTGGTAGACCTCGGCTTCGGTCCGGTCCTTGACCAGGTGGGCGAACTTGAGCGCGTACATGCAGCACACCCGCGAGCAGTAGCGGTGGTAGTTCTCGTCCCGCGACCCGACGCAGTGGACGATGGCCACCGCCCTGGGCTCCTCGCCGTTCCATCAGCGAGACACCTTGCCGCCGGTGGGTCCGGTGGCGGAGAGCATCCGCTCGAACTCGAGGCTGGTGACCACATTGTCGAGTTTGCCGTAGCCGTATTGCCCCATGCGACTGGGATCGAAGAGGTCGAACCCGGTGGAAACCAGGATCTGACCCACCTCGAAGTCGAGCACTTCGTCCTTCATGCGTGGTCAACCGCGCCGGCGTGCAGGCCTCCACGCATTGGTAGCAGTCCACGCAGACCCCGCAGTGGAGACACCGCTTGGCTTCGGCCACCGCCTGTTCCTCGGTGTACCCCAGCTCGACCTCGTCCCAGCCGTGCGCCCGGCTCGTCGGCAGCCAGTTTGGGCATGTCCATCGCGGGCGGCTTCGTCCGATCTGCGTGTAGGTGGGGGCGTAGGGATGGGGCCGGAACTCCTCGCCGCGGCGGAATCTCGGCGCGGGACGGCATGGGCTCTCGAAGTTCTTCATGCGGCCGACCCGCGAAGTATCTTGTCGATGGCCTCGGCCACCCGCTTGCCCGCCCCCATGGCGGCGATGACGGTGGCCGGTCCGAGGACGACGTCGCCCCCCGGCGAAGACGCCCGGGAAGATTGGTCTCGAAGGTCTCCTGGTCGATCTCCACCGTGCCCCACGGCTGAGATCCAGCTGTCCGAACCGCCACCGTTCGAGGAAATCCAGCTCGAGGCGCTGGCCGATGGCGGCGATGACCATGTCGAAGGAGAGATCGTGCTCCGAGCCGGGGACGGGCAGCGGGCGGCGGCGGCCCGAAGAGTCGGGCTCGCCCAGCTCCATGCGCACGCATCGCAGGCCCGGTCATCCGACCGTCCTCGGCCGAGGACCTCCGACGGCGCGCGGGAGGAACTCGAACCGGATCCCTTCGGCCTCGGCGTCGATCGATCTCGTGCTCCACGGCCGGCATCTCCGACCCGGGTGCGCCGATAGAGAACGGTGACCTTTTCCGCGCCCTCGCGCAGGGCGGTGCGAGCCGCGTCCATGGCGGTATTGCCGCCGCCGATGACGGCCACGTTCTTGCCCGTCTCCTGATGGATGTCCAGAGCGTGGCGGCGCAGGTACTCGACGCCCCTGCACCACGCCCGCGCAGATCTTCGCCGGGAATGTCCATGGGGATGCCCGCGTGGGCGCCGGTGGCGATGAAGAAGGCGCCGTATCCCTGCCTGCGAAGCTGCTCGAGGGTGATATCCCGGCCGATCTCGACTCCGGTGCGGAATTGCACGCCGAGACTGCGGATGAAGTCGATGTCCTGATTCAGCTGCTGGCGGGGCAATCGATATCGCGGGATACCCAGCGCCAGCATGCCCACCGAGCATGGTCGTCCGTTCGAAGACGGTTGGCTGGTAGCCGCGGGCCGCCAGATCGTGAGCGCAGGCGAGACCAGCCGGTCCGCTTCCGACTGATGGCCACCTTCTCAGGGTGGATCTCCATCGGAACCGGCGGTGGGGTCGAACCGTTGTGCCGTTTCATTGCCAATCCAGGGCGAACCGCTTGAGATGCTGGATGGCGATGGGCTCCTCCACAAACCCGCGATTGCACTCGGCCTCGCACGGGTGGTAGCAAACCCGGCCGCACACGACGGGGAGAGGGTTACGCATGCGGATGAGTTTGGCCGCCTCGGCGAATCGTCCGTCGCCGATGAGAGCCACATACCCGGCCGCCTCCTGCCCGATCGGGCAGGCTTCGCGAAGCACGGAGGCCGTTCCTGCTTGTCGATCAGATAGGTGTTGGGAACTGCCTGGGGAAAGGCCTTGTGGATGGCGGTCCGCGGCTGGAGGTCCGAGATCGAAGGAACTGGGAACCATGACCGGGCAGACCGTCTTCGCAGTCCTGACAGGACGTGCACTGGCATCGGTCACGTAGCGAGCTTGTTTGTGAACCTTCACCTGGAAGTTGCCGGCGAAGCCCGTCACTTCCTCGACGTCGCTCTGGGTGAGGATGTGGATGTTTTCGCGGTGGCCGACCGAGACCATCTTCGGGGTCAGAATGCACGATGAGCAGTCGAGGGTCGGGAAGGTCTTGTCGAAGCGGGCCATGTTGCCGCCGATGGTCGAATCCTTTTCGACGAGATACACCTGGTTGCCCGACTCGGCCAGATCAAGAGCGGCTTGAATGCCGGCGATTCCAGCCCCGATCACCAGAGTGTCCGGGTGGATGGGGGCGGTGGTGATTTCCAGCGGTTCTTGGTAGGCCACTCGGCCTACCGCCGCCGAGCACAAGGCTCGTGCTTTGGTGGTGGCTTCTGCTCGGTTCTCATGGATCCAGGCGCAGTGCTCACGGATGTTGGCCATCTGGAACAAATACGGATTGAGACCCGAGGTGGAGCATGCTCCCCGGAAGGTCATCTCGTGCATCATCGGTGAACAGGCCGCCACCACGACGCGATTGAGGCCTTGTTGACGAATGTCCTCGCCGATCAGGTCTTGACCCGGTTGCGAGCACATGAATTGGTAGTCGCGCGATACGACCACATTCGGGGAGACCTCCCACGAATTGGGCGACTTCTTCAACATCGACCGTCCCGGCGATGTTGGTCCCGCAATGGCAGACGTAGAAACCGATTCGGGCGTCATCGTTCATTTTGCACCCCCCGCCAGTGCTAGGAGACCTTCGCCGAGTGGAATGATGCTGCGATTGAGATCCATCTCTTCGAAACTCAGTCCCCAGGGCAATACCCAGAATCTGCGTGAAGAAGAGAACAGGAATCTGGCCACCGTTGGCGTTGCTGCGTTTCTGGTTGGCTTCCAGATTGATCTGACACAGCGGACAGGTGGTAGCCACGACGTCGGCGCCGTTCTCCAGGGCCGTGTCGAGAATCGTGCCTGTCAGATCCTTCCCGAGCTCAGGGAAGGTGCTGATCAACATGCCCCCGCAGCACCTGACTCGATCGGGGAAGTAGACGCACTCCGCACCTAGCGCCGCAAACAATTCGTCCATTGTGGTCGGCCAGTCGGGGTCATCAAACCCCGGGCCCGGTCGAACGATTTGGCAACCGTAGTACGGAGCGATTTTCAATCCGGCCAGATTTCGTTTGGCGGCTTGCGCGCCACCGTGTCAATGCCGATGTCGTTGACGATCAGATCCAGCGGATGGCGCACTTTGACTGTCTGGTGGTAGCTGAGTTCCGCTTCGGCGAGCGCGGCGTTCACCTGGTCGGCCATTTCTGGAACTTCCGCCAGGTATTTCTGGGTCTTGCGGAGCGTCGTGTAACAGGCACTGCACGGAGCGATCAAGGTGGTGCCCATGGTCTCCGCCATCGCTAGGTTGCGAGCGGAGACCGCGAGGGCGACCGTCTCCTGGATACCCATGTACATGGTGGCGCCGCAGCAGTTCCAGTCGTCGAGCTCGTCGAGTTCGTGACCGAGGGCGGAAAGCACTTTACGGAGCGATCGATCATAAGGTCCGCTGGCGCCTTCCAGGCTGCAACCCGGGTAGTAGGGGAAGTTCATGATTGGCCTCCCTTTGGTGCGACCAGCGGGCGTTCGGTCACCGCGCCATACCCAATGTGGCCCACGTGTTCGGAAAGCTGCTTGGGATAGAAATGGTCCATAGTTTCCGCCTTGGCGATGATCTTCTGGAATCCTTCGATGTCCTTGATCTTCTTCGGCCAGATGGCCAACCGTCCGGTTCTGAGGAGCTTCCACCCCAGGGGCATCATCGAGAAGAGGCGCAGCGGTGCGCGACGGAGCAGATACCGGGCCATCAATTCGAGCTCGTGGTTGCGACCGGTCCGTCTGACGATCTTCACGAAGTTTTTTGCCAGCGGCGCGATGGCTTTCCCGGGGCCGCCCACCCCGTCGGCTATCGCCATCCGCTTGAGGGCGTAGATCAAGTCGGTCACTTTGATACCGGCCGGACAGCGGACCGTGCAGGAGTAGCAGGATGCACAGATCCAGATGGTCCGGCTGCGCATGATCGAGTCCAGGTCGCCGGCGCGGAACAGTCCCACTAGTTCACGGGGTTGGATATCCATTGCGTGGCTGACCGGGCAACTTCCCGAGCAAGTTCCACATTGAATGCAGCGGCGGATTCGATCCCCGCCGGGGATGCGGTCCACTTCTTCGAGGAAGACCTCCCGGAGAGCTGCCTCGCGGTCGCTCAGGGCTCCCAAGCGAGGGGCGGTGGCCGTGGCGCTGGCGGAGGACATACGCGCACCTTTCTCTATTCGCTCGACCCGAGACTGCGCTCGGGTTGCCAGGGTTCAGAAGTCGTCCCGTGGTACCGGGGGTAGCGGATGAGGAGATCGCGCTCCTCGGTCAATTGGTTCATCTGGCGGAAAGCCATGTCTGCTAGGTACTGGAACATCCGTTGTCCGGAGGAATCATCGGTTTCCCGGGCCGCTCGGATGTAGAAATCGCGGTCGTGGCGGACGGCGTCGATGGCTACATCGAGGACATCTTCGACCGTATGGGCTTGCCGCTCTTCGCTGGTGTCCATTCCCGTAGGCAATCGCGAGGGCGGTAGGTGCATTGGTACTCCGCCAGCGATCTGTTCCCACCGTTCCGATAGATACTTCAGATGCTGGCTCTGCTCGGCAACCAGTTGCTCGAAACGCCGACAGACGATGTCACGTTCGCAACGGCGGGCAAGTTCGGCAAACACATCGTGGGTGTCGGTCTCCGCTCTGATGGCGACGCCGAGCGCCTCGAGCGAGGTCAACCCCTCGTCATGTGTGGTCATGGAACCCTCCTCGAATGGGGCGCGGGCGGGGGAACGGGGAAGCGAGGTCGGTGAAAGGGGTGCCAGGAAGAATCCTCCGGGTAGCCGGATCGGCTGATCCCGGCGGTGAAAGTCCTACCTGTAAGATCTGGTGTGATTCGGTAGTGACCAACACGTCTTTCGCACCTTGTGAATTAAATCACAAGCTCGTTTCCCGTAGTTTGCGGCAAAAGCCACGGGCGCGACAGGGCCAAAGGTCCCATCATTTGCGGTGGCACCCTGTGGACAACTCTCTAGAGGTGACTCAGGTCGGATCGACCGATGGAGGGGAACTTCCACTTCGCCGCCACCACCAGGCTCCGGCGATCCCGGCCGGCAACAGGATTCCGCCGAACCGGGCGGATTGGCTCTCGGGGGTCGGGGTTGGGCGGGGTGTTGTTGTGGGGTTCTCCTCAGGACCGCTTGGAAACGGCTGGGGAAGTGCGGCATCGGCCGACACGAGGGTGCTCGGCGTTCCCGCATGGGGGAACAAAAAGGTCCAGTCGGCCATTTCCCCAGTTCGGTGTCTGTCGGTGAGGTTGCTCATCTCGCCGGTCGATACCGAGAGGCGGACTACGTCCCACCGTTTGGTCCCGTCGAAATCGAAACGGTGGGCGTAGAGGCTGTCTCCGTCCTGAGACCAAGTGGGGACGGAGTTGAGCTGGTTGTCTCCGATCTGAGTTGGCACACCGAGCGTGTCGCCGTCGAAGGGTGCAATCAGGGCCAGCGACTCACCCGCCGGGGGGAGGATCTGGGTGAGCCGGTTGCGATTCCAGGTCACGCTCTTTCCGTCGGGGGAGAAGTACGGGTCGTTGTCCTGAACTTCATTTGGATCAGAGATCCGGGCCGGCGCCCAAGTGCCATCCGTCGGCATCAGGTAGAGGTCGGCCGACGGACAGCCGCCCTCCGGGCAACCGGCGAACACAATGGGGCTTCCATCCGGAGAGAACGAGGCGTCGGAGGTGTCTCCGGGCGTGGTGGTCACCCTCCGAGTGACGTGCCCGTTGAGATCATGCAAATACAGTTGAGTTGGGGAGTCCGCAGTTTCCCGAGCGAACACCAGCAGTTCGAAACCGCTAGGCGCTCACTCGACGTGTCCCTGGAGGAACCATCCATCGGCTTGGGCCGGGCGGATTTCGTGGAGGTCGGATCCGTCCGCATTCATCAGCCAGATGCTGGTGCTCTGGTATCGGTTGAGTTCGTTGATCTGGCCGGCTGCTGAGCGATGGAACACGATCCGGGTTCGATCCGGCGAAATTCGCCCCCACATGCTTTCGAAGTCGGGATCGTGCGCGAGTTGACGTAGATCGCTCCCGTCCGTCTTGATGATGTAGATGCCCATCGTGTCGGGAGTTTGCTCACTACCGGCAGTGATGACGATCTCGTCCTGCCCGACGGTGGGAGGGAGTGGTTGGGAGGCGGCCGACCCGCCGAGGGCTGGCAGGAGGACGCCGATCACGGCCCGGATGATCATCATGGTGCCGGGAGTATTGCAGGAGGGGGGGGCTCCGGCGGACACCGCGGGTGGGTAGATCGGACCGCTTTTTGGAGCCTGCGCCAAGCAAGGGCGGCCTGTCCGTTGCTTTCTGCCACGTTTGGGAAGAAAAGGGAGGGATTGGGTTGACATGTGGCGCGGAATGGGGCATAGTGGCGCGCAGTGGAGGACTACAGATGTCGGACAGGGTGCAGGAATCATGTTCCTCGGTGAGTATCAACACAGCCTCGACCCGAAAGGGAGAGTCGTGTTGCCCGCCAAATTCCGCGAGGAATTGGCGGACGGCTGTGTCATCACCAAAGGGCAGGAGCGATGCCTCTTCGTCTTCCCGCTCGATCGGTGGGCGATGGAGGTAGAGCGAGTGAACACCCTTCCCCGGACGGACGCTCGGGCTCGCAAGCTCGCCAGGTCGTTTTTTGCCAGCGCCAATCAGCAGGCGCCCGACAAGCAGGGGAGAGTGCAAGTCCCCGCCAGCCTCCGGACCTACGCAGACCTCACCAAAGATCTGACTGTCGTGGGCGTTGCCGACCACGTCGAGATTTGGGACACCGCGACCTGGGGTCGCATGTCCGCAGAAGCAGACGAGTACTACGCCGACATCGAGGAGGCTTTCGGCGAACACGGAATCTGATCAGGCGATCGAGGACTGGTTCATCGCCAGCCCCCCGGAACCAACGGAAGGCCCCTTACTCCGCCCGCTTCCTTTGGTGCCAGCGCCCGGGGGGCTGGCAATGAATCAGACACCAGAAGGCCGGGAATTTCACGAAGCGGTGATGGCAGAGGAGGTGGTCGAACTGTTCCGTCCGTTGCAGCCAGGGTTGATCATCGACGCCACCTACGGGGGTGGTGGACACAGCCGTCGCATCTTCGACGCTTTCGGCAGCGACGTACGGGTACTTGCCTTCGACCGGGATCCGGATGCCATTGAGCAGGCCGAGACCGTTCGCACAACGAGCGATCTGGGAGACCGCTTGAGGATTGTCAACCGCAATTTCCGGGAAATGGATGAAGTGTTGATCGATGAAAGCATCGAAGAGTTCGACGGAGCCCTCTTCGATCTAGGGGTTTCCAGCCACCAGATCGAAGAGGGCACCCGAGGTTTCTCCTACCGGATGGACCGGACCACTCGACATGCGGATGGGGCCTGATGCCGCCCACACCGCCGCGGAAATCGTCAACGAGTGGCCCGAAGCGGAGCTGGCTCGCGCCCTCCGATCGTATGGAGAGGAGCCGTTTGCCGGCCGGATAGCCCGGGCGATCGTCAAAGGTCGCCCGATCGACGACACCGGTCAACTGGCCGGCATCGTTCGGGACGCTATCCCCGCCGCCACCCGCCGCACCGGAGGGCATCCCGCCCGCAAGACGTTTCAGGCTTTGCGGATAGCCGCCAATGACGAGCTCGGAGCTCTCGAGGAGGGCCTCGAATCTGCCCTGCGCCACTTGCGTCCGGGCGGCAGATGTGCCGTTATCGCGTACCACTCCTTGGAGGACAGGTTGGTGAAGCGGCGGTTCGTGGCCGGGGCAACCGGCTGCACATGTCCACCCGACTTTCCGATCTGCGGTTGCGAGAACACCGCTGAGCTCCGTCTTCTGACCCGCAAACCACTTCGCCCCACCGCAGACGAGATCACCGCCAACCCGCGGGCCCGCAGCGCCCGGCTCCGGGCCGTCGAGAAAGTGGCGGCATGACGGCCCGTCTGGCTCCGGCAGCCCAGCAGCGGCCGCAAATCAGAGTGATACGCGGTCGCGGGGTCCAACCACTCCGCATGGCGCCTTGGCTGCTGTTCACGGTCCTGGTGGTCTTCGTGTTCTTCGCCCTGATCTATTCGTGGACGGCCCTCAGCGGCTCCGCTTTCGATTTGAAGGAAGTCGATGCACAAATCGCCCAGGAAGCAGCGACCTTTGACAAGCTGCGGCTGGAAGTAGCCCGTCTCCAATCACCCGAACGGATCGTTCCGCTGGCCGAGGAGATCGGACTGGTGCTTCCCGACCAGGTCCGCACCGTCGAAGCAGCCGGGGTGACGGGTTCCGACGGCGGCGCCGAGGCGCGCTGGGCCGAAGTGAAATCGATTTTGACTGCATCACCATGAGGACGACCGGACCCTGCGCTGGCGACCGGAGCTCCACGGATCACGAAGAATCCGTAGGAAGAGGCTCGCCCGTTGGGGTCCCCGCGGAGGTATAACGTGCCGGGGCGGCAGAAAGGCCGCCGCACGCGGACAGAGTTGACCGACTACCGGCTGGTGGCAGTGGGAGTCGTCCTAGTTCTGGCTTGGGTGGCCATCGGTGTGCGGCTGTTCCAGGTGCAAGTGGTCCAAGCTGAAGAGCTGGCAGCCATGGGGCTTGAACAGAGATTGACCGTCAGGGAACTGGCCGCCGATCGGGGCAACATCTTCGATCGGGAGGGACGGGAGCTGGCGATCACCGTAGATGCCACCACCATTTTCGCCAATCCCCACCAGGTGACGGCTCCGGAGGTGACCGCCAGCCTGATGGCCGCGGCCCTCGATCTCAATGCCGACGAATTGCTCGAGAAACTCACTTCCGACAAGAGCTTCGTGTTTATTGCCCGGCAGGTGGAGTGGGATCAAGCCGAACCGGTCACCAAGTTGGAGGCCGCCGGGATCCATTGGTACACCGAACCAAAACGCGTCTATCCGGCTGGCAGTATGGCCGCTCAGGTAGTCGGGTTTGTCAACACCGACAACCAGGGTATCGAGGGCCTCGAATACGGGTACGACGAGGCATTGACCGGATTGCCCGGCCGCCTGGAGGCCGAACTGGACCCGTCCGGCCGCATCATCGACTATTGGGATGCCGACATCGTCCCCGCCATTCCCGGAAGCGACCTGGTCACCACCATTGATCGTGAGATTCAGTTCATCGCCGAAGAGGTTTGTGAGGACACCATCACCCGCACCGAAGCGCGAGCGGTGCTCCGTCGTCGTACTCGACCCGAAAACCGGGGAAGTTCTGGCCATGGTGACCCTTCCGGGTTTTGATCCGGGCGATCGCTCCGGAACGGATCCCGACCGCTACCGGAACTGGTCGACCCACTCGGTATACGAACCGGGCTCAACTCAGAAACTCGTAACGGTGGCAGCAGCGTTAGAGGAGAAGGTCGTCAATTGGTCGACCACTTTCGAGGTGCCGGACCAGATCGAGATTGTCCCTGGGGCCTGTCCGGACAATGAGGACGTTTATGGGTGTTTTGGCGACATTGCCCCTCACGACCCGGTCACCATGAGTGTCAGGGACATCGTGACGCGCTCCTCCAATGTCGGCACGATCCTGATCGGACGGGAACTGGGCGAGAAGAACCTCGCTCGTTATCTGGAGAGTTTCAACTACGGGGCTCGTACCGGGATCGACTTCCCCGGTGAAGCAGCCGGCGAAATCAATCTGGCCAACGGATGCCAATCCTGCCCAGCCTCAGCGGCGATCGGGTACAGCGTTTCGGTGACCGAACTACAGATGGCCGCGGTGTACGCCACCATCGCCAACGGCGGAGAGTGGGTCCAACCTCACCTCGTGCGCGAGGTGGTCGACGGCAGCGGGGTGAGAAGCCCGATCGATCCCGAACGCCGCGAGGTCGTCTCCGCAGAAACTGCTCGCCTCGTCCGGCTCCTCCTGCAGAGTGTCGTCGAGAGCGATGACGGCACGGGTCAACAAGCGCGAGTAGCGGGATATAGCGTCGGGGGAAAGACGGGGACGACCCGGCGTTTCGTCGAGGGGGAGGGCTACACCGGGGATTTTGTGGCCAGCTTCATCGGGATGGCCCCCATCGAGAACCCCGAGATTGTCGTGGCCGTGGTCGTCGACGCACCGTATTCGGACAACACCGGCGGCCGGGCTGCCGCCCCGGCGTTCGCTGAGATAGTTGAGCGGGCGTTGCATCAAATGGGGGTGGCGCCTGATGCTTCCTGAGGTGCTGCTGGCTGATTTGGCCGAAGCCGTCGGCGGTGAGATCGTCGGCGATAGTTCGACTCCGATCGCTGATGTGACTCACGACAGCCGGCAAGCCGGACCGGGAGCCCTGTTCGTCGCCGTGAAAGGATTCACGGTGGATGGTCACGACTTCGTCGCCCAGGCGACGGCCAATGGAGCCGCAGCCATCGCCGTGGAGCGTCGTCAGGAACTTGACATTCCCCAGTTGATCGTCGCCGATGCCCGGGCGGTGCTGGCCCGCCTGGCCGCCACCATTCATCACCACCCGTCCCGGCGACTGCGGGTGGTGGGCGTGACCGGCACAAATGGAAAGACGACGGTCGCCTACTTGTTGGAATCAATTGTCACGGCCGCTGGTCTCACGAGCGCCCTGGTCGGCACGATTGAGGCTCGGATCGCCGGACGGCCTGTCCCGGTAGGGAGGACTACCCCGGAAGCCCCTGATCTACAGCGGCTGCTGGCCCACATGGTCGAACAGGACGTGGACGTGGCTGCCATCGAAGTGTCCTCGCACGCATTGGCCCTGCACCGGGTCGACGAAATCAACTTCTCCGTCGTCGGCGTTCACGAACCTCACTCAGGATCACCTCGACTTCCACGAGGACATGGAGGACTACTTCTCAGCCAAAGCATCCCTTTTTGACCACCGGCGAGCCGCCCGGGCGGTTATCTGGGTAGACGATCCGTACGGTTTCCGGCTGGCCTCCCAAATGGATATTCCCGTGACCCGTGTTGGGTTGGGACCCGATGCGGATGTGCGGGCGGTCTCGATTGAAGTCACCCCCACCGGCTCCCGGTTCGAACTCGCCCTCCGGGAAAATTCCTGCCCGGTCGAGTTACCTCTGGGTGGGGCGTTCAACGTCGAAAACGCCCTGGTGGCCGCCGCCTGCGCCGCGGAGCTTGGTCTGACTCTCGATGCCGTCTACCGGGGACTCCGCGACGTGGCTCAGATCCCCGGTCGCTTTGAGAAGATCGACGTCGGTCAGGCTTTTGCGGTCATCGTCGACTACGCCCACACGCCTGAAGGAATCGCAGCGATCGTGGACGCCGCCCGGACCGTTTCCCAAGGCGACATCATCGTGGTGGTAGGGGCCGGCGGCGACCGGGATCGACTCAAGAGACCTTTGATGGGCCGAGCGGCAGCTCGGGCTGATGTCGTAGTCGTCACGTCGGACAACCCGCGCTCAGAAGATCCGCTGGCCATTGTCGATGAGGTGGTAGGCGGAGCCGGAGAGGGAGACGCCGCCCTGTATGTGGAGCCAGACAGACGCTCGGCCATTCGGACGGCCGTGAAGATGGCCTCGGCCGATGACGTGGTGCTGATTCTCGGGAAAGGTCACGAGCAGGGTCAGGAGATCTCCGGACGGATTGAACCTTTTGATGATCGCCTGGTGGCCCGGGAGGAATTGGTGGATCTGGAGGTTGCCTCATGATTCCGATGCTGGTCGCCGCGGCGGTCGCGTTTTCTCCTCGCCATCCTCGCTACGCCCGCGGCCATCCGGTTTCTGCGGAGGCGGAACGTCGGGCAGTTCATTCAAGAGGAGGTCGAGGGGCACTCTCACAAGCACGGAACCCCCACCATGGGCGGAGTGGTCATCCTCAGCGCGGTGGTGGCCGGCTACGTGCTCGCCCATTTCCAGGTTTGGAGTCCCGAAGAAGGCTTCGAGCTTGGTGTCCGCACCTTCTCCGGCGGGGGACTGCTGGTCATGGGGGCGGCGCTCGGCCTGGGTCTCATCGGCTTCCTGGATGACTACCTGAAAGTGACCAGAGAACGAAACCTGGGACTGAACAAACGGGCCAAGATTGCCGGCCAGATCATCATTGCCGGACTCTTCGCGTGGGGTGCTTCCGCGTTGGGAGTGTCGACGGAGATCGGCTTTGCTCGCTCGCTGGGTATTGACCTGGGGGTCTTCTACCCACTGTGGGTGTTTCTGATGCTGGCGGCGGCCGCCAACGCGGTCAACATCACCGACGGTCTGGACGGCCTGGCAGCCGGCTCGGGTGCGCTGGTGTACGGCGCCTTCATGATCATGATGTTCTGGATCTTCAGGAACACCGACTTCTACGGCGAGTTCACCTCACAGCAGCTCGGCGCCGGCGAATTGGCCATCGTCGCCGCCGCCTTCTTGGGAGCGACGCTCGGTTTTCTGTGGTGGAACGCCGCTCCCGCCAAGCTGTTCATGGGCGACGTCGGCTCGCAGGCCTTGGGTGGTGGCATGGCTGCACTGGCCCTTCTGTCCAAGACAGATCTTTTACTGATCGTTCTGGGCGGCTTGTACGTGCTCGAGACCACCGCAGTCATTCTGCAGATTGTCAGCTTCCGAATGTTCGGAAAACGCGTCTTCCGTATGGCTCCGATCCACCATCACTTCGAGTTGCTGGGTTGGCAAGAGACCACCATCGTTATCCGTTTCTTCATCCTGGCCGGTATTGGCGTGGCGCTGGGATTGGGGTTGTTCTACGGCGACTTCATCGCCGGCGGCGGTCTGCAATGAGAGCCCTCGTGCTCGGCGGGGCCATCTCGGGGCGGGCGGCCGCCTTGCTCGCCCGACGCCTCGACTATGCGGTAATGGTGTTCGACCAGGACCCGGCCGTGCTGGCCAAGCTGCGAGAAGATCGTTTGCCGGTTACTACTGGGACGTGGACACCATCGCTCCTGGCGGGCGTCGACCTGGTCATCGCCAGCCCGGGGTTCAGCGAATCGTCGGAACCCATCCGCGATGTTCGGGAAGCCGGGATTCCGCTGTGGAGCGAGCTGGAGTTCGCCTATCGGCAGCTGACGGCTCCGGCGATCGCAGTGACGGGAACGAACGGCAAGACCACGGTCACCGGGTTGATTGCAGACATGCTGAATGGCAGCGATCTCGCGGCCGTGGCGGCAGGCAACATTGGCACTCCGCTCTCCGATGTCGTTGATCAACGGCTCGATGTTGCGGTAGTCGAAGCATCCAGTTTCCAACTCCGGTTTACCGAGGAGTTTCATCCGGCAACGGCTTTGGTCCTCAACGTCGCCCCGGACCATTTGGATTGGCACGGGTCCTTTGAGGCCTACCTGGCTGCCAAGGCCCAGATCCACCGCAATCAAACACCCGACGATCTCCTCATCTACGACGCCGATGACGAAGGTGCTGTGGCCGCGGTCCGCGCGGCCCCGGCCCGCTTGCTGCCGGTGAGCGGGCATCGGCGTCCGGACGGCGGAGCAGGGGTGAGTGACGGACAACTTGATCTTGGGGAAGTGGTGGTGCCCCTCGCCCGGGTCCCGATCGCCGACCCGGCCTATCTCGTTGACCTGGTGTCGGCCGGGGTGGCTGCCCTGGCTCACGGCGCCAAGCCGGATTCGGTGGAACGAACCATCACCACGTTCCTACCCGGTCCGCATCGCCGGACCTTGGTAGGGCGCTGGGACGAGGTCGATTGGGTGGACGACTCCAAGGCGACCAACCCCCACGCGGCGATAGCTTCGGCATCTGCTTATCCCTCCGTGATCCTGATTGCCGGCGGACGCAACAAGGGACTCGACCTTTCCGGTTTGATGGGCGTCTCGAGCCTCAAACAGGTGATCGCCTTCGGCGAAGCGGCCGGGGAACTCGAGAAGGCGGCAGGTGGGATCGGGTTTGAGCGGGCTCGGTCTATGGGGCAAGCAGTGGAGCTGGCCGATCAGTTTGCTGCGCCCGGTGACACGGTGCTGCTGGCCCCTGGTTGCGCCAGTTTTGACATGTTTCGGTCCTACGCCGACCGGGGAGACAGCTTTGCCAAGGCGGTCGGTCGACGGAAGGAGGCACGATGACAGCCGGGGTTACGTCAATAACGCGTGCCAGGGCGGCCGCTCGCAGCAAGGCTGAGCGAAGCACAACGAACGCCAGGATCTCTGCCCTGCTGTTGGCGCCCATCGCCATCTTGTCCGTCATCGGGCTCGGGGCGACGATGTCGGCCTCGGCCATCATTGGGCTCGAGGAATACGGCGACAAGTTCTATTTCTTCACCAGCCAGCTCATGTGGGTCGGCATCGGCACAGTCGTTCTCATCCTCGCCACCCGAGTTCGGTATCAGTGGTACCGGCGTTTTGCCATTCCGATCTTCGTCGTGGCTGTGATCGGGCTGATCGCAGTTCTGCAGATCGGCGTGGTACGGGGCGGAAGCCGGCGGTGGATCGAGCTCGGATCTTTTGGAAGTATTCAGCCGTCGGAATTCGCCAAATTCGGAATCATCGTATTCCTGGCCATGGTGATGGAGAAGAAAGAGAAGCTGCTCACCGACTTCTGGCACTTCCTGATCCCGGTGGCAGTCT
Organism: uncultured Actinomycetota bacterium; assembly: GCA_963823915.1. Taxonomy (GTDB): domain Bacteria; phylum Actinomycetota; class Acidimicrobiia; order Spongiisociales; family UBA4744; genus UBA4744. The sequence continues at coordinate 274,916 of CAWGNJ010000001.1, forward strand.
CGCTCGGCCTGGTTGGGGTGTTGATTATCAGACAACCGGATCTCGGAACCACCCTGGTCATCTTTGGCGTCGCCGTCACCGTCGTCGCGGTCTCCGCCGCACCCGTCCGGTATGTAATCGCCGCCACCGCCGGAGGAACGGCTTTGGGAACGTTGCTGGCCCTTGCGGAGGACTATCGACGGGAACGGGTGCTGTCTTTTCTCGATCCTTTCAGCGACAAACTGGGAGACGGTTGGCAGGTCGTGCAGAGTCAGTTGGCGCTCGGGACGGGGGGAGTGTTCGGGGTTGGGTTGGGTGCCAGCCGGGCCCGCTGGTCGTTCCTCCCCAATGCCCACACGGACTTCATTTTTGCCATCATCGGCGAAGAGACCGGCTTCGCCGGGGGTCTCATCGTTCTGATCCTGTTCGCCTGGTTGACGGTCGTCGGGATCTCCATTTCCTATCGGGCTCCCGATCGTTTCGGTCGCATGCTGGCGGCTGGTTTGGTTGCCTGGCTATCGCTGCAGGCGTTGGTCAACATCGGCGGGGTAGTTGGTGCTCTCCCGGTAACCGGTATGCCTCTCCCCTTCGTGTCATACGGCGGGAGTGCCTTGCTCACCGTCATGGGGGCCGCCGGGATCCTGGTCAACATAGCCAGGCAAGGTCGTCCGCGGGTCCGGCGCCGATGAGCTACGCCATCGCCGCGGCCGGCACCGGAGGACACGTGTTTCCAGCGTTGGCCGTGGCTGAGGCCCTGGTGGCGGCCGGCACTGCCCGGTCCGACATCACGTTCATCGGTGGCAACAGGTTGGAGGCTTCGGTTTACCCGGCTGAGGGATTCCCCTTTGTTCAGCTCGATCTTCAGGGCCTACGAAGGAGTCTCTCCCCGCGGAATCTGGCATTGCCGGCGGTAGTTGTTCGGGCGAAGCGCCAAGCCCAGAAAGAGATGACCAACCGACGGGTCAAGGTCGTCCTGGGCATGGGCAGCTACGTCACCGTGCCCACCGGGTGGGCCGCCCGCCGATCGCGAATCCCCCTGCTGCTTCACGAGCAGAACGCCGAGGCCGGCCTAGCCAACCGGGTGATGTCCCGGCTGGCAACCAAGACCTTTGTGTCCTTCGCCGACACCACCGGCCTCCGCCGGCAGACCTTGGTCGGCAACCCGGTTCGGGAACAGTTAGCAAGCTTCATCCGGCCCGAGCTCAGGCATGAGGCCATGAACCGCTACGGCTTGGAGCCCGGCCCGGTAGTAGTCGGCGTCTTCGGAGGCAGTCTCGGAGCCGGCGCCATAAATGTGGCTGTGGCCGACTTGGCGAACCAATGGAGCGGTCCGCCCATTCAGTTGCTTCATCTTGCGGGTCGATCGCACGAGAACGACATGCGCGCTCTTTCCGAACGGGCCGTTGTACCGTGGACCGTTCTCGGTTTTGAAGAAGAGATGCAGATTTTTTACGCAGCATGTGACCTGGTCATCGCCCGGGCAGGGGGAGCGGTGGCCGAGATAGCCGTAACCGGCACCCCGGCCGTTTTGGTTCCCGGCAGCTTCGGCGGTGGGCACCAGATTGCCAACGCGGCCCGATTCGAAACAGCCGGCGCGGCAGTTGTGATCGACGAGGATCGGCTGCCTGCTCTGGACCAGGTTCTACTTCCTCTGGTTGGTGATCCACGGCTTCGTCTGAGAATGGCTGAGAACCTGAAGCAACTGGCCCACCCGGACGCCGCGGTGGCGCTCGCCACAGAATTGCAGCAAGCCCATGGCTGATATCGGTTCGCCGCGCAGAATCCATATTGTCGGGGCAGGCGGGTCCGGCATGAGCGGGCTGGCCAAGCTGTTGTCGCAGATGGGGCATTCCCTGTCCGGCTCGGATCTCAAGATGAGCACGACCCTGGCGGGATTGGCCGACCTGGGGGTGGAAGTGTGGTCCGGCAGCCGACCCGAGGCGATGGAAGGTTTGGACCTTTTGGTGGCATCATCGGCGATCCCGCCCGGCGATCCAGAGGTGGTGGCCGCCCGGGCGTTGGGTGTCGATATATGGGAGCGGCCCCGGCTATTGACGGCGCTCACCGCTCAGCTGCCGACCATCGGAGCAACCGGTACTCATGGAAAGACCACCAGCACTGCGATGCTGATCGCCGCGTTGCGAGCTACCGGGTTGGACCCCTCCTTTGTTCTCGGCGGCGAGCTCACGGACCTGAGAACCAATGCCTCGCTGGGCGAGGATGATCTGCTGGTCCTCGAGGTGGACGAGGCTTTTGGTACCTTTCTCGATTTGAGCATCAAAGGTCTGATGGTGACCAACGTTGAACCCGACCATCTGGACTACTACGACAGCCTCGACCGGCTCGAGGATGCTTTCGTTGAGGTCGTACGATCTGTCGATGGTCCGGTGGTAGTTGGGATCGATGATCCCGGGGGAAGCGACTGGCCGAACGGACCCGGGTGCAAACCTATGGGACCGCCGAGGAGGCCGGCTGGCGAATCATTGACATCACGCCGGGCCAAACGTCGATTGGATTCCGGTTGGTCTCCGATGAGCGAACCTACGAAATAGAGGTGGGTCGCCCCGGATTACACATAGCCCGCGATGCCGCCGGCGTGCTGGCGCTGCTGGGTGAGCTGGGAGTCGATCTCGATGCAGCCAGCGATGGCCTGCGGACCTTCTCCGGTGTCCGCCGGCGATTCGAAATTCGCGGCCGGGTCGCGGACGTAACGATGATCGACGACTACGCCCACCATCCCACCGAGATCGCCGCCACACTTCAGGCAGTGAAAACGGGTCCGTGGAAGAGCGTGTGGGCCGTTTTTCAACCGCACCGTTACTCTCGTACGCGGGAGCTCCACAGGGAATTCGGCGGAGCGTTCGCTGGTGCAGATCATGTGGTGATCACAGACGTGTTTGCCGCCGGCGAGGCTCCCGAGCCGGGGGTGACCGGTGCCCTGGTAGCTGATGCCGTTACGGCTCGGAGCCACAGCAGTGTCCACTACGTGCAGCATCGGTCGGACCTGGCGGCGTTCCTAACCGAACGTTTGGAGGCAGGGGACTTGGTACTCACGCTCGGCGCCGGCGATATCACCACTCTGGCCGGCGAGATGGCCCCCCTCCTGGAGGCTCGCAATGGCTGACCTCGACGCTCTGGTTGCCTCCGGTGTGCTTCGCACGATGGTGTCGGTGGCCGCGTTGACCACCTACAAGCTGGGCGGGCCCGCGCGGTACTACCTGGAGGTTGATGATGAGGACCAGCTCGTTGCATTGGGCGATGCCCTGGGGGACGAACCCGTGCTGGTGCTTGGGCGCGGCAGCAATCTGATCATCAGCGACGAGGGTTTTCCAGGTTTGGTCGTGCATCTCGGTGACGGGTTCGTTGGAACCGTCTTTGGTGAGCAAGAAACGGTCACCTGCGGCGCAGGTACCTCCATGCCTTCGGTAGCTCGAGCTTGCGCCCGGGCGGCTCGGGGCGGGTTGGAGTTCTTCATCGGCATTCCCGGTTCGATTGGGGGCGGCGTTCGTATGAATGCGGGGTGCCACGGATCGGAGATCAAGGAGTGGTTGCGGTCGGCGCGGGTCGTCGATCTGCGTTCGGGGACCCTGAGTGAGCGAACGCCCGACGAACTGGACATGTCGTATCGCCACTCCAACTTGGGCTCCGAGGAGGTCGTGACCGGCGCCACTTTTCGCACCGAGACCCGCGACCCCGAAGCTGTGGCTGAAAGAATGCGCGACATCGTCCGCTGGCGCCGCGACCACCAGCCCGGAGGCACTCTCAACGCCGGCAGCGTCTTCAAGAACCCCCCCGGGGACTCGGCGGGACGGATCATCGACAGTTTGGGTCTCAAGGGCACGAGGGTGGGAGGAGCGGAGGTTTCCGCCAAGCACGCCAATTTCTTTGTCGCTTCGGACGGAGTGAAGGCCCAGGATGTCTACGACCTGGTATGGGCAATCAGAAACCGAGTGGCCGCCGAACTGGGGATATGGCTTCAACCTGAAGTTAAGTTCGCCGGCCCGTTTCGACTGGCGCCGGACGAGGTGACGCAATGACGACCCGGGTTGACCCACGCCTGGCTGAGCGCCGCCGCCGTGTCGCCGAAGGCAATGCTCGGAAGCGACTGCGCAGAGTCTTCTGGAGTCTGGTAGCCGTGGCCGTGGTTGGGGCGATCAGGTTGGGTGGCTCAGTCGCCTTGGTTCTCAGTGGCCCACATCGCGGTCTCGGGAGTGAGCGGCAGTGACACCCTGGATATCATCGAGACGGCCGGGGTCGTCAAGGGAACGCCGCTGATAGCGGTCGGGCCGCGAGCCGTCGAAGAACTTCTCGAGGCTGATCCGTGGGTGGTCGATGCAACCGTGCGCCGCGTGCTTCCAGATACCATCGAGGTGGTGGTGAACGAACGCCGGCCGCTGGTCTGGGTGCAGGCCGGAACCGAGTGGGCAGTAGTCGCCTCCGACTCTTCAGTTCTTCGCTTTGATACCGAACCCGAGGGGCCCTCGATGGTCTTTGACCTGGATGCTCCGGGGCGCGGAACAGTACGCCGACCATCGGGTTACCGGGGGAGTGACGTTTGTTTCGGAGTTGCCGATCGAAACCCGCCGACAGGTGACCCTCGGCGAGCAAGACGGAGAACTGTGGGCCGAAGTGGCCGGGTTGCACGTGAGGTTGGGGCTCCCCACCGAGATGGCCGAAAAGGCCGCGGCCCTGCTGGCCATACTCGAAGAAGAGCTTCCGCCGGGCTCCACAGTGAATTTGGTGGCTCCCACCCGGCCGGCCGTCGTCGAAGCTTGAGCAAAACGAACCGATAACTCTAACCATCAACTTAAACCTTGGGGTTTTCCCCTTTCTTTGCTCGCGGATCAAGCGTAAGGTTCAGGTCAAACCTGAAGTTTGGCGAAAGGAATCACCATGGCGACATCTCGTGGGGGCTCGACGACCCAGAGCTATCTGGCCGTGATCAAGGTGGTCGGTGTCGGCGGAGGCGGCGTCAACGCCATCAACCGGATGATCGACTCCGGCGTCCGCGGCGTCGAATTCATCGCTATCAATACCGACGCCCAGGCGCTTTTGATGTCGGACGCGGACATCAAGCTCGATCTGGGTCGGGACATCACTAGCGGCCTGGGCGCCGGGGCCAACCCGGAGGTGGGCAAGGCTGCCGCCGAAGGTCACAAGGAGGAACTGGAAGAGGTCTTGAAGGGTGCCGACATGGTCTTCGTCACCGCCGGCGAAGGCGGCGGCACCGGCACGGGGGGCGCCCCCATCGTCGCCGACGTGGCCCGGGGCTCGGGCGCGCTGACGGTCGGGGTGGTGACCGACCGTTCGGGTTTGAGGGCCGGCGCCGGTCGTTCAGGCCGAGCAAGGAATCCAGGATCTCCGGGATTCGGTCGACACCCTGATCGTCATCCCCAACGACCGCCTGCCTCGAACTGGCCGACGATCGCACCCCCATCGTGGATGCATTCCGGATGGCCGATGAGGTTCTGATGGGGGGCGTGGCAGGTATCACCGACCTCATCACCACCCCCGGGACTGATCAACGTCGACTTTGCCGACGTGCGGACCATTCTCTCCGGCGCGGGGACCGCCGTCATGGGTATCGGTCGTGCTTCCGGAGAGGACCGGGCCGAGCAGGCCGCCCAGCGGGCCATCTCGAGCGCCATGCTCGAGACCTCTATGGAGGGTGCCCGCGGGGTGTTGCTGACGATCGCCGGACCGTCGGCGATGACCCTGCACGAGGTGAATCAAGCTGCCACCGTGGTCGCCGAGCACAGCGACTCCGAGGCCGACATCATCTTCGGGGCAGTCGTCGACGACAATCTCGGCGAGGAACTCGTCGTTACGGTGATCGCCGCAGGGTTTGATCGAAGCCGGCGGACCAGCGCACGCGGGGATCGCTTCCGGGAGTGTTGGGGCGACACCCATTGATGGAGATGACCTCGACATCCCGAGTTTCGTGCAGGGATGATCCGGCCTCCCGGGTTCCGGGGAGTCGCCTACACCACCGCGAAAGACGGTGATCTGCGACACGATGCCGCGGCTCGCAGCCTGGTTGCCGCCGGACTGAGGATCCCGGATGACTGGGCCACCGTGCGCCAGGTACACGGTGGGATCGTCGTGCAAGCGAGCGAGCCGGGAGAGCTGGACGACGCCGATGGCATCTATACGGCCCGTCCCGGCCTGCCGGCCGCGGTGTTCACTGCCGACTGTCTTGGTATCGCAATTGAAGCGGACCGGGCCGTGGGGATTGCTCATGCTGGTTGGCGGGGAGTAGTGGCCGGGGTGGTCGACAATCTTCGCACAGCGATGAACGCGGCCGGATGGGAACCATTGCGGGCTGCCATTGGACCCGGTATCGGACCGTGTTGTTTTGAAGTGGGGGCTGAGGTTGCCGAGCAGTTTCCGGCCCATCTGGCCACCACCAGCTGGGGCACGGTCAGTGTCGACCTTCCTGCGGCGGTCGCCAACCAGTTGGACGGCCTCGTCACGTGGCAAGCCAAGTCTTGCACCCGTTGTTCAGACGGGCTTTTCTCGTTTCGCCGCGATCGAGACGGCCGCCCGCATGGCCGGAATCGTGTGGTTGGCGTGAGTCTCGAATCAGTCCAGGACCGAGTGGCCGCGGCTGCCCGGCGCGCCGGCCGCTCGGTTGATGAGATCACCTTGGTCGCAGTTGGCAAGACGCACCCGGTCGAGGTGCTCATGAAGGCCTACGACGACGGACAGCGGGATCTTCGGCGAGAACCGTGCGGCCGAATTGGCAGCCAAAGCCGCGGCGATGCCCGCCGATGTCCGCTGGCACTTCATCGGCCCTCTGCAAAGAAACAAAGTGCGGTCTGGTCCGACCCGTCGCTCATCTGCTCCACTCAATGGATCGAATGAACCTGGGGAGGCCTGGCTCAAGGGACCCGGCGCTCCACCGCCGGCTCTGCTGGAAGTGAACCTCGCCGATGAACATCAAAAGGCGGGAGTGACCGTCGCCGAAGCCCCGGCGATGACGGATCGGTTACTGGCGCTGGGCGTGGATCTGCAGGGGGTCATGGCGATTCCGCCGCAGGTGGACGACCCGGAAGAATCGCGGCCCCTTTCCGCCGTCTGGCCCTGTTGCGAGACGAATTGGCGTCGCCGTTTCCGGCGATGCGAGAGCTATCGATGGGAATGACGGACGATTTTGAGGTTGCGATCGAAGAAGGAGCAACCATGATTCGCGTGGGACGGGCTATCTTTGGTCCGAGAAATCAGCACTAACCAAGGGATCTCATGAGTACGTTGTGGCAGAAGGCACTTCTCTATCTCGGGCTGGTCGACGAGGAGGCCATCGAGCAGGAGTCCACCACGCCGGTCGAGACCAGCTCCGGTTCAATCTCAGGTTCGCACCGTCGCCAATCGGACCGAAGGCGTTATCGGGCGCCGGGTAGAACCACCCGCCGGCCGTTTGCCGGTATCGGGAGCCGAACGTTCGTATGCACGGCCGCGCCGACCACCGGAGCGGTGAGGCAGGTCAAGTCGGCGGACGCGCAGTGTGACATTGTCGAGGCCACCGATTTTTCCGACGCCAAACTGCTGGCCGATCGCATCCGCGACCGGGTACCGGTGGTGCTGAACCTTCGGGCAACCGACCCGGACATGGTTCGCCGTCTGGTCGATTTCGCCAGCGGATTGACCTATGCCCTCGACGGGACGATGCGGAAGATCTCCGAAGGCGTCATCATGGTGTTGCCGCCCCGGGTTTCGCTCGGGCGAGAAGAGAAGCGCCGGTTGGCCGATCTCGGACTGTATTCGACCGCCGAAGACAGCGAATAGGTACTCCAGTGGGGATCGTCTGCTCACTGATTCAGCTATACATCATTGTGCGTGTTTGCGCGGATCCTCCTCGATTGGGTTCGGGTTCCCGGCGAGCATCCGGTGGGCAAGGTTCGTTCGGCGCTGGCCACCATCGTCGACCCGATTCTCATTCCTTTGCGGCGGATCATTCCGCCGGTCCGGATGGGGGGAGCAGCTCTTGATCTGTCCGCCGTTGGTTCTCCTGATCGGTCTTTCGATACTGTCCAGCGCCATCTGCCGATAGTCGATGCCATCGAAGCCTCTCAGACAAACACTCAGGAGCAGGGCGGGGAGGGCTAAGCTCCGCACAAGCACGTTTCGAGGTGGTTGAGCCATGGTTTTGAGTCCAATTGATATTGAACAGAAGACCTTCCGAGTCGCATTGCGCGGCTATGCGGAAGAAGAGGTGGATCAGTTCCTCGATGAGATCGTGATCGCGATCCGCGAGTACGAGCGTCAGCTGCGGGATGCCAACGAGCGAGTGGCCGTGCTCGAGGAACAATTGGAAGCGAATCGGGAACCGAGGACCGGATCAAGAAGACCCTGGTCATCGCTCAGCGAACCGCCGATCAGGTGGTCCAGGAAGCTCGGGCGGAAGCCTCAGCAGTTGCTCATCGAAGCCCGCACCAAGGCATCCGAGGTTGAGGTCGAGCGGATCCAGGAACGTGAAAATCTGGTGGCCGATCTCGACCGGATGCGATTCGTCGGTCGGCAGGGCTCAAAGAGAGGATCTTGGGTCTGGCCGACTCGACTCTGGGGAATCTCGAGGCGATCGAAGCGGACATCATTGCCGTCTCAGCCCGACCGGGATGACGTCGAGTCCTGGGACGACCTCCCGGTCGATCTCGAGGTCGACGACTTGATGACGATGAAGACTTCGACGAGGACGAATCCGAGGAATCCGAGGGCGATTGGGATGACGAAGATGACGAAGGCCCGGAGTCGAATTCGAGGAACACAAGGGGAGGAGAGCACCGGCCAGGTCATCCTCGGTTCCGGGCTGCGGCCCTTGGGAGAGGGAACCAGTCCGACGACTAGGAGACTGACCGGTCGCGGACGGGGTTCAGTCCTGTGGCATCGCGCTACGCTGGATCTCGATCGACACGGTCTCATCCGTCGATATCGATGGGGGACGATCCACCTGATCCTGTCGCACGAGCGATCTGGGCCAGAACCTCGACGGCGATGGTCTCGGCCGAAGTCTGGAAAGCCGCCGGCTTCTTGCTGGGAGCGTGCTTGACCAGACGTCACCTGGATGCGATCAGTCACCTCGAGACCGCGGTCGCGGCGGATCTGCTGAATCCGGTTGATCAGCTCGCGGGCAGTGCCCTCGATCTCGAGTTCCGGCGTCACCGTCGGTGTCGATGGCCACCGATAGGGGGCTCTCGGCGGCCACTACCATCCCCGGCCGGGGTACCCGTTGCACGACGATGTCTTCGGCAGAAATTTCGTGACCCGGCCACGAGTGGTGCTTCCGCCGCCGGCCAAGGCTTGCACGATGTCCGGGGTCTAGCTGTTCGATCGCTTTGGCGACCGTCTGCACGTCCGCCCCCAGCCGCGGGCCCAATCGCTGGAAATTGGCTTTCGCTTGTAGTTCGACCAATTCGGTTTCGTCCCGGCCGACCAGGACTTCTTTGACATTCAGTTCCTCGGCGATCAGCCAGGCATGCGATCTGACGGCTTCCGCGACCTCCGGATCTTGGGTGAGAACCGTCAGCGAAGGCAGCGGCTTGCGGACCTTGAGCCCATGAGTGACCCGCAGCGAGCGTCCCAGGTTCACAACTTGTCTTGCCCACTTCATGGCGCTCTCCAACTCGACCGATATCAACTCGGACCGGGACTCCGGGTAGTCGGTGTGGTGCACGCTCACCGGTCCCGCCTCGCCGGCCGGCCGGTGGTCAACGACGAGCCTTTGATACAGCTCCTCCGTAACGAAGGGGAGCACCGGGCGCTATGACCTTGGAGAAGGTGACCAATACCTCGTACAGAGTGGCGAAGGCGGCCAGCTTGTCTGCGTCATCGTCGCTGCGGGTGCGCCAGAATCGGCGGCGCGAGCGCCGGATATACCAGTTGGTCAAGTGATCGATGAATCCGATCATCGGAGGCACGACCGAATAGAGGTAGTAACCCTCCATCATTTCGTTCACCTCGGATATGAGCGACTGCAGCATCGAGAGAATCCACCGGTCGATCTCGGGTCGCTCGGCGACGGGCGGGGCCGTGTCGAGGTCGGCCCGGGTGATTCCGTCTGCTTCGGCGTAGGTGGTCAGGAACGAGTAGGCGTTCCAAAGGGGAAGCATCACGGAGCGAGTCACTTCGCGTACTCCGTCTTCGGTGAAACGCAGTGGTTCGGCACGCAAGAGGGGCGAGTTGATCAGGTAGGCCCGCAGGGCGTCGGCTCCGAATTGGTCAAGGACTGCCGTCGGGTCGGGATAGTTCTTGAGACTTTTCGACATCTTGCGGCCATCCTCGGCGAGGATCATGCCGTTCACCACGCAGTTCTGGAACGGCTCCTGATCGAAGAGCGCCGTGCCGAGGATCAGCAACGTATAGAACCAGCCGCGGGTCTGATCGAGACCTTCGGCGATGAAGTCAGCCGGGAATCTCCGGTCGAACCGCTCTTGATTCTCGAACGGGTAGTGGATCTGCGCGTAGGGCATCGAGCCGCTATCGAACCATGTGTCGAGTACCTCGGGAGTTCGCACCATGGTGCCGTTGCAGGAAGAACACCCAAACGTCACTTCATCGACGACGTGCTTGTGGAGATCCGCCAGTCGGACCCCGGATCGTTGCTCGAGGTCATCGATGGATCCGATACAAGCCTGTTCGTCACACGTAGTCGCAGAGCCAGACGGGGATCGTGTTGCCCCAATACCGGTTGCGGCTGATCGCCCAGTCGCGGGCAGTCTCCAGCCAATTGCCGAAGCGTTTGGTGCCGACATACTCCGGCACCCAGTGGATGCGCTCATTCAATTCCACCATCCGATCGCGGAGTCGTTCGACTCGGACAAACCAAGAGGGAATCGCCTTGTAGATCAGCGGCGTACCGGTACGCGGGCAGAAGGGATAGGAATGTCGAATCTGTTCTCGCCGGACCAGCAGGCCGCGTCGCTTGAGAAGGTCGATCAGGACCGAATCGGCGTCCTTCACGTGCATTCCGGCCACATCGGTCGCCTCGTCAGTGAAACGTGCCTCGGCGTCGACCGGGTCGACCAGAATATCCAGACCGGCGGCCTGGAGTGAGAAGAAATCGGCTTCTCCATAGGCGGGCGCCATGTGTACCAGGCCGGTGCCTTCGTCCATCGTGACGTCTTCGCTGCCGATCACCCGGAAGGCTCCCCGGTCGCGTTCTTGGGGGAAGTACGCGAACGGAGGTTCGTAGACGGCGCCCACGCAATTCGGCACCAATGGCTCGAGCGACGACCTCTGGTTCGTCGGTCCAGAACCTGGCGGCCAGCGGCTCGGCGATCCAATAGCGCCGGCCGTCTGCTTTGACCGCCACGTACTCGATGGCTTCGCCGACCGCGATGGCCAGGTTTCCGGGGAGGGTCCAGGGGGTTGTGGTCCAGATCAGGAAATAGTCCCCTTCGCGAACGGGCCCGTGACTCTCCAACGCACGCAAGCGGACGGTGATCGCCGGATCGTCGACGTCCCGGTAGTCCATGTTCGCTTCGAAGTTGGAAAGGGGAGTGGCCGCGCCCCACGAATAGGGAACTACTTTGAAGTCCCGATAGATCAGGTCCTTCTCCCATAACTGCGGAGAAGACCCACCACCCGCTCTCCATGAAGTCCGGGTCCATGGTCTTGTAGTCGTTCTCGAAATCAACCCAACGGCCCATGCGCCGCGTGATCCGCTGCCAGTCCTCGGTCGTGCGCTCAACCTTGGCCCGGCAGGCCTCGTTGAAGAGGGCCACTCCATACGCTTCGATCGCCTTGGGTCCGGAGACACCAAGTTCCTTCTCGACCTCCATCTCGACCGGGAGGCCATGCGTATCCCAGCCAAATCGGCGTTCGATGCGGTGGCCCCGCATGGTCCAATAACGGGGGACGATGTCCTTGATCACGCCGGCCAGAATGTGGCCGTAGTGGGGGCTACCGGAAGCGAAACGGGGGACCATCGTAGAAAGTGTACTCCGAGTCGGGGGGTCGCATCTCGACCGAGGTGGCGAAAGCGTCGACGCGATCCCAAAGCTCGAGAATCTCGTCTTCCAGGGCGGGAAAGGAAACGTTGGACGCCACCCGGCGAAAGCTCTCCTGCAGTCATTTCGTCAGCTCCTCGATTGCCACTGGTCCCGGCTCGGGCCGGAGGTTCCCGGGACGGGCCATGTTGGCCCGCGGTACCACCCGGCTTGCCGAAACGCCCGAGGGCTGTTCGACCGCTCAAGACCCCATTGGCGGAGGGGGAAACCCGGCAGGTTCTACCTCCGCTGCGTCAGCAGCGGCCTCTTCCTGCAGCTCGAGGGTGATGTCGATCGGGGCAGAACACCGGCCTCACACCATTTGCCGGCTCGCTGGGTTCGGCTTACCCGATCGCGCGTCCCTTTCAACGCTCAGCACTGGAACTCAATAACCGTGCGGCATCGTACTCGGCCCGGAGCAGGAGACCAATCAATTACCTGTGCGGTCCGATGAGTACCAGGACCCCGGCGGTTTGACGATTTCGCCCGGCGCGGTGACGAGTCAGCAGCGACGGATCGTTGATTGAAGTGTGGGCGGTTCCGGGCGCCTCGAAGACCGAGATTGCCGGGCTGCACGATGGTGCACTGCGGATCCGGGTGGCTGCTCCGCCGGAAGGCGGGCAAGGCCAATCGGGCCCTGGAAAAGGTCCTGGCCACCGCTACCGGAGCCGACGTTGAGCTGGATCGACGGACAGGGATCCCGGCGAAAACGGTTCCTCGTGAAGGACCGTGAGCCGAGAAGAGGTAATCGGCCTCATTTCCGGGCAAAGCGGATGACTCTGCTAAGTTCCTGCGCTCAGGAAAGATGAGGTGTGATGTCGAGGCAATTGGCTCAATCAACCCTTGACAAGTTCCGTGCAGTGCTCGAGGAAGAGCAGACCCGTTTGCGTGCGCTGTTGGAAGAGCACGAGATCGAGCGGGAAAACGCCCGGTTGGCCGAGACGGCCGCCGAGCGGAGCCCCGATCCTTCGAGCGCGGAAGGCGGATCAATGGCCTTCGAGTATGAGAAGGATCTGTCAGTCGATGCCAACACCGAGGACCTTCTCCGCAAGGCTGAGAACGCCCTCGAACGACTGAACGAGGGGGCGTACGGGATCTGTGAGTCGTGCGGAGCGCCCATTCCCATTGCTCGTCTTGAAGTGTTGCCCTACACGACCGTGTGCGTCGAGTGCGCACAACGTCACTAAAGGCCTTCCGGGTCACGGCCGTCGCCATCGGGGCGGCCGTCGTCCTGGTCGATCAAATCACCAAGGCCTGGGCGCGGTCAGCCCTTGACGATACGGTCATTGAAATGATCCCCGGGTTCCTGCGATTCGCCTTGGCCGAGAACTCCGGCGCCGCCTTCGGTTTGTTCAAGGGCGGAGGGGAGATAATCGCCGTCTTTGCCGTGGTGGCGATTGGCGATCATCTTGTGCCTTCCGGTCCGTTGACCGCTGGGCGGACCTCATAGGCCTGGGATTGGTCCTGGGAGGGGCCGTCGGGAATCTCGTCGATCGGCTAACGCGAGGCGATGGCTTGCTCGATGGCCGGGTTACCGACTGGGTCGATCTGTGGTTCATCCCCAACTTCAATGTTGCCGACGCATCGATATCTATCGGCGTTGCGCTGCTGCTGTTGGGAGCGTTGCGAAGACCGAATGGATAGGACTCGTCACCAAGTCCCCCCCGAGCTGGCAGGCGAGAGGGCAGACAAGATCGTGGCGGTGGTCGCCGGGGTCAGCCGAGGGACGGCCCGCCAACTGATCGACTCGGGACTGCGTGACCTTGGCGGAGCACGCGGTCGAGCCACGTCAGCGATTGGATGCCGGCGTTGAGTTCGACATCGAGGTACCCGACGTACTCCGGTCTGGAGCCAGAGGATATCCCGTTGACCGTTCGGTATGAGGATGATCAGGTGGCGGTGGTGGAGAAGCCCGCCGGGCATGGTCGTCCATCCCGGGGCCGGGCAAGCCACCGGAACTCTGGCTGCCGGTCTCCTTGCCCGATGGCCCGGCTTGGAGGGCATCGGGCAAACCGATCGGTGGGGGATCGTTCATCGCCTCGACCGGGAAGTGTCGGGATTGCTGGTCGTTGCCTTGACCCAGCCTGCCTATGAGACTCTGACCGAGTCCCTCGCCCGACGAACCGTCACCCGCGCCTATCGAGCCTTGGCGTGGGGGATGTTCGACTCGGCCACCGGCACGATCGACGCGCCGATTGGCAGGGATCCGCGGTATCCGGCCCGGATGAAGGTTCAGGCGGAGGGGCGTCCTTCCCGAACCCACTACCGGCGGACGGACTACTGGTCGGCCGCCGGGTCTGTCGATGCTCGAAGTGAGTCTGGAAACCGGCCGGACGCATCAGATCAGGGTTCATCTTTCATCCATAGGCCATCCGGTGGTAGGTGACCGGGTATACGGCCGGCCGGGCCCGCCCGGGGTCGATCCTCTTCGAGTGTGGCTCCACGCGGCTCACCTCGGGTTCGACCACCCGGTCACGGATGAGCGGATCTCGGTGGATTCCCCCTGCCGGACGATCTGGAGGCGTCCCTGGCGGCCCTGGGACTTCCGGACTGAAAAGCAGTCATCAGTCGCTTGGCCGGGCGGCCAAGCTTTCAGTCTTCAGTCGGGCGGCTACGCCGCCCTCTCGAGCGACTGACAACTGACAACTGACAGACTGATCTACCCAAAGAAGGTTTGGGCGACGTCGTAGGTAGCCTCGTCGACGCCGCGAATGTCAGCACACGCTTCGTCGAGCGGGAACGGGTTCGATGTTGGCCCCCGGACGGCGACCATGACGCCGTGGGTGCCGGCGACTGCCAGGTCGGCGGCGGCTACTCCCAGCCTGGTGCCGAGTACCCGATCGAAGGCGGTGGGTGTACCGCCTCTCTGGAGGTGGCCGAGTACGGTGACCCGGGTTTCGAATCCGGTGAGTTCCTCCAGAACCGGTGCGACCTGATAGGCCACACCGCCCAGTCGCTTGAATCCGAAAGCATCAATCTCGGCATCCTGCTGGGGCACCGACGGTGGAGGCTCGATGCCTTCGGCGACGATGACCACGGAGTACGAGTGTCCATGCCGGTGACGGGAGCGGATCACGTCGGCGACCTCATTCAGGTCGTAGGGGACCTCCGGTATCAGATCGCATCGGCCCCGCCCGCAATTCCGGCATAGGTGGCGATCCAACCCTTGGTGCGCCCCATGACCTCCACCAGCATGATCCGGTTGTGGGACTCCGCGGTGGTCGTGATCCGGTCGATCGCTTCGGTAGCGATCTCCAGCGCAGTATCAAAGCCGAACGTCCAGTCGGTGGCCGCGATGTCGTTGTCGATCGTCTTGGGTACCCCGACTACCTTTAGGCCCTCGCCGGCGAGTTTCGTGGCCGACAGCAGGGTGCCGTCTCCTCCGATGACCACCAAAGAGTCAATGCCGTTGCGCTCGATGGTCTTCCGAATGCTGTCGTACCCGTCACCGTGCACATAAGGGTCCATCCGGGAGGTTCCGAGGATGGTCCCCCCGCGCGCCAAGATTCCCCGCACCGAGTCGCGATCCAGCGACTGCGTCCGGCCCTGCATCAATCCTTCCCATCCGTTGAGGACTCCGACGACCTCAGATCCATGGCGCTCCGTAGCCCGGGTGACGACAGCTCGGATAACGGCGTTGAGCCCAGGGCAGTCGCCGCCGGCGGTAAGCACTCCGATCACGTTGCTCATGTTGATTCCTCAGGTTGGTGGGAGCGGTGCCTCTAGTACAGGAACATAGGCTTGCCGACCACATGGCGCACTTTGGCTCGGTAGTTCTCAGAATCGTAGAGCTCGGTGACATCGACCCGTTTGACTCCTTCTTTGGTTACCGAGATCGGCACGTTGGTGTAGGTGCCTCCCCGCAGGGCGACCATGCGGCCGGTGGAGCCTTCCATCGCGAGGTCGGCGGCCATCACCGCGTAGTTGATTGCCACCATGAGGTCGAGCGAATCGGGGCTTCCCGACCGCATCAAGTAGGCCACCTGTCTGTTCGATGATGCCGACGCCCGTTTTCTCTTTTAGCAATTCGCCGGTGATTGAACCGATGCCGCCCAATTTGCGGTGCCCGTAGGCGTCTGGTTCGCCTGATTCGATTATCTCGCCACCGATGATGGTTGCTCCCTCGGAGATCGCCACCATGGCGTAGTTGCTCGGATTTCGATTGCGGTCCTGGACCAGCATGTCGGCCAGCCGGTCGATATCGAAGGGCACTTCCGAAATCAATACCCGGTCTACTCCCGCCAGATAGGCGGTGACGAGAGCTGTTTCGCCGCTGTTGCGCCCAAAGAGTTCCACCACGGCCAGGCGTTCATGCGAGCCGGTGCTGGTGCGAAGGTTGGTGATGAAATCGACGCCCCGGGTTACCGCGGTTGAGAAACCGATGCAGTATTCGGTTCCATGCACGTCGTTATCCATGGTTTTGGGAACCGCGATGACCGGCACGCCCTCTTCGTGCATTCGCATGCCGTAGGACAGGGTGTCGTCACCGCCGATAGGGATCAGCACGTCGATCTTCTGATCCTCGATGACGGCTTTGACGTGATCGGTGAAATCGAAAGGTCCGTCGCCGATCGCCTGATCGGCGAGGAAGTCGGGCACTTCCTTGCGCCTGACCCGTTGCGGGTTGGTCCTGGACGTGTGCAGCATCGTGCCGCCGGTCCGGTCGATAGTGCGGACGACCTGCGGATCGAGCGGTCGGAAATTGCGGGCCGCGGATTCCGGATCATCGGGATTGTGGTTCAGCAAACCGGCCCAACCACGCCGGATACCCATCACTTCGTGGCCCTCCTCGGCGACCCGATTCACGACTGCCTTGATACAGGGGTTGAGGCCGGGAACGTCGCCACCACCGGTCAAGATTCCAATCCGCATGTTGTCTCTCCTCATTGACGCCGGGATGGGCTTCGCTGCTTTCCCAGGCCGACCCGCATCTTGGCGAGCGGAATCGTTCGATCAGAACAGTTGATACTAACGGCGAGTGGTCCGCCAACCGAACTCGATTGGGTCGCCCCCAAGCGGAGGAAAGCGCGCCTGGTATGGTACGAATCCCAGTCATGTAATTCCTGAGGAGAACCTTTAACGTTGGCTTCGGACAGCTTCGCCCACCTCCATCTCCACACCGAATTCTCCATGCTCGATGGAGCGGCCCGCGTCGGCGAGGTCGTGCAAGCCGCGCAACGCGATGGCCAACCGGCTGTGGCCATCACCGACCACGGGGTGCTCTACGGAGCTGTCGACTTCTACAAAGCCGCCGTATCCGCGGGCATCAAACCGATCATCGGCGTCGAGGCCTACGTGACGCCCGGGTCCCGTTTTGATCGTCCGCCCCGCAGCCAGAACGTTCGTCATCACGTGACGTTGCTCGCCGAAAACGAAATCGGGTACAGAAATCTCATCAAACTGGTGAGCCGGGCTTATCTCGAGGGGTACTACTACAAGCCCCGAATGGACCTCGAACTACTTGCCGAACACTCTGAGGGCATCATGGCGGGCTCCGGTTGTCTCGGTGGACCCGTCGCTCAGTTGCTGGCGCCCGATGCTTCCCGGGAGGAGGGCAATCAGGGTCAGGTCAGAGACTTCGAAGCAGCCTTGCGGACGGCAGCCCAATACCAGGATATCTTCGGTCGAGACAACTTCTTCATCGAACTTCAAGATCACGGGCTCGAGCCTCAACAGCGGATCCTTCCCGACCTGGTAGAATCGCCAAAGAGATTGGTGCGCCGCTGCTGGCGACCAATGATTCGCACTACACATACCAGGAAGAGGCCGAAGCCCACGACGTGCTGCTTGTGCATCCAGACGGGGTCAACCGTCGACGAGCCGAATCGATTCAAGTTCGAAGGCCAAGAGTTCTATCTCAAAACAGCTCGGGAGATGCGAGCGCTATTCCCCGATGACCTCTACCCAAAGGCATGCGACAACACATTGTGGGTGGCCGAACGGTCAAACGTGAAGATGGAATTCGGGCAGATGTTGCTTCCCCAATTCCCGGTTCCGGATGGAAAAACCGAGTCGTCGTTTCTCCGTGAACTGGTATTCGAAGGAGCCCACCGGCGATACGGGGCATCTCTCTCCGCCGAGGTCACCGATCGTATCGAGCACGAATTGAAGATCGTCGACGAGATGGGTTTCCCCGCCTATTTCCTGATTGTCTGGGATCTGATCCGGTATGCCCGCGAGAACGGGATTCGGACGGGGCCCGGCCGCGGAAGCGCGGCCGGATCGATCATCGCCTATAGCCTCCAAATCACGGATCTTGACCCTCTCCAATACGGATTGATCTTCGAACGGTTCTTGAACCCGGGCCGCCGGGAGATGCCCGACATCGACATGGACTTCGACGAGCGGTACCGCGCCGACGTGATCCGCTACGCCTCCGAACGATACGGATCTGACCACGTTGCCCAGATCGTCACCTTCTCGACCATCAAGGGCCGGCAGGCCATCCGCGATTCGGCCCGGGTACTCGGATACCCCTACGGACTGGGTGACCGGGTGGCCAAGATGATGCCACCTCCAATCCTCGGGAAAGAGGCCAGCCTCAATCAGTGTCTCGTAGATCCGGGACCTGGGGCCGATCCGGCAGTCCGGGACTTCCACTCCAACGCCGCACCCCTGCGGGAGGCCTACGCCGCCGATCCAGATGTGCACCGGGTCGTGGATACCGCTCGTGGTCTGGAAGGGCTACGCCGCCAGGACGGTATCCACGCGGCGGCGGTGGTGATCTCGGCCGAGCCGCTGACCGATATCGTGCCGGTCCAGCGAAAGGGCGAAGGCGCCGAGATCGTCACCCAATACGAAATGCACGGGATCGAGGAGCTCGGGCTTCTCAAGATGGACTTCCTCGGTCTTCGCAATCTCTCGACTATCGAGCGAGCGGCGGAGCTGATCCGGGAGTCACGGGGCGAGGAGATGGACGTCGACAGTCTCCCTCTCGACGACCCGGTGACATTCGACATGCTCCGGCGGGGCGACACGATCGGTGTCTTCCAGCTGGAGGGGAACGCTATGCGTTCCCTGATCCGGAGCCTCGAACCGGAGAGTTTCGATGACATCATCGCCGTCAATGCCCTCTTTCGCCCCGGCCCAATGGGGCAGAACATGCACTACGAGTACGCCGACCGCAAGAATGGGCGCAAGCCGGTCGTTTATCCCCATCCCGCCACCGTTCCGTTTCTCGAACCGACCTACGGGATCATCGTGTACCAGGAACAGGTCATGCAGGTCGCCCGGGCGCTGGCCGGATACTCGATGGCCGAGGCAGACATGCTTCGCAAGGCCATGGGCAAAAAGGTCAAGGCCATCATGGAGCAAGAGAAGGAGAAGTTCGTTGCCGGTTGCGCCGCGCAGGGCCATGCCGAGAAGCTCGGCAGAGACCTGTGGGACGCAGTGGAGCCGTTTGCCGGGTACGGGTTCAACAAGAGCCACTCCGCGGCGTACGGCTACGTCGCTTATCAGACTGCCTGGCTCAAAGCCAACTATCCGGCCGAGTACATGGCGGCCCTTCTCACTGCCACCAAGCGGGACAAGGACCGAACCGCGATCTACCTCAACGAGTGCCGGGCCATGGGGATCAAGGTGCTGGTTCCGGACGTCAATCGATCTGACATGGACTTCAACGTCAGGGAAGGGGCGATCACCTTCGGGTTGTCGGCGATCCGCAACGTGGGGGAGGGCGTGGTCGAGAAGATCCTCGAGGCCCGCCGCGACGGCGGCGCCTTCGAGTCGTTCCAAGATTTTGTCAACAGGGTCGACGCCTCGGCCTTGAACAAGCGGACCATCGAATCGTTGATCAAGGCAGGCGCGTTCGATTCGGTCGCGCCCGACCCGGCGCGGCCTGCTACTCGTGTTTGAGCAGATCCTCGACGCCACCCTGGTGCGGAGGCGGAACGAGGACATGGGCCAGTACAGCCTGTTTGGGGCGGAGAACGGTGGCGAGGACACCGAACACGTCGCCATTCCCGACCTGAGCTGGGACAAGCGAACCCGGCTCGCCTTCGAAAAGGAGATGCTCGGCCTGTATGTTTCGGACCACCCGCTGTTCGGCGTCGAGCATGCTCTTCGGCAAGCCGTCACGGCTGGAATACGCGGCGCTGACCGAACAGTCAGACGGTACGACGGTGACCATCGGGGGCCTGGTGGGCTCGATAACCCGGCGGTTCACCCGCAAAGGCGACCCGATGCTGTTCTTCCAGGTTGAGGACCTCGAAGGCTCCATTGAGGTAGTGGCTTTCCCGAAGGTTGTGATGGAAACGGGGCCGATGATCCGTGAGGACGCCATCGTGATAATCACCGGGCGGGTCGACAACCGCGGTGACGAGGTGAAGATAATCGCCCAGCAGGTTCGTGAGCCGGAGCTGGGCAGCGAGACCACGGTCCGGCTCGAGGTGCCAGCGACCCTGCTGTCCCCCAACATGGTCGAACGGCTGAAAGAGATCCTGGTCAATCATCCCGGGACGGCTCCGGTCTACTTGCATATGACTTCGGAATCGGGCCACAAAGTCTGGAAGCTGTCGGACGAACACCGGGTCGAGCCCGCGTTCCGCTCTGTACGCCGAACTGCGGGAGCTCCTCGGGCCAGAAAGCGGTCGTTTGAGTCTCGAGTTCTCCGGTCTCCAGTCAACGACCGATGCTCTGGGGCTTCCTCGTGACTCGCGACTCGCGGCTCGTGACCCGTGACTCTATTGCGCGGAAGAACCCCCAACTCTTCCAGAGGCAGCCCGTCGGCGTCTGTCCACCATCGCGGCCAGGTCGTCCAGGCGGGTCGGGGTCTGCGGTCGCCACGGCCACGGTGGCGACCTCCGTCTTCCAGTGCGCCGCGAACTCCTCCCGCACGTCGGTCTGACGGTGGGCTTCGGCTCCCCAACGGATGAGGTTCTCCACCAGCGCGCCGTCGGTCGGCGGCATCGGCCTGGTGCCAGTTCGCCGGCAGGACCCGGTTGAACACCACGGAATCCGGGTCGGGAACCTTGTCGGGAGGTGCCGGTAGAAACGGGCGGCTTCCGCAGGGGAGCCGGATCGGCGGTGGTCACGACCACCGTGCTCGGAGTCCGGAAGTGATCCTCGATCTGGGCCGCCCGACGGGCAAGACCGTCGTACATGGTGCGCAGGTCCATGAGGAATTCCGCGACCCGCTCCAGCAAGTCGGACCCGAGGGCCGCCCCGGCTATGCGAAGCGCCGGCCGGGCGGTGAGGCTGAAGAACGTTCGCCGTCCCGGAAGAGCTCCGCCGGTCAGCCAGCGCAGCAGTCGACCACCAATCAGGTCGCGCATTTCGGCCGGGGCCGAGAAGAACTCGATACCACCGGCCGACGGGGGTGTGTCGACCACGACCAGATCCCATGCCCGGGTCTCGAGGTAGTTCGCCATCTCCTCGGCCGACGCATACGACTGACTGGCCGGGAAGTGTTGGGTGGCGGCTTCGAAGAACGGGTTGTCGACCAGCCGGTCGGCCACGTCGGCCGGAGCATGGCGGCGGGCAATCGCTCTCCAGGATGCGGACGCGTCGAGCATGGCGGCCCAAAGATTGGGCTCCTCTTTGTGCGGGGCTGGGCTCGGAGCCGAGTGTCTTCAGGCCGAGGGCCGTGGCCAGACGTCGGGCCGGGTCGACGGTGACGACCAGGGTGCGAACCCCGTTGCGCGCCGCGGTAACGGCCAGCGCGGCCGACAGGGTGGTCTTGCCGACCCCGCCACCTCCTGTGACGAGGAGTACTCTGGATATCAGTCTTCCCCCATATCGTCGGCCAGCCGGGCGGCTACCTCAGGAGGGGTGTGGAGCGCCGAACAGGAAAGGAAGCTGCCGTCCGGGAGGCAACTCAGCCATCCACCGCTGCTGCTCTTCTGAAGTGCCTTGTGCATCAAAGCGGCTTCTCGGACCGGACCCGGACCGACCTCCTTGATCTTCTGTTGGTCGCCTGCGAGGCGCGGCAGGATCCGATTGGCGACCACCTGAGGAGTTCGGTCACCTGGTGTTCTTGCCAGCCAGGTGAGAGCCTCCCGAGTCTCGGTGACGGGCAGTTCCTCGGCCAGGGTGACGAGCAGCATCGCCGCTCATGGACGGGATCGGCCAGCAATTCGATCATCCAGTCCGCTTGTTCGCGGACCTTTCCGACCGGTACCAATTCGGTCACCGTTTGGGGGGCCCGAAGGTGAGAGCCGATCTGTCCGAGCGGTGGACCGTCGGCGATGACCAGGTCCCAGGTGTCCTTGCGAACCTCCCAGAGCACCTTGCCCATCGTGACCACCTCCCGGATTCCCGGCGCGGTCGAGGCCAGCGCATCGAAAGCGCGGGCGATCGGCCCCATGCGGGTGACTTTGGGCACTCCCAGCTGGACCTACAGGTACTCGTTGAGAGCCGCCGGTCGATGGATGGCCAGCGAATGAAGGCCCGGGCGGATCTCCTTGGCCTCGTAGTCGAGGCGTTCTCGTCCAAAATGCAGCGCCAGACCGAGGTCGTCGGTCATGGCGATGGCCAGGACACGTTTGCCAAGATGGACGGCGCGAAGAGCCAGTGCCGCGGAAACCGCCGAGCGGCCCACACCACCCTTGCCGGTGACGATGATCAGTCGGCGTTCGAGCATCGGTCCCGAGGTTAGTGACCTGAAGGCCCCGGCAACACTCCCTATGCGATAGCCTGATCGAGCAACGAATCTGGAGGTCACATGGCGCAGTTCGACGTGGATGCCTTTGTCCGGAGGTTCCGTGGCGCGGCCGGATGTCGTCAAGGAGCGGGGCGTGCCACCAGTGGCCGGAGAAGAGCGCCGGCTCTTCATCGAGCAGGCAGAACTGGATTTTCTCGACTATTCCTTGGTCGCGTCATCAGATTGGGAAGTCACCGACGACTGTCTGGTGTTGCGGATCCCGTTGAAGAAATGAAACCCGTTCCTCGTTTCTCGTTGCTCGTCCCGCGCAGAGTTCATGGGGTAGGCAATGTCCACGGATGAACGCAAGAACTAGGAACTAGAAACTAGGAACTTCTTCGCTTTTCCGCTTGGCGCTCTGACTCCAGTCGTTCCAGATCCGAGTCGCTGTAATCGACGAAACTTCATGGCCTCGGCGATCAGGTGGTGTCCGGCCACCTCGCGAATCTGGCGATGCATCTCCTGGCACACTTTCCGGTAACTGCGATGCCCGGCCGGTTGAGTGCGGAGTTCGATGAGGTGAAAAGCCTCGCGGGCATTCATCTGCATCACGAACCTCACGTTGAAAGCAAACGGGACAACATATTGGGCGACGTCGACACCGAGGCTCGCCCGTGACCTTCTCGTAGAAGGTACCGGCCCGGTCCATGGCGTCGTGCCATACCCCGGTCAGCGAGGGGCTGACCTCGGCGAGTTCCGCCGGGACGTCGTAGCCGAGGCGGGCCGACAACGGTTGCCACTCGAGCGTGAGCATTCGGTGTCGCTGTAAGTCTCGGAATCCGCCGTAGTCGCAAAGGATGTCGAAACGGTAATAGCTGCGTTCCATCCCGCGTCCTGGTTTGTGACGACGGTTGCCGCGTTCACCTACATACGCCGCAATGACCTTTGCTTTCTCGTCGCCCGACATGCGGCGGGCGATGGCCGTCAATTGGCTGTCGGGCAGATCGGTAACGCCGTAGAGAGCCGCCGCCACGAGGTTTGTCTCAGTCTCCGGATCCCAATCGGTGAGGGTTACGAGGTCGCGTTCTTCCGGCTCGGCATCCAGGCCGGCCGCAATGGTTCGCATGGCGGCGGCAATGTCGGACTGATAGTCAGAGGCGAGAACTCCTCGATCGGGAAGGTCAACGCGCTTGAGGAAGGACGGGATCATCTTGCGGAGTTCTTCGAGCATCATTTGCCCGTAGAGGCGGACCTCTTCCAGCGGATGGGCCTGCATGCGGAGAAGGGCCATCTCATATGCCTGACCGGTTCCGTAGATCCCAACGTTGGAAAGAGTTGCGGCCGGCAACAGACCCCGTGCGGTGTCGCAGGCCTTCGCCCGGATGGTCGACTTCCACACGAAGTTGGAGTCACCGTCTTGTTGGGGGTGTCGCTCGGCGAAGTAGTCGGTCATGGTGGCGACCACGCTCGAGTACCGGTCGAACAACCAGTTCATGTATTCGGCGTATTCGTCCGCCAGCGAGCGATCCGGCGACCTCGGGTGGAGTCTGGTAGCGGTATCGATCGCCGATTTTGTCGTCGTAGTAGATGTAGCGAGTGCTCTGCTCGAGATAGGAGGCCAGGCGGCCCCACTCGAGGACCTTGGTGAATACGTTGGACGCTTGCTCAACTGCGAGGTGGACGCCTCCGAGCTGAGCGACTGAGTCGTCTCCATACTCGAAGAAGACCCGGTCGTACAGCTGCTCTGCCCGTCTGTGGTTGACCAGCGGGT
Organism: uncultured Actinomycetota bacterium; assembly: GCA_963823915.1. GTDB lineage: Bacteria > Actinomycetota > Acidimicrobiia > Spongiisociales > UBA4744 > UBA4744. The sequence continues at coordinate 299,229 of CAWGNJ010000001.1, forward strand.
CATCCTCGGACAACTGGGCAGCGATCGTCTCGATCCCGGTTTCCGGATTGGCCATGAACTCATCGAGAAACAGCCTGCGCACAGACTTCGAACTGCGGCTGTAGCGGGCAAAAAGGGCACCTTTGACGACCTCAGGAAGGTTGATCAATCCGAACACCGGTCGATCGACGTTGGTGAAGAATCGAGCCAGAACGGCAGTCTCGGCTGGGGTGAACGACTCTCGAAAATGCTCCACGGTGCCGTGATTGTACAAGCCGGGGAACCGCGAAGGCGGTACCCTCTCGTTCGATGAGTGTGATCTGGCTCCGAATCATCGTCGGTGTGCTGCTGATAGCCGTTGTGTTGGTGTCGGTCGTCCCGCTGTTTGTCCTGCTCGACCTCGCTCAGGGCGGCGGTGGTTACGGCATGTGCCCCAACGGCCTGCAGGCATGCGACATTCCCTACACGGCCTGGCTGGAGCTGGCAGCCGGTCTCGTTCTGGTCATCTTCGGTCTGATTGCTCTGTTGCGGCTGACCATGCGAGTGGTGCGCCGCGAGGAGCGTCGTCTGCAGACTCTGGGCCGGGTCGGCGTCAATGGGCAGGCGTGACGGCCTCCGCGGCCGGAACCGCGTCACGGTCGTCGGTGGTGCCCAGAACTAGGTAGATGCCTGCCAGGATCAGGGCGGCTCCGATCCAACCCTGGGTTGTGAGTCTCTCGGCCAAGAGCCAGGCTGCGAAAGCGGTCGCGAAAGCGGGCTCCAAGGCCAGGATGATGGCGGTCCGGGCGGGCCCGATCACGGTTTGCGACCAAACCTGGAGCAAGAACGCTCCGCCGCTGACTACCAGACCCGTGATTAGTAGGGCAGGTAGGACCCGACCGTCCGGCAGTGGGAAGCCTTCGGTCAAAGCGGATCCCGCGAGCGCCAAGGCGGCCGTCACCAGCAGTTGGATGGCGGTGAAGGGAACGACCGGATGGCGGAACGCAACTCGGGACAAGACCACGATGTGCCCGGCAAAGGCCACCGCGCACCCGACGGTCAGCAGATCGCCGCTCGCCAGGCTTACCCCGTCATCAATCGTCAGAAGTGCAAGACCGCCGAACGCGGTGATAGTGCCGGCGACGGTGGCAACACTGACTCCGTGCCGGGCGACCAGCGCCGCCAGCAGGGGAGTGAACACGACGTAGAGGCCGGTGATCAGCCCTGAATTGGATGCGGAAGTCTCGGCCAGACCGGCGGTCTGGAGGGCATAACCGGCGAAGAGCAGAACGCCGGCCAAAACCCCGTCCCGCCAAATCGATCTTCCCCGGGGGATTCCAAGGAGCAGCAAGACGCCCGCACCAATGAGAAATCGCCAGCCGACAAAGGCCAGCGGAGGAAGGATGGCGACGGCTTCTTTGACGACGACAAACGTTGCCGCGAAGAGCAACGCCGCGAACGACAGAGCGGCGTAGGCGACTGGAGGGCGACGCATGGGTTGCCTATTCGGAGGAGTGTCCGGCCAGCAGTTCGGCGACGTCGGCGGTGGCGACGTAGACGCCCTGGGCGGTGACGGCGACCTTCTCGTCGGACTCCAGTTCTCCCGATACCCGCAACCGGCGTCCCGAAGTTTCGTCGACGCGTCCCCGCAGGCACAGGGGCCGATCGGTGGAGAGCGGTGCTCGGTACCGGAGGTCGAGACGGCCGGTGACCGACATCAGACCCTTGGTGAGGATGCCGGCCCAGGCGAGGATCTCATCGAGGGCGGTGGCGGCGATGCCTCCGTGCAACGATCCGACGAATCCCCGGTATTCGGGGCGGGGGGTGAACCACGCTTCGACGGTGTCCTTTGCAAGTGAGAACTGATCAAGATGGAGACCCAGCGGGTTCTCTCGCCCACAGGCGAAACAGCCGTCGTCGTAGTGTCTCCGAACTTGGTCTACCAAGTCGGAAATGTCAGTCGGCAAGCCGGACCTCGCCGTTCTCGAGTGACTCCACCTGAACCAAAGCCCAGACCGGCCAGCCATGCGCTTCGAGGCGTTGCCGGCCTTCGGTGAAGGTCTTCTCAATTACGAAGATGGTGGCCAGGATCGAGCATCCTGCTTCCTCGGCTATCTCGCCGAGCGCTTCCGCGGTTCTGCCCCCGGCCAGGAAGTCGTCGACGATGGCCACCCGGAGACCCGGAGGAAGCACATGACGCGCGACTTCCACCCGGTACTCGGTACCCTTGGTGGGGGAGGCGACTTCGCGAGAGAAGGTGTAGCGACCGCCGGGTCCGAGGTACTTCTTGGCGTAGACGATCGGCGTTTCCATCACCATCCCGGCTGCCAGGGCGGGAGGTATCCCGCTGGCCTCGGCGGTGAGCAATAAGTCCGGTTCCAGTGGCTCGAGCAGGGAGGCAATCTGACGACCGACGTCGGCCATCAGCGACGGCTCGACGCGGTGATTGAGGAAGCGGTCCACTTTCAGGATGGGCCCCTCGACAGACGCGAGGGAATCGATTGCGGTGCGTAGATCCACGGAGTGCATCGTACCCGGCGCAGTCGTCAGGTCCACTTCGGGCCGGCCTGGCCCTACCCGGTGTCCTATCTAGGTAGACCCGCACTACCATCGCTCGCCGTGACTCAGCCACGACTGCGATCAGATGGGACCCGGCCGACGCCCGCGGACCGGGGGCGGGCTCGCCGAATCCTCAACCGTCTCCTGGACCGATTCCCCACGATCGCCACCGCCCTCGAATACCGCGACCCGTGGCAGCTCCTGGTCTCGACCGTCATCTCTGCCCAAACCACGGATGAGAACGTCAACCGGGCAACGCCGGAATTGTTCCGGCGGTATCCATCCCCCCGCGCACTCGCCGGCGCACGACCGGAGGACGTGGAGACAGTGATCTTCTCGACGGGCTTCTACCGCCAGAAGACCAAATCCATCATCGACTTGTCGGGCGATCTGGTCGAACGGTTCGACGGAATCGTGCCTGAGACCATCGACGAGCTGGTGCAGTTGCGCGGTGTCGGGCGCAAGACGGCCAGCGTGATCCTTGCCGAGGCTTTTGATCAGCCGGCGATCGCGGTGGACACGCATGTGCGGCGGTTGTCCGGCCGTTTGGGTCTCTCGACCGCCACGGATCCGGACAAGATTGAGGTTGATCTCAAAGCGCTGTTTCCGGTTGCCCGGTGGGGAGGCCTTTCGATGCGTCTCATTCAATACGGTCGGGACGTGTGCATAGCCCGCCGGCCCCGGTGCTACGAGTGTGATCTGGTAGACATTTGTCCCTTCCCGAACAAAACCGCGCCGGTGAGGTGAAGGCCAACCATGTGGGGTCGATCGGTCTTTTCATCGACCGTCTACGATCGTCGGATTCTTCGCCTGGCCGTCCCAGCCTTGGGAGCGTTGGCAGCCGATCCGCTCGTTTCGCTGGTGGACACCGCCTTTGTCGGCCGTTTGGGAACCACAGAGTTGGGGGCCTTGGGGGTCAACGCGGCGGTCTTCGCGATGGCTTTTGCACTCTTCAATTTCCTCGCATACGGCACGACGCCCTTGGTGGCGGCGGCCTGGGGGAGAGGGGATCAAGAGGAAGCAGGTCGCGTGGTGGCCCAGGCGATCGGCCTGGCGGTTGGAATCGGGGCGGTGGCCATCGCGGTGCTCCAAATCTTCTGGCAACCGATCCTCACAGCCATGCAAGCCGGCCCAGAGCTCCTGGGCCCAGCAGGTGAATACCTGCGAATTCGAGCCTGGGCAGCCCCCGCCGTCCTCCTGGTTACGGTCGGACACGGAGCTTTCCGGGGCATGCAGGACACCCGGACTCCGTTGCTGGTGACCGTCGGTCTGAACCTGATCAATCTGATCGGCGATCCACTGTTGATCTTCGGCGCCGGATGGGGACTACGCGGAGCGGCGGTCGCCACGGTTGCCGCTCAGTGGATTGGAGCTGTCTGGTTCCTGGTGCTACTCAATCGGAAGCGACTCGAGTTTGGCCTGCGGGTCCGGTTTCCGCGGTTGGCGGAGTTCCGACCGCTGGTGTCCGCCGGTACCGAACTGGTCGCGAGGACCGCCGGCTTGCTCGCCGTGTTCACGATGGCCACCGCCGTCGCCGCCCGGATCGGCACCGCAACCGTAGCGGCCCACCAGGTCGCAGCTCAGGTGTGGCTCTTTCTGGCCCTGGTGTTGGACTCTCTGGCCATCGCCGGGCAGGCCCTGGTTGGCAGCTACCTGGGCGCCGGGAGCGTCGATGATGCTCGGGCGGCGTCAAACCGAATGCTCCAATGGGGATTCGGTTTTGGTTTGATTCTCGGGGCGATCTTTCTGATTCTCGGACCTTCTCTCCCCAAGCTGTTCACCGACGACGCCGAAACCATCGCCTTGGTGGCAGGAGTGATGCCGTTCGTGGCGGCCCTGCAACCCATCGGGGCGCTGGTCTTCGTCTGGGATGGGATCTTCATGGGAGCTCGCAGATTCCGGTTCCTGATGGTTTCCACCCTGGCGGCCGCGTTCCTGGCCGGGATCGTTCTCATCGTTTCGGCGACCGTCGGTTGGGGCCTGACCGGTGTGTGGTGGGGTATCACGACCCTGATCGCGGCGCGGCTGGTCCTATTGGCAGTTCGCTACAGAACCACGCTTTCCTCCGTCAACACCTGACCGCGGGTCTCCGGCAAAGCCAGGATCAGCAGTGCCGCCACAAGCATTCCGCCGCCCAAGTAGGTGACCGTCATTGACAGGCCGATCTCGTCGATCGCGAACCGTCCGATCGTCAGGCCGGTAATCGATCCGAACACCCCGATGGTATTCAGCCAGACCACCGCCGTCGCCCGGATCGAGGTGGGGAACAGCTCGTTGCGATGAGCGCCCAAAGCCGGCAGGGCCGCAAACGATCCGAGGCTCGAAATGGCGACGGCCACAATGATGAGAGGTTCACTGTCCAGCCAATACAGACCGAGTCCGCCGCCCAGAGACATCAAAAATCCAAGCATGGTGGTGGGGCGCCGGCCCCAGGTGTCGGCCAACCGTCCTCCCAGCAGAAACCCGAATCCTCCGGCGGTTCCACCGATCAGCATGACCGCGGCCGCTCGGGTCGCGTCGATGTCCAGTTCGTTCACCAGTCGTTCGAGAGCAAACGTCAGGCTGACCGCTGAAAAGGCGGCTGCCAAGAGGGAGATGAGCGCAAAAACCCAGAAGTTGGCGAAGTGGCGGCCGCCCAGTGCCGAGAAGATATGAGTCCGGCGGGCGGGATCGCGAAAAGCGCGGCTCTCGTTCAACTTCTTGTAGAGGAGCGGGAGAAACACAACCCCGATGGCCGTGGCGGCGAACAGGTATCGCCAAGCTTCGCGGCCCCCTTCGGCGATCGGGAGCACAAAAAGGGCAGTGCCGGCTCCGAAGCTGGCCGCCCCGCCGTAGATGGCAATCCCGTAGGCCCGGATCGCCGGTGCCAACTCTTCAGCCAGGTAGACCAGAGCGAGAACCCCGACGGCCGTCGCCGTCATTCTGACGATCCCCTGCAGGGCTGTGTACACGGTGGGGTTGGGTACAAAAGCGGTGGCGAGGTTGGCCAGGATCAGAATCGTGAACGCCGTCAGGAAGGGCCCCCGGCGGCCCCGCCGGTCACCGTAGAAGGAAAACGCCAACGCCAACACCGAACCGATTCTGGTTATGGCCAGAATCTGGCTCATGTCACCGGGAGTCAACCCGAGAGACAGACGGGCGAACGGGAGGGTGTTCACAGCTTGTGCCTGGGCAAAACCTTGCACATAGGCCGCCACCGACATGAGAACAACGATTCTCCGATCGCGGGGTGCGAATCGGCCGGGCGGGCGCAGGAATCGGGGCAGGAGCGACATACCTAGGCGTCTCCGGGAGGGTTCGAGAGAGCAGGCAAGAACCCTTCGATGGGACGCCCGGCCTCGCAGTCTCTTCGAGCTGATGACATGGCCGATGAGGTTAGCCGGGTGGAGCGATCCGGTTTCGGCAGGCAAAGGGCAACGAGAAACGAGGAACGAGAAACGAGTGATGTTTCGAAAATCGTAACGAGGCGAGTTGGCACTTTGCTCCGACAACCTGGGAACATGTTGGCACTCGATCGGACGGGACAATGACCGAAGTTGGTGTGGGTGCAGCTTTCCTATTCGGGATAATCTCTTTTGTCTCGCCGTGTGTCCTGCCACTCCTTCCCGGCTACCTCAGTCTCATGTCCGGCTACTCGGTCGGGGATCTCGAAGCCGGAACGGCCTCGACGGCGCGGATGGCCAAGACCACCGGCCTGTTTGTTCTGGGGTTCACCGTTGTGTTTGTGCTTCTCGGGGCGGCTGCCACCTCGCTGGGTCAAACTGTCGCCCGGTACCAATTCACGGCTACCCGGGTGGCCGGTTGGTTGGTGGTCGCCTTCGGAGCCTTGATAGTCGTATCGGCCGTCAGCAACAGTCCCTTCCTGGCAGGGTTGATGAGAGAGCGGCGGATGGAGGTCCGACCTTCCCGCCTTGGCTCTTGGGCCCCCATCGTTATGGGTTTAGCCTTCGGTTTTGCTTGGACTCCCTGCATCGGCCCTGTCCTGGCAGCCATTTTGCTGACGGCTTCCGTTCAGGAAACCGTGGGACAAGGGATGGTTCTCTTGTTCGCCTACGCGTTGGGTCTCGGAGTACCGTTTGTACTTTCCGGGATCGGAATGACCAAGATGCTCGGAGCCGTTCGTTTCTTGCGGCGATACCTCCGTCCGATCAACATTGCTTCAGGACTGCTGCTGGCCGCGTTTGGCGTCTTGATGATCACCGGTAACCTCGCACGTCTCTCCGGATGGTTCCAAGAATTGTTCACCGCGATCGGACTCGATCGGCTAGCCGAGATTTAGGAGGAGGGCTCACCGCTCCCACCGTGCTGGTCTCACCCACCTTCGAGGAGTACGCCTCACTGGCGAACCAATATTCGGTTGTACCGGTTTCGGTTCGAGTGCTGGCCGACCGGGAGACCGCGGTCAGCGCCTATGAGAAACTCGTTGGCGACGCTCCCGGATTCCTATTCGAATCGGTGGAAGGCGGGGATCGTTGGGCACGCTGGTCGTTTCTTGGCTGGGATCCGGAGTTCACCTTGGTATCACGAGCAGGTGAGACCTCCGTCGAGGGAAGACACCTCGACCTGGCCGCGGGCAATCCCCTGGAGGTTCTGGAGGATCTGCTCGCTCGTTTCGACACCCCGGATCTGCCGGGGCTACCGCCGCTGCACAGCGGGATTGTGGGGTATCTCGGATACGACTGCGTTAGGTACATCGAAGCTCTTCCTGATCGGCCGGTCGATGATCGGGAGATACCCGAGATGGTGTGGCAGTTTGTCGGGTCGTTGGCGGCCCTGGATCGTTTCGATCAGACCATCACCCTGGTCCGCAACGTCTTCACCGGCGGCGACCCTGCGCAAGAGCATGCCGCCGCGGTGAGCGCCCTGGCCGAGGCGGCCACCAAACTGAGCTCCGGTCGAGCGTACGTCGCCGCGTCAAGTGAAACAACCGAGTACGGCCGGCCCGGAAGTCCGGTCGACCCTCGATCGTGAAGAGTTCACCAAAGCAGTGGAGAGAACCAAGCGCTATGTCGAGCAGGGCGATGCGTTTCAAGTAGTGCTCAGCCAGCGGTTGGAGACGCCTTTTGACGGCGACGGGTTCGCCGTCTACCGGGCTCTGCGAATGCTCAATCCTTCCCCCTACCTCTTCTACGTCAAACACCCGGAGGTTACGGTGGTGGGGTCGTCGCCCGAACTATTGACCAGGGTCAGGGATGGTCGGGTATTCAGCAGGCCGATTGCCGGCACTCGTCGGCGGGGCGTCGACCACCTCGAAGATGCAGCCCTGGAAGCAGAGCTGCTCGCCGATCCGAAGGAGCGAGCCGAACACATCATGCTGGTCGACCTGGCCCGGAACGACCTGGGGCGAGTTGCGGAATTCGGCACCGTGGCTGTCGACGACCTGATGGTGGTGGAGCGGTACTCGCACGTGATGCACATCGTCTCCGGCGTCTCGGGAGACCTCAGACCGGAGGTCGGTCCGATTGAGGTGATCCGGGCTGTCTTTCCCCATGGGACCGTATCGGGCGCCCCCAAGGTCCGGGCGATGGAGATCATCGACGAGCTCGAGCCGGTGGCTCGAGGCCCCTACGCGGGGGCGGTCGGATATGTCGACTTCTCCGGGAATATCGATACCGCCATCTGTCTGCGAACCGTGGTGATCGCCGGCGAAACGGCCTGGGTTCAAGCGGGAGCCGGCCTGGTGGCCGACAGTGATCCGGTGCGGGAATACGAAGAGACAATGGCCAAAGCAGCCGCCGCGCTGGCCGCCATCGAGGGAGCGGCCGGTGTCTAGAACCACCTATGGAGATGTGACCGCCGAATACCTGGCAATTCGGAATTCTGCCGGGTTGGTGATCGACAGTGCCGACCTGGTTTCGGTGCAAGGGCCCGACGCAGTTTCCTTTCTGCAAGGCCTTCTCAGTCAGGACATCGAAGCCGTGCCGGAAGGGGGAGTGGCTCGCTCGTTGTTGCTCGGCCCGGACGGGAAAATGCGGGCGGTTCTCTGGGTCCTCAGAGGCGACAACGAGGTCATCTTGGTGGCCGACCGGGATCGCGGCGAGAGTTTGGCCGCCGAGCTTGGTCGGTACCGGTTCAGAGTCGACGCCACAGTTGAGCAGGTCCCGGGGTTGGGGGCCGGTATCTGGGGTCCCGCCGCCGCATCAGTGCTCGAGCGTGCGGACCTCCCAAACTCTGCCGGGTGGATCCGAACGGACCGAGGTACGGTTGCCAGTGTGCCGCTGGGTGGGCTCCCTCGGTACATAGCGGTCGGAGTAGATCACGAGGAACTAGTGGCGGCTGGTGCGCGACCGGTCGGTTCCCTGGCCACCGACGCCGTCCGGGTCGAGGCCGGCGAGCCGGTCATGGGCCGCGATCTCGACGAAAAGACCATCCCCCAGGAATCGGGCCTGGTACCGGAATCCGTGTCCTTCACCAAAGGCTGCTATCTCGGACAAGAGTTGGTGGCGCGCATCGACAGCCGGGGTCACATCAACCGGGTTCTCCGAGGAGTGGCGATCGGAACCAATGTTCTCCCGCCGGAAGGTGCCGAGTTGTTCGTGGAGGACCGGTCGGTCGGCCGACTCACTTCTGTATCAGAGTCGCTCACGTTGCGGGCCCCGGTCGGATTGGCCTTGATCCGCCGGGAGGTCGAGCCCGGTTCTCCAGTTGAAGCGCGCTTCGAGGGAGGCTCGGCAATCGGGACTGTGCGGACTCTGCCGCTGAGCGATTTCACAGAATCCTGACATTTTTCGAACAAGGGTCATGCCTGACTGGCCGATGCTGAAAGACGAGGACGTGGCGAACCGTCACGATCCCGGACAGGAGGAAGCGATGGCGGCCCAGGGTCTGGTGCTGTTGATCGAAGACGAGCAGAGCATCGCCGAGATGCTGCGCGGTTTCTTCGAGAGGGCCGGTTTTCGTCTGATCCACGCATCGAACGGCGAAGACGGCCTTTCCCGGCTGGCCGAGCGTTCACCCAAGGTCGTGTTGCTCGATCTCAATCTCCCCGGAATCGACGGTGTCGAGGTGTGCCGGAGAATCCGGGCTACCGGCTCCGATGTTCCGGTGATCATGCTCACCGCTCGCGACTCGGAAGTGGACAAAGTCGTTGGGTTGGAGCTGGGCGCCGACGACTACCTGACGAAACCGTTCTCACCGCGAGAGCTGCTGGCCCGGGTCAAGGCGGTGTTGCGCCGGTCCGAGGAACAGCCTTCCCAACCCCGCTCCCTCGAAGTCCAGGGATTTGAAATCGACACCGGTCGCCGCCAGGTGGTCACTCCGACGGGCAACAAGATTCGTCCTACTGCCAAGGAATTCGATCTGCTTTGGTATCTGGCCGAAAACCGCGGCATGGTGCTGTCGCGCGTCGCAGATCTTGTCGGCGGTCTGGGGATATGACTACTTCGGCGAAACCCGCACGGTTGACGTGCACATCCGCCAGCTCCGCAAGAAACTGGACGGGATTCCTATCGAGACGGTGTGGGGAGTCGGCTACCGGATGGCAGACTGATGCGCCGCCGCTTCTTTTGGAGCATGCTGGCGGTGGCGGTTCTTGCTCTGACGGTGGTTGCCGTTTTTGCGGCGGTTATCGCCCGGGTGGGAGTCGTGCAGCAGACCCGCACGGAAATCGCCCGGCAGGCCAACGCGGTGGCAGGGTTGGTGGAGGAAGCTGCGTCCGTCGATGGCCAGATGACCGCCCGCCGCATGATCGAATTGCTGCGCGATGGGCAAGCCGATCCGGGGACCGATGGCGGAGACCGGTTTGTCCGGCTGCTCACCTCAGCTCAGCGAGTCACGGGGGGCAGCCTGGTCGACCTCGGATGGATAGGAGCCGAGGGAACCCTGCGCCTGGTTCGCAACCCCGGTCTGGGCAATGCCCTCGGATTCGATTCCGCGTCCCTGATCGCCGGCCAAGACCAATACCGGCGAATCCAACTGCCCGAGGAAGCTCAGACATTGGAGGCGGTTGCCCATCCGATGACCGTCATCGATCAGGGAGCGATCACTCCCGTCGTCGTAGTTGCGCAACGTTCCGATCTGATCGACTGGCGGCAGATCATGCGGAACCTCATTCTTCCCTTTTTGATCGCCGCCGCCCTCTCGGCGGTCGCCGCGAGATCTCTGTCGCGATGGCTCGGCTCCCGACTAGGCGGCCTGGCGGGCGCCGCTCACCAACTAGCGGACGGCGATCTGGCCGCCCGCGCTCGATAGCGAAGGCGACGACGAAATCGCCCAGCTGGCTCAGACGTTCAACGTCATGGCCGCCCGGCTCGAAGAAGTACGAGTTCGCGAGCAGGAATTCCTGATGAGTGTCGGCCACGATCTGCGGACGCCGCTAACGACTATCGGCGGCTACGCCGAAGCTCTCGACGAAGGCGACTTGAACGAGCAGGAAACCAGGCGAATCGCCGGCGTTTTGAGCCGCGAAACCGACCGGTTGCGTCGCCTGGTTGGAGATCTCATGTTGCTCGCCCGTCTAGAGGCCAGGGAGTTCGATCTCCGGCCCGAACCGGTGGACGTAGGTGCCCATCTGATCGAGATCGTCGAGTCGTTTCGGAAACAGGCCGAGGAATCTCGGCTGCAGTTCGATGTGCAGATCGAGGAAACGGGGGTCTTGGTGACCGATCCCGATCGATTGGCTCAGATCGTCACGAATCTGACTGAGAACGCTCTTCGCTACACACCGGAGGCCGGGCGGGTGATTGTCGCAGTGTCGGCGCCGGGCGGCGTCATCGACCTGACGGTGGCCGATAGCGGTTCGGGCATCGACCAGGACGATTTGCCCAGGGTGTTCGAAAGATTCTTTGTGGCCCGCCGCGACCGTCGAGCCCGGCCGGAAGGGTCTGGTTTGGGCCTGGCCATCGTCAAACAGCTGGTCGACGCGATGGGCGGGACGATCAACGTCGAGTCGGTATCGGGAGCCGGAACCCGGTTTGTGGTGTCGATCCCGGCGTTGTCACCTTCCGATGGCTAGCCGACGTCCTACGATGTTCGCATGCTGTCTCAGATCATCGCCGACGTCCGTCGGGATCTTCCCGCCCTTCAGCGGCAGGCTGATGAGCTACGGGCAACTGCTCGTGAGCAGGAACCGGCGCGGGATTTGATCAGGGCCCTTGGCGGCCCAGGGCTGTCGGTGATCGCCGAGGTCAAGCGGGCCTCTCCGTCAAGGGGCCCCATTGCCACCGGCCTGGACCCGGCGGCCCTCGCCGGCGAATACGGACGAGGGGGTGCGGCAGCCATTTCCGTGCTCACCGAGCCGCGCCACTTCCTGGGTTCCCTCGATGACCTTCGTCGGGCGCGGGCGGCAGTGGACGTTCCGGTGCTTCGCAAGGACTTTCTCCTCGATCCGGTACAGATCTGGGAAGCTCGGGCCAACGGAGCCGATGCAGTGCTGTTGATCGTCGCCGCACTCGACGACCGATCGTTGACGGACCTAATTGGCGAGACTCGTGTCGCCGGGATGCATGCCTTGGTCGAGGTGCACAACGAGAGCGAAGCCGACCGGGCTCTAGCGGCCGGGGCCCGCCTCGTCGGCGTCAATAACCGCGACCTGGAATCTTTTGAGGTCAACCTGGGCACTGCCGAGGAATTGGCGGTCAAACTCGATGGCCGAGCGGTGACCGTCGCGGAGAGCGGCATCTGGACCGCGGCGGATGCCGATCGGATGCGAGCCGCCGGGTACCACGCGGTGCTGGTCGGGGAGAGCCTGGTCCGGGCGACCGACCCGGGTGCGCTTCTGGCCGGTCTGCGGGGGGAAGAATGACTTGGGTCAAGGTCTGCGGGTTGCGCCGGGCGGCCGACGTGGAAGTGGCTGTGCAAGCCGGTGCGAGTGCCATTGGGTTTGTACTGGAACCTTCCTCCCCGCGGTTCGTAAGCGAATCTCAGGCCGCGGCGCTGGGTCTCGGTGTGCCGGTCCTCCGCGTGATTGTCACCGTGGATCTGACGCCTTCAGAATTGATGGCTGCCGTTGCGGCCACCGGGGCGGGCGGTGTGCAACCCCATGGCGCCCACCAGATCGACGCCGCCCGGGCGGCTCAAAACGAAGGCCTCTTCGTTCTCTATCCCGTTTCGGTGCGCGACCGCGTCGAGGTGAGCATGGTGGACGAGGGTCAGACTCCTCTTCTCGATACCTTCCGACCGGGCGTCCACGGGGGGACGGGCCAGGTTTTTGAATGGGCGAAGATCCCCGATCTGGGGCGCCCCTTTGTTCTGGCCGGAGGCCTCGGACCTGCCAACGTGGCGGAAGCGGTCCGCCGGGTGGCCCCGTGGGGGGTCGATGCATCGTCAGGCCTAGAGTCCTCTCCTGGCGTGAAAGATCCGGATCGCATCCGCGAGTATGTGAAGAGAGCGCTCGATCGATGAAGCTGGAGAGACCCGACGACCAGGGACGGTTTGGCGAATTCGGAGGCAGGTTCGCTCCCGAGACGTTGATTCCTGCCCTGGATGAGTTGACCTCGGCCTTCGAACAGGCCTGGCAGACCGACCGGTTCGTTGGGGAGTACCATCGGGTACTGCGCGATTTCGTCGGGCGGCCGACACCGCTCCACGAAGCGACCCGCCTGTCGGACCACCTGGGGTTGCGAATCCTGCTCAAACGCGAGGACCTGGCGCATACCGGCGCTCACAAGATCAACAACGCCATCGGTCAGGTGATGCTCGCCCGCGACATGGGCAAACCGCGGCGTAATCGCCGAAACCGGCGCCGGTCAGCACGGGGTGGCTACGGCAACCGCGGCTGCCTACTTCGGGCTGGAGTGTGACGTCTATATGGGGGAGGTCGACATCGAGCGGCAGGCCCTCAACGTTCAACGTATGGAGATGCTCGACGCTCGGGTTATTCCCGTCACCTCGGGGGCGGGGACGCTCAAGGACGCCGTCAGCGAAGCCATGCGGGACTGGGTTCGTACCGTGGAGACAACGCACTACGTGATTGGGTCGGTGGTCGGACCCCATCCGTTCCCGTGGATGGTGCGCGAGTTCCAAAAGGTCATTGGGGAGGAAGCCCTTGTTCAACTTGGTGGCCTGATGCCCGACTACGTCGTGGCGTGTGTTGGGGGAGGGTCGAACGCCATCGGGATCTTCTATCCGTTTGCCGGCCTGGGACCCGACCTGGTTGGGGTTGAGGCTGCCGGGTTCGGCATCGAGTCCGGGCGACATGGGGCATCGATTGGCGCCGGGACACCGGGCATCCTGCACGGTACGAGGACGTACCTACTGCAGGATGATGAAGGTCAGGTGCTCGAGGCACATTCGATCTCGGCGGGGCTCGACTATCCGGGAGTGGGCCCGGAGCATGCGTTCTTTGCTCAAACCGGGATCGCCCGGTACGAGTCGGCTACCGACGATGAAGCTGTGAGAGCCTTGGGATTGCTCACGCGCACTGAGGGCATCATCCCGGCCCTCGAGTCGGCCCACGCCATCGCCTGGATTGTCCGGGAAGCGGAGGCTCTGGCCGGAAAGACCGTGCTGGTCAATTTGTCCGGGCGAGGCGACAAGGATGTCGAGCAGCTGGCGGGGAGGGAGTTGTGAGCCGGGCCCGGCTCGAGGAGCTGTTTGCCGAGGTGCGGACTTCGGGACGCACCGCCTTGCTGCCTTTCATGACCGCTGGTCTGCCGTCGTTGGCAACCAGCCCCGATCTCTTCGCGGCGATGGCAGATTCGGGGGCGGACGCTTTTGAAGTCGGCATCCCGTACTCGGACCCGATGATGGACGGTCCGACGATTCAAGCCGGCAACCTCCGGGCTCTCGCCGGGGGGACGACCGTCGAAGCAGGACTAGAGGTCGTGGCTGCGGTAGTAGCCCGGACGGGCAAACCGGTCCTGGTGATGACCTACGCCAATCCCATCTTCCGGATCGGTCCCGAGATATTCGCTCGCCGGTGCCGGGAGGTGGGAGCTTCGGGAGTGATCGTGGCGGATCTGCCCCTGGAGGAGGCGGCCGCCATTCAGGAACCAATTGAAGCGACTGGTCTGGGGATGGTGCTGTTCGCCGCCCCAACCGCCGGCGAAGCTCGTTTGCGGGCGATCGCGGCGGCCAATCCGGTTTTCATCTACGGAATCGCCGATTTGGGAGTCACCGGCGAAAGGCGTCGAATCCAGCGGTCACTCCCAGGATCTGGCCGCCCGGATCAGAAGCGTCACGGACATACCGGTGGTGATGGGGGTGGGGATTTCGACACCCGACCAAGCCCGATCCCTGGCCGGCCGGGCCGACGGGATAATCGTGGGCTCGGCTCTGGTTCGGCGGGTGCTGGAGTCGGCAGATGAACCTGCCGCTATCGCCCAGGTGGGAGCGGCGGTCGGAGAGTTAGCCGGGGCGTTGCGGTGAAGCGGTGGATGTTCCTGGCCGGGGCGGCGGTGGCCATCATTCTGTTTGGCTTGTTCTTTGCGAGAGAGGCGCCCAAGTCGCTCGACGGTACGGCGCTTCCCGATTTCCCCAACTACTACTTCGGAGGCGAGCGATTGTTCGACGGGCGCCCGGTCTACGGATCGTTGGAGGCCGAAGTTGAGGCACAGTTCGGGGTGGCCGGCTACGAGGCCTACCCGGCCGACCCACCTCCAACCGTGATGCTCTTGGCACCGCTCAGTTTGCTTCCGTATGACACGGCCTGGCTGTTGCTGGCCGGGGTGTCCATTGTGATCGTTTTCGTCGTTGTCTTTTTGACGGCCCGCGAGCTTTCGTTTCCCCCGGAGGTCGGAGTCGCGCTAGCCGGTGCCGCCCTGCTAACCACCAGCTTCCGATTCCTTGTTACCCGCAACCATGTCGAGAGCCTGGTTCTGCTGTTCGGGTTTCTGGGATGGCGGGCGTTGCGGCGCCGGGGTTCCGAAGCCGCCGGAGTGTGGTGGGGACTGGCGACGGCGCTGAAGCTCTTTCCAGGGCTTTGGTTGATCGGGCTATGGCGCCGCCAGGATCCGTGTGGGAGTAGTGACCGGAATGGGCGCGATCGCGGTACTTGGCGTGGTGAGTCTGGCCGTACTCGGGTGGGCGAACGTATCGGATTTCGCCACCGACGTCGTCGGTTCGTCCACCCGGTGGTACGGGGCTCTCGGGAACTACTCGCTCTTGTCATTTGGGACCGCGTTGTCGTCGGTGACTCTCGGGTGGGTCCTGACTGGTGTCGGCGCCGCAATCCTGGTGCCTCTGTACGTCAAACTGGCGGCTCGGCCAGATCAGGTGTGGGTGGCGGGTATCGCAGCGGCTTTGCTCTTGTCGCCGCTGTCCTGGCTCAACTACCTGGTACTGGCCATTCCGGCTCTCGTCCTAGTCGGATCCCGCTTTGATCTCAGAGTGTCGGCCGATCGATGGTGGTTGTTCGGTCTGGTGGCATCGCTGGGATTCTGGGGCCCGGTGGTTTTCGCCGCCGAGCTTCCCAGCGTCATCGTTTCATTTGTCCCGACCTACGGGCTGGTGGCACTGTTTGTCGTGGCTCTCAAGCGATTGGGGAACCAGGAGGATGCGAAGCTAGTCGGGGTGTAGACAGCGGCCACCTTCCCGGGAGAGGAACCGTCCCGGCCGGGGGAGTGGGGGGATGCGGCAGGTGGGACTGGTTCGGTGTGGTCGGGTGACCGCTGTCCTCCGAAACGGTACCCACGGTCCGGAATAAACAAGGGTAGGTCGTCGGAACTGCAGGGGGAGGTCGATCGGGTTGAATGTGGGGTGGTTCCTGCCGGGCCGAGGAGGGTCTCCGGGCAGGCGAACCCGTGGATGCCCCTCCCGGCCCAGCGCACCAACTCCATCGGCAATTGGCCGGCAAATCCTGAGGACGGATCTTCCCTCACGGGTTGTTTCGATCGAGGGTGCCAGGCCAGAGGCCACCACATATGATTGGTACCGGGAGAGGGATTCGAACCCTCACGCCCTTTCGGACAACGGATTTTGAGTCCGTCGCGTCTACCGTTCCGCCATCCCGGCTCGCGTCCCGGTCAATGAAAACTGCTATTTGACCAGGAGTTTCTGGAATTGTACTGCCAGGCTACCAGGGCGGATTGAAAAGCCCTCCAAGTCAGGTGTGGCACTAGAAGCTGCACGCGACCGAACAAACGCCGCAATCGGAATCGCCAGGAGGGCTAAGGATTCGTGGGGTAGCCGCATTCGTACTCCGACCCGCTCCTGAGCCAGTTGATACCCGACGTAGCCTCCAACATCGAAGACGGGGACGTACCGTTTCTTCGCCTCATCCCACCTTGGGGTATCCCAAGGTACGGTCGGAGGTTCGACGACGATCTCGGGCAGGGGGCAGTCCATCGCATGCGGTTCCTCAAACACAAAGTCGAACGGATAGGGGAAGATGGAAATCTGGAGGCGTTCCGCAAAGAAAGGCACGAGCCGCTCGGGAAGAGCCGCGGATTCTCCCTCCGAAAGCAAAGGCTCGACAGCCCGGGTTACCGCCGAAAACGTCTGGACCGTGCCTCTCTCGATTATCAATGGTGGTTCACTGTCATACCCACTCCAGGTGCGAAATGGTCCGAGGAGAACCGCCATGAGGAGAATGCCGACGGCGACCGATCTCGGTTCGATCCTCGATGCGTCCCCCGTGCCCACAATCAGCAGGATTAGTGGGATGAAGAGCATTTCGTACTGGAAAAATGTCGTGAGGGCATAGCCGGTCTTCAGTGCGAGTCCTACCAGGGGAATGGCACTAGCAGCCAGGAGCATCGTTCGATTCGTCCAGGCTGTGGACAGGCCAAAGGGAATAACAAGGTAAGCCAAGCGAACAAAAGTGGCTGAAATCGTGAACACCGGTGACGTCAGAGAGGTGATGTCCCAGGAATGGCCGTATAGGTATGCCTGCGTTGGTGAGAACTCGGGTATCAATACGAAGGTCGAGATTAGGGCTACCGCAACGGGACCGAAGGCGACGTAGACCGATTCACGAGCGCTGATTCGCTCCGTGCGCCACCCGACAAATAGCACGAGCCCGATCCAAAGGGCCATATCCTCGCGAAAAAGGGATACAAAGACCGCAACTGCGATCAGCGTCTTGGGTCGCGCACGCGACCGCAACCAACCAGGCAAACAACATGATCGCTGGCATGGCAAGGTTCCAAGGTCTCGTGCCAGCGAGGACTCCTGAAACGGTGCCTGGGTGCCACAGATACAGAACGGCAAACAGCCTTCCACGCCCCACAGTATCGCCGAGGAGAAAGGCTGGGAACACTCCGAGCGCAACCCAAAATGCCTGGAAAACGAGTTCCGGTGTAGCACCGCCCGGGATCCAAGACAGAGGGGCGAGAAGATAGAGAGCCGGGCTCATGTGGGCTCCGAACACGTGGATTCCGGCGACGGTATTGAAGGTACCGCCATGTCCGAGCAGCCAAATGGACTGGTCGTAAATCCCTAGATCGAACGCCCGCTGGCGATAGCCCGCGAGAAGAAGGAGAGACAACCCGGCATACACGATCGCGGAAGACAAGAACAGGAACCACAACCAGCGAGGGAATTTGCCGACGAACAAAGCCAAGTACGAGTACCGCCATTTTCTGAAGAGGGTGGTGTTGACTCGGTTTCTCAATCGTTCGCGAGATCTGGTCCGCTACCAGAAGGGAAGCGTACTAGAGGTCGGATATGGCGAAAGCCTTTTCGAGGAGGATCCGGTTCACAAAATCCCTGTCGGGAGTATCCACCGCGCACGGATGAGAAAAGGACGCGAGACAAGGAGGAGGTAGGTTGGAGTCCTTGCCGGGATAGGTTGTGAGCACTTGAGGAACAGATCGGTTGCAGGCTCTTTTGAATCAGCGACTCGCCTGCTTTCCGCTAGCGGGAAGTATCCGTCTTGGTTGTGGTTGATGTGGCTGTTGGCAGGGCTGACATTCAGCACTATTTCGTTGGTACTGCTGGCCAATTTCCGGCAACCGCCTTTTGACTTGGCCATCTACGACCAATCGATCTGGCTGCTCGGACATGGCGGTACCTTCAATACCGTCGCCGGAATCCACGTGTTCGGAGCCCACATGAGCCCCATCCTCTACCTGCTTGCTCCCTTGTCGTGGCTTGGTGGAGGCGCAATCCCCGAACTAGTTTTCCAGGGATTCTGGATCGCCCTCGGCGTCTTCCCTGCGTATCTCTTGGGGACAACCGTCAAAAGGGGAGGGCTCTTCGCACTCCTCTATCTCTTGCATCCCGCCATCACATCGGGAGTTGCGTTCGGGACTCGGCCCTGGAATCTGGCGGTGCCAGTGATGATGCTGTTCGCCTGGCTAGTGGCCTCACGAGCACGGACTCCCACCCTTGTTGTTACCGCTTTCTTTGTCGCCCTCTTTCGCGAGGACATGGCACTCTGGGTCGTCCTGGTTCTTCTCGTAGGGTGGCGAACCGGGAGACTCGACCGCTACCAGGCTGCCGCCGCCGCACTCCTACCTCTCCTCTGGTCCCTTCTTTCGCTCACCATCCTCCTCCCTCACTTCTCACCAACCGATGCCTACCTCTACGAGGAAACTCTCCTTTGCTTTTCTCAGAGAGGATCCAGTGGGTCTTATCGTTTCGCTGTCTGCCATTAAGGTCGCCTTTCTCGCGATTCCGTTGGCGCCGCGGTCACCTGGGATAACCGGGCAATGATCTTCGGCGCAGCTGCCCTCCCCGTCGCAGGGCTAGCCCTGAAAGGAGGTCACGCAATGACCGCCTTCTTTCATTACGACATGCATTTCATCCCGCTCTTTCTGCTGATCATCGCAACCGGACGTGCGAAGAGATTGAATCCAGCGTTTGTCGTTGTCGCAATCGTCACGACGAGCCTCCTCGTTGGGCCGGTTAGGGTGTGGAGCGGTTGGGGGTTCACTGCTCCTCTCTGGAACAACAAGGCCGTGAACCGTCATCTTGTCGTCGGTGCGATCGGAGGTGGAACCGCTCATTGCCGATACCCAGTCAGCCTCGCTCCCCGCTCAGTTGGTCACCCACTTCGCGGAACGACCCCAGATCACCATCTTCCCCTACCCCTTTGACACCCTAGGAGACGAACCCTATCCCATGGTTTGCCCACTGCCGGAGGTCGTCGTAGTAGCGCCTTTCGCTGACTGGTCAACTCCCAATTGGGATGCAGTTCGATCTTCATATGGGCAGGTGTTCGCTATCCGAGGGTTCGCAGGCTATCGACTACTAGGGGACCTGGAGCGCACTGACTGTGTTGGCGGGGCCCCTTGACCTGTTCGTGTCTCCCTCTTCAACGCGACGTGCGATGCCCATGCGAAACCCAGGTGCGCGAGGTCGATGCGGACAGCAGCGTTGTCGACAGTCCGTCGCAAGACAACACCGCGAGTGGCATCATTATGGTACACGTCTGCCGGCATCGGGACGACCCATGAGTATCGAAACCAAACTCTTCAAGATCAACGACGCTCTCGAAGCCCTGTACCGGGAAGAAGAGCTTGTGAACGAAGAGCTGCGCTACCACCGCCACATCGACGACGACGCTCAGCGTGATGCGGTGGTGAGCGACGACTGGCAGGACCGATCTTTCGCCCGGAACACTTCCGCCGACGTCGCCCGGTTCGAAAAAGCCCTGGCGGATGTGGCCGTCCGGCGGGCGCGCCTCGAACGCAAACGGGACAAACTGCTCAGTCGTCTCGGCGACCTATGATGTTTCTCCATGCCGACCCTCGCCGTTCTGGACGGACATAACCTCGCCTATCGGGCTTTCTACGCCTTGCCGGATGATCTGGCCACCACCGCCGGGCAGGTGACGAATTCCGTATACGGGTTCACGTCGATGTTGATCAAGATGTTGGGCGACCATCACCCGGACGCGCTGGTGGTGACCTGGGATACCCCGAAGCCAACCTTCCGCAAGGAGGAGTACCCGGAGTACAAGGCGCAGCGGGACAAGGCTCCGGACATGTTCAGCAGCCAGCTCCCCCTGATCCGCGAGGTGGTCGATACGCTCGGAGTGCAGCAGATCGAAATGCCCGGATTCGAAGCCGATGATCTCATTGCCACTCTGGCCGAGCAGGCGAAGGGGGACGGTTGGGATGTTCTCATCGTCAGCGGAGATCGGGACACGTTCCAACTGATCGACGACGGCTGCCGAGTGCTGTATACCCGGCGGGGAATCTCCGACATGGTCGTTGCAGATGAAGCATGGGTCGAAGAACGCTATGGGATCAGAGCCAGATCAGTATCCCGACTACGCGGCCTTGCGCGGTGACACCTCCGACAACCTCCCCGGAGTGCCGGGGGTGGGGGAGAAGACCGCCACCCGATTGATTGCCGGATACGGGAGTCTCGAAGGGTTGTACGACCACCTCGATGAGCAGACGCCCAAGCTGCGGGAGAACCTCTCGGCGAATCGTGAGCAAGCTTTCCTCAACCGACGATTGATGCGCCTGATCCGGGACCTCACCCTCGAACCGACTACCGAGAGCCTCCGCTGGGACGGATTCGACCGGACAGCTGCCCAGGAGATCTTCGACAGCATGGAGTTCCATTCGCTGTGGGACCGGCTGATGGCTCTGGGTTCTGCCACCGGCGGTCCGGAGGCCGAAGTGCTCGACGTCGAAACGGCGGTAGTCACCGACCACAATCGGATTCGAGAGCTGGCCACCCACCGGCCGCTGGTGTTGGAACCGGTTTGGGACGGACCCGACCTAGCCGGTCTCGCGGTGGCCCAAAGCGAGGACCGGGCTGCCTTCGTGCCCCGCGAACACCTCGAAGCCCTCGCTCCGGTATTGGCAGACAGGAACCACCCCAAAGTGGTCCACGATGCCAAGGATCTTCTCCGGTATCTGCTCGACAGCGGTATGCAGTTCGAAGGTCTGGAGACAGATACTGCGTTGGCCGCCTACCTGATCAACCCGGCGGCGCGTGGCTACGACCTCGAGGGTCTAGCCGGCAGCTACCTCAATATCGAGCTCGAATCGGTCGACCGGGAAGATGGGTCCGGAGCACAAGGGATGCTCGACTTTGGCGAGGGACCGGACATTGAGGGAGCGGGCCGGCGGGCGGTAGCCGTTGCCAGATTGGTCGAGCAGCTCAGAAATGAACTCGAAGAGCGAGACGCACTCCCGTTGCTCGACGACATCGAGATCCCCTTGGTGGCGGTCTTGGCCCGAATGGAGTCTGCAGGCATCGGCGTTGACCGGCACTACCTCGAAGGGCTGGGAGTGGAACTGAGAGATCAGCTGGCAGACCTCGAGCTGAGAATCCATGACGAAGCCGGTGAACCGTTCAACATCAATTCGACCGGGCAGCTCCGCGAGGTTCTGTTCGATCAGCTCCAGCTGCCGGTACTCAAGAAGACTCCCAAAGGAGCTCCTTCCACCGACGCCTCAGTGCTGGAGAAACTGGCCGACGCACATCCGATAGTCGCGGACCTCCTTGAGTACCGCGAACTGGAAAAACTGCGATCGACCTACGTGGATGGGTATCTGCCGTTGATAACCGACGACGGTCGAATACACACGCGCTTCAATCAGTTGGCGGCCACCACCGGTCGTCTTTCCTCGGATAGACCGAACCTCCAAAACATTCCCGTGCGTTCCGAGCGGGGCAAGACCATACGGAAGGCGTTCGTACCGCGGCCCGGTTGGCAGTATGTAATCGCCGACTATTCCCAAATCGAACTAAGAGTCCTGGCTCATCTGAGCGAAGACCCCGGCCTGCTCGAGGCCTTCCGGGGGACGGAGACCGACATCCACACGGAAACTGCGGCGCGGGTCTTCGGCCTGGAACCCGATCATGTGACCGAGGAGATGCGGCGGCGTGCCAAGGCAATCAATTTTGGGCTCTTGTACGGGATGGAGGCGTTCGGGCTCGCCGACCGGCTGCAAATCTCCCGGGATGAAGCCCGCCAACACATCGACACCTATTTCGAGCAATTCCCCCTCGTCCAAGAGTTCCTGCAGCGAGTCGTCACCGAGGCTCGCAATCGCGGATACACGCAAACCATGTTCGGGCGGCGCCGCTATTTGCCCGAACTATCCAGCGACAATTTCCGGATCCGACAAATGGGTGAACGGATGGCTCTGAACGCCCCCGTGCAAGGCTCGGCAGCCGACATCATCAAGAAAGCTATGGTCGATCTCGATGCTGGTTTGCAGCAGGCCGGACTGGAGACCACTCTGCTTCTGCAGATTCACGATGAACTGATCCTGGAGGCTCCCACAGCCGAACTCGATGAGGCGGCAGCTCTCACCACCAGCCTCATGGAGGAGGTCACGGAACTGAAGGTCCCATTGCGAGTTGACCTTTCGACCGGCACCAACCTTGCGGATGCCAAGGGCTAGCGGTATCCCCAAGGATTGGCCCGCCCTGGTGTGGTAACGTATTCGGTCGCCTTAGCGTGCTTGGCCACGCGAAGAGCAAATTCTGGAGGAGAAAAAACCATACATGACCACTGAACACGAGTCCGCGCCCACGAACGATCCCGAAGGGATCGAAGAGCCGGACACTTCCCAGGCCGCCGCAGAAGCGGTTGCCTCTGTCGACGAACCTGCCGCCGCCGAAGAAGTTGAGGCTCCGGCCGCTCCCGAACCGCCTCAGATTGTTGAGGAGGTAACCGCCCCACTCACCGGCGAACCGGAGATCGTAGCTCCGGATGTCGCCCCCATCGGGGCGGAATCCACGGAGGCGGAACCTGCCGAAATCGATCCGGAGGTCGACGAAACCACCGAGGTGGCGGTCGTCGAAACCGACGTGCCGATCACGCCCGACGCAACCGAAAGCTTGGTTCCTGTGGCGGCAGAGAGCGAGGCGGAAGCCGAGGAAGAGAAAGAAATCTTCATTCGTGCGGAGCGCCCGGCAATCGTGGCGAAGAGCGTCAGTGATCTTCCCGACGAATTGTTGGCCGAGGATTTCGCCGCGGCGATCGAGCAAACGGTGCTCGAGTTCAAGGAAGGTGACATAGTCGAGGGCACAGTCGCCAGCATCGACCAGGACGAGGTGCTCGTCGACATCGGCTACAAGTCCGAGGGCCACATCCCGCTCAAAGAGCTGTCGATTCGCCATAGCGTCAATCCGCTGGACGTCGTCGCGGTCGGTGACCGTATCGAAGCCCTGGTCCTGGACAAGGAAGATGACGAAGGTCGTCTGATTCTCTCCAAGAAACGCGCGCAATACGAACGCGGCCTGGGGTCGCATTCAGCGGGTCCACGCCGAGGGCGGCACCGTGACCGGACCGGTCATTGAGGTTGTCAAGGGCGGACTCATCGTTGACATCGGTTTGCGGGGATTCCTTCCCGCTTCGCTGGTTGAACTGCGGCGGGTCAGAGATCTGGAGCCTTACGTCGGCCAGGAGATCGAGGCCAAAGTGATCGAACTCGATCGCAATCGCAACAACGTCGTGCTGTCGCGGCGGGCCTACCTCGAGGAGATGCAGGCCGAAGAACGTCAGGCGTTTCTTGATGATCTGGCAGTCAACGAAGTCCGTTCCGGCGTTGTCTCTTCGGTGGTCAACTTTGGGGCGTTTGTCGATCTGGGCGGCATGGACGGTCTAGTCCATGTCTCGGAACTCTCATTCCAGCATGTGAATCATCCCTCCGAGGTCGTCAAGGTCGGCGACGAGGTCACTGTCAAGGTTCTGGAAGTTGATCTGGATCGGGAGCGAATCTCCCTCTCGATCAAACAGACCCAGGAGGATCCGTGGGTCAAGTTCTCGCGCGAGCACGGTGCGGGGGATGTGGTCCCAGGAACGGTCACCAAGACTGTGCCGTTCGGCGCCTTCGTTTCGGTGGGCGATGGAGTCGAGGGCTTGGTCCACGTGTCCGAGATTGCCCTTCACCGTGTCGAGTCTCCCGAACTGGAGCTCTCCATTGGCCAAGCGGTCTCCGTCAAGGTAACCGAGATGGACGAGGAACGCCGGCGGGTCAGTCTGTCGATCAAGCAGGCCAATCCCGAATGGAAAGACCGGGAGCCTGAGGAGCGAGCCCCTCGTCAGAAGCAGCCCGAAGTCCGTGAGTTCCAGCGCGAAGAGCCGGAAGAGGAGCCAGAACGCACATTCGATGTGGATTCGTCCCTCGAAGCAATTCTTCAAGAGCTTAAAGAGCGCGGCATCGGACGCCGATAGGTATTTCTGAAAGGTTGACACCCGCAAGATCTGTGGCACTCTGTTAGGTGCCGGGCAGGTTCGGACGGGGGGAAACCGCATTGCGCTACCAGGTTCGGGTGGTTGTGCCCAAAAGGAGACGAGACGGAATGCCGACCTCCTGCACGACCCCCGCCGGTAGTGAAATGCAAGGTCACTCTGGGTGACGCGAAATACATGACATACAGACCCAAATCGGCCACTCTTACAGGGAAACCGAACGGGTTTTAGACTGAAGGAGATTCGATGGGCAGGCGAACCCTGGTCCTGATTGTGGCTCTGCTGCTCGCGGGCATTGCCGCTTTTGCCGTATGGCAGTTCCTCTCCAACGTGGAAGAGGAGAAAGAGGCCGAGCTCGAACTGCGGCTCGTGTACCGCGTGGCCGGCGGCACGATTGCCGAGGGTACCGAGGGAAGCCTGGTCCTATCACAAGAGCGCACTCTGGAAAGTGAAGAAGAGACACGGTTCCTTCCGGCCAACGCCATTGGCTCGCTCGAGGAACTCACCGCCACTCTGACGGGCCGGGTAGCAGCCGGTCCGATATCGGACAACATGATCCTGACGACGGATCAGTGGACTGAGTTGACGGTTGACATCAAACCGCTGGCGGAACGCATTCCGGAAGGCAAGCAAGCCATCACGATTGGAGTTGACAACATTCAAGGGGTCAACGGATTCGTTGAAGCCGGTGACCGGATCAACATCATCGTGACACTCACCGCTCCGATCGAGGAGATCGCCGAAGAGGTCATAGCCTCAGAAACGCTCACCGAAGAAGAGCTGGCGGCGCTCGAGGAAGAATTGGAGCAAGGCATCATCAGCCGTTTCGTTCTGCAGGGCCTCCCGGTGTTGGCGGTTGGCAAGGATATTCGTGCCGATGAGGAAGCGGATCAGACCGTTACGGTGACAACTCTGGCAGTCGAGGGCGAGGAAGCCGCTCAGCAGGTGCAGACGGGAATCCTGACTCTTGAAGTCACGCCGGAAGAAGCCGAGCGAATCGTTTACACGTTCTCGACCGGAACCGTGTGGCTGACGTTGGTTCCGGAGGACTTTGTCCCGGTTCCCACTGACGGAATCACCCGCGACAACCTGTTTGACGCCGCTGAGGAGCTTGGTCAATAACATGAGTGACGTGTTGGAGGACGCGGGCATCGTCGTTGTCGACGACGACGACGATTTCCTCGATGAAGCAAAACGCCTATTCGATGGCCGCGTCCCGACCTTGCGTACCTTGGCCGACGCCCAGCGGAAAGTCGAGCAAGGTGATATTGACCTCGTAGTGCTCGGCCCGTCGTTTGCACATGAGGCCGGTCTGCTGGAAGTCGGGCTGTTGCTGGAACTCGATCCGGACCTCGCCATGGTACTGGTGGCCGGCACCATCACGGCTCCGCTGTTGCGGTCCGCGATGCGCGCCGGGCTCAAGGATGTGATTGAGGCGCCGCTGACGATCCAAAGCGTCACAGACGCTCTGGGACAGGTCGAAGGAAAGGCGAAACGACAAAGGCCGGCGGCCCCTGCACCGGAGCCCTACGCATCTCCGCGCGGCGAGGGCAAGGTCGTGACGGTGATGTCTGCCAAAGGTGGAAGCGGTAAAACGGTTACCGCCACGAACCTGGCCATGCTCCTCGCCCAACGTCACGACCCGGCTCGAGTCTGCATCGTCGACGCGGATCTGCAGTTCGGGGATGTATGCCTGGTGCTCCAGCTCGAACCCAAGTTGACGATTGTCAACGCAGCCCATGAGTTGCATCGGCTGGACGAGCCCCTTCTCGAGTCGTTGTTGACCACCCACCCGTCCGGGCTGCGGGTGCTGGCTGCCCCCCTGGAGCCCGCTTTTGCCGACGAGATCTCAACTGCCGCCATGACGGAGATCATCACCAAGCTGCGCGGCATGTTCGACTATGTGATCGTCGACACTGCTTCGCTGCTCGACGAGCTGCTCTTGTCCTTGCTGGAGCGCGCCGATCAGGTTCTGTTTGTGCTCGATATGGACCTTCCCAGTGTGAAGAACGCCAAACTGGCCTTGGAGACGCTCCGGCTCCTCAAGTTCCCGGCTTCCAAGGTCCAGCTCGTCCTCAACCGGTCCAACGCTCGCGCCCGCCTCGATGAAAAGGAAATCGAACGGTCGCTGAAGCTGAAGATCTCCGCCGCGATCCCTTCGGACGGAATGGTTCCGGCTTCGATAAATGAAGGACGCCCGGTGGTTGAATCTGCCCCCCGATCACGGGTGGCGAAGGGCTTCGATACGGTCTACGACCTGGTCGCTTCGACCGCCAAGCAAGAAACTTCAGGGAAGGCAGGTAAGCGCCGATGGATGTCCTGAAGAGAACCAAGGAAGACTCCACCGCAGCCCGATTGTCCGGGCCGCGCCGGAAGAGACGATAGAGGGAGAACTCGATGGCATCCCTATCCGAGCGGGTCGCAGCTGCCAAGCAGGCAGAGGTGACATTCGATTCGCAACGTGAGGACATGTTCCGCGAGCTGCGCGGCAAGCTCCACTTCAAGGTAGTCGAGGAGCTCGGACCGACGCTCTACGACCGCCAGATGAGCGATGCTGAGCTGCGTCTGCGAGTCCTGGAAATGCTCGAATGGGCCTTGGACCAGGAGGAGAGCGTCCCCCTGACGCGCGCCGACCGCACCCAATTGCTCAACGAGATTGCCTCTGACGTCTTGGGATACGGGCCGATCGATCCCTTGCTGAATGACCCGGATGTCACGGAAATCATGGTGAACGGCCCGCATAGCGTGTTCGTGGAGCGTCACGGCAAGATTGTCAAAACAGATTTCCGGTTCGTGGATGAGGTCCACCTCCGTCGGATCATCGACAAGATCGTTGGTCAGATCGGGCGCCGCATCGATGAAGCCACTCCAATGGTGGACGCGCGCCTCCCGGACGGGTCCCGTGTCAACGCCATCGTTCATCCGCTGGCTATCGGCGGACCCTTCCTCACCATCCGGAAGTTCGCGGTTGACCCACTTACCGAAGCAGATCTGATCCAGTTCAATACGTTCAATCAATCGACCGCGGATTTCCTCAGACAGTGCGTCAAAGGGCGGCTGAATCTCATCATCAGCGG
This sequence comes from uncultured Actinomycetota bacterium, assembly GCA_963823915.1. GTDB lineage: Bacteria > Actinomycetota > Acidimicrobiia > Spongiisociales > UBA4744 > UBA4744. The sequence continues at coordinate 326,811 of CAWGNJ010000001.1, forward strand.
CGGTACGGGTTCAGGCAAGACAACCACTCTGAATGTGTTGTCGAGTTATCTGCCGGGCGACGAACGCATCGTGACGATCGAGGACGCCGCCGAGTTGCAGCTCCACCAGGAGCACGTGTTGAGTCTCGAGTCCCGACCTCCCAACCTGGAAGGCAAGGGTCAGATCACCATTCGCGACCTGGTCCGGAACAGCTTGCGCATGCGTCCCGACCGGATTGTGGTAGGTGAGGTTCGTGGTGGTGAGTCCCTGGACATGCTTCAGGCCATGAACACCGGTCACGATGGATCCTTGACCACCGTTCACTCGAACTCGCCGCGGGACACGCTGGCCAGGATCGAGACGATGGTGCTCATGGCCGGATTCGATCTACCGGTTCGTGCCATCCGGGAGCAGGTCGCATCGGCGGTCAACCTGATCGTGCATCAAACGCGCTTGCGTGACGGGACTCGCCGCATTACGCACATCACTGAGATCGAAGGTATGGAAGGCGAGATTGTCACCTTGCAGGACTTGTTCCTGTTCGACTTTGGAATGGGTGTGGACGAGAACGGGCGCTACTTGGGACGGTTGAAAGCCACCGGCATTCGGCCTACCTTCAGCGGCCACCTCGAGGACTTCGGGATCAAGCTGCCGCAGAACATGTTTGATCCTGAACCGTTCGCTCGTCGCCAGGCCCAGTACTCGACGAAGTGAAACGGATGCGCAGCTTCCTGGCGGCGCTCATCGTCGCAATCCTGGTGCTGGGGGCCGGCACGGCCGCCTTCGCTCAAACGGACACCGGGGATCCAGTCATCGAGATCACGGACATCAACGTCGCTCGTTATCCACGGGTCCAGATGATTGTCGACTTCCTGGGTTTGGAAGAAGCTCTCGATCCGGCCGGACTCGACGTAACCGAGAACGGCAAACCGGTCGGGGACCTGGAGATCGAAACGATCGCCGAATCGGTGGTGCAGGTCGGGATCGTCCTGGTGATCGATGCGAGCGGCAGCATGGAAGGCGAACCGATCGAAGCGGCCAAGGCTGCTGCACTGTCTTTCATCAACCAGAAGCGGAGCGAGGACTTCATTGCCGTCGCCACTTTTGCCGACGATGTCCAGGTGATTCGCGGGTTCACGAGCACCAAGTCCGCATTGATCGCCAGTGTCGAAGGCATCGAGGCGCAAGGAGACACAGCCTTTTACGACGGCGTCATTCGTGCGACGGGCCTCTTCTCTGGTGACGCGGAGCGGTTGCAGCCCAACATGATTGTTCTCACCGACGGCAAGGACGAAGGCAGCGAGGCCACTCTCGATGATGCCTTGGCGGCCGTGGCCGAGAAGAGTGTAAGAGTCTTTGGTGTGGCGCTCGAGTCGACCGCGTTTGACCCGGAAGACCTCCAAATCGTTGTGAACGAATCCGGCGGGCTTTATCTGTCTACCGTCGAACCGGCCGAGCTGACCGGACTTTACGACCAGATCAAGCGGGAACTCGACAACAAGGTCGTGGTTCGCTTCACCGCCACCCAGGATCTCCCCGGCGATCTGGCGATTGGTGTTGATTATCAGTCATTGGCAACGACGGCCAGCGTGTCTGTTCCCGGCTTCATCAAGCCGACTCCCTCCACGATCGCCACGACCACCACCGTGACCTTCGCCCAGCCCGAGGCATATTCGCCCGCGGTGGCAGGTCCCGTCTCGTCAGGTACCTTGCGGTTGCTCGGCACGATTGCGGTGGGACTGGGCATTGTGTTGTTCATCATCATCCTGGCCGGCCCGGGCGATGAAGACGGCGCCTCGGCTTTCCGCAAGCGCCTGCAGGCCTACGGCCGGGGCAGGTCTGCTGCTCCAGAAGAGGCGAAGAAAGGTTTCCTGGCCAAGATCCCTGGTCTGAGCAGGTTCACCGCCTCGGCTGAGGAAGCCGCCGCGCGGCGAGGGCTGCTCAGCGGCGTGAACGCCGTGTTGGAACAAGCCAACATACCTCTACGCGGTGGTGAGGCCCTGGCAGCCGGGCTGGGACTCAGCGTCATTGCTGGAGTTATGGCAGGTTTGTTCACGAGAAGTTGGATCGCAGCCGGGGTCGGATTCCTGGTCATCCTGCTCGTTGTGGCGGCCGCAATTCAGTTCGCTGGTACCAGGGAAAAGCGGATCTTTGAGCGGCAGCTTCCAGATACGCTAACCCTGCTGTCGACTTCCCTCCGGGCGGGATATTCGCTGCTGCAGGCCGTTGAAGCGGTAGCGGCGGAAGCTCCCCAGCCGACCGCCCGTGAATTCGGTCGGGCGATCGCCGAAGCTCGCCTGGGACGGCCTGTCGTAGACACGATGCAAGCCGTCGCCGATCGGATGCGTTCCGAAGACTTCAAATGGGCGGTCATGGCGATCGAAATCCAGCGCGAAGTCGGAGGTAACCTCGCCGAGGTTCTGCAGACCGTCGCCGACACGATGCGGCAACGGAACCGGCTCAAGGGTGAGATCAGGGCCCTCACGGCGGAAGGCCGCTTGTCGGCCATAGTGCTGGCGCTGTTGCCCATTGTGCTTTTTGCGTTTCTCTACACCACCAATCGCGAGTACCTCGAACCGCTTTTTGAGGAAACGGCCGGGCTCATCGCGATCGGGGTGGGGCTGGCATTAATGGGGGCCGGTATCTACTGGCTCAAAAAGATCGTGGATATCGAGGTCTAAATGGATCCCAAACTGTTCGCTGTCGGGTCGGTGTTCGTGGCCATGGCCGGGTTGGCCCTCTGGGTCGGCTTCGGGATCGTCAGGGCCCGCAAGGCCGCCACCGAACGCCTGGCTGTGTACGGTTCTGGCGAATACATTCGTGAGGAGACCCTCAAAAAGCCGGTCGCAGAACGGGCAATTGCCCCCATCTTCCTGGCTGTAGGCCGGGTACTGGGTCGCTTCACGCCGGTCGGGTGGTTGAAGAAGACCCAACGGCGGATAGTTCTGGCCGGAAGTCCCGGAAACCTGGACGCCAACTCGTGGGCTGTCATCAAGCTCCTCACCACAGTCGGCGCCCTCATCCTTTGGTTTTTCCTTCAGGATGGACTGGAGTTTCGGATGAAGGTCTTGACCTTCGGACTCTTGGTGATTCTGGGGTTCTTCGGTCCTGATGTCTGGCTCACTCGCAAGGTCGACGATCGGCGGCTCGCTATGCAACGGGCTCTGCCGGATGTCCTTGATCTGCTGGTCATCAGTGTTGAGGCCGGCCTCGGTTTTGATTCGGCCATGGCCCGGGTGGTCGGAACAGTGCCCGGTCCGTTGTCGGAGGAATTCTTCCGAATGCTGCAGGAGACTCGGGTTGGTGTCAGCCGTCGGGACGCGATGCGGCATCTCACCGACCGGACCGACCTGGATGAGCTTCGTTCGTTCTTGTTGGCAATGATGCAGGCAGAGGCGTTTGGAGTTGCCATTGCTCAGGTGTTGCGGGTACAGGCCGACGAAATGCGGGTGCAGCGCCGCCAGCGGGCCCAGGAGAAGGCCTTCGCAGCTCCGGTGAAGATGGTGTTTCCGCTGGTCTTCTGTATCTTTCCGGCGCTCTTCATCGTCCTGTTGGGTCCGGCCGCCATCCAGATTTTCAATACCTTCACCGAGCTGTAGGGAGCGGCGTGGCCGCCGCCACCGGAGCCGTATCTTCGCCTCTTTGGCAACGCCTGTCGGTTCGTCATCTTCTGCTGCTGGTCCCCTGGATCGGAGTGGTGATCGGGGCCACCCGGCCCATCAGAGACAATTCATTCCTCTGGCACGTTCGAGCCGGTGATCTGCAATTGGTCTCAGGCGAGGTACTGACCGCAGATCCGTTCTCGTTCACGATGGCGGGGGAGCCGTGGCGGACTCAATCGTGGCTCGCCGACCTGCTGTATGGGGCGCTGGAGCAAGGATCCGGGGGTTTGAATTGGGTGCCATGGTTGCTGATCATCTGTGGTGGGCTGATCATGGCATTGGTCGGCACCAGCGCCTTTCGCCGTGTTGCCAACCCGTTGCCGGTTGCCTTGGCCCTGGTCGGTCTGGTTTGGGTTGGTCTTCCCAATCTGGTGCCAAGACCGGTGATCTTTTCTTTCGTGCTTCTGGCGCTTCTGGTTGTGGTGCTGGACGAGAGGGCCGAGTGGGCGGTTCCGGTAGTTCTCTGGGTCTGGGCAGCTGTGCACGGATCTTTTGTGCTGGGGTTGGGCCTTGTGGTGCTGGATGCTCTCCGGCGTCGCCTGCCTTGGCGTCGAGCGGCGGTGAGGACGGTAATTTCGCTGGTTGCGGTGAGCCTGACGGCCCACGGCCTCGGGATTTGGTCGATCCTCAAATCGTTTCTGTCCAATCGGGGTGCCCTGGACTTCATCTCCGAGTGGGCTGCTCCGGATCTATTGACGGTGGCGCAGGGGCCATTTGTGTTGATGATGGTGGCGGTGATTTTGGCCACTGCTCCTGGCCGGATTGAAGCCCACGAATTGTGGGTTGTGATCCCGTTTCTCGTGTTTGGTCTTACCTCGGCGAGGGCGATCATGCCGGCGGCCATCGTGCTGGCGCCCTTTGCAGCCTCCGCTTGGCCTTCCAAGGATCGGGAGAAGGCCACCGAGCCCGGTCCGGTGAGAGTCAATCTGGCGGTCGGGGTGGCGATGATTGTGCTTCCGCTGCTGGCTCTGGCAGGATTCGAGGGGATCGACGAGGAACGGTTCCCGGTAGAGGCCGCCGAGTATCTCGAAGCCGAGACTGTGTGGCACGATGATGCCACCGGTGGCTACTTGATCTATGCGAATCGATTGCCCGTGTTCGTGGACGATCGGGCTGAACTCTACGGCGCCGAGTTCTTCAGCGAGTTCGTGGACACCCGGCGCGGCACGCCCACCTGGCAGGCTACTTTTGATCGGTACGGGATTGAGCAAGCTCTGGTCAGGACCGATGCCGGGATAGCCGAGGCTCTTACTACTGAAGGCTGGGAATTGGTGTTCACCGATGAGCGGTGGGCGGTCTTCTCGCGAAGCTAGATTCCACCCGAACAAGGAAGTGGGGGACCCAATCGGGTCCCCCACAACTCTTCCGAAAGCGTCTCGGGCTAGGTTTCCATGGAGCTCGCTATCTCGCTCCACAGGTCTGAGTTCTGATCGCCGGCAAATTGCACCGCAACCAATGCCACCACTGCGATGAGGACTACGAGTAATCCCCACTCGATCAATCCGGCAGCTCGCTCGCTTCGGAATCCGTTCCTAACGAACGTCCTCAAGGTCTCCCAGCCCATCTGTCGACGCCTTTCGATTCTTCTACTGGTTGAGGGCGCTGCCGATTTCGCTGAACGTATCCGACACCTGATTACCGGCGAAGGTAATCGCCAGAATTGCGATGATCGCAATCAGCACGACCAGCAGTGCGTACTCAACCATGCTGGCACCACGCTCGTCCTTGAAGGACTCCCAGCGGGCCGCCAACTCACTCATTACTGTCAACACAAGAACCCTCCTACAGGCTCGGGTCTCTACTGGGGGCAAGCTACCACGCAGAGCGCTCACTCTTCCATAGGTCGGGCGCCCTATTTCCGTCGGAAGGAGGCTATCGTCTTGTGACGAGACCAAGCCGGATAGCCTCGACGGCAGCTTGCGTCCGGTCGGCAATTCCGAGCTTGTCGTAGATAGAGGCGAGATGGTTCTTGACTGTTTTTGGCGATATATACAGGCGTTCTGCCAACTCTTCGGTAAGACTGACTCCCTCCCCGAGTAGCGTCAGCAGTTCTCGTTCGCGGGCGGTCAGGGAAGCCGCGCCCGGGTCGAGCGACGGTTCCATGTATCGATCAAGGATCTCACGGAGAGTGGTCGACAGGGGAGTGAGATTCTCCCCGGCAGAGACGGCCCGAATAGCAGCTGCTAACTCGGGCAGAGGGGTCGATTTCGACAGGAATCCTCTTGCTCCTGCTTCGATGGCTTGTTTGCGCCTTTTTTCGTCCGCATGCATGGTCACGATGATGGCCGGAAGCGACCCTTTCAATCGTTTGAGGACTTCAAAGCCAGAGAGATCGGGCATTTCCAGATCGACCAAGAGGACGTCGGCTGGTCTCTTTTTTGCCAACTCGAGCAGTTCGATGCCTCCCGAGGCCGTTCCCGCGACGTGGAGGTCGGGGATGGCTGCCAATGCCTGGCTGACACCGTCGGCGAACAATGTGTGGTCATCGGCTACGAGTACGTCGATCAATCGGGCCCCCAAGTGACTGTTACCGCGGTCCCACCGCGGGTGCTGGTGATATTCAAGGCCGCACCGATTCGCTCGGCGCGTTCTTCCATTCCCATCAGGCCATAGTGGCCGTCGGGAACCTTATCGCGGCGAAAGCCTTTCCCTTGATCATGTACCGTCACCGAACCCTCATCAAAATCAACGGTTCCATGAATCGTGATGGTTTTGGAGCCCGAGTGGCGGATGGCGTTGCGGACGGCCTCGGTGACGATGGCGACGACGTCCGGAGCTATTGAGGGCCGGGGTGGCCGCTGCTCGGTGAGACGGATGTCGATCTCCGGATCGCCGTCGGTCAACGTGGCGTTGAGGCTCTTCAGCACCTCAGTGACACTCGGCTGCTCCGGCATGCGAAGGTCGGCCACCGTGGTCCGGACATCCTCGACCATGCTCCCGACCGACGTCCGCAGACCACGCAAATGCTCTGCCAGGTCGGGATCGGCCGGGTGCTGGAGCAGCGCCAAATCGAGTGCCAAACCGAGCGAAGCCAATGAGGGGCCGATCTCGTCGTGTAGGTCACGGGCCAAGGCGAGCCCGTTCTTCGCGAATGGCTCGGCGGGCGATTTCCTGGAGCAAGAGTATGTTCGAAAAGGCGAGGGCCACGGGTTGGAGGGATTCGGCAGTCGCCTGGCGCTCAGCTCCGGAGGGCTCGGTAGCGGAGATCAACACGACCATGCCGACGTCGCGGCTCCCCACCGACAGGGGGATGATCGAGCGATGATCATTCGGCTCCTCGGTTCCCCGGCGGGCAACAACGACCGGTCCGTCGTCTCCGGCAAGCGCCACAACTGCCGCGTGGAATGACGCGACCTCCGACAGGCTCTCGAGGGCCTCGTGCCCGACGGTTACGGGATTGAGTTCGGCGCTGTCGGCCACTTCCGCGAATCGGGTCAGAAGCGTATTGGCGCGTTCCAGACGATCCAAGCGCTGGGTTACCTCAACCGAGGCTGCGGCCAGGGCGTCGGCGCGCTCACCCTCTTCGACTAAGAGGCGGCGGGCTTGCCCGAAGGTGAATCCAATCAGCAGGTACAAGCCTGCCCACTGGAAGAAAAGCGGCAGATCGAAGTCATCGATTCCGATCGAGATGATGACCAATATGCCGGCTGCCAAACCCGCCGTGGACAATCCACTTCGAAATCCACCAAAGACGCCCGCCAGCATGATCGGCGTGAGGGAGAGAAGCAGGAAAGGGCTGCTCAGGCCGCCGCTGAGGCTGACCGCCATCATTACCAAGGTGACTCCGACCAGCGAGGTCAGCTCGCGGATCCAGGTGGTTCGCAGGTAGGCTCGAGGCAGGATCTGGGATCCGAGCACATAGCACGCGGCCGCCATCGCCGCGCCGATCGCTTCCGGTCCGATTGCTTCTGTTCCCAACTCGGCTGCTCTCTGGCGAGCGTCCCAGAACGCAATGAACACGCCCAACGCCAGTGCCACCCACAACAAAGCGAGCAGCACTTTGTGGAATCGTGATTCCCACGGGTTATGTCGGTCGAACATCGACTATCAGAGTACAGTCATTTGCTGTGTCGGACCGGCAAGTACGAGTCTTGCTCACCGGAGGGATAGGCGCCGGGAAGAGCTCTGTCGGCGAACTGTTGCGCGCCCGCGGAGCGTTGGTGATTGATGCCGACGAGGTTGGGCACAAGGTGCTCGAGCCTGGAGGAGCCGCCTTTGACCGGGTGGCCGAGACCTGGCCGGCGGTGTGGTCGATGGGCTGATCGATCGCAAGAAGCTGGCTGACATCGTGTTTCCAGGATCCGGCTGAACTCGATCGGCTCGAGAGCTTCACCCACCTGGCTATCCGCCAACTCATTGCCGAGACGATTGCGAGCGCCACACAACAGGTAGTGGTCGTCGAGGTGCCCCTACTAGCCGACTTCATGGGGGCCGGTTGGCTCCGCGTGGTCGTGGACGTCGACCCCGAGAGGCGGATGGAACGCCTCCGGAAGCGTGAACTGGATGAAAAGGACGTTGCTCGCCGGATTGCTCGTCAACCGGGACGGGGCGAGTGGCTGGCTTCGGCCGAGATCATCATCGACAATTCCGGGGATCTGGACGGCCTTGCGAAGCAAGTTGATTCTCTTTGGGAGAGACTGACGTCGGGTGACGAGAATCTGGGTGATTGCCCGGTTTGACAGGAATTCTTGTCACACCCACCACGTACACTGGCGGGATGCCCCCCTTCAAGGTCCATTCCGACTTCGAGCCCGCCGGTGATCAACCGACCGCCATTGCCGCCCTGGCGGAGGGGATTGCCGCCGGCGAGCCCTTCCAGACGTTGCTGGGCATCACCGGTTCTGGCAAGTCGGCCACTATCGCGTGGACAATTGAGAAGATTCAGCGGCCGACTCTGGTGCTCGCCCCCAACAAGGCATTGGCTGCCCAGTTGGCCAACGAATTTCGGCAATTCTTCCCCGAAAACCGGGTCGAGTACTTCGTCAGCTACTACGACTACTACCAGCCTGAGGCCTACATGGCTCAGTCGGACACGTACATCGAGAAGGATGCCACCGTCAACGATGAGATCGATCGGCTCCGGCACGCAGCCACCAGCGCTTTGTTGTTTCGAGATGACGTCATCATCGTCGCCAGTGTGTCGGCCATCTATGGATTGGGAACCCCGGATGAGTACGCCGGCCGGGTTCTGCGGTTGATCAAGGGGGTCGAGTATCCGCTGGGTGAGGCGATGCGCCGCCTGGTGGACATCCAGTACGAACGCAACGAGGTGAACCTCACTCGCGGCAAGTTTCGGGTCAAAGGCGACACGCTGGAGGTGTTCCCGGCGTACGAGGAGACGGTGGCCAGGGTCGAGTATTGGGGAGATGAGGTCCAACGCATTCTTCGCATGAACCCGGTCACCGGCGAGGTTATCGAAGAAATGCCCGAACTGTGGATCTACCCGGCCTCGCACTATGTGGCTTCCCAAGAGCGTATGGAACGGGCCGTGGTCGGTATCGAAGCGGAACTCGAAGAACGACTGGCGGAGTTCGAGGATCAGGGCAAGTTGCTCGAAGCCCAACGGCTTCGCATGCGCACCGGCTATGACCTCGAGATGATGAAAGAGATCGGGTTCTGTTCAGGGATTGAGAACTACAGCCGTCATATCGACGGCCGCCAACCCGGCGAGCCGCCCTTCACGTTGCTCGACTACTTCCCGGACGACTTCGTGACCGTTCTCGACGAGAGTCACGTCACCGTTCCCCAGATTCACGGACAGTTCCAGGGAGATCTGAGCCGCAAGGAGGCTCTTGTCGAACACGGGTTCCGGCTGCCTTCGGCAATCGACAACCGCCCGCTGCGGTTCGACGAGTGGTTGGAGAAGATCCGGCCAGGTCATCTTCATGTCGGCCACCCCCAGTCCTTTTGAACTTGAGCGGTCTACTCGGGTGGTGGAGCAGATTGCCCGTCCGACCGGTCTGGTCGATCCCGAAGTCATAGTCAGACCGACCAAGGGTCAGATTGATGATCTGCTCCATGAGATACGTGAGCGGGCGGTGGTCGACCAGCGGGTGTTGGTCACCACGCTCACCAAGAAGATGTCAGAAGACCTCACTGAGTATCTGCTGGAGATGGGGATTCGGGCCCGTTATCTCCACTCGGAGATCGATACGCTCGAACGAGTCCAGATCCTCCGCGACCTACGGTTGGGTGAGTTCGACGTTCTGGTCGGAATCAATCTCCTTCGGGAAGGACTCGACCTGCCTGAGGTCTCGCTGGTTGCCATTCTCGACGCCGACAAGGAGGGCTTCCTCAGGTCGGCGACCAGCCTCATTCAGATCACCGGCCGGGCGGCTCGCAATGTCGATGGGCAGGTGCTCATGTACGCGGACAATGTCACCGATTCCATGCAGCGAGCCATGAACGAGACGAACCGTCGCCGGGGTCTGCAGCTTCGCTACAACGAGAAACATGGCATTGATCCGCAGACGATCCGCAAAAAGGTCTCCGACATCCTCGAGTTGCTGCAATCTCAGAACGCCCCTGCTCCCGAGCGCCGTCGCCGGGAGGTAGAACAACGGGCAATTCTGGACCTCGGTACCGAGGATCTGGGCAGGTTGATTCAGAGCCTTGAAGAGGAGATGCACGAGGCAGCCAAGGAGCTTCGTTTTGAATACGCGGCGCGGCTGCGCGATGAGATCAACGAGCTACGTCGAGAGATGCGGGAAATCTCCGAAGCTCGGCGATGACAATCGTGCCGTCAAGTCGCCGAGCAGTCTGCCTTTACCTACCCGCGTTCTTCGTGTGGACTCAGTCCCGTCGCATGCGGGAATATGCGATGAGCCCGATCGCTCCAGCCGCCACGTCTCCGAAGAGCGTAACCGCTCGATGAGAGGTGGCAACGAGAGCTACGCTGGCCACGTCCGCGTCTGATAAGCCGGTCAATGCCAGTTCCCGGATTCCGAGCCCAGCCGGAATCGGAATCGAGAGGACTCCAAGGCTCCACGCTGCAGCCATATCACGGCCCCACGTGAACGGGTCAAGACCGTACGTCATGCCAATCGCCGCCCCTGACGCAGCTAGGAGCAGAACAGCAGTCACGATGACGAGTCCGACTTGGGCAGCTGTCGACACGCTCCTGTACTTGGCGCCAAGGAAGAACAATGCTGCGCAAAGCGCCACACCGAAGCCAACGATCAGTGTTTGACGCGAAAGCAACAGACCAACGCCCGCCGCTCCCAACGTGACCACCGCGTAGGTCAGGTATCCGCCAATTGAGCGCTCAGCGGCCGTGGGGATCCCCTGCCAAATTGCTCCCGGAATGTATTTCAGGAGTTGGCCACCAAGAGCCCCCCAGAAGACCCAAACTGATCGGTCGAGTGACATGGAGATCCCCGCGGCGACTGCGAGCAATGCCAACACGTACAGGGCCAGCGAGGCGACTAGCCCGACCCATTGAGCCCCTGCCGCGAGGTCTCGTAATTGGCCCCACGAATCTGACCACTTCGTGGCTACGAAACCAATGGCGACAAGTGCAGTGGAGACTCCGATGAGAGGGTTCTGCAACCAAGTACGTGCGCCGTCCACCAATCTGCGGTCACTCACAGGTATCGTGTCCAAATGTATTTGCGCATGCCGATCGTCTCTCCGCTGTGGTCGCGATACGACCCTGCCGTCACTTGCCTGCTCCAGGTGGGGGCCCGTCTTGTCGATAGACAGAGGAGCCACAAAGGATATCCATGGCGCCGTTTCGTAGCATCGCGATAGTGGTTCCGGTCCTCGACGAGGCAGAGAGCCTAACCGTTCTTCTCGAGGAAATCCGGTCAGTGATGACGGACTTGCCGTATCGCTGGGAGGTTGTCGTAGTCGATGATGGCAGTATTGACGACTCCGCCGCTCTTGCTCTTCAGCTTGGCGCCAGAGTTCTTAGATCGGCGAGGAATCACGGCAAGGCCGCAGCGCTCCAAGCGGGTTTTGATAGTACGGACTCCGACGTCGTTGTGACGCTTGACGGCGACCTTCAGGACGACCCGACTGAGATACCAAATCTGCTACGGGCCCTTGAAGAGGCTGATTTGGTCAGCGGCTGGAAGGAACACAGAAAGGATCCCCGGAACAAGAGAGTCCAAAGCAGAATATTTGGCTGGGCAGTTCGCGTACTGTCGGGAGTCCGTTTGCATGACTTCAACTGCGGAATCAAGGCGTACCGCAGAGAGGTTCTAGAAACGATTCGACTATATGGCGGCCTCCACAGGCTGACCCCGGTCTTGGCCCACAACGCAGGGTTTGAGGTGACCGAGATCCCGGTTCATCATCGTCCGCGCATGCACGGCAGATCGCACTATGGGTTGGCGAGAGCTATCCGCGGACCGCTGGATTTGGCGACGGTGCTCTTCCTCGGCCGTTTCCGCTACAGGCCCCTGCACTTTTTCGGACTGGTGGGGCTTGCCATGGGGCTGGCCGGGATTGGGATTGCCGCCTACCTGAGCTGGCTCAGGCTCGCTCTCGGTGAGACGATCGGGGATCGGCCATTGCTTCTTCTCAGCGTGTTGATGATCCTCGGTGGCCTGCAGCTATTCTCGATTGGGTTGTTAGGAGAGATGGTGCTCGCATCGTCACGCCCGCGAGGTTCATTATTCCGCGAACTGAGTCGCGACACCCCTCAAACGGTCAATGAGGATCCGATCTCGAGCAACGCTCACGAGGTTTCTAGTCTCCCTCCTTGGGGGAGCGTTTGCGTTGGTCGTTGTGCTACCGCAGATCGCCAGGAACGACTGGAATCCGTCCGTGAGGCTTGCAGTTGGCGCCGATAGCGGTGTGCGCAGCGAGATTGAGGCAAGACTTGGCGAAATCCCTCTCACTGGAACTCGAGGCCATGATGGACAAATTTTCTTCTTGATGGCGCACGACCCATTGTTGATGAACCCTGATTCGATCGCGCTCATTCTCGATCGACCTACGTACCGCTATCAGCGGGTTGTGCTTCCGCTGTTGGTCTGGCCTGCTGCTGCCGTTAGCGAGGAGGCTATTGTTTGGGCTTTGGTTGCTAGTGGCGTGGCGGCTGTCCTACTCGGAACCTGGTCGTTGTCCGACTACGCCGAGCGCTCCGGCCTGACCCCGTTTGCGGGACTTGCTTTTGCTCTCAATCCAGGGGTTGTCTCGGCGCTCTTGATTTCTGGATCCGGAGTGCTGGCGTGGGCCTTTGGTGCCGCCGCGATGTCTGCGCTAACCAGGCGCCGAAAGTTAGTGGCGATTGCGTTGCTCACGGCTGCAACCCTGACCAGGGAGTCGATGATTCTTGTGGCGGTTGGGTCGTCGCTCTGGATGTGGAGAACTGAAAGGGTTCGTGCCTTGTGTTACGCGTTTGTTCCGTTCCTCATTGCAGCGTTGTGGGCCGTATACGTGAGGGTGAGGTTGCCGGATGAAGCGGTTGCAGACCTTGTAGAGCTGGGCGTGCCCTTTCGCGGCCTCGTGCTGGCAGCTGGCGACTGGATCGCTCGGGGCGTGGTGTCGTTGAATGGCTTGATGGGCATAGCAATGGTGGGTGTAGCGTTGTTGCTTTCCGTGCAGTTCTCAAAGCGCCCGTCGCTGCTGGCATTTGGCGCCGTCGGGTTCAGCTTTTTAGCGGTTCTTTTGACCGAAAGCGTGTGGTTCAGTTGGTTCGATATCTCTCGCGCCCTAATGCCGGCAACGTCGGCAGTTGTCATCGGCATGCTTGGGTCGCGAACAAGAGCGTCTCCGACCATCGCGTTGGGTGTTTCGCCCTGACAGCCGGAGAGGTTCCTGTTCCAGAGATGCGGTCACCCCACTGAGGTCGACCGAGATCGCGGATACTCACACGTCTCTGATCGGGGCAGTTCGTCTAGAACGTATCCGCGGTAGTCCGCGATCTCAAAGGCGAGCGAGTAGAGATGAATCGTGGCATCCCAACCTGGTGTTTGCCACACCACCTCGGGCGGTACAACCACAACCTGAGGGTGCGGACAATCCATCGGATAAGGCTCTGGAGCGACTGCGTCGAACGGATACGGGAAAATGGTGATCTGGCTTCGCTCAGCAAAATGTGTCACAAGGAGGCCGGGCAACGCTGCCGATTCGCCGTGGTCAAGCATCGGTGCAACCGTTTGTTCGAGTTCTCTCCAGGTTTGGACAGTTTCTTGATCGATAGCCATGGGAGGAGCGGCGCCGGCGAGATTCCACGGACGCAGAGGCCCGATCAGCAGACTCATGGCGATGAGACCCACTGCAGTGACACGCGGGTTCAATCTAACCGGACTTCCGGTAGCGATGATGATCAGAAACAAGGGAATAAAATGCATCTCGTATTGGAAGAAGGGCGTTAAGGCCAATCCGCCTTTGAGAACCAATCCAACAAGCGGGACGGTGGCAGCAGCGAGGACAAGAGCACGATTGTCCCAGATCGCTGCCAATCCGAATGGAATCGAAAGGTACACCAACCGCAAGATTGTCGAGGCAGCACCGAAAGGAAGATTCAGATCAGGAGCGGATGGGTCAAGCACCTGTTGGTATATGTAGGTATCAATGGGTGAGAACCTCGGGAGTAAGACCGTGAGGGCGACCAACGACAATACGATTGGTCCGGCCAAGATTGCTGAAGCCCTCTTGAGAGTGAGGCGATTATTACGCCAGCCGATTATGACTACCAGCAGGATCCACAGCGCCATATCCTCGCGGAACATTGAAATGAAGAGACCGAGGAGTACAAGGCTTCGTGTGCCCGACCGAGAAGCGACTAGCCAGGCAAAGAGCATCATGACAGGTACCGCCAGATTCCAGGGTCGTGTGCCAAAAACGATTCCCGAGGCGATGGCCGGATGAAGAGTGTAGAGGGCAGCGAAGAGTCTCCCGCGGTCCACGAGGCTGCCCAGGAGATAGGCAGGGAAGATGCCTCCTGCAATCCAGAACCCCTGGAATAGCAATTCCGGTACCGCTCCACCGCCGAGCCACGACAGCGGGGCGAGCGCGTACAGAATGGGGCTGAAATGAGCCCCGAAGATGTGAATTCCGGCAACGGTGTTGAAGGTTTGGCCGTGGCCGATCAGCCAGATTGTTTGATCATAGAGAGCCAAATCGAAGGGTGGCTGCCGGTAGTTCTAAAGCAGGAATATGGACACACCGCTGTATCCAATCCCGGCTGCCAGCCAGGCCCACCGAGACCCATGCTGGAAATCGGGTACGTAAGATTCGAGCCTGGCGAAAGCGTTTGGAATCGTGTGTGTCGTCTGTCAAACGGCTGGCTCCCTGATCTCAGAGTTTTCAGCGTACCGTGAGGAGAGTTCGAAAGAACACTCCTCAAGCCATCGGTCAAGATTGTCGAAGCTTCCACGATGAGCCGATATGCTTTCCCGATGACACACGAACCTCTGAAACGGCCGTCCTGATGTCGCGTCGTTCTCGAAAGAAACTGGGATCGTCTTGAGCAACAAGGGCAAGTACCTCACTCGCAACCCTCTGAAAAGAGCCTTGCTGGCCAGATTCCTCGATCGATCCCCGCTTTGGTCGGAACGGATGCAGTTTCCGTGCTCGACGTGGGTTCGGGCGAGGGCCTTTTTTGGGAAGCCTATGTACCGGCGAAACTGGTTGCCGTTGATGTCCGCCATCAGGCTTTGATCGAAGGGCGAACACGAATTGGGGCCATGGCAATCAACGGCAACATATTTGCTCTTCCTTTCAGGGAAGGCACTTTCGATTTGGTGACAGCTATTGAAATCCTCGAGCATCTCATGGATCCCGCTGCAGCTCTCGACGAGATCCGACGAGTGGCTCGTGACCGGGTTGTGGTGAGTGTGCCGTGGGAACCGTTCTTCTCCATATCCACAATCTTGGGTTCGGGCAAGCACATCCGCCGTTTGGGAAGAGAGCCTGAACACGTGCAAGCGTTTGGTCCGGGAGATTTGGAGAACTTACTGAGCGAGCGGTTCAGCACTGTAGAGGTTGAAACATGCTTTCCTTGGATCTTGGCTCACGCAAGGGCGTGAAAGCTAGCCATAGGATTTGGCGGTAAGCGCCAACACGTCGATCCCGCTCGCCGGAGACCTGTGCCTAGTGAAGCTTCCTGGCCGAGTGATCCCCGCCTTCAACTTCTTGTCACACCCTCCAACTACACTCGGCCCTCCGAGGTCTGACGTAGGAATGTCCACCGATCGCATCGTTATTCGCGGCGCCCGCGAGCACAATCTGAAGAACCTGTCGCTGGAATTGCCCCGCGACCAACTGATCGTGTTCACCGGCATTTCCGGCTCGGGAAAGTCGTCGCTGGCGTTCGACACCATCTATGCCGAGGGTCAGCGCCGCTATGTCGAGAGCCTGTCGGCCTACGCCCGCCAGTTTCTCGGCCAGATGGACAAGCCGGACGTCGACTTCATCGAGGGGCTGTCGCCGGCCATCTCCATCGATCAGAAGACGGCCAGCCGAAATCCCCGATCAACGGTCGGTACGGTCACCGAAATCCACGACTATCTGCGTCTGCTCTTCGCCCGGATCGGGACACCGCACTGCCCAAACTGCGGCGAGCCAGTCGCCCGACAAACCCCCCAGCAGATCGTCGACCAGATCCTCGAACTCCCCGAGGACACCCGCTTCCAGGTTCTGGCCCCGGTGGTGCGGGGTCGCAAAGGGGAGTACGACGCCCTTCTCAAGGAGCTGGCCCGCGGAGGGGTTCGCCCGGGCCCGGATCGACGGTGAGATCCGGGAACTCACCGAAGAGATCAAGCTCGATAGGTACTACCAGCACACCATCGAGGTGGTGGTCGACCGTCTGGTTCGCAAAGAGGGAATAGAGCGGCGCCTCACCGACTCGCTCGAGACCGCCCTCCACCTGGCCGAAGGCGTGGCCATGGTGGAGATTGTCGACGGGCCAACCCTCTCCTTCAGCCAGCACCTCGCCTGCGGCAATTGTGGGTTGTCCTTCGAAGAGCTCCAACCTCGCAACTTCTCGTTCAACAGCCCCTACGGTGCCTGCACCGAGTGCAGTGGCATCGGAACCCGCTATCGGGTTGATCCAGACATGATCGTTCCCAACCACGAACTGTCGCTTGATGAAGGCGCCATCCTGCCGTGGTCCGGAACCAGAAGCCGCTACTACCAGCGAGTCTTAGAAGGGGTGGCCGAGAACCTGGGATTCTCGACCGACACTCCGTTCGAGGAGCTGTCGGATGAGCACCGACAAGTCCTGATGTACGGGATGGGCGAACAGCAGATCAAGGTGTCCTACGTCAACCGTTTCGGACGCAAACGTCAGTACATGGCGAGTTTCGAAGGGGCCGTTCCTTTTCTTACCCGTCGGCACGAAAACGCCTCCTCAGACTCGGCCCGGGATTACTACCAGGAATACATGCGGGAAGTCCCCTGCGATGCGTGCGGTGGAGCCCGGCTCAATCCGACCTCGCTGGCCGTGACCATCAACGAGCTGAACATCCACGAGATCTCGTCTTTGCCGCTCGGACGGACGTCGGCCGTTCTGACCGATCTCGACCTAACCGACCGTCAGCGCAAGATCGCCGAACGGGTTCTCAAGGAGATCCGAGCGCGGCTGCAGTTCCTGCTCGACGTCGGCCTCGACTATCTGACTCTGGCTCGTGGGGCCGCCAGCCTGGCTGGGGGAGAAGCGCAGCGAATCCGCCTCGCCACCCAGATCGGGTCCGGGTTGGTCGGCGTGCTGTACATTCTCGACGAGCCATCGATTGGTCTTCATCAGCGAGACAACCAGCGGTTGATCGAGACGTTGATCCGACTCCGGGACCTCGGCAACACGCTGATCGTGGTTGAACACGACGAAGACACCATCCGCACCGCGGACCACATCATCGATATCGGGCCGGGTGCCGGCGAGCACGGCGGGCGGATCATTGTGGAAGGAACCCTTTCCGACGTGATTGGCGAGTCTTCTTCGATAACCGGCGACTACCTGGCCGGGCGGCGGAAGATACCGACGCCGGCAACCCGTCGCAGTCCCAACGGAAGCTCGATAGAAGTATTGGGGGCCTCCGAAAACAACCTCAAAGAGATCGACGTTGAGATCCCGCTTGGTCTTTTTGTCACCGTCACCGGTGTGTCCGGGTCTGGGAAGTCCTCGCTGGTGCAGGAGATTCTCTCCAAGTCGCTCCACCACGCCCTCTATCGGTCGCGGGAGGTGCCCGGCCGCCACAAGAAGGTGGTCGGAGTCGAGAACATCGACAAGGTCATCAACATCGACCAGTCGCCCATCGGCCGCACCCCACGGTCCAATCCGGCCACCTACACCAAGGTGTTCGACCACGTCCGTACGTTGTTCGCCTCGACGCCGGACGCCCGAACTCGCGGCTACAAACCGGGCAGATTCTCATTCAACGTCAAGGGCGGGCGCTGCGAAGCCTGCAAGGGCGACGGGACGATCAAAATCGAGATGCATTTCCTGCCCGACGTTTACGTGCCATGCGAGGTCTGCAAGGGCAAGCGCTACAACCGGGAGACGCTCGAGATCCTCTGGAAGGGCCACACCATCGCCGACGTGCTCGACATGTCGGTGGAGGAAGCCCTCACGTTCTTCGAGAACCAACCCAAGATCGTCAGGGTGCTGCAGACCATCTACGACGTCGGACTGGGATATATACGTCTGGGCCAACCCGCTACCACGCTGTCCGGCGGAGAAGCCCAGCGGGTCAAGCTGGCCGCCGAACTCGGCAAACGCTCGACCGGCCGGACGTTCTATATCCTCGACGAACCGACGACGGGTCTCCATTTCGAAGACATCCGCAAACTGCTGGGGGTGTTGCAGCGACTGGTGGACTCCGGCAACACAGTGTTGGTCATCGAGCACAACCTGGATGTCATCAAGACGGCCGATTGGGTCATCGATCTGGGGCCCGAAGGCGGCGAAGAGGGCGGTCGGATCGTCGCGGAGGGCACGCCGGAGCAGGTGGCCGAGGTTCCGGAGAGCTACACCGGCAAGTTCTTGCGGGAGATGCTCGCCTGACTATCGGCGATCGGACGGGACTGGACCCACCAGGCCGCTCCCAACCAGGTCAGCAGCCAAAGGGGAGCAAAAGCCCGTACTCGTTGTTCCCGTCTCCCCATACGACCACCGAGGAAATCAAGGCAACGAATATCCATGGGATGGTCAACCACCCAATCAGTCGGTGGCGGATGGCGGAAACGACGAAGAGCGCTCCCGCCAGTGCCAACAAAGCCACGAGTGCCTGAACGAGATCTCCGGTGGTCTCCCATTCGGAGAAGGACTCGATCAGCCCTACGAGTGGCCATGAGAAATTGTCCTTAGACGACAGCCCGTCACCGACCTGCCACGACAACCAGGCGATCCACAAGGCCAACGGGGTGATGGTGACCAGGGCCATAGTCACGGCTGGTCGTCGGCGGCCGGAAAAGAACAGCCAACCAGCCAATCCAATTGCGAACAACAGGTAGGCGTCCTTGGTAAGGGCTGCCGCGGCCAGCGCCACCATGGCCCACCCGACCCGATGGCGGAGGGCCAGGCTCACGGCCAGCATCGCCAGCGCCATGGCGAGGGTATCGGCCGTCGCTAGTTGCACCGACAGCCACAGTCCGAGATTGCCGAGCACTCCCACCACGCCCACGATCGGGCGCCGATCAAGCCGGCAACGTCGGCGGTGGCGGCAGTGGCCGCCCCGAATCCGATCACCGACCACAAGACGAGGCCGATAAGGGCTGATTGGGGAGGGAGCAGCCCAAAACCTCCTGACAACCATCCGTACAGCGCCCGCCGGTAGCGGTAGGCGCCATCGTCGGCCAGGGCCGGGAGACCGTCCAGGCCAAAGGGATCGCGAGCGATCAGATACGAGTACTGCCCGTCGTGGCCGAGCCCCTCGGTCAATGGGATGGAACCGAGGTCCTCTTCGATGAGCTGCCGGGCACCGGATTCGTGTCCAACCCTGAGTACGAACGAGAGCTCTCCTTCGACCGTGCGCAGCTGGGTCCACAGAGCGAAGACGGCGACGAGCACGCCGACCAGAAACCATCCAGCCAGCCGGATCCGAACGTGGACGGGGCGGGGATGTCGCAGCGACGGTCATGCCGGTTCCACCGGCGAACGTGACCCGATCCGGATCGCCAAACCAAGGACAACGAAGGTAAGGAGGGGAGCGAAGACCCGCAGCGAATTGTTGCCCAGGTTCCATACCCACCCTGAGGAAACAAGCGCCAGAACCACCCACGGCCAGGTGAGCCATCTCAGAAGGGTCGATCGAGCGAAGAATGGAACGACGACTGCCAGCAGCAATCCGCCGACGGCAATCAGCGAGAATGTGAGGTCACCGGATCCGCGGTCTGCCCACCCTCCGGCCGCGTCGAGGATCCCAACCAAGGGGAGAGAGAAGTTGCCGCGGGGAGTCAATCCTTCGCCCAGGGTGGCACTCAGGTAGATCGCCCAGACCGTCAACGGCGCGACCGTCCCGGCCAAGATGATGATCGCCTCTCGTCGATTAGCCCGGGACCACTCCCAGGCGGCCAGGCCGGCGGCCACCAACAGGTATTGATCCTTGGCCAGGGCCGCCAGAGCCAGGGCGGCTACTCCCCACCAATGTATCCCGCGGCGCCACAACGCCACGCCTCCCAAAGCCAACCCGAGCGCGAGAACGTCGGGAGTGAGAAGCTGGACCGACAACCACACGCCGGGGTTGGCGAGCACGCCGGCCACCACCCACGGCCGCGCCCCCAACCGGCACCGAGGTCGGCCACAGCCGCCGTTGATAGGCCCAATCCCACCGCGCTCCACATGATGAGCCCAACCAGCGCCGCCTCCCCACCCAACAGGCCGAAACCACCCCCGAGGGCGGGGAAAAGGATCCTCCGGTAGCGATAGGCGCCGTGATCGAACAGTTCTGGGGCCGGTCCTTGACCAAGCGGGTCAACCGCGATCAGAAAACTGAACTGCCCGTCATGACCCGCCCGCTCGGAGGTCGTCACCGGACCGAGTTCCGCTTCGATCAAGGGTCGGAGCGTTGACGTTTCTCCGGTGTTCACCAGCCCGGTCCAATCGCCTCCCAGGGCCCGCACCTGCAACCACTGCAGAGCAAGGGCGACCACCACTCCGACAGAAACCACGCCAGCAGGTGCCGGAGGGCGAGGCGGTGGTCCGTCGGGACCGGATTCATGATAGGCATTGTGTCATTGTCGGCGTGCCGGGCCAACGATTGAGCGATGGACTGGCAAGATCCTCGAAAGGCTGGGAACCTCCCCGCTATGGGTACCAATGGGAAGACCTGGCCGGGTGGTGGACGGAAGAAGTCGCCGATGACCCGGCGTATCAGGACAGGTCCTGCCGCTGCTTGCTCGACTTGCTCGAACCTCAGCCGGGCAGAACCTACCTGGATGCCGGGTGCGGCGACGGCCGGGTCATGGCGAGCTGTCGGTGGCCCGGGCGCCGTCCCGATCGGTTGCGACCTCAATGTTGAGTTCTTCGTTGAGCCCACACCGTCGGGCCCGGTGGTGGCCTGCCGCCTGCCGGATCTCGGTTGGATCCGTCCGGCCGCAGTTGACGGTGCCTATGCCAGCCTGGTCGCCGAACATTTGCCCGACCTTGCCCCGTTCTTGGCCGGACTGGCGGAAGCGGTGACAGAGGGAGGCCCGTTGGTCCTAGTGGTCAATCACCCGTTGTTTACCGCGCCGGAGTCGGGTCCGATCGTGGACCCAACCGACGGTGAAGTCTTCTGGAGGTGGGGCACCTACCTAGAGGAGGGCTTTACTGAAGAACCGGCCGGTGACGGTCGTGTGACCTTCTATCACCGGCCCCTGGCCAACATCCTGAATTCCGCGGCGGCCGCAGGCTGGTCGCTGACGCGGGTCGTCGAGTTGGGGGTGTCACCGGAGAGCGACGACGCCCTTCTTGCGTCGCAGAGCCACGTTCCGCGATTGTTGGGAGTTCGCTGGACCCGGATCCCAGACTCGACCTAGGGTGAGACGGGCTCGCCGTTGAGCTTCCGGTACACGTAGGCCATAGCCAGCAACGACACCGGAATGGTGATCAGCAACCCGATGCCAAGGGCAATCGCCCCGGCCAGATTGAAGAAGAACAGCGCCACTCCGAAGCCGAATAGGTCCCACTTCTGCGCCTTGGTCAAAGCAGCGCTTTGTTCGATGCTCTCCATGATCCCGTGATTCTTGTCAACGATGTTGTAGCCAAAGAACCCGAAGGTGATCGCCAGGTAGATCCCGGGGACGATGAGGAAGACGAAGCCGATCCCGACCATGACCCCAACGATGACCGAGGCGATGATGTACGGGAGCGCCAGATCGATCCGTTGGAACAGGTCGGCGGTTTCGACCGGTTTGCCGTCAACAATCTTGAGAGCAATGCGAATCAGGCCCATCGAGATGATTACCGACACGAACCACCCGATCAGACTCATGAGACCGGCCAGGGCCCCGCGCCCCAACAACCAGAACAAAACATTGACCGCCAGGATGGCCAACGCCGCCGACACCAGTGGGCCAATGTTCTCCTGGAGTTTCTTCCACCCGTAGCTGAGGGCCTCGCCGATGGAGAAGCGGTTTGATTCGGGAACGGCCATCTTTCCTCCTGATCAGAATTCGACGTGTCGACCTTACCGCACTGAAGAAGAGGGAGGGACCCTCGGTACACTTCCCCAGGCATGCAACGTCCGACTTCGGCCGAAATCCCCGACGCTCCCGGGGCCTACTTGTTTCGTGATCAGCACGGACAGGTGCTCTACGTTGGAAAGGCCAAGTCCCTTCGCAAACGGGTTGCCAACTATTTCGCCAAGGACCTGCAGGCACGTACCGCGGCAATGGTGGACGCGGCCGAGACCGTCGAATGGATCGTCACCGAGAGCGAAGTGGCGGCTTTGATGCTCGAGTACACCCTGATCAAAAAGCACCGCCCCCGCTTCAATATCCGGTTACGAGACGACAAGAGCTATCCGTATCTGGCTATCACCCGATCCGACGAATGGCCTCGAGCCCGGGTGATGCGAGGGAAGCGGCGAAGAGGCACCGAGTACTTCGGACCCTATGCCCACACCTACGCCATTCGCAAGACGCTTGACGAGTTGCTCAAGACCTTCCCGATACGGACTTGTTCCGATGGGCTGTTCCGGCGGCAAGAAGCTCAGGGACGGCCTTGTTTGTTGTTTCACATCGAAAAGTGCTCCGGACCCTGCGTCGATGAGGTGAGCCGCGCCCAATATCAGGAATACGTCGATGGGTTGGCCCGCTTCCTGCGGGGGGACACCGACGAAATTGTCGCTCAGCTGCAGACCGGTATGGAATCTGCTGCCGAGACTCTGGCCTACGAACAGGCGGCCCGGTTTCGTGACCGCCTCCACGATGTGGAGCGGGCTATCGCCCGCCAGGAGGTCGTAACCGACCGTCGCGAGGACTTTGATCTCGTCGCTCTCGAAGAAGATGACCTCGAAGCAGCCGTGCAGGTGCTCACGGTGCGGCGCGGCCGGGTCGTAGGACGATTGGGCACGGTGCTCGACAAAGTGGAGGACGTGTCCAGCTCCGAGGTTATCGCCAGCATGCTGCGGGAGCTATACGGCGAAGAGCTTCCCCCCAAGTCTGTGCTCGTGCAAGAGCTTCCCCCCGACGCCGAGCTGTGGGGCGAGTGGCTCAACGAACGGCGCGGCGGTCAAGTGTCGCTGCGAGTTCCGCAGCGAGGAGCCAAACGACGTTTGATGGAGACGGCCCGCACCAACGCCCGGGAGGCGTTCGCCCGTCACCGACTGCGCCGCCAATCGGATCACAACGCCCGCGCCCGGGCCCTACGCAGCCTTCAGGATGCATTGGGTCTCCCCATTCCACCCCTGCGGATCGAGGCCTACGACATCTCCACCATCCAGGGAACCAACACCGTCGGCTCGATGGTCGTGCTCGAAGACGGCTTGCCCAAGAACTCTGAGTACCGACGTTTCCGCATCCGCTCGGTTGAGGGTCAGGACGACTTCGCCTCGATGGAAGAGGTTCTCCGGCGGCGCTTCGCCGCCTACCTGAAAGAGCGTGATCTTCCAGTCGAGGAACGGGGGAAGTTCTCGTACCCACCTTCGCTGGTGCTGATCGACGGTGGTGCCGGC
The DNA here is from genome assembly GCA_963823915.1 of uncultured Actinomycetota bacterium. Taxonomy (GTDB): domain Bacteria; phylum Actinomycetota; class Acidimicrobiia; order Spongiisociales; family UBA4744; genus UBA4744. The sequence continues at coordinate 350,501 of CAWGNJ010000001.1, forward strand.
CAGTTGTCACGGGCGGTCAAGGTCTTGGGGGATCTCGACCTCGATATTCCGGTGGTGGGATTGGCCAAACGCATGGAGGAGGTATACATGCCGGGCCGGCCCGAACCACTGCGAATCCCTCGAGATGAAGAAGCGCTGCATTTGTTGCAGAGGGTGCGTGACGAAGCGCACCGATTTGCGATCACCTATCACCGAAAGTTGCGGAGCCGCAGCATGATCGATTCGACTCTTGACGACGTGCCCGGCATCGGACCAACCCGCAAGAAAGCTCTGCTCCGGCGTTTCGGGTCTTTGAAGAGAATCCGGGCCGCCAGCCGCGAAGAATTGGGCGAGGCCCTGCCGGAAGCGGTGGCCACGGGCTTGTATGCCGCTTTGCACGATTCCTCGCGATGAGACCGCGGTTCGGCCGCCGGGCGTGCGACACTTAGGGCCGAGTTATTGACGTCCACAGCAGCAAGAATCGAAGGGGAGGCAGGTCGTGGTTAGCCGACCGCAGGTATTGGTGGTTACCGGGATGTCGGGCGCCGGGCGATCGACGGCGGCCAAGGTTCTGGAGGATCTTGGTTATCTGGTTGTGGACAATCTCCCCCCGGCCCTGATCGGCGAGATTGTGCGTTTCAACGACCTGGCCGACGTGCCGCGCGGCCTGGCGTTGGTGATTGACGCCAGAGGCGGGTTCATCCTCGATGACCTCAGAGTCGAAATGGACCGCCTGCTGCGGGGCGGTGTATCGACTGCGGTGCTGTTTCTTGACGCCGATGATGACATGCTCATCCGGCGCTACAAGGAGAACCGTCGTCCGCACCCCATGGGACACGACACCCTGGGGAATCTCTCTTCGCCGAACGGGAAATGTTGGCGGAGCTGCGCGCCGAGGCCGACTTCATCATCGACACGACAGATCTCAACGTCCACCAATTACGAGAGCGGATCGAAGAGGATTTCCAGGGGGGTCAACCGGAAAGACCAATGCGGGTCTCGGTGTCATCGTTCGGGTTCAAACATGGCGCGCCCCGCGACGCCGACTTGCTGTTTGACGTGCGGTTCTTGCCCAACCCGCACTGGAAAGAGGAGTTGCGGCCGTTGACCGGACGGGACGCCCCGGTGCGGGACTACGTGCTCGAGAACGATGATACGAAGACCTTTGTGGCCAAGGTGGAAGACCTTCTTTCGTTCTTGATTCCACGTTTCCGCAGCGTCGGCAAGTCCTATGTCAGCATCGCCATCGGATGTACGGGAGGCCGGCACCGTTCGGTAGCGGTAGCGGATGAGTTGGGCCGGTGGCTGGAATCCGAGGAAATCGAAGCCACGGTGCGCCATCGGGACTCCGGCAAGTGACGACCCCGGAGACCGCACTCGAGCCGGAACTGCTCCAGCTGGCCGACGGCGGGCCGCGGGTAGTGGCCATCGGTGGTGGGCACGGTTTGGCGCAGGCGTTGGAAGCGGCGACATCGTACGCGTCGGACGTCACCGCGGTTGTGACTGTGGGGGACGACGGGGGTTCCTCCGGGCGATTGACCTCGACCCTGCAAATACCCCCTCCCGGCGATATTCGCAAGTGTCTGCTGGCCCTCAGCCCCGAACCAACTGTGTTCCGTGAGCTGTTCGCATACCGGTTCGATTCGACCGATGTTGCCGGCCATTCGCTGGGCAATCTGATGCTGGCTGCCCTCACGGAGTTGTTTGGCGACGACTTCGACACAGCGGTGCGGGTTGTTTCCGGGATGTTGGGCACGATCGGGCGGGTGGTGCCGGTAGCGCGTAAGTCGCTGCATCTGCAGGCTGTTGTCGACGGCCGGCTGGTCGACGGGCAGGCCGCGATAACCACGGCGCGCGGAACCCTGACCGAACTTCGTCTGGTGCCGGGTGACGAGCCGGCCGACCCGCTGGCCATCGAAGCCGTGCACTTCGCCGATCAGATCCTCATCGGACCCGGCAGCCTGTTCACGTCGGTCATGGCGGCTCTGGTCGTGCCGGGAATGATCGAGGCGCTTCACAACGCACCGGGCCACGTGGTCTTCATTGCCAATCTGGTGACCCAAGACGGGGAGACGTTGGGGATGAGCTGTGCCGATCATTTGGAGGCTTTGCGGCGGATCGGCGGCGTTGGTGTCACCGGTACAATCATTGCGCATCGGGGGTCGATCGCGATGGAGCTGCCACTCGAGCAGGTTCGAGTGGACAGAGCGGAGCTGGCAGACATGGGTTGGGATGTCATCGAGGCCGACCTGGCGGATCCGGCCGCGGACTGGCCGCAGCACGACCCGGTCCGTTTGGGACAGGTCCTGGCCCGTCTCGAGAACTGAAACAAGGACTGTGAGGGTGACAATGAGTAGGTATCAAACGCTGGACGACGTCGAGGTCGCAGGCAAACGGGTGCTGGTTCGATCTGATCTCAACGTGCCGATCGCGGGCGGGGAAGTGGCCGACGACTTTCGGATACGGGCCAGCCTTCCCACTATCAACCGACTGCGGGAGGCGGGCGCCACCGTCATCGTCTGCAGCCATCTGGGACGACCGAAAGATCGGGAACCGGAATTTCGGATGGACCCGGTTGCAACTCGTCTTGCCGAACTGGGTGGCTTCCCCGTCCGCAAGCTCGACGGGGTCACCGGAGCTAGCGTCGAGGAGGCAGTGGTTTCCGCCGGTCAAGGCGACGTCCTGTTGCTCGAGAACACCAGGTTCGAACCGGGGGAGAAGAAGAACGATGCCGAACTGGCCGCAGGATTGGCGGCGTTGGCAGATCTGTTCGTGCTGGATGCGTTCGGCACTGCCCACCGGGCCCATGCCTCGACGGTGGGTGTCACCAGTCATCTCCGCTCGGTAGCCGGCCCGTTGCTGGTGCAGGAAGTTGAGGCCCTGAGTTCCTTGTTGGCGGATCCCCCCCACCCGTTCACAGTGGTGCTGGGCGGCGCCAAGGTGTCCGACAAACTGGGAGTCATCAAGTCTCTGCTCCCCAAAGTCGACATGATGCTGATCGGCGGCGGGATGTGCTTCACCCTGCTCAAAGCCGAGGGATATGAGATTGGCGCTTCGCTGGTGGAGGATGATCGCCTCGATGAGGTTTCTGAGGTCCTGCGTTCTGCACATGGAGAACGGATTCGTCTCCCGGATGACCTGATCGTCGCGGAGCAGTTCGCCGCGGACGCTCAGCGGAAGGTTGTCCCTCGCAACGCCATCCCCGAGGATTGGATGGGACTGGACATCGGCCCGGACTCGGCAGAGGGGTTTGCCGCAGGCCATCCGCGGTTCGCAGGCCGTCTTCTGGAACGGACCGATGGGAGTGTTTGAGTGGGAACACTTCCGCGGCGGGACTGAAGAAGTCGCCCAAGCTCTAACCGACCATCCAGGGTTCACGGTTGTCGGAGGAGGTGACTCGGTGGCCGCCCTTCGCATGCTGGGCCTCGAAGGTCAGGTCTCGCACCTGTCGACCGGTGGTGGGGCCGGTCTTGAGATGTTGGAAGGCAAGACGCTGCCGGGACTGGCGGCGTTGGAAAGGTGGGCTGATGGCTCGTAAGAGTCTCATCGTCGGTAATTGGAAAATGAACAGCAACCATCTGGAAGCGATCCAGATGTTGCAGAAGCTGCACTACCGGCTCGATCCGGATGATTACGACCGGGTCGACGTTGGGGTGGCGCCTCCGTTCACTTCGCTCCGCTCGGTGCAAACGGTGATCGAAGCCGATCACATGAGTATTCAGTTGGCAGCCCAAAACTGCCATTTCGAGGCGAAGGGTGCGTACACAGGTGAGGTGGCGCCGGGCATGCTCGCCAAGATGTCCGTGGATTTCGTGATCGTGGGGCATTCCGAACGCCGCCAGATATTCGGTGAGACCGACGACTGGGTGAACCGCAAAGCCAAAGCGGTCTTGGCCAATGAGATGACCCCCATCGTTTGCGTCGGAGAGTCTCTGGAGGAACGGGAAGAGGGCATCGCATTTGATCGAGTGGGGTCTCAGATTCAGCTGAGCCTGGCCGGGTTGTCGAATGAACAGATCGGCGCCAGCGTGGTCGCCTACGAGCCGATTTGGGCCATCGGCACCGGGCGAACGGCCGACCCGTCCGACGCCCAGGAGATGATCGAATTCATCCGGGCCCAGATCGGTCGGCAGTGGGGGAGCGCGGCCGACCAGACGCGGATCCTCTACGGCGGGTCGGTGAATCCGGGAAACATCGGAGCCATCATGGCCAAAAAGGACATCGATGGTGGCCTGGTGGGGGGAGCTTCCCTCGATCCCGATACCTTTGCCTCAGTGGTCCGCTACTGGATCTGACAATCACGTTCCGGGAGGCAGGTTTCGGGGTTTCAGGTGAGCGCGGATTTGAAACTTGGCACCGAAAACTTGAAACTCGCGAGCGACGAAGGAACGAGGAACGAGGAACGAGAAACGAGCTGATATGACCTACACAATGGTGCTGCTGCGCCACGGCGAGAGCGTATGGAACAAGGCCAATCTGTTCACCGGGTGGACCGACGTACCGCTGTCTGACAAGGGCGTCGAAGAGGCCGCAGCAGCCGGGCGGTTGCTTGCCGAGGAGGGATACACCTTCGATCAAGTCCATACGTCGTTGCAGGTGCGGGCTATCGAGACCGCCAACCTCAGTCTGGGGGCGATGGGGTTGTCCTGGCTGCCGGTTACCAGGCATTGGCGACTCAATGAACGGCACTACGGCGCCTTGCAGGGGTTGAACAAGAAGGAAACGGCAGAAAAGTACGGCAAGGAGCAGGTGTTCGAGTGGCGGCGAAGCTATGACACGCCGCCGCCGGCGTTGGAGTTTGATGATGAGCGCCATCCCCGACATGACCGCCGCTACGCCGATCTGGCCCCCGATGTGCTGCCGGCCACGGAGTGCTTGAAGGACGTGGTGGCCAGGATGCTGCCGTACTGGCACGATCGTTTGGTCCCGGATATTCGGGCGGGCAAACGCCTGTTGGTCGCCGCTCATGGCAACAGCTTGCGGGCGTTGGTCAAACATCTTGACGGAATCTCCGACGATGAGATTCCGGGCCTCAACATCCCGACCGGAATCCCGCTGGTTTATGAGCTTGATGAGCGCTTTGCCCGCATAGACAGCTACTATCTGGGCGATCCTGAAGCGGCCGCCAAGGCCGCTGAGGCTGTGGCCAAGCAAGCAGGTTGACCGGAGAGCTTGACCACGGGAGGTATGTCCGGTCATACTTGTTCGACTCATTCGATTGCGCCGCACGTTCGCGCGTGGCGGGCACCTGGAGAAACAATGGACGTATTCACCACCATCATCGTTGTCGTGCACGTCATAGTGTCGCTGGCACTCATCGTCATGATCCTTTTGCACGCCGGGCGGGGCGGCGGAATGTCGGATCTCTTCGGAGGAGGCATGGGCCCGGCGGGGGCGATGAGCGGATCGACCGTTGTGGAGCGGAACCTGGACCGTCTCACCGTCATCACCGGTTTGACTTTTGCGGTGACGACCATGCTGCTTTCCTGGCTCCTGGGGCGTTGACCCCTCGCACCTGATGGGTGCCCACGCACGGCCTTCTCCTTCAACCCGGCGACTGGGCCGGATCTTTTTGGCAATTGCCGCGATCGGTGTCCTGGCGGCTGGTGTCTGGGCGCTCAACATCGACCGCACATCTGAAGCCGTACCGACCACGGTCGTCGCCCCGACGATCGCCCCTACCTCGACCACCTCTTCGACCACGACGACCACAGAAGCGACTCCGACGGAGCACCCCCACGGGGGTGAGGTCACCATCGGTATCTCGACCGAACCGATCACTCTCAACCCGTTTCTCGAGGGCGGGGGAGCGGAGGTCGTTCACCTGATCGGCCGGACGGCCTGGGCTGGGGCCTTCACGCTTGACGGCGTGACGCTCGACCCGGTACCCGTTCTTCTGCGGGAAATCCCCACCCTGGGGAATGGGGGGTTGGTAGAGAACGAAGACGGAACCGTCACCGTGACGTACCGGCTGCGGACCGATGCGAGGTGGGAGGATGGTTCGCCCATCACCGGCGCGGACTTCGAGTTCACCTATTCGCTGGTCACCGATCCGGCTCTTCCTATTCGACCCGAAGTCCGAGCGCCCTATGCGGCGATAGTTCCGGATTCATTGCGGGTCGGGGCGACCACCGTCACCTTCGACCTAAACGGCCCGTCGCTGGCCTACCTCGACCTGTTCTCGATCGTGGCTCCGGCCGCCCAGGTGTCCGAAGGCGACTTCGTGACCGAGTGGGCTGACCGTCTGTGGATGAGTGCGGGTCCGTTCCGCTTTGGGGATTGGGAGCTCGGCTCGATCACCATGGAGCGCAACGCCGAATACTGGGCAATGGATCCCGAGACAGGTCAGCAGCTGCCCTACCTCGATCGCCTCATTTTTGCGGTCGCTCCGGGTCCGGGTGGCATAGTCGGCTGGTTCCAGGCGAAAACCTTCGACATCGTGGCCGTGCCGCCGGACCCGGACTTGATCCAAGAATTGGAGGGCTTGGACGGAGTGGAAGTCCAGTTCGGTTGGGGACCGACGTGGGAGCATCTCAGTTTCCAGTTCGGGGCAGGTCGAACGGCCCGCAACTCCGACTCGCTGAACGAGCATGTCGACTACCGGCGGGCTGTGGCCCACGCGGTCGATCGTCGGCAGATTGCCGAAGCTGTTTCCGGAGGTCTGGTGGCTGCCTTGGATTCCCCACTCAGTGTCATGTGGCCGGCGGCTGCCTCTTCCGGTTGGTCGGTGTACCAGGGCGACCCAGACGAAGCTGCGGATGCGTTGGAGTCGCTTCTCGATACCGTCGACGTATCCATCCCTCGGGCAGTTCTCACCACCAACAACACCCCGGAACGGGGTATCGCCGCCGGAGAATTCGGATCGATGTTCGCTGCCGCGGGGGTGGCGCTGGAGGTTGAGCCTCCGGAGGAGACGGGCGTCTATTTCTTGGAGACCATTGGCCCGGGTCAGTTCGATCTGGCCGAGTGGGCGTGGGTGCCATCCCCAGGCCCCTCGGGAGCGGTGGCAGACATGCGGCGCTGGTTTATCTTGACTCCCGAAGCCGGCGGATCCAACTTCAGTCGTTGGCCCGATGCAGCCGAAGATTCGGTCGACGACATCGCCAGCTTGACGGGTCTCCTCGAAGATGTCGCAGCGGAACTCGACCTCGAGAGGGTCAAGACCATGCTCGGTGAGATCGAAACCCTCATGGCCGATCTCGTGGTCACCCTGCCGCTCTACGCCGAGCTGAACGTCGCGGCAGCACGTACTGATGCCGTGTCCGGTTATGTCCACTCGATCGTTCCCGGCGGGGACACCTGGAACGCCGCAATGTGGTACCGAACCGATGGCTAGGACCGAATAGGCAGCCGACCGGGGGTAGGTATACTCCCGTCGCTACGTCGGAGTGGCGGAATTGGCAGACGCGCTAGGTTGAGGGCCTAGTGCCCTAATAGGGCGTGGGGGTTCAAGTCCCCCCTCCGACACGCATCGCTAACTACACGCGGTCGGGACTCGACGAGGACCCGGCCGTCTTGGTGGTAGGTGACGTCGATTCCCATCTCTTCATAGACGGCGGCCTTGTCAGTGGGGTCGGCGGCAGCGAGTGTGGCGGCGATGTCCCGTAGGCTGGCCACGAGCGCTTTGACTTCGTCTTTTGTGAGCTGGGTGGAGGGTTTGTTACCGAGGAACGCTTCGAGGCGCCGGCGTTCCTGAGCGGTCTCGGCAATCCAACGTCCCACGGTTGCTCCAGCCTCTGGTTCGGTGCGGACGATGTTGCGGTAGCTCTCGAGTTCGCGGTCGAGCTTGGCGATCCGCTTCCGGATCTCCTCGCGGTCGAGGCTTCGGCTTCGGGATCGGGCTGGGCGGCTTCGGCGGGCAGCTGGGCAGGTGGCGTCGAGATGCTCGGTGTCGAAGAGCCTCCGAGCCATTCGTCGAGCCCGGGAAGTAACGGCTTCCTCTCTGCACATAGATCGTGGCGGAATGCCCATTGCGGTCGACGCTGGTCGGTTTGGTGGACCTGGCAGCGGTAGTAGGGGCGATTGTGGTTCCAGCTGCCTTCCATACGCCGGCCGCACATGGCCGCAGCGAATACGGCCGGCGAGCATGTAGCGTCTGCCCGCTTTGGGTTTGCGGGTCGAGGTACGTCGGTTCTTTCGGAATCGTTCTTGGACTTCGTCCCATTGTTGGCGGGTGATGAGTGGTTCATGGGAGGGTTCGTTCGACCAGATCCAATCGGATGGGTCGTTCCCGCGCATGCGGGTGTCGTGGCCTAATGCGACGTCGTCGTACGTTGATGAGCACTTCGTCGCGTGCGTTGCCTGTTCCAGACCTGGTATCCGGTGTAGCGGGGATTGTCGAGGATCGCTCGAACAGCGGTGGGTTGGCCAGGCCGGGCCGCTCGCCAACCGATGCCGGTTGCGATTCGGGTCTTGAGCGGATGGGGAGGGGATGCCGGCTTTGGTGAGAGCTCTGGCGATGGCGTGGATTCCCTTGCCGGCGAGGAAATCGTTGAAGATCCTCTGCACGATCGGAGCGGTGACCGGGTCCGGTTCGAGGCGCCGGAGCTGTTGACCGGTGGCCGCTTTGGCAGGGTTGGGGTGCGGGCCGGCGTCGGCTAACATGGTATCCGTAGGGTGGTCGACCACCGAGGAAGCGGCCTTCGATGGCTGCTTGGGCGGCCATCGCGGATGCGGACTCGGGTTTTGATGCGGTTGCGTTCGCCTTTGCTCATCCCTCCGTAGAGGCTCATGACGAGGTCGTGGGCATCTGAGCCGGGATCGACGGCTCCACCGACTTCAGGCACCCACAATCCGACCCCGTAGTGGACGAAGACGGGGAAGGTGAGGCCGAACTGGTTGCCGTAGAAGGCTCGTTGCGGTTCGCCGATCACCACGCCGTCGAACCCGCGGGTCGGGTCAGAGAACGTGTCGAGGAGGCGAGAGGCTTCGGGCCGCCGCTTCCAGGGAAGGAACGGGATTGGCCGATGTCGAAGAACTCGGCGACGATTTCGCCGCCGGCCGGTTCGATGAGCTGGCGGGCTCGGGCGAGCTGCCAATTGCGGGACGATTCTGGGTCTTGTTGGTCTTCGGTGGAGACCCTGCCGTAGAACGCGAACCTCATCACGAGTCCGAGCGTACTGGACGGTTGCCCGGGTGCGTGGCATTCGTAATGCCGTGCCGTTCAGCTGCTCGCAGGAGGATCCTCAGCAGAACTCCAGCCGCGGCTGGGTTGAGAACGGGGGGACCGGTGGCGTCGATGACGACTCCGGTCGGATCGTCCTTTCGCCGATCGGCTCCCGGTCCGGGACGTTGCTCCATGCCCCCAAATTGCGGTATGACCCTGTCAGCAGAGTGTCGAACACCCTTTCAAGGCGGAGGGCGAGTCCCGTAGGCTCACAGTTTTTCCCGCGGTACGGCTGGGGGGATGGGAAGTGACCGCCTTCGAGATGGACCGGGATTCGGTGTTTGTACCGGGGTGATGTGTGACACCGTGTACTGGGATCTTATGTGACACTTCTTCGTTGTCGTGGGGGTTCTCGCCCTCCTTTGGGTTGGTAGTAGCGGTCGGGATCGATAGTGAGGGCCCGGATGAGGGCGTCACCGTGGTAGATGTGCACCAGGTGGTCGGCTTCGATGACCCGCACCTGGGCTGTTGCGTAGCGGGTTCCGACGTGGATGAGTTTGCCTCGCCAACCGATGTTGCCGGTTTCGCCGACTTTGCGGACGTAGGCGTCGGGGGGATAGGCGGGTTCGGTCATCTCTGCGAGGTCGGGGAACTCAACTGCGTTGGGGTCGACGGCGACAACGCCGTAGCGTTCGGCGGGGGTGGCATCGTCGATGCCTTGGTGGGGTCGTCGGCGGTTGTAGTGGAACCGGAACCCATCGAGAAGCTCTTGGAGATGCTCGAGAGTTTCGGCTGGTCCTTCGTCGGTGAGCCATTCCTTGATGGTGCGGTGGAATCGTTCCAGTTTCCCGAGGGTTTGGGGGTGATAGGGCGCCGAGTTGATCAGCTCGATCCCCAGGTCTTTGAGCGACACTTCGAAGGCGACCTCGGTGCCGTGGAGTCTTCCGGTGAAGATCAGGCCGTTGTCTGAGAGCACCTGACGGGGCAATCCGTAGCGGCTGGCGGCGATCTCGAAGGCGTCCCATGCCAGATCCCCGGTCGCAGCAAGGCCAGCTTCTGCGGCGAGGAGATACCTCGAGTGGTCGTCGATGACGTCAACGACCCACACTTCAGCGTTGTCGGCGAGGATCACCCGGGTGGCGTCGATCTGCCACAGATCGTTGGCGATCTCACGCTCGAACCGTTTCGTTGCCGTCCCATGACGGGGCGGTCGGGCAGCGACCAGACCGTTGCGGATCAGCACCTGATGAATCGTCGACACCGCAGGCGGATCCACCCCCGCCCGAGTCAGTTCCGCACGGATCCGTCGTGCACCCCAACGTGGATGATCCTGGCGCATCTCAACAATCCGGATCTCGAGGTCGGCCGGGATCTGGTTCGCCGGCTGGAGTGGTCGTCGGGACCGATCCTCCAACCCGAACAGGCCCTCAGCGAGATACCGACGCCGATACCGGTAATACGTCTGGCGGGAGATCCCATACCTTCGGCAGATCTCGGTCACCGTCAATCCGGTGCGCTCCGCCTCCATCAACACTTCTAGACGTAACTCAGCCATCGTCACCACCTTCAACGCCACCGCCGACCTCCTCGCCGAGAGACTCGACGATCGGCATGCAGCGCCTAGCTCGGTGGTGTCACACATCTCTCCGGAACACTGTCACACATGTGTCCGGAACGATCTGTCACCGATCTCCCCAGAATGAACATGGACCGGGATTCGGGGTAGTTGGAGGGTGTCTGACAGGGTTACTGACACTGAAATAACACTCAAATAACACTCAGCGGAAAGGGTGGGAGGGTAGGGGCCCGTTTCTGATCGCCAAGTTGGAGGGTTACTGACATCCAAATAACAGGGTTACCGGCGATCATCTCGGCATGTCCCTAGCCACCCGATCCAACACTGCCGCCCGACGATCCAGTGGGGCGCTGTCGAGTTGTCGGGCGGTGTCCGGGACTCCCCTGGAGGACCCCTCGATACCGCCAGGAGGGCCGGTAGGGCGGCTTGCGTGCCTCGGATCGCCGTCGATCCAGCCGGGTGGAACACGGGTCCCAGAAGCGAGCACTCAGAGCTCGGACCGGGTCTACACCCCGATGGTCTGATTCGGACTCGGATCTGCTGTCCGAAGGCCAAAGGCCGCTCTGCGAACACCACCAAATCGAAGAACGAGTGAAACCCAGAGAGTTCAAGGCACAACGAAAGGACCATCCGATGCCACAACCGCGACCGGTCATGCAGCAACGTCGCACCCGACAGACATTGCCGGCAACAAGCGCTATCGCGCACAGAACCCTGTCAACACCACACGCACATGCAACAAGTTGCCCGATGTCTACATGTAGACAAGTGAGGTGGTGATGGATATCGAACGTGGCGTGTTGGCCAGGATCGACCGCAAGCTGCTCGCCGGTCTCGGACAGAACGAGACGTACCGAATGGTCCGCGTGCCGGTGACGGCGTCCAAGTGGTCGACGTGGAAGCGCTACTGCGACTCAGCCGGCATCTCGATGGGTCGTGCCATCGCCGCCATGATCGACCGCGAGTTGATGGCCGTCTTCAGCGACTCCGCCGGTGCCTCGTCACCGGTCTTCGCCGAGCAGGCTGAAGCGGAGCTGGCCAAACGCCAAGAACAGGTCGCCCGGCGTGAGATGTACGCGACGGCAGTTGAGGGACGTTCACGAGCGTGGGACGAGCGTCTCCGTAGGTGGGAAGGCGAACTCGAGGCCGCGAGCAGCGAGCCGAGTTCGCAGCGAAGATGTCTGGTCGAACCAGGGAGACGCCGACAAGGGTGGGGCGCAACGAGCGGTGCCCGTGCGGTTCGAAACTCAAGTACAAGCACTGCCATGGCCTGCCCGGTCGGTAGCAAACCGCGCTCCCAGATAATTTCTTGCTGGCGCCGATTGAGTCTCGTATGTTTGTCAAGGGGGGTTTGGGTTTTGGGGTGGTGGACGCGTCGAGGTCGCCGAGGGTTGCTCGGCTTGTTTGGTTCCGGAGTGGCGTTGGCGGACACGACAGGGAAGAGTCACCCGCCGGTGGTGGGGACACGCTCGTTGTAAGTCACGCTGTGGCCGGTCCGGTTATGTCGGGTCTCGGGATCGGCAGGTCATTCGTTGCACAACCCTATGGGGGTGTGAGCCGGTTCTATCGGGTCAGATCCCGACCAGGGTGACTTATGCGGGTCGGGGGAGGTGTTTGAACACTTCTCGGGCTGCGTAGCGTTTGAGGATGCGGGCGATCTCGCCCATGGTTTTGCCTTCGGCGAGGCGACGTGCGACGTAGTCACGGGTGGCTTGGTCGTGTTTCATGCGGGTGAGCACAATGTGGAAGAGCGCCGAGTTGGCTTGGCGGTTCCCACCCCGGTTCAGCCGATGCCGGACGGTTTTACCCGAGAGGCGGGTATCGGGGCGACTCCACACAGGTGAGCGAAGGCGGCTTCGGAGCGGATCCGTTCGGGTTGTCGCCAGCGGCAACCAGGAGTTTGGCGGCTGTGTGAAGCCGACGCCGTAACACTTCCAAAGTCCGGGGGCGGTGTCACGGATCAACGGTCGTAGCAGCCGGTTGATGCCGTTTGATCTCTTCCCGAAGGTACTGGACTCGTTGTCCCGAGGGTGCGGATGGTGACCAAGGTGGTGTGTCTGACCGGGTCGTCATCGCTTTCACGGGGTCGCACACCGGCAGCTTTGTTCGCCAACGAGATAGCCGTCAATCCGGTGAATTTGCGTCCGGATCTCGGGGGTAGCGGTGAACACAACATGACGGAGCTGGTTGAGGGTTTCGATGCGGGTATCGACCGCCGAGCGGCGTGCGATCATCAACACCCGGATCGCTTCGACATTGCCATCTCGAGATTTCGGTAGCCCGGTGGCTTGACCAGATATCGCAGCCCGGGCGGCCGCAACAGCGTCGACCGGATCCGATTTGCCCTGCCGGTGCCGGGTTTGACGGTTCGGGCGGTCGACCTCGACCACGTCATACCGGCCCGGGCCAGATACCGAGCCAGACCAACACCATATGAGCCGGTGCCCTCGACCCCGACCAGCACCAGCTCACCATGTGATCCCAGCCACGACAGCAACTGGCGATACCCGGTGTGGGTCGTGCGAAACGATTCAATACCCAGCAGCCCCCCGACATGGTTGACCGCCGCAGCCACATGCACATCGACATGAGTGTCGACACCACCGACCACCGCATCAGGGTTTTCTACGATGGACATATGCCATCCCTCCTCGCTAGACGGACAGGGTTGGCACGCACTTGCCGGGAGGGTGGACCCAGAGATTCATCCGGACCTGGTTTCAGCAGGACCGGCACGGGTCTCCCACCCGACCGGTGAGTGCCGTTCCCAGGGTCCGCCGGCGTGTCATTCGAAAGACAACCCCACCATCGGAGGTGTCAGCCGGTTCGTGAGCCAGACCCAACCCCGAGAACTAACCAACCGTAGTTTCCGGCCGAGGGTGACAGCCATCCACAACGATCAGCGCACCAACACATCCTCCCTGCCTTATGGAGCGGGGTGGACGGGTCCTTCGCCTCTACTAGGATCGGATTCAGTCGACTAGTTCAGATGCAGAAGCCCGTACGGAACCTCGAAGAGGACGGTACCGATCGGAAGAAGGTTTCGCCGCTAGCCCGGATCGCTGTCGTGGTCCTGATCCTGGCTTTGGTGGGGTGCGGTCCGTCGGCTGCTGATCTAGCGTCGGTCGACTACACCCCCGTGTCCTCAAATGAGTGGCCGGCGTCAACGCCTGAGGATCGCGGGACTCGATGCGGAGCTTGTGGCAGAGTTGTACTTCAACGCATCCCAGCTAGAGACGCCTTACAGCCTGCTGGTCTTCAAGAACGGGTATCTGATTGCTGAGGACTACTTCAACAACGGCAGACCGGATTTGCAGGTGAACATTCAGTCCGTAACGAAGAGCATCACCTCTGCGGTAGTGGGACTCGCCCTCGAAGATGGTTGTCTGACGAGTCTCGATCAGAAGATGGTCGAGTTCTTCCCTGAATTCGAGGCCAGAATCAGTGATCAACGGAAGCATTGCAGTTCACGAATCCGGCAGGACGCTAGCAGATTGCGAGCCGGCGATCCGTGGGCGGAGGCCACCGCACGAGGGCACCGAGTGGGCGCCTTCAGCGGATTCCACGAGGCCGACCATGGTCGATGTCCCTCATTGTCCGCGACCCGGGATACCGGTTCTCGTCGTACAGCCAGTCCTGACCATAACCGTCATCTGCTGGGAATCATGGTGGCCCGGGGCTCGTGGGCCCGACCTCATGAACCTTCGCTCAAGAGCATCTGCTGGTCGCCGCTCGGCGTCAGCGCCGGGCGACTGGCTGATCGCCTGGGACAGCAACTACCTGGGCTGACGCCGGCCTCGGGCTCCTCGTCAACCGACCTAGCCAAATTCGGCCTCATGTACCGCAATGAGGGCTGCCACGACGGGGAGCAGATCATCTCGTCGGACTGGGTGAGCGACTCGCTGGAGCACCTTACTGGGAAGGGACGTGGACGGCAGGCGTGGCGAGTGCAACTGGAGCGACAACGGCTACGGCTACCAGTGGTGGTCCATCCAGGCTGGGAACTACCGGTACAACCTGGCATGGGGCCACGGCGGCCAGCAGATCACGTTGATTGAACCGCTCGACATGATGGTTGTTCTCGTCGCCGATCCGCTTTTCGCGCAACACGGTGATGAGCGCGTGGAATCTCGAAAAGGCGAACCTCAATCATCGTCGCCGATTTCATCGCCTCATTGCCATAGAAGACCGAGCATAACGAAGCCTCTTTGTGTCAAGGGGTGATTTTGGGTGGTTTGGCGCGCGGGTTGGCCCGTGCTTGGTGGCCGGGTGGGTTCTAGTGTTGGTGTTGGGTCCGGGAAGTGACTTGTCCGAAGAGCCGGTGTTTCAGGATGTTGAGCCGGTCACGCTGGACTAAGAGTCGTTCCTGGGTGTCCTCCCGGACCCACCCGATCAGTTTCGAGGTGGCGCGTCGTTTGGCGTCGGCGATGAGGTGCCGGTAGACCCGGTCGGAGATCCGTCGTTTCAACGCCCGGATGGCTTCTTTGCTGGTTTTGCCTTCGGCGATTTTTTGTCGTAGTAGGTCGCGGCCTTCGCTGGGGTAGCGGAGCTGGCAGATCGCGGCGATGTGGATGGCGTGGTTGAGTTTGCGGTTCCCTCTTGGGTTGAGCCGATGCCGTGGTCCGGTCACCTGAGGACGCTTCGATTGGTGCGGTGGCGTTGTAGGTGGCGAAGTGGGCTTTGGTCGGGAAACGGGTGATGTCACCGAGTGAACCCGATGATGATCGCGGCCCCGATCGGTCCGATCCCGTCGATGTCAGACAGAGTCGTTCCTGAGGCGGCGACGGCAGTCCTGATTCGTTTCTTTGATGCTCTGCAACGCCGTGTCGAATCTGGCGATGTCGTCGACGAGTTCGGTGGCGATCACCACCCGATGCCGGGTCACCTCATCGTCATCCACGACGCTGTCGAGTAGCTGATTCGCTTTGTTTACGGTGATGTTCTGAGCCGATCCCGCCCGGTTCGAGCTCCATCAACAAGGCGTGGAGACGGATGCAGTGCTTGTTCCGTGAGCGGGCCATATCACGGTGTCGTTTCGCCAACAACCGCAAGCACTCGGGTGTGGTCATCAGGACGGACCCGGGCCAGCCGATCCGAACGCAACGCCGCGATCGCCACCGACCGGGCATCATTGGGGTCGTTCTTCTGCGACTTGCCCGATCCCAACACCCGAACCCGCGACGCCAACACCGGTGGCACATCGAACACGGTCTCGCCAGCCGCGACCAGCTGCTGAGGCAGCAGATAGCCGAGCCCGTTCGCAGACTCGACCGCCCATTCCCGATTCTCGAAACCGTCCCGCCCACTCGCAGCCTACTCGCCTGGCCTGGTTGATGCCCTCAGCTTGAACTCGTCGAGCACCACTTCGTTGTCGTCGATCGCCACTGCGGTGTGGGTCGCTTTGTGCGGATCGATACCGATCATGGGTCATACAATGCCTTCCTGGTCGATGAGGAGACCGAGGTGGGCACTCCTGATTCGGGTCGATGTGCTCTCGCCTCTTTCGAGCCACACCACAGTCGAGGAAACCGACCGGCGAGCAACTCGATAAAAAGCCAACCCAACAGGGGTGGCAGGCACTTCACGGAGCCCACCGGCCAGATCACCCAAACGCTACGGAACACACCGCAACGCATCCCCCAGTCTCAATCAGGCACATCGGAGTGCGTGTCAGACCTAGCCCAATGCTCTTACAAAGAGAAGACGGAGCCCCTAGAATGTATGTGTCTTCTCTAAGTAAGTGAATTACAGATATGTTACTTCCTACCACCGCCGCTCGATGATCGTGAGCTCGAGGTGATTGCCTCGATCGATGAAACGTGGGACCGGCTTCGTTTCATGCTGCGTGAGCCGCGTCGGTGGTACGGTCCGCTGCGGCGAACGGCTCTTGCCCGCAATGTGCAAGCTTCCAATTCCATCGAGGGCCACAACGTGAGTCTCGATGACGCCGCCGCCGCGATTGACGGGGGGTACCGCTGGAGGCGACCGACGAGGATTGGGACGCGGTGCACAACTACTGGGATGCGATGACGTACGTCATCCAGCTCGCCGACGAGCCCTCATTTCGTGTACAGCGAGGCTTTGGTCCTGGAGCCTGCATTTCATGATGATGCGGCACGATCCTACCGCGATGCCCGGCCTGTACCGGCCTGGTGCCGTGTTCGTATGGAGTACCGGTGAGCGGGAGGTGGTCTATGAGGGCCCCGACCCGGACGAGGCGCCGGCCCTGGTCGAGGAACTGGTCGTCGAACTCAATGGAGGATTCCGATGCCCACCCGGCGATGATCCGGGCGGCGATGGCGCACCTCAATCTAGTGATGGTCCATCCCTTCAAAGACGGTAACGGGCGGATGGCGCGGGCCTTGCAGACCTTGGTGCTTGCTCGCGAGCGGATTCTCGCTCCCCGTCTCCAGTATCGAGGAGTACCTCGGCCGTAACACCCCGGCCTACTACGACGTGCTTGCTGAGGTGGGGGGCGGGAAATGGAACCCGGGCGGGGATGCTCGTCCCTGGATCCGGTTCGTGCTGGTCGCTCACTACCGGCAGGGTCATACTCTGGGTCGGCGGATTCGGGAGTCGGAACGACTCTGGGAGGCCATCGACGGCGAACGGCGCCAGGCCGGCCCGGATGAACGGACCATGGGATCTCTCTACAACGCCGCCGTGGGCCTGCGAGTCCGTCGACCGGATCACATCGACTACGCCGACGTGAGCGAACGGGTTGCCACCTCCGACCTGAAGAAGCTCGTCGAGGTCGGACTGCTCCGAGCCGTTGGAGATCGGCGCGGCCGCTACTACGTGGCCAGTGAGCGCCTTCAGGATCTCAACCGGCGAATCCAGGAGGAACGCAAACCGATCCCCGATCCTTTCGAAGACACCGCCTGAGGCTCAACAGACGCCAGCGTCGCGTCGCGCCTGAGCCGCGGGATGATGAAGACTGATGCAAGACGACGCAAACCAACCAGAGGCAAAAACCCCATGTCAGCGCACGATTCGGGACCAAGGTCGAG
>CAWGNJ010000002.1:0-412202 GCA_963823915.1 uncultured Actinomycetota bacterium
GGATCCGGTCGACCTGCATGAGTCTCCTTCCTCCGTCAGCCATAGGCAGCGGATGGTTCTACGCAGACAACAGATGGAGTCGCGCGCGGCAAATATCGGAAGTGTCGCGGCTGGGTGGGCGCAGGGCGGGAGATCCCTAACCGAATCTCAGGCTTTGTACAGCACCTCACGCACTTCTGACACTACACGGGGTGGGTGACTGCGAGTAGAGGGAATTTCGCGAGTCGCCAATCGTCGGTCGCGAGTCAGCTGTCGCGAGGCGGCGGATTGCGGATGTGCAAACCCGCCCTAGTTCTGACGGCCGAATGACTCCGGGTCGGAAACTTGCTGCTGCGCCGAAGGAAACTCCTGCGGGTGAGTCCATTCGAAATGGCCGCCGTCGGTGAACCGCCAGCCGGCTCCCCAGGCAAACCCCCAGTCCCGGAAAATCTGCCCGATGCGGTCATCCATACCGACCCGGCCGCCATAGGGATTGTCGCTCGGATTGATGTCGATCGCGATTCCCCACGTATGTCTCGACACGGCCCCGCCTTTGTCTCCGCCACGGATGAGCCGGGGGTTGTAGCACCCGCCGGCAATCTGAAAATCGCGGTAGTTGATCATCCACGCCAGTCCCTCAGCTTCAATCTCGGCGAGGGCTCCTTCGAGCAAAGGCACCACATTCTTGTGGCATCGAAATGGCCCGAGGTACGGAAGGTTCACATCAACAATGTTGGCCCGGCGCCACTCCGAATCGAGGATGATGCGATCTCCGCTAGTGGGCCGGTAGGCAAATTCACCGAAATTCTCCTTGACGAGGACCGTCGGCAAAACGGCATCAGGATCGTCCGGGTCAAAGGGAGTGCCGATCGTGAGCAGCGCCTTGGGAAGCTGGGACCACATTGTCAACAGCAACTCGTCCTCAGCGCCGTAGTCCCAGACGGCAACATACGACGCTCTTTCGAACCCGATCTCAGCGGCGACCTGCACCTCCAAGGCCAGTTCCGCCCACCCGACCAGCTCATCGGCGACCACCGCCCCTACTTCATACCGATAGGTACGGCCATCCCATCCGACCAGGGTCACAACATCGCCCACTGCGGCCCCCCGCAACCGGGCAGAGGTTGCCCCAAATACCAGATCGCCATTGTTCAGCGAGGCGGTGGCTTCGTCGCCAAGGAGCGGGGCAGCTCGATCCGCGTCAACCGCCGTCGTTGACATGGGGTAGAAGTACCCGGACGGAGCCTCCTGCACGATTTCCTCGCCTCGTTCCACAGAAACCAGGCGAAGAGTCCCCCTATGAAAGGTTGCCCAGCGGGCCCCAAACCGCTCAGCGGCCGAGGTGATCACGGATTCCACCTCGGACGAAAGTCCACCGACTTCCCCAATGGTGAGCACCTTGGCGTCGGCGGGGCCCACCGAAACGACGGGTGGAGAACCGAAGAACGTCAAGGCCAAAAACACAACGGCGAACACCGACCCGGCGCGGCGCAGTACAGGAAACCGGCGCCGAGCTCCACCGATCACGCGAGCAGTCGAAAGGATCACAACAAAAGGCTACCGGCCGATCGGTCGCGATTGCGACAACCCGACCATTTAGATCGATATTCGTTCCGTTCATGAAGACGCCACCCGGCACTATGGTTCCGGCCATGACAGAGCTGTTTGCCGGAGTCCCGGAGACTTACCCCCAGGAGGCGTCCGACCTGATTGCAGCCGGCGCGCTGATGGTGGACATTCGCGAGGCAGACGAGTGGGAAGAGGTCCGCATTCCCGGAGCCGAGTTCCGACCCCTCTCGGAGATCAACGACTGGTATGAAGACCTTCCTCGCAATCGAACTGTCATCCTGCAATGCCGGTCGGGCAATCGCTCGGCGATGGCGACCGCCGCTCTCATCCAGCAAGCCGGAATGAACAACGTGGTCAACTTGGCCGGCGGAATCGTCGCCTGGCATCGAACAGGCTTGCCGATCGACCTGGAGCCTCTCCCCCACTGATCTTTTCCGGCGATATCGGTACAGACTGGCAGCAATGACGCCGATAAACAGGGTGTGTTTCGCAAGCGGTTGGCCGCGCGATTGAGAGGCGAGGCGGGGTTCACGATCATTGAATCGGTCGTGGCCCTCACCATCGTCTTTGCCCTGGTGATTGCTCTTCTCCGCACCATGGACACCGGCACCCGGGTAATCGTCGAGACGAAGCGACAAGCGGCCGCGACCGTGTTCGCCTCGGAATTGCTCGAACGAGCCCGGTCTTTGGAGTGGAACCATATGGGCTTGACCGCCCTGGCGAACGGCGCCACTTGTCCTGACCAGGTGGGTTGCGGAACTTTCAGCGACGGCGTGACGGGGGTGTTCGGAACCGATCTGACCATCAATCCAATGACAAGCAATTGGCAATTCGCCGGTGAGGAAATCGTCTTTGTCAACGGCGCTACGTTTGACCCCTTCTTGTCATTCCACGATGAGCAGACCCGAGACAACACGCCCTTCGATCGGTATCTCTTTGTCACTTCTGTGCGTAACGACCCCGACGACCCGGCCACAGAACGCTTCCGTCGGATCACGGCCGTCGTCGCCTGGGATCCGGCAGGCGGTTTTCGCAAAGACGTCCGGTTGTCGACGTTGGTGTCCCCATTCACCGAACCGTCCCAACCCTTGATCCACGGCGAGGCAACCCTGGACGGAGGTTCGCTGTCTGTCACCGGCAACATACGCGGGACAAGGGCCTGGACCGGGAATGGGAGAGGGCTCTTCGAAGCCAACCTTGTTTTTGCCGATGGTTTCGCATCGGCGACCAGCGATTATGTCTCAACCGAGATTGCTCGCAGCACTTCAACATCAGGCGACGTCCGGTATGCCGGTCCTGATGACATCTTTGGCACGGTCGACGACGTGGCAGTCGGTCCAGAACCCGTGGATGCCTCGCGGGCGGCCGACGACGACGCTGTATCCGTTGCTCCTCTTGATGATCCGAATGCCATCGTGACCCCGCTACCTCCGTCATTCCTGATCACCGGGGCATACCCCAACGATTTCACAGTTGCCGATCTCACCAATCTTCTCGCGCCTGATCCGACCGGGTATTGGGCCGAGTTGTGGACCGAATACAACCCGACTGCTCTAGATCCGAAAGTCGATGGATTGCCGTATACCTCGTACGGCCTGGAATCGGCCGACCGCACCAACGGAGGCTTCATCGAATACGTCGATTTCGGCCTGCGAACGATGTACGAGGCCAGATTGGGCGATACCCTCGACCAACCGTTCTACGAGTTTGCGTTCTTCGCCCGAGGTCACGATTCGCTTGGGCCGGCGCTTGATTACACGGCCAATGTCGACCGCTACGACGCCCCCGTCAGCGGGGACCGACAAGTGAGGGTCGACTACGACTGGGCGTCCGAGCCGATGTACCTATTCCCTGATTCGGTGGGCCCGCTCGAGGACAACACGTTCAAGGGGTGGGTCATCATTCGGATGCCGAGGGTATACGGCACTGATCTCGCCGCCGGGCAATCAGCCGCCCGTCCACCCAGCCTCTCTACCACCGGGGACGTCGAGATCGACCTCTGGAATCCCAGCACGGGCAAGTATTCGACCGTGTACTCCGGTTTCGGGGCGATCGGCAGTTGCTCCTCCCTGCCATCAGCCGACCTTGTGACCATCGACGACGGCTCGGGCGGTCCGTTGACTTGGGACGTCACCCCCAGCGGCGACCCTCAACTCCACTATGACGTGCAGGGGTCAATCCTGGTGAGGACCCCCTGCCATGCCTACACAGAAGACTCCAACATGGACGTTTCCGAAGCCCGCGCCCAGGCGACCGGCATGGTCACCGGCACAATCAGCTACCGCATTATCGACACCGTCATCGATGCCGACCCACTTCTCGACGGCACGCTCTACGACGTTGAGCTCACGTTCGATCTGGGCGGAGTCGGAGTCACGACTCTCTATGTCGATCCGGACGCCAGCTGATGGACCGCTTCAGATCAAAACGACCGCGGCCTTTCACTGGTCGAGTTGATGGTCGCCATCATGTTGATGACGATTGTGGCCGCCGTATTCCTGTCTTTGCTGAGGACCACGATGTTCGCCACCCGCGATCTCGAGGGCACCGCCCGCTCCAATGACGACGCCCGATTGGCCATCCAACAGTTGGATCGGGACTTCCGCAGCGCCGAGCGTGTCTGCGAACCTTTACCGGGGGCGTCGTCCGACCGTCTCGACTTCCGCACCCGTGCCTACTCGGCAACCACCACGGCAGTCGGATATCAGGATCTCATCTACGACCTCCGCGATATCGACGGCGATGGTGAAGCGACCGACCTACAACGATCATCGGACGGCGGTGTCACCTGGAGGACGGTGATCAGCGGCGTACGGAACACCACCTTCGTCGATGACGAGTACAACCTGGCTGCGGGGCGTTCCCTCGGCACGGTCGGAGTGCCCATCTTCACGAATCAAGGCGGGGCAGCCTCGGCGCTTCCTTCGCAAGGCAAGGTCATCACGGTGCGCATCTGGGTTGACTCAAACCCAAACGATCGTCATCGCGGCCCGCCTGGGAACCACCGAGATCTCGGGACGAAACATCTGGACCCCCAACTCGGCGAACTGCCCATGAAATCAGACCGCTCACTCCAGATTCCCTGCCAAACAGTCGATACCAACAGTATGAAGCGTCTACGGCGCAAGCTGCGTCAAGATGACGGCATAGGCATCGCCTCGGCGCTCGCTATCTCCGTGGTCATCTTCATTCTGGGTGCCACCTGGTATTCGGTATCGGTCCACGAACTAGAGGAAGTTAGCTACGACCGACATCTGGCCACCGCCGTCAATGTTGCCGAGGCCGGCGCCCGGGAAGCCATGTACCTGCTTGCCTCCAACGACGGTGGATTCCGCGACGCCGCCGATGGCGGGCAGGCGACCACCGGGATCTCTGGTACAACCTGTGTCCTCAACACCCTCGAAACGACAGTCGACGGCACTAGTGAAGTCCAGGGCGAATACTGGGTGCGGGTCTCCCCGTTGGCCGCTGCCCGACAGTACTTGATCGAGTCGTGGGGCTGGGCACCGGGTCACCTGGCTCACCAGGCAGTTCCGAAGAAGGTAATGATCGAAGTAGAACTCGTGCCAATCGGCGGCGGGTTTTACTACGCCCTCTTTGCATCCGACGGTGGACTGACCGCCGGAAACCGCAAGGAGATCTATGGAGATGCCTACTCCGGTGGCGACCTGGCTCTCGACAACTTCACCCGGGTCTACGCCAACGACGGCGGCGCACCAGGTACCGGACAAATGTTGGTCTATCGGGATCTGACCATCGGCGCCGGGTCCAACATCCAGATAGCCGGAGAGGTCAAGGTCAACGGCTTCGTCCAAGACGACAAGGGCAGCGACTTCGGCACCGGTGGCAACGACCTAATCATCTTGAATGACACCACATTGTCTTCGTTCAGCAAGTCGGCCTTCAAGAAGAACAAAGCCACGGTAGGTCGCAACCTGCAGGTTGCCGGGCCCGCTTCGAGCGTCACCGATCCACCGTCCGCCTCGAGCTATGTGTGGAACGCCACCGGCATTCAACCGGTCCCGCCGATTGGGCTGCCGCAATTCGTTTGGGTCGCCGGCACCTACGCTGCCAAAGGTCTGACCGAGTACACCCACAACACGTGGGCAGACTTCGACACGTGGTACAACGCCAACGATTCGGCGCTGACCGGAGCGCACTACGTGGAGGACACAGGTTCCTACACACTGAGAATGGACGGCGCCACGCTCGATACCGACTTTGTGTTGGCTTTCGAGGGCGACTTGGAACTACGTGGAACTCCGAGCGGAGTGTCCGACCCGGCGGTAGCCCCGGTGACGGTGGTCATCGCTGGAGTCGAGCCGACCAGTGATGTATCACTTGCCCAAACCTCCAATTCGATCGAGGGGCAGGTCCACCATCTGATCTACGCAGGCGGGACGTTCGCCGCCGCTCAGCAGACAACGATCTATGGCGCGATGTACGGCAATCAAGACGATTCGGCGAACCGCCTCGAGATCCATTTCCGACCACCCAGCGACCTTTCGATCTCCGGGTTCACTTTTGATCCGGCGCTGGCCGACTCCTTTATTCCTCGGCCCGGGGTTTGGCGCGAGATTCCCCCGGATGCTCTCGGTTGCACCCTGCCGTAGGCCAATTCGCTAGGTGGCCTGAAACGCGGCCACCGTCTCGACGTGGAAAGTCTGGGGAAAGAGGTCGACCGGGGTGGCTTTTGCCAATCGATAGCCTTGCGCCGCCAACAGTCGGGTGTCCCGGGCCAGACTCGCCGGGTCGCAAGACACGTAGGCGATGCGACGGGGTCGTCCCGCCGCAACGGCCGAGACTCCGGCCTCGCCGAGTCCGGTGCGAGGAGGATCACACACAGCCAGATCCCACTTTCTCAACCCCCCTGTCTCCTCGAACCGACCCCTCACCACCTCGTAGTCGGCCAACCTGGCGACGGCCAAGTTTTGTCGAAGGTCTCCCGCCGCTACTCCGTCCGACTCAACGGCAAGCACCCGACCCGCCGACTTGCCGACCGTGGCCGCAAAGAGGCCGACGCCGGCAAAAGCGTCGAGCAACGTGTCAATGGCCGTCGGCTGGAGAGCCTCGCGTACCAGACCGACCAAGGCCTCAGCACCGTCCGTGTTGACCTGGAAGAAGGCAGAGGCAGTGACCCGGAACTGGACTCCGGCCACTTCCTCGTGAATCCGGGGGGGCCCGATTGTGGGCTCAAACCTCCGCCCGGCCAGGCGGACTACCGGGACCCCCCACTCAGCCGCTTGCTCGGGCACCGTTCCGCGGATCAGGACGGCGCGTTGTCCGGTTCGGGCGCCCATGCGAAGTGTCAGTTCATGGACCCCAACCAGCGGACCCAGCCGGTCGTAGAGCTCTTTCAAACCAGGGATTAGCAGGAGACAGGAAGTGATGGGAACCTGCTCTTCGACTGCGGTGGCGGTAGAGACCCGGGCGCCCATCCCGCACGTGAAAGGTCATGCGATTGCGGTATTCGAATGGGTTGCCCGGGGCAACTATGGGGGCAATCCTGGGATCGGCAATACCCCCCAAGTGGCGAAGTTGGCCAGCCACGATCGAGGACTTCCACTTCAATTGCTCGGCGTAGGTCATGAATTGCCACTGACAACCACCACACTCTTCGAAGTGGGGGCAGGGCGGATCGACCCTCGCCGGTGAGGGCGAAGTGACTCGTTCCAGCTCACCGTGCGCCCAAGCACCCTTGTCTCGGACGACTACCGCCGTGACCCGTTCACCGGGGGACCGCGCCACCCACGAAGATCGTTTTGCCTTCGTGTTTGCCGACGGCCTCGCCCCCGTTGGCCATATCGTGCACATCGAATTCGATCGGCGTAACTGTCATACCAAAAGATCCTCGAGGGTTTCTGCGAGTGACTGCTGGAGCCATCCCAGGTAGTGAAGGAGCGCCACCGAGGGATCATCCTCGGCCAGCTGGTCTTCCCACCCATCATCGGCAATCCCCATCCGGGAGGCCAGAACCAGCCGGGTGTCGCCCAGCACCCTCAGCCACGCTTCGGATTCACCAGCCGACAGAGTCACTCCGTGGGGTGCCTGTTCGACGGTTAGAGAAAATGCCGAACGGTCGGCAGCTCGTGACTGTGCCATTTCGCCATCCATGAGCCGACGGAATTCGGCAGATGCCTCAGGATCGTCCGGATAAGGAGCCTGGTCTAGACGGTCGGCGGCCGGATCTTGGCCGGGGGATCCGACCGACTCCAGCAGGCCGGGAACCAGCTGCAGTGCCTCACATTCCCAGGGTGCCAGTGTCAACTCAATCCCGGCGGCAATGGACCGGAACGGGCCCGTCACGATACTTCCATGGTCGCCCATAGTCCGTAGTGATGAAGACGGAAGCAGTCCATCTCCATCTTCTCCCGGGGTCCGGTTGCGACAACTGCCCGGCCTTCGTTGTGTACTTGCAGCATGAGGCGGGTCGCCTTCTCCTTGGAGAATCCAAACAACTTGCGGAAAACGAACACGACGTACGCCATGAGGTTTACGGGATCGTTCCAGACGACGACGTTCCAGGGACGGTCCACTTTCACGTCAACCCCCGAGATCTCCTGATGATGAGGGGTGGTCGTCATGGTGCCACGATACCTGCAGAGAGCTACGAGCTACGAGCCAAGGTACTCAGGGCTGGTGTTCCTCGACACTCGCCCCGCGGACCCGTTCTTCGTTGATCGAAGTCTCGAAGTCATGCCGGGAGACCCGCCATTCGCGACCGAACTTCACGGCCGGGAGTTGACCGCTGCGTAGAACGCTCGTCACCACAAAGGTGGAGACGTCCATGTATTCACAGATGTCCGCAACGGACAGCCATTCTTTGGCGATATTGACATCGATCCACTCCATGGCCAACAGGGTATGTGACCCGCCGCCATTGAGCAAGGGGGAGCAAAGACGCGAAAGAAAACCAACCAGGTCGATTGTCCCTCATCCCAGGTGCAGTTATCGTTGGTTAACAACAATCAACGTTGTAGATGTATGGACCCTTTGCGTCACCCCGATTTGATCGAGATATCACGGCGTCTGCGGCTTCAGCTGAGCCAGGTACTCGCGGCCGAGCAGGAGGCGGCCGCGATTACCTTGCGACGCCGCAGCACTATTCGCGATCGGTTGCTTGACGCCGAGGACCGCACCGAGACCATCCAGGTGACATGCACCGATGGTGTCGACAGAACAGGCAGGGTTGTTGCCGTCGGGATCGATCATGTCGTGCTGAAGACGGGCGATAGCTCGGTGTTGATCGTCATTCCCCATATCGTCGCCGTCGAGGTCGACGGAAGATGATCCGGCCCCGGGTGGCCACCGTTCTGTCGGCTCGCGAGTGGGAGCCATCGTTTGCGGACTTGGCCCGGTCAACCAGTTTGGTGAGATTGATCGCCCGTGCCTACGAGCCGGCGGACCTCGACCGACGGGCCGGCCAACTCGATGTTGTAGTCGCCGGAGCCGAAACGGCTTGGGTCACACCCACGGCCATCAGGCAATGGCGGCGACAAGGACTCGGTGTGCTCGGCCTGCACCCGCCGCACGATCGCCCGGCCAGGCGACTATTGACGATCGGCGGAGCCGACGAAGTTCTACCCGACACCACGCCCCCCGAACGCATGCTGCATCTCGTCCGGATGATGCGTCGCCCGGACACCGCACCCGCACAACTGGGCAGTGTGATCGCGGTCACCGGCAGCAGGGGTGCTCCGGGAATCTCCGAAGTCGCCCTGGGCCTGGCCTGGGGTCTCGCCGAGCAGCACCGCACTTTGTTGATTGACCTCGACCGTCATGGACCGTCGCTTTCGATCCGGCTCGGTGTGACCCCAACCCCCGACGTCTCCCACGCCGCCGATGAGGTCTTGTTTTCGGGAGCCCTGCCACCGGGTGTCCGCCGTATCGGACCCCTCGCCCTGTTGGCCGGGCCACCGACGAACCAAGCCGGGCCTCTCACATCAGCGCTCGTCAGCGAAGTGGTCCATGCCGCGGAAGGTTCATTTCAAAAGATCGTGGTCGATCTGGGAGTCGGCGAGCCGGACGACCCGATTCTCTACCGGGCCGCCTCCCGACTTCTCACCTGTGCCGCCACTCCCAAAGGGTTGATCAGGGCCGCTGCGACCGTCGAAGCCTGGGCCGCCCCTCCCCCGGAGTTGGTACTGAACCAGATCCCATCAGACGGCCGAGATGACGCCATCCGGGCCGCCCGCCGGTGGCTGGGCCTCGAACCAAAAGTGCTAATTCCCCATCTTGCTGCGATACACGACTCCTCCCGCGTAGCAGCCCCACCGCACCCGGAACTCGTCAGACTTCTCGAGCCCCTCCACGAACCGCAGTCAATCCATCTGGATTGAACCGGCTCAGATCTCGGCCAGATAGGTACCCAGGTGATGAAGCTCCGCCATGGACCCCGGAAGGGGATGGAACACCTCGCGGAACCCGTTCGGGCCCGGCTTGTGCACCAGGTCGACAAACATGCGATAACGCCAGGGGGTGTCGGTGGGACGCGACTCGATTCGGGTCAGGTTGGCTCCTCGCAAACCAAGCTCCGTCAACGCCAGGGCCAGCGCCCCGGGTCGATGCTGGGTCTCAAAAGCGATGCTCGATTTGTTGGCATCGGCAGCAATCGGCGGCTCCCCGGCGGCCAGGACAACGAACCGGGTCGTGTTGTGAGCTCGATCCACCACATCAGACATCAGCACCTCGAGATTGTGGGGCCGGGCGGCTTCCGGCGGAGCCAGCGCCGCTTCCTGCGGATTCTGGTGCTCGGCCGTTTGCCGCACTGCCCCCGCCGTGTCGTGAGTAGGTATCGGTTGCCAACCCCGACCTTGGATCACGCCTTCAGCCTGCGCCAGCGCCTCCGGATGGGAGCGAACCTGCTTGATGTCCTCCAGCGTCGCGCCCGGCAACCCAAGAAGTGCATGGCGCACCTCGACCTGATGCTCGGCGACAATGCGAGCCGGTGCATCGACCAGTCTGTCCAGCACAGGAAGAACGCTGCCGGTCGTTGAATTTTCGATCGGCAGGACCAACCGCTCGGCGTCACCGGCCGCCAACGCCGCAAAGGCCGCCGTGAAGCTTGGATACCCGATCAGGTCATGGTCGGGAAACATCTCCAAAGAGGCCCGGTCGCTGTACGAATACCGTTCGCCCTGGTAGCCAATCAACATGGCGAAGAGAGTAGCGGCCAGCTTTCAGCCGGCAGTTACCAGTTACCAGCATCAAGCATCAAGCATCAAGCCAGAGGCTGATAACTGATGACTTCCCTTCGCCCCTCCCTGCAAGGGAGGGGAAGCTTCGCCCGGTGGGCGAAGCAGGGGAGGGTCAGGCGTTAGCCAGACGGTCTGGCGGCGAGGCGTGACCCCCATCCCCCTCGCTCCGCTCGGGTACTTCCCCCTTTCAGGGAGAAGTCAGTGCCCATTTTGAGAGGCGAGCCGGAGTGTCGCACCTGTTCCGCAAGACTGGAAACTGGAAACTGGAAACAGAATTGGCGGCTGCCAATTCTTAACCAATCCTTAGAAACCCCTCAGGAGATTCTCACCGTCCTAGTAGAAGATGACTCTTCCGAAAGGATTCTGATGAGCGACATCATGAAGGCCAGGAAAGCCGGGGGCTACGTACGGAAACCTCGCACCTACGCGGAAGACCGCGTGTGCTCGGACAAGGGCTGCGACACGCGTTTGTCGACCTACAACTCCAGGTCGACATGCCGCCAGCACACGCCTGTCCGTTTTCCCCGGGTGCGGGGGAGGGTGAATCCTTCCGAAGCGTGAGCAAGTAGTAGTCACCTGCCACCAGCCACCAGCCAAGCCTCCTGCGTGACTCGTGACTCGTGACTCGTGACTCGATAGAGTCTGGCCCGTGCTCGACGCTTCCACTCCGTTTGATCGTCCACCGGCCTGGGTGGCCGACGCGGTCTTTTATCAGATCTTTCCGGACAGGTTCGCCCGATCCGCCGATCTGGAGAAACCGGCCAACCTCGAGCCATGGGGTTCACCGCCGACCCGGCACGGGTACAAAGGCGGTGACTTGATCGGCGTTGTGGAGCGGCTGGATTGGCTGACCGACCTGGGAGTCAATGCCGTCTACTTCAACCCCATATTCCAGTCCGCCTCCAACCACCGCTACCACACATACGATTACCACCAAGTGGATCCCTTGCTGGGTGGCAACGAGGCTTTCCGCACCATGCTCGATGCCTGCCACGACCGGGGAATCCGGGTCATTCTCGATGGTGTCTTCAATCACGCCAGCCGTGGCTTTTTTCAGTTCAACGACATCCTCGAGAACGGCAAGCAGTCGCCCTGGATCAATTGGTTCACCATCACCGGATCACCGCTCAACCCCTATCAGACCGACCAATCTCCCAACTATCGGGCCTGGTGGAACAATCCGGCCCTTCCCAAATTCAACACCGACCACCCGCCCGTCCGCGACTACCTGTTTGAGGTGATTGAGCATTGGACCAAACAGGGGATCGACGGGTGGCGTCTGGATGTCCCCAACGAAATCAAGACCCGGGGATTCTGGGAGGAATTCCGCAGCCGCGTCAGATCCATCAACCCGGACGCCTATCTCGTCGGCGAGGTCTGGGGGAATGCCACCAAATGGATTACGAAGGGCGACCGCTTCGACGCCGCCATGAACTACACCTTCGCCGGAAAGACCCTCGCCTTCGTGGCCGGGGACCGCATCGACCCCAAGCTCGGCAAAGGGGTTGACTATCCAATCAAGCCGGCGGTCGATGCATCAGAATACGCAACAGCCGTCCACCGACTTCTTTCCCTATACCCCGAGCACGCAAACCGATCCAACTTCAATCTGTTGGGATCACACGACACTGCTCGAGCTCTGACAGTCGCCGCCGGCGACGTCGATTCCGTCGTTTTGGCAGCCCTCCTCATGTTCACCTTCCCGGGCGCTCCGTGTGTCTACTACGGAGATGAAGTCGGTATGAGCGGTGGCAAGGATCCGGGTTCGAGGGGTGCATTTCCTTGGGATCGGCCGGAGTCGTGGAATACCGAGGTCCTCGACGCCTATCGCAAGCTCATTTCGCTCCGTCACGCTCATCCCGCGCTGCGGCACGGCACCTACCGGCCTCTGCCGGCCGCACCGGGTTCACATCTTCACGCCTTCTTCCGAGAGATCGCCGGAGAAACATTGCTCGTTGCCGTCAACGCCGGGGAGGAAGCTGTTTCGGCCTCAATCCCGGATACCCCCACCGGGCCGAGTTTTGAGACCATTTGGGGGATCGGGGAGGTCACCCCCGGCGACGACGGCATGTGGGTCGCCCTACCCCCTCGCTCGGGAGCCGTCTGGAAGGTACCGGGGTGAGCAAGGGGGCCGTCAAAGGTCGTTGGCTACGACATCAATGTGCACACCAGATCCAATCAGGGTGCTGACGACATCCGCAATGGCCGTCGACTCGTCCACCATCGGTGTCACGTGCACGGCCACCGTAGCCACGCCGCCGGACCGGCTACTCCAGGCCAAAACAACGGGCGACCCCCAAGGGTCGCCCGCCTCCCGTGCAGAATCTCTATGTGCTACCCAAAAGCCCCAGCCGGTCGACGTCTCCCAGCGGGTGCTTCCCCAAACGACCTACTGGGTGGTGGGACCTCCTCGTGAACCTTCGCCAACAGGGCCTCCACCTGAAACATCGTTGCCAACGTCGGCTCAGTAAACAGGTCTGTTTCCGTCGACCGCTCGGCACTGCTGAGATCGATTTGCACGATTCCACAATTGGAACACGTACGTCGGGCAATCCCCCCACCAATCTCCCCGGCACGGCTGTACCGGTGCATGCCCTTCCTGCAGTTGCTGTACCGAGCCATCGAGCCTCCCAGCTCCGTGTTCGTTCGAACCTTACCGCTACTGTACGCGGTGATCGTCCCACTTAGTGCACCAATCTGGGAACCTATCCGGATGACTAGTCACCCTCTGAGTGGAGGTGACCGCAGATTGTGGCAAAGCTCAGGAAGTCTTGAAGACCTGCTCGGCGAGGATTTCGGCGATGTCTCGTACCGCAACGTCGTCGCCTTGGCCGAGCTCCTTCACCCCATCGTCAATCATGATGTAGCAGAAGGGGCAGGCAACGGCTATCTCGTCGGCTCCGGTCCCCACGGCCTCTTCGGCTCGTTCGGTGCCGACTTTTTTGCCGATCTTCTCCTCCATCCAGAACTGGGCGCCGCCGGCCCCGCAACACAACGACTGATTGCTGGACCGGTCCATCTCGACAAGATCGACACCACCGATCGAAGCGATAACGGTCCGCGGGGCGACAAAGATGTCGTTGTGCCGACCGAGGTAGCAGGGATCGTGGTAAGTGACCTTCTTTCCGCCGTCACCGTCAGCCGCGAGAAGGCCCACGCTCACGAGTGACATCAGGAGTTGGCTGTGATGCAATACCTCATAGTCGCCGCCGAGCTGTGGATACTCGTTCTTGAGGGTATTGAAACAATGCGGACATTGAGTGATGACCTTCTTCACTCCCAGATCGTTGAGAGTCTGAATATTGGTCAGAGCCAACTGCTGAAAGAGATACTCATTGCCGGACCGGCGAGCCGGATCACCGGTGCACTGCTCCTTGGGTCCGAGGATCGCGTAGTCGATCCCGGCTTCTTGGAGCAGCCGGGCGATGGACTGGGTGACCTTCACATTCCGATCGTCGAAAGAACCAGCACAGCCGACCCAGTACAGATACTCGGCGGAGTCGACGCCGTCTTCGCCCAGAATCCTCACGTCAAAATCGAGTGCTTTCGCCCAGTCGGCGCGGGCAGTCTGGCTGAGACCCCACGGGTTGCCCTGGTTCTCCATGGCAACGTACGACTTGCCGAGCTCCGCCGGGAAATTTGATTCCATGAGGGAGAGATATCGGCGCATGTCGAGGATCTTGTCGAGGATCTCGATGTTGACGGGGCAGATTTCATCGCAGGCCCGGCAGGTTGTGCAGGCCCACAACTCTTCCGGCTGAATCCGTTCGAACACCCGGTCGGCGGTGACCAAGATGGCTTCATCCATTCCGACCGGAGGCGAGACAACCGGGACTCCCGACAGAGCCGCCACTTCGCCGAGTTTGAGGACGATCTCGCGCGGGTCAAGCGGTTTGCCCGTCAGATTGGCCGGGCAAACTGACGTACAACGCCCGCAGATCGTGCAAGCATCCGTGTCGAGCAGTTGTTTCCATGTGAACTCTCCGACCACCGCTGCCCCGATCGACTCAATGTCGGTCGCCTCCATCAAGTTGGGAATGGCCTTCATTGCCCCTTTGGGCCGGTCCTTGATGGCAAGAAACATGTTGGCCGGCGAGGTGAACATGTGCCGAAGCTTGGTGGTGGGGAGAAGCACCAGGAACGCCACGAATGCCACAGCATGGCCGATCCAAAACGCCCGATGCCACCCGCCCGCCACCGACTGCGGGAACAGGTAGCTGAGGGGATAGCCCACAAATGACCAGGTTTCGAAATCGGGCCGATTCTGCAACGAAATCCGGGCCGCCTCCGTGGCAAGACCCGACACGCCAATAAACCCCAGCGTGAGCAATATCCACGCATCCTCGGCCTTTGTTTTCAGGCGGAGTCGCCACGGCTGCTGTCCGTATCGACGGACAACCGCCCATACGATGCCCAGGACGAACACCACGGCCGCCAGATCGAGGATCGCCGAGTAGATCTTGTAGGTGTTGCCCTCCAAGAACTTGAGGCTCTCAGGAAGCAGGTGGTCGATCTCCAGAGTTACGGTGCCGAGAAAGAGCACCACGAACCCGTAGTAGATCATGGCGTGCATCAGTCCGGCGGCCCGATCCCGTAGCAAGGTCTTCATTGTCAAGCCCGAGCCCAGCATCCTCAAACGCTCGGCCCAACGCCCCGTGCGGGTTTCGTCGCTGCCTCTCTCCCAGTTTTGCGCACGCAGCGAAAACAGATAGAGAGTCAACGGAAGGAAGGATGCGATGCCGACGTAGAACAGGGCTTGCAGCGCAGGGGAGATATTGCCGAAGACCTCACGGCCCACCTCGGGAATGAAGTGTCCCGGCAGCGAACCCAGCCACCACATGAGCAGCGTCCCGAAAAAGGCTGCCACGGCTAGGCCGAGAAAAACTCCGCTGGCGGTGAGGCGGCGACGAGGCTCCATCCTGAGTTCCTTCCGCAAGTCCGACGAAGAGAGTCTAGAAGCAGGAAGCCGGCGGTCCGCTCACTTCTGCAAGCGCGGGCTTCGTTTCTCGTTTCCACCCCCTCCGCTTCGTTGCCTTTGGCAACGCCGCGCCTCCCCCGCCGGTGGGAGAGGCAAACACTTGAGCGGCCAGGCCCGATTGGTTCCCGCCTCCCGCCGGCGGGAGGGGGTCAGGGGGAGGGTGGGAATCGGTCAGCAGTCAGCAGTCAGCAGTCAGCAGTCAGCAGTCAGCAGTCAGCAGTCAGCAGAAGGAACCACAAGGGTGAACCTTCCTGAACCCACAACCGACAACCGATGGCAGACAACCGAGAGCGGGGCGGCAGAGCCGCCCCGCTACTTCGAACTACCAACCTCCAACTTCGAACTTCGTTAGAGCCCCAACTCTGCCTTTAGTTCTTCCAGCTTGGCGTCGGCCTGGGCTACTGAGATTGCCTCGCGGAATTCCGTCTCGGCACCTTCCGGGGTCGCCTCGCGCAGCTCGGCGCGGGCTTTGGCATCGGCCAGGCGGACATCGATCTTATCCTGGACCTTGTCGAGACTGGGAGCCTCGAACTCCATCGAAGCGCCAATGGACTCGACTGCCTTGTTGACGGCTTCTTGCATCTTGGCTTGTTCGAGCCGTCCAACCAGCTCCATTCGCTTGGCGGCCAACTCCTGCAAACGCATTGCGTTTTGCTCGACCGCTCCCTTGGCACTCTCCGCTTGCGTGACGGCGATTTCGTACTGCTCTTTGAATCCGCCCAACGTGTTCTCAGCGGCCTGTAGCTTCATGGCCAGGCTCTGCGCGGCCCGGGTCCATTTCTCCATACCTTCTGTGTCCCCGGCGTTCTTGGCCCCTTCTGCCTTCATCAAAGACTGCTTGGCCATCTCACGCGCTTCGCCCACTTCATCGGCCGCCCGCTCGAGCTTCGCTTCGATCTGGGTGCGATGGGCGATGATCTTCGCCGCTTGATTGCGGAGCTTCTGATCTTGGGAGCGCGCCTCCTGGATCGCCTGCTCAATCTCGATTTCGGGGTCCATGGCCCGTTCGGCTGTGGTGCGAAAAAGTGTCTTGATATATCCCCACAAACGCTTAAAGAAACCCACCTGGTGTCCTCCAGTCTTGATTACGAGCGTTTCCCATCTTACGGATTCTGAAGTGGGTATGAATCCCGTTTCCCGAACCCGGGACCTTCTACCTTTTGCGGCGTGTCCTGCCCGTTCCGCGCGACGTGGAGCGACGGGGTTTTGGCGTTGATCTAGTACTCCTTCGCGAACTGGACCGGGAACTCGATCGGTACCCGGTCGAGGGAGCGCCGGACGATCGACGGGAACCACTAGACGAGGGAAAGATCAGTCCGCCCAGGCCGGACGACCGGCGGGGTTTGCGACCGAAGTCATACGAGGCGCCTTGCGCCAGGCCGGACAGAATGACGGCCACCGCCCCCATCCAGTCGAAGCCGCCGCCGCCATGGGAACGGGGCGCCATGGGGGCAGGCACTTTTCGTCCTCCCACCATGATGTCCCGCGGTTTCGGCTGCTCCCCGCGACGCAGTTTTGCAGCGCACTCACGGCACACACTGACCGTCTTCGATCCGGCCGCCGTCTCGATCTTCGCCTCTTCAACGCCGGCTCGATGGGTTGGATCAAAGAAACACGAGTTGGGACGGTCTTCCGGCTCGGGCGGGATTGGCCGGCCTTCGACAACAGCCTCGGCCGCCTCGAGCTGCCACCGGGTCGTATCAAGTTGATCAGACAGGCGTTCTAGCTCAGCCAGGTTGTTGGCTCCCTCGAGCCGATCCAGGGCTTGCTGGTAGGTGGCGCTGGCTGTGCGGAAGTACTCCTCAGCTTGGTCCTTCTCCGAGACCGTCACCTTGTCCGCCAAATCGAGGATCTCGTTGGCGATCACATCGAGTTGCCCACGGATCTCCGCCTTGGCTTCTTCGAGTCTTTGCACTCCGGCCTGTTTGGCTTGCTTGCTCGACCGTCGGGTCATAAGGAAGACCAGGGCGATGACCCCGACCACGATGGCCAAGAAGATGAAGGTTCCCCCACCTCCTCCGCTGCCCGAGCTTCCACCCGTGGATGAGCTGATGGTGGTGGTGGTCAGAGCGGTGGTAGTAGCAGTGGTCCCGGCAGGCACCCCAACCAGCGACTCGGCAAACACCCGGAAGTCGCTCTCGAAGGTCCGGTCATTGTCGGAAACGGCGGCGTCTGCCGCGGCGTCGAGGTCGGTACTGGTGAAGTCGTCGCTGCGAGCTCCCAACTCGCCGGGCGAAATAACCACCACGGTTGCTCCTTGGTCCAGAAGGGCGAGGACTTCCTCAGCAAACTCGTCGGTGCCCTCGGTCGGGTCGCTGGACAGCGCCACGAAATAGAACTGCGTTTGTGAGTTGGCCACCCGGGAAACGAGGTCTTCCATAGCCTCGAAGTCGACGCCCGCTCCTGGTTCGATGTAATACCCGCGCGGGTCGACTTGATCGGCGACGTCGGTGGGATCAGCCGCCCAGGCCGCTCCGGCCGGGACGATCACGGCAAGCAACAACAACAACAAGAACACTATGGAACGATGCATGCGAACAGCCTACCTAGCGAAGCACCCCGACTCGTCAGGATCCCGGCTGCTCCTCGGGTACCACGATCGCCATGATGATGTAGACGAGTACTCCGGGGAACCCGACTGAGGCGATGGACAACAGCACATAACCGACTCGCACGAGAGCAACGTCCCAGCCCATGTAATTGGCGATCCCGGCACAAACACCGGCAATCTGGCGATCCTCGACCGATCGGGTGAGGCGGCGAGTTTGATCCATGTGTGCTCCTTCGTTCACTCCCGAAGATACGCTCCCCGGAAGCGGGTGGCATCGAATATCACGCTAGCCCTCCTCGGTTTTGGCGTCGTACGCACACGCCCTGCGTGCACCTGGGACGCCAAAGCTCGCAACCGGCCGCGGTCCATCAGCCGTTTGTGAGCAATTCACGCACCAGGCGGGCGACATGTCCCTTGGCCCGCACGTTGCGATACGCCACTTCGAGAATCCCGTCGGGTCCAACGACGAAGGTCGAACGAATCAAACCCTCGTACTCTTTGCCGTAGTTCTTCTTGATGCCCCATGCTCCAAGTTGCTCCGCCAGCGTGTGGTCCGGGTCAGACAGAAGAGGGAAGGTCAATCCCTCTTTGTCCCTGAACTTGGCATTCATTTCGACCGGGTCCGGGCTGACCCCGACCACCGCATACCCGGCGTCGAGGAAGGCGCGGTAGTTGTCACGGAAGTCGCAAGCCTCAGTCGTACAACCCGGAGTCATCGCCTTCGGGTAGAAGAACATGATCAACCGAGAGCCGCGGAAATCACTCAACGAAACGCGGTTGCCCGCCTCGTCGCTCAGAGCGAAGTTGGGCGCTTGATCGCCGACGTCAATGGACATAGTTGCCTCCGGTTGTCAGTCGTCAGTTATTAGTCAGTTACCAGTTACCAGCGAAGACAAACCATTATCGCGAACGAGGAACGAGGAACGAGGAACGAGGAACGAGAAACGAGAAACGAGGAACGGGATACGAAACCGGGAACGAACGACGCTTCGATATGGTTCACTCCATTAGGAGGTTTCTTCAATGTTCCGATCCAAAAACGAGATGGTGACCCCCGAAAAGGCGCTCCCCGGAAGGAGCGAACCGCTCCCGCCCTCCGACGTGCACTTCGTCAACGGCGTGTCACTGTATCCACCGTTCCCGGCAGGCACCGAACAGGCCGTCTTCGGCATGGGTTGCTTCTGGGGTGCTGAACGGATCTTCTGGCAGATCCCTGGTGTGTATACGACGGCCGCCGGCTATGCCGGGGGCTATACGCCCAACCCCACGTATGAAGAGGTATGCACCGGCCGAACCGGGCACACGGAGGCGGCCCTGGTTGTGTACGACCCCGCCCAGGTCACCTATGAACGCTTGCTAAAGGACTTCTGGGAGCAACACGACCCAACCCAGGTCATGGGCCAGGGCAACGACCATGGCACCCAGTACCGGACCGCAATCTTCACCTTTAGCGATGAGCAGCTGGACAT
Source organism: uncultured Actinomycetota bacterium (assembly GCA_963823915.1). Classification (GTDB taxonomy): domain Bacteria; phylum Actinomycetota; class Acidimicrobiia; order Spongiisociales; family UBA4744; genus UBA4744. The sequence goes on from CAWGNJ010000002.1 coordinate 19,744, forward strand.
CGCCAAGCGATCGCGAGATCGCTACCAAGTCTCGCTCGCCGAACAAGGATACGGGCCTATCACAACAGAGATTCTTCCGGCCGCCGAGTTCTACTACGCCGAGGGGTACCACCAGCAGTATCTGGCCAAGAACCCGAGCGGCTACTGCAATCACGGGTTCTGCCAGGTGCCATACAACTAGTTGTCAGTTGTCAGTTGTCAGTTGTCAGTTGTCAGTTTCCTCCTCTCAGGTTTCGGGTTCCAGGTTTCAGGTTCTCCACCCCCTCCGCTTCTTTGCCTGACCCCCTACCCCAGCGGCTTCGCCACTGCGGTACTTTCCCCCTTGCAGGGGGACTATCAACGCCGCTCCTCTCCCGCAGCGGGCGAGGCAAACCCCGGCAAACGGATCTTTGTTGGAGAACGACTGCCAGAGCTAGAAACTAAGAACTAAAAACTACGAACTTCTTCTACTTCCCCACCACGGCTCGGAGGAATAGGGCCAAATTGGCGGGGCGTTCGGCCATTCGCCGAGTCAGGTACGGGTACCACTGTGATCCGTAGGGCACATAGATCCGCAACCGGTGACCACGATCCACGATCTGCTGTTGCAGTGCCGGGCGGACGCCGTACAACATTTGAAACTCAAAGTCCCCGTCACGCACCCGGGCCCGGGCGTAGGCATCGCTGATCAGTGTGTCGTCATGGGTGGCAATCGCCGGGTACGTTCCGGGATTGTCCATCAGCATGGCCTGCAAATGACGGAACCGGGCATCGACCTGCTGTTTGTCCTGCACCGCAATCTCCGGTGGTTCCACATAGGCGCCCTTGCAGAGCCGGATGTGTCCACCTAGCTGCATGATGCGCACCAGATCTTTCTCAGTCCGATGCAGGTACGCCTGAACGGCTACTCCCAGATTGCCAAAACGCTGCTGCAGATCTGCGTACAGCTCAATCGTGGCATCGGTCCACGTCGATTCCTCCATGTCTACGGTCACCGTGGTTCCCATCTCGGCAGCCCGCTTGGCCAGTGTCTCGAGCGCCGCGGCAGCCAAAGAAGCATCCACCGCCAATCCCAGTTGGGTCAGCTTGACCGACACATTGGCGTCGAGCTGTTCGGCCTCGATCTGGTCCAGGCAGGCCAGGTAGTCGGTCAACGCCGCGGCCGCCGACCCCGGGTCGTGGACGTGCTCACCAAGATGATCCATCGAAACCGAAATGCCACGACTGTTGAGAGCGTGGGCTACTGCGACGGCCTCGGGCAGCGTTTCGCCGGCCACGAACCGGGTGGCGAGACGGCGGCCCAGCGAGCGTTCGGTGAAGAGTCGATTGACCCAACCCTGCTCGGTGAACCCGAGCATCCCCCGACGATACAGCGAAGAAAGATCGGGCACTAGAGCTCTCCATTCTGCTCGGCCCGGGCACCCAATTCTCGCGATCGGTTGCCGGCCGCCCGCACCGCGTCCTCGACCAGTGCCCGGAATCCCCGCTCTTCGAGCACGTGCACGGCCGCCGCGGTGGTGCCACCCGGAGAGGTGACCTGGGCTCGCAACTCGAATGGACTCAGACCGGTCTCAACCAACAAGGCGCCCGAACCTTTGATCGTCTGGTGGACCAACCGCTCGGCAATCTGTCGGGGCAGGCCTTCGCGAATGGCCGCTTCGGTCAGCGCTTCCGCCAGAAGAAAGGCATAGGCCGGACCGGTGCCGGAGACGGCGGTGACGGCATCAAGGAGGCTCTCCTCCATTTCGATCACCTGGCCCACCGCCGAAAGCACTCGCTCGGCGCGGGCCAGAGCTTCTTCACCGGCAAAGCGCCCGGCCGCCAGACCGGTGATACCTTCATCGACCAAGGCCGGCGTGTTGGGCATTGCCCGCACGACCGGCACCTCGCCCAACGAAGCTTCATACAATCGGGTTGGCACCCCGGCGGCCAGCGACACGATGACCTGGGTGGGTTGGTAGCTACCTTTGATCTGAGCCAGCAGGTGCGGTACGTCGCGTGGTTTCACTGCCACCACCGCGACCTCTTTGTCGGTCAGCACCTCAATCGGGTCACGGGACACGGCACATCCGGTTCGGTCGGCAAGTTCCCGCAGACGTTCTTCACGGCGAACCGCCATCGAGATCTCGCCGGGTTCCCAACCGGCCCGCAGTAGACCCGACGCTAGAGCTTCGCCCATGGCACCGGCCCCGAGGATGGCGACAGTGGAATGCATGCGTGCAGTATATGAACGTCGCCCGCCGCGCCCGATTTACCGCTGCCGCAGGTACTGGCGCACCATCCCCATGACGGTCGCTACTGCCCGACGGTTATAGCCCTCGGGAATGATGATGTCGGCGTACCGCTTGCTCGGTTCGACAAACTGGAGGTGCATAGGCCGAACGGTCGATAGGTATTGACTGACCACCGACTGGAGAGTTCGGTCTCTCTCCTCAATGTCTCGCTGCAGTCGACGCAAGATCCGGAGATCCGCGTCCGTGTCGACGTAGATCTTGAGATCCATCAGTTCGCGCAGCTCTCTCTCAACGAAGACGAGGATGCCGTCGACGACGATGGTTGGTTTGGGATCGACGGTCACGGTATGAGGGAGACGCGAATGGGTCGTGAAGTCGTAGACGGGCTTTTCGATCGCTCGACCGGCGATCAAGGAGCGCACGTGTTCGATCAACAGCTCGGTCTCCAGTGAGTCGGGATGATCGAAGTTGACCTTGGCTCTCTCCTCGAGCGGGAGCGATCCGAATTCCCGGTAGTAGGCGTCGTGTTCGACCAGCGCGACGTGATCCTTGCCGATCTGCTCGACGATCGAGCTGGAAATCGTCGTCTTGCCGGACCCCGACCCGCCGGCCACTCCGATGACCAGCGGACCGCCGCCTTCCGGTAGCTCTAGGTGTTCGGGTCCTGTGAACATGAAGATGGCACTCCGGCTGGATATGGGTCACGTTAAAGGTGGTTGCCGATTCGCGCCATACGGATCTAGCGTCGGGCCGTAGAACAAACGATCCGCTAGAAAAGACCCATGGCCTCCAGAACCATCACTCGTCGCCTGCGCACTATCCCGGCGTTCACGGTTGCCCTGGTGTTGATGGTGGCGCTGGCACCGGTGTTGATACCGCTGATTGTCCTGGCGGATACCGTCCGCTGGGCAATGCGACGCCGCCACTGGATGGGCATGCGCCTCTACCTCTTTGGTGTTGTCTATTTGGCGGCAGAGGCAGCCGGCCTCGTGGCTCTGGGCATCGTTTGGCTGGTTGCCGGTTTCGGCAGGTTCCACCGACCAATGCTGGACTGGACCTTCGCCATCCAACGCGCTTGGGCGGGAACATTATTCGCCGCAGTTCGACGGATCTTCGGTATGCGGTTCGAAGTGACCGGCGAGGACGTCATCTCCCCGGGGCCCATCTTGCTGCTGGCCCGGCACGCCTCCATTGTCGACAATCTCCTCCCCTCAATGATGGTGAGCAACCCCCACGGCATCCGCCTTCGGTACGTCCTTAAACGCGAACTGTTGAGCGACCCGTGCCTGGATGTGGCCGGCAACCGGCTCCCCAATTACTTCGTGGAGCGTGGCTCAAGCGATACAGCCGGGGAACTGGCCTCCATTGCCGAGCTGGCCTCCGGGTTGGGGCCTATGGATGGTGTCCTCATCTACCCCGAAGGCACACGATTCACCAAAGCCAAGCAAACCCGGGCCCTCGAAAAGCTGGCGACCGGAGAACCGGAGATCTTTGCCCGGGCCCGGCAACTTCGCCACGTTCTGCCGCCGCGATCGGGAGGACCCCTGACCCTGCTCGATGCCACAAACCCGGCCGATGTCGTCGTTCTCGTCCACTCTGGTCTGGACGGATTTGCCCAGCTGCGCGACATCTGGGCGGGAAGCATGGTCAACACCACCGTGCAGGTGGAGTTCTGGAGGGTTCCACGGCGTGAGCTCCCAACTTCACGAGCGGAACAGATCGATTGGCTCTTCGAAACCTGGGCTCGGGTCGACAATTGGATCGAAGACCAACAGCGGAAGCTCATCGTGTGAATTCGAGTCTCGTCTGGTTTCGAAAGGATCTGCGCCTCACCGACAACCCCGCCTGGGCAGCGGGTACGGCCAATCACGATGAAACCCAAGCCCTGTTTGTCATCGATCCTCAGCTCTGGAGCCGCGCCCCCCAACGCCGGCGCGCCCAACTGACCGCGAACCTGCATGCTCTCGATAGACAACTCGCCAAGATGGGCGGACGACTCAAAGTCCATACTGGAGATCCAGTTGTGATCGTCCCGGCGGAGGCATCTCGGCATCAGGCTGTCTATTGGAACGAGGATGTCTCCCCTTTCGCCCGGCGGCGCGACACCAGGGTTCGAGAAGAGCTACGAACGGATGCAGTGACCTTCCACGGATCATTGGTCCATCCACCCGGGACGATTGTCACCTCGGCAGGTCAGCCCTACCGAGTCTTCACTCCGTTCTGGCGAACTTGGTCGGAGGCGGAATGGGAGCCCTGGCCGGAGCTTGGTCCAGCGCTGATTGCCAACCACCCGGGTGAAGGCCTACCGATGCTGGAAATGGAACCACCCGTGAAGCCGGGCGAAGACGCCGCCCGCCAACGTCTCGCAGACTTCACAGTCGAAGAGTATGAACAAACCCGCAATCGCCCGGACCTCCCCGGCACCTCCATGCTCTCGGTCGATCTGAAGTTCGGGACAATCAGCCCCCGCACCGTCATCCGGCTACTGAAAGGCCGGTCCGCGGAAGCCTTTGTCAGACAGTTGGCCTGGCGGGACTTCTACGCTCATATGCTCTTCTCAGAACCGAGCATGGCCACTGCCAATCTGAGGCCCGAATACGACGGGATCCCTTGGAGAAATGATCCCCAGGAGTATGAATCGTGGAAGGCGGGCCAAACCGGCTATCCATTCGTGGACGCCGGAATGCGCCAACTCCTCGAATCCGGGTGGATGCACAACCGTGTCCGGATGGTGACGGCTTCCTTCCTCGTCAAGGATTTACTCATCGACTGGCGTTGGGGTGAACGACACTTCCGGCGGTGTTTGCTGGATGCCGATCCTGCCCAAAATGCCGGCAATTGGCAATGGGTCGCGGGTACCGGTACCGACGCCGCCCCTTACTTCCGTGTGTTCAACCCCGTGACGCAGAGCCGGAGATTCGACCCAAACGGTGACTACATCCGACGTTACGTTCCTGAATTGGCCCCGCTACCGAACCGCCTGATCCACGCCCCCTGGGAAACAGGTGGCCTGGAGCTGGCCGAACACGGCGTCCAGCTCGGAACAACGTATCCGGCACCTTTGGTTGATCACGCTTTAGCCCGCCAGGAAACCATCGCCGCGTACGAGAGGTCCCGGGCCGATCACTCTTCCTGATCCACCACGCGCCCCGCTACGTAGACCAGACAGCACCCGACCAAGGACAGGCTATGACCCGGTTACGTGAACAGATCATCACCAAGGCTCCCATCGACGAGGCTTTCGCCTACACGGCCGACTTCAATAACATCGAGGACTGGGATCCTGGCATCGCCGAGTCTGCCCAGATCGGAGAAGGCCCGGTCGGCCAAGGAACCCAGTTTGAGGTGCTTGTGGCATTTGGTGCTCGCCGGATTCCCATGGTCTACACGATCACCGAGTTCGAGGCACCTCATCGAGTAGTCCTGGTCGGTGAAGGTTCGAACCTCACCGCGATTGACGAAATCACATTTGCCGAAGGCCCCGAAGGCACGGCCGTCACTTACACCGCCGACCTAGCGTTCAAAGGACCCATCCGGTTCGTGATTCCCTTCTTAGGCGGTTACCTCAAGGGGGTAGGTCGCAAGGCTGTAAACGGCCTGGCTGTAGCACTTGGTCGAATCGAGTCACCAACCGGTTCCTAAGCCTCAGACTGCAGTTTTTGGTTCGGGTGCCGCATGTACCACTCGGTGAACGCCCGGCACCGTCCATCTTCGGCCAGGTCAACTACGAACAAGTTTGAGTATGTCTTGCCGTCGGCGTAGCGGGTCACGCCGGTGATGATCGCCCGGTCACCCTCGATCATCATGGGGTGGTACTCGGCTTCCCAAGAATCGGAATGGTCGGGTTCCCGCAACCAGTCTCCGACGATGGCGTCTCGACCCAGCAATGGCGTCTCCCACGGCTCGTAGGCGTATGTGGCACTTTCCGTGAAGAGTGACACGATCGCCTGGGGGTCGTTGCTGCGCCAGGCGTGGATGTAGGACTCGATCCATGCCGTCAACGTGTCGCGTTCCATCTGGCCCCCTTGCTGTGGCATGTGAAGCGAGCCTACGCGGCGAGTCAAGGCTCTAGCCGGCGGACCCCAGATCCCGGTCCGGGACCGGAATTGCGTAGACGACCACGTTGCTGTCGTAACTGCCTGACGACTCACTGAACCCGCCTCCGCAAGTGATCAAGGTCAATACCGGAGCACCCTCTCTGGCAAAGATCGTGTCGAGTGGCAACTCATCCTTTTGATAAACGGTACGGGCCTCGACCCTGAAGACGTCCACCGTCCCGTCGCTGAATTCAACCTCGACAATGTCCCCCTCATCGACCGTACGCAGGTTGAAGAACACGCCGGGACCCTGGCTGGCCAGGTCAACATGGGCGGCCAGCACCGCTGATCCCCGTTCGCCGGGCACAGATCCGAACTCATACCAGGCAACATCTCGCACATTGCTGGGGACGGCCATCTGCCCGGTCCGCGGGTTGACTCCGGTGGGAACGACCGGAGCGTCCACATTGATGGAACTCAGTTTCAGACCTACAGGCAGAATCGGGTCGTCCTCCGGGAGATCCGGGAGGGCCCCCGGAGATACCGGTATAGAGGGACCACTGTCTTCACGATCGGAGACCGGCTCCACGGTCGGTTGCGGATCAGGCGCCGAAGCCGCCGGAAGGGCGGGCTCGCTCAGCGAGGCTTCTATCGAACCCACATCTCCGACGGTGTCCCGCTCGGTCACGATCAGGTAGGCCGCGACTGCCGCGATCAGTGTGACGAGGCTGATTGCGAAGATGGCTGTGAGGGTGTTACGAGGCATATGGCGTCACATTGTAAGAACCCGGGGAGGCCGATCAGCCTCCCCGGGTTCGAGTGATAGACGGTTTCTTACTAGTTGCTGGAACGACGGGACAGAGCCACACCGGATCCGGCCAGGCCGACCAGAGCGAGGGCGCCGGCCATCGCCAGGGCGATCGGGAACCCATCGGTCGCTAGACCAGCTGTGCCGGTGGGAACGCCAGCGGGAGCTGCGCCCAGACCGGTGATGGTCTGCACGGCCACCGTGAAGTTGCCGTCGGCCAACGAACCGATCGCATAGACGATCGTCGAGGTGCCTTCGGCCAGGGCCAGGTCCGCTTCGAAGACGACCGGGGTGGTCTCACCGGTTGGAACAACCTTGGCGTTGTAGGTGTCGGCAGGAACATCGCCGGACGCCTGGTCCGGGTTGCTGAGCGCCGAGAACAGCACGCCGTCGTTGGCGAGGATGTCAACCGTGGGAGCTGCGGCCGTGTGACGAACGGTCAGGCGGGTCTCGCCGGCGGCGATCTCCGAGATGTCATTCACGAACACGGAAGCGGTCGCGGCACCTGCCTCATCGAGGTGAGCCTCAATGGTGGCATTGGCACCGGCCGGCAGCGTGACGGGCAACGGGCCCAACGCCGGGTCGGTGCTGGCCGGATCTGCACCAGCGCCGTAGATCTCGATCGAATAGTCGGCAGCCGCCAAAGTGACGGGACCGGCGAACTCGCCAAAGGTCAGGCCGGGAATGAACGGGGCGCTGTAGTCGCCGTTCACGTAGATATCGACGGGAAACCCGCCGTCACCGGGGATGCCGTGCAACACGGTGACCGTGCCGTCTGTGGTCTGGGCAAATGCTGCTCCGGCCGGGAGGGCCAGCAGCATCAGTGCCACCATGAAGATGCGTCCGAATGTGCGCATGTCTTTCTCCTTCTTGCTGAGGCCCGTTTCCGGGCTGCTTACGGTCCCTCTACGGAGAAGGAGTTGGACGCGGATGACATTTATCGTTAGAAAGCTCTCAAAGAATCAACTCCTTCCCAGGAATAGGCACTGATCATGGGCTCGATGGACTGGTCGACGATGGACGACGGCGCCCTGGCCGCCGCCCTGGGCGACGGCTCCCAGGAGGCACTGGCCGAGGTTTACAACCGTCACTCGGGCGCCGTGCACGGGTTGGCGCGTCGCATCCTGCGCGACGAGACCCTGGCCGAAGAGATCACCCAGGAAGTCTTCCTACGCTTGTGGAACAACCCCGAGAAATTCGACCCTGCCCGCGGCGCCCTGCGTTCCTTTCTGCTGTCCCATACCCATGGTCGGAGTGTTGACCTCATCCGCTCCGAGTCGGCGCGCCGTACAAGAGAGGACAAAGACGCCCGACTCGCCACGGGGCGCAGTGACAACGTCGAAGACGAGGTATGGGACATGGCTCTCGCCGATCAAATCAAAACGGCTCTCTCAACCCTCGGAGACGGTGAGCGACGAGCAATCGAACTCGCCTATTTTGGAGGACACACCTATCGGGAGGTTGCCGAGTTGCTCGGCGAAGCCGAGGGGACCGTCAAGAGCCGGATCCGGTCCGGGTTGAAGCGCCTCCGCATGTCACTGACCGCCGCCGGGCTGAACCAGGCCTAAACAAGGGAAATGAAGTGATGCTGATCGAAGAGCTCCTCGGCGCCTACGCGCTGAACGCACTAGACGATGCCGAGAGGCAGCTCGTCGAACAGCACCTGTCCGAGTGCGCTGAATGCCGGGATGAGGTTCGGGAACATCAAGAGGTGACAGCCCTGTTCGCCGGGGACCCCATTCCCCCACCGGCCCGGGTGTGGGACGGCATCCTGGCCGAGATCAGCCCCCAGGCTGTATCCGCAACCCTCGCGCCGGTAGTCTCCCTCGAGCGAAAGAACCGCCGGGTCACTCCCCGCACCACCGGCTGGATGGCCGGCGTGGCGGCAGCCGTGGCCGTTGTGGCTCTCAGCGCGGCCGTCGTCACGCAGTCGGGAAAGATCGGCGACCTCAACTTGCAGCTAACGGCCCAGAGTCAACAGATCGCCGCTCTCGAGTCGGCCGCCCAAACCGACCCCCTCCAGCAGGCCGTGACGGTCGCTCTTACCAACCCCAATGCGCGAGTGGCCAACCTCACCGCCGACGGTTCGTCGGCAGCCATGCTCATCGTGGTCCTCCCCGACGGAACCGGGTATGTCTTCCAGAGCACGTTGCAAGCTCTACCCGACGACTCCACCTATCAACTGTGGGCCGTGGTTGACGACAAAGTCATCTCCGCTGGGGTACTGGGTAACAGCCCCGACATCGTGCCGTTCCACATAGATCCCAAGGGATTGCAAGGACTGGTCATCACCGAAGAGGTCGCCGGCGGGGTACCTCAATCCGAGGCCGATCCGACCGTAGCGTGGTTCGAGGCTTGACAGTGGCAGCAATGGCCCGTCTGGATGATCTGCTGGACCGCACCGTCGTGGGGAGCTTCACCAACTTCGGTCACTCCGTCAGGAGTATCGGATGGGACACCGATCTCCCCTCCCTTGACGGGAAGACGGTGATCGTCACGGGAGCAACCTCCGGCTTGGGAAGGGTCGCCGCCGAACGACTATCGGCCTTGGGAGCAGGTGTCCGACTCGTAGGTCGATCACAATCCAAACTCGACGCGGCTCGGGCGGAAATCGCGGCCGCGACGGGAAACGAGGACCTCGGTACCTATGTCGCCGACTTTTCAAACATGGACGAGATCCATAGTCTCGCCGACGCGATCTTGGACGGTGAGCCGCGGATTCATGTTCTCGTCAACAACGCCGGGGCGTTGATCACCGAGCGGGGCGAAACGGCGGAAGGCAACGAGCTCACTCTTGCCACCAACCTGCTCAGCCATTTCCTGCTGACCAATCTGCTGGTGCCCCGGCTCGGGATATCGGCTCCGTCACGGATCATCAACGTCTCATCGGGCGGCATGTACACCCAGCGTATTCGAGTGCGCGATCTCCAGCACCGCCGCGGTGAGTACAAAGGCTCCGTCGCCTACGCCCGGGCCAAACGAGGTCAGGTGATCCTGACCGAACTGTGGGCCCACAAATTGGCCGAGCGCGGGATCGTCGTCCACGCTATGCACCCGGGTTGGGCCGACACCCCAGGTGTGGAGAAATCACTGCCACTGTTTCGCAAGCTCACCAAACCCCTTTTGCGAACCCCGGAGCAAGGTGCGGACACCATCGTCTGGCTGGCCGCCTCGCCGGAGGCCGGGCAGAGCAACGGGAGGTTCTGGCTGGATCGCCGCCCCCGGCCGACCCATCGGCTGAAGAGCACAATTGAAGCCCCGACCGACCGCCAGGGACTGTGGGATGCCCTCAACGACCTGGCCGGTACCGAGTTCTAGCGAGATCCTCTCATCGTGTGACAGATCCCTAGTGTTTCCAGGATGGAAAACATCCTCGGCTCAGCATCGATTCGGCGCATCGGGCGGCTGGCTTTTCCGGTCTATGTCCTCGTCCACGAGGACGGCACGGAAGAGGGGGTGGTTCTTGCCCGCCTGGGGAGGAGAGGATGGTTCCGGGTCTTCTTCGGCCGTGGACAACGAGTTGAGCTACCCGACGGCCTCAAATCACGAGTCGCGGCTGTCGAAGCCGGTCCCTACATCGAGCCTGCCATGCTCGGTGAGGGCGGCAAGCTGGTCGTCGGCTCGCCCCATGGGAAACGCTCTTATCGCATCACCGGCCGCGACTTCGCCTATCGCTTCTTTCCGGCGGGCGACACCCGGCGCAGCAAGGATGTCTGGACGCTGCGAGAGCATGAGACCACCGTCGCTACCTTCCGGTCCAGTTCCATGTCGGCCCACCACCCCGTCCCGCTGCCGGCGGCAGTGTTGTGCTTCACCTTGATCAGATACGGCATACCCGGAGAGGCGAACCTGGGTATTCCCGAGTTCCACTGGGCATAGCCCACCGGCCGACCATCCGGACGGGTGGCTAGTTTTGCAGCATGGATGTGATGGCCTGGTTGCTCGAGGGCGACCCTTCGATCCGGTGGCAGGTCTTGCGCGATCTGACCGGCGCTCCTGCCCGCGAGGTGGCGGCCGAGCGGGCCCGGGTGGCCACGACCGGATGGGGCGCCCGCTTGCTGAGTGTGCAGGATCCTGATGGCAAGTGGGGCGGCGGGCACTATTCGCCCAAATGGATCTCGACCACCTATACCTTGCGGTTGCTCCGCTATCTGGGGATCGACCCCAAGATCCCGGCAGTCCAGCGCGGGCTTGAGACCCTCGAGGGACGAGCGGAGTGGTACGACGGCGGGGTCGGCTATTTCGTTTCAGTGGATGCAGAGACCTGCGTCACCGGAATGACTTTGGCCTTGGCATCGTATTTCGGGGGGTTCGAAGGACATCATCGCCCCATGGTCGATTGGCTGCTTGATCAGCAGTTGGAGGATGGCGGGTGGAATTGTGAGACTCGGTTCGGGTCGACCCGCTCGTCGTTCAACACCACGATCCTGGTGCTCGAAGGATTGCTCGAATACGAGCGTACCCGCCCGTCCGGATTCATCCGGAAGATCCAGACCGCCCGGCGCCGAGGAGAGGACTACCTCTTGGACCGGCACTTGATGCGGTCGCTGACCACTGGAGAAATCATCCGCTCCAGCTGGACCAGGTTCTCATTCCCGCCCCGCTGGCACTACGACGTTCTGCGCGGCCTCGACTACCTCCAGGATGCCGGAGTTACCCAGGACGAACGAGCCTCCGAGGCCATCGATCTGCTCCAATCCAAGCGCACCAAAGATGGAAGATGGAAGCTGCAGAACCACCATTCAGGTCGGGAACACTTCAAGATGGAGAAGACCGGCGAGCCGAGCCGGTGGAACACCCTGCGGGCGTTGCGGGTACTCCGCTGGTACGGGGTCTAAAACCGTGCTGGCGTCGATCTAGGTCATATTGCGACGGTAATCGACGCCCGGAATGGGATTTACCTATGTGACGATCGTCACTTCTTCGCTTGCTTGGCATCTTTCATCAAACGCTTCTTCTCCCGAAGCTCAAAGATGTCGTCCCAGGCAGCGACGTCGGCGATCGACGGCCAATCGGCAGCCTGTTCTTCCCAATCAACCGGTTGGATGCCCATGCGCTTGCCAAGGATCCCCACCAAGATCCTCGATTTCTCCTGGCCGTACCCGGGGAGTTCTTGCAGCCGTTTGAGCAACTCGGAGCCATCGGCCGCCTCTGTCCAGAGGCGAGCGACGTCACCGTCGTACCTTTCGACCACGAACGCACATAACGCCTGCGCTCGCTGGGCCATCGAGCCCGGGTACCGATGGATCGCCGGCGGACCCCGGAAGACCTCAACCAGTCGGTCGGGATCCAAAGCGGCGATCTCCGCCGAATCGAGGTCCCTACCCAACCTTTCTCTCAACAGGTGAGGTCCGAGAAAGGCGCGCTCCATCGGAAACTGTTGGTCGAGCATCATCCCCAACACCAGTGCCAACGGGCTCTCGGCCAGGAGGTGATTGGCATCATCGTTTTCCGTCCAGGGCAGCGATTCCGGTTTCGGCATCGTGGGCACCTCTCGATCCAGGCGATAGCAAACCGTAGCCGTCCCTCCTTGCTGGAGTGAGTTCGTCGCGCCATGCGCAGGTTTCTCACTCAAGAACGCAAGGCCTTCGGCGCGATACGCTGGGGCCGTGAAAATCCTGATCAGCAACGACGACGGTTACCGCGCCCGTGGCATTGTTGCCCTCGCCGGAGAACTGGCCGATTTCGGTGAGGTCACCATCGTGGCCCCGGAGCGCAATCGCAGTGGGGCCAGCAATTCCTTGACACTCGACAATCCGATCCGGGCCACCCGCATTGACGGTGGTTACTTCGTCGACGGGACACCGACAGATTGCGTTCACCTGGCCCTCACGGGTCTGCTCACCGAGGAGCCGGACGTGGTTGTCTCGGGCGTCAATGCTGGGGCCAATCTGGGCGATGATGTCATCTATTCGGGGACGGTGGCGGCGGCGATGGAAGGGCGGTTTCTCGGGCTCCCGGCCATCGCCATCTCTCTGGTTCTCGACGGTGGCCGCCACTTCGCCACTGCCGCCCGAGTGGCTCGGGTACTACTCAGGGGCATCTCTGACAGCCCCATCCCCACGGACACCATCCTCAACGTTAACGTCCCGGACATCCCGTTTGAGGACCTCGAAGGCATCGAGGTAACCCGCCTCGGTCACCGGCACAAGGCCGAAGGCGTGATCCGGACCAAAGACCCGCGCGGGCGCACCATCTTCTGGGTGGGGCCGGCCGGACCGGAAGAGGATGCCGGCGACGGTACCGACTTCTTCGCCGTTGCCCACCGGCGGGTTTCGGTCACCCCCATGCAGGTCGACCTCACTCGACACGCCGCTCTGGAAGCCACCGCCGGATGGGTGGCGGGGCTGCAATTGCACTGAGGTTCGCTCGATCTCGAGACGTCCGCCAAAAATTCGTTTCGTTTGCGCGGAGTATGTGCAAAACTGCCCCCACCAGAGAAAGGAGGTGGTCCGCATTGTCTGAATGTTCTTGTAGGACTCTGGAGGTGGCCGGACGCTAAGGCGGCCATTGCGTCGCCTTCCCGCAAGGGATAGGTGGCGACTCAAACCGGACCACCGAGACCTGGAGACCCGCGATTTGGTCCTATCGCGGCATCGGAAACGATGAAGTGTCTCCGGGTCTTCTCGCGCCCGAACCGACCGCTAGGGCGTTCGCACGTTCGAGTTCTGAGTGACGACCGTCACCGTCCGGGCAGTCCGGGCGATTTCCGTGGCGGCCTCACGCCACAGCTCCTCCTGGCCGTTGATCCACTCGTCCAGAGCGGCGAGTTGGGCTTGATCAAGATCGTCGATTTGCATCAGATGCCCGCCTGAATCAATGAAGTCCGCCGACCTCCCCTGGTACCTCTGCTCGGCCCGGGCGACCGCCCCGGCTATCAAGTCCGGGTCGGTGAGACCCGCTTCGTGGTACGCATTGGCAAGCAGCAATGTCTCGAACTCGAGTTGGGCTTGGCGCATCCCCGTGATCTCATCCAGAGCCACACCGGCGTAGTCGTCGTCCATCGAACGGAACAGCTGGTCGACCACGACGCTCTTGGCGAACTTGGTGGCGGGGCCCCCCGGCAAAGCCACCACAGCCACCGCCTTGTTGAGAAGACCGTGCAGAAAGGCTTCGGTGGCATCGTTTCTCTGCGCCTCGCCCAGCACGCTGGCGGCGTGGGCGTCATAGATGAGTTGGGTGAGGGCGCCAACGTCTCCCGCCCAATCGAGACCATCGCCGAGCACCCCCTCGGAGGCCCGCCCAGCCAGATAGGGCGCTGTGGCGTCCTGGATCGGGCCGACTGCGACATCATGGTCGAAGAGAACGGCGAGGAATCGCCAGGCGGTTTCTTTGGGGATCGTGATACCGCCACTCCAGGCATGAGCGTCCGGCCCTCTCAGTTCGAGTTCGGCCGCAGCTGCGAAAGCATCAAGATGCCGTTCGTAGACGTCGACCAAGACCAACGCCGTCTGGTCGGACACCCGGCCGGTCTCGCCGGTGTTGACGATGGCGGACAGCGCCAGTCGATTGGTTCGCAGGGCGTCGTCGTAAGCCAGGGCCGACTCGAGGGCGAGAGCGAATTCGTCCGACCACACACCGTCCAGGCCGTCCGGCCCCCATTCGGTCTGGTACAGCTCGCCCATCACTCGCAGCGCGGCGCCCGGATTGGCCGCGAGCGCCACCAGGGCCACTCGCTGGGGGCGAAAGCTCTCCTCCGATTCACCGATTGACTCCCATCCATAGTGATACAAGGGACCCCGGTGGTTGGTGCGCCCGTCAAGCGACAACATCGCCCGGGTCGCATCAATGACGACCTCCTCATCGAACTGCGCGTGGATCAGGAACTGAGCAAGGGTCCAGCCGTCGTAGTCGATGAACTCCCGAATGAAGTCCTCACCGACCCGCCGCGCTCGAACGACCGCGGCCAGGGCCCCCGCAAAGACGGCCATGATCCCGGCGGCTTCGTTGCGATCCATCCTGTGGGTCTCGCTGAGCACGAGGTAGGCAATGCGGGCGGTCTCCTCGGATCCCAGCCGACCGAAGAAGGCTGCCAGTAGGTCAATTTCGCCGGAGAGTTGTTCCAAGGACTCGACAAACGCAACCAGATCCTCGCGATTGCCCACCGACATATACGCCTCGACGAGACGCCTCGATTCGCGGCCGACCTCCAATCGGCGCAAGAATGCCTCCCGGGCGTTGGCCATCCTCCACACCGCAAAGTCGGCTTCCCAGCTCTCCTTCTCGACATCTTCGCCAACGACGAATTCGACGATCTCCCCCGGCGGGCCCGGGATGGAAAAGGACGGAACCCGTCCCAGTGCTACCAGATCGGCGATGCGCACCAAGTCCACCCGCCATTCCAGATTGTCGGCCCAGTCGAGCGCCCAGGACGAGGAGCCACGCAGGAAGGACAGCAAGGAGATCGCTTCGTTGGGGTGTCCCGCCGTGAAAACCGGGGAAGCCGCCGTCGCCACCCGAGCGAATTCCCCATCGAGGATCCGCAAGGTCCGAGCCAGAGCGGAGAGTTCGGTTGTCTCAACCCGCACCAGCACTATTGACTCCAACTATCGACCTTTTCATACTATTGAATATCGTTATCAACCGTCAAATGATCGCCGGCGGGAACTCAGATATCCTGAGGATATGGAGGGAATGTCGGCAAGTTTTCGTGAGACCCAGGGATTTCGACAATGGTGGTTGTGGGCACTGATGCTCATCTCCGCGGCCGGCACCATCGGACTATTCGGATACGGCATCTACGTGCAGCTGATCGAGGGAACGCCGTGGGGCGACAACCCGATGTCCGACAACGGCTTGCTCCTCACCGGAGCGACTGTCACCATCCTGATGGTCGCCCTGGCCGCCCTGGTCTTGTCGGCTCGATTGATCACCGAGGTCCGCTCGGACGGTGTCCACGTCCGGTTTTTCCCGTTCGGATGGAAGGCTTTCCCCTACGAAGCCATTGCCTCGTACCAGACCAAGACCTATCACCCGATCCGCGATTATGGCGGGTGGGGCATTCGCTGGGGGCGGGAAGGCAAGGCCTACATCGCCGGCGGCAACGAAGGTCTGCAAGTGCTGCTCAACGACGGGACAAAAGTCCTCATCGGCTCGCAGAGGATCCAGGAGCTGGAGGCGGCGGTCCGCACTTGGAAGCGATAGGCCGGTCGGGGCACTAAAGCTCGCGAGCCTCAGACCACCGGACCGCCAACCAGAGGAAAGCCCCTATCAAGATCAGCGTCACGCCTGTCGCCGGTAGGTACTCGTTGATCTCGACCCCTCCGGGGATACCCGACAAGGCACCTACCAGGTGACTGGGCAGCCACCGACCAATGGCTTCGACTATCCCAATGATGGGCATGATCAGCAACACAACGAAGGTGACCAGGACGGTTCCCAGAACGTTCTTCGAGCGGCTCCCGGCTGCCGCCACCAAGGCCACCACCAAAGCCAGGTACAGCAATCCGTAGGCGATACCGGCCAAGGTTCCGGCTACCGGAAGGCTTCCGATCAGCACGACGGTTTCGTACCAGGCGGCCAGGGCACCCAGGACAAAAGACAGCCCTACGGCGACGAAGGTGACGGTGAGCCGCGGGATAAGAATGTCCCAAACCCGCTCGACTCGAGTCCGCAGGAATACGCCCATCTCCGGCTTGGCATCAAAGGCCAGCGAACCGGCCGCAACCACAACGGCCACCAATAGTCCGAGTTGCGAGACGTTAGAGACGTACTGAATCATCCCATCGGCCGGAACGGGAGGCGGAAACGTAACCTCGACCCCACCACCAAACCGTTCGACGATTTCGGCCAGATACCGGGCAGACAGTGGCCCAACCAACCCGAAGAACACGTAAATCCCCACCAGCGCGATCCAACGTCTGGTTCGCACCAACCGGAGCCATTCCAACCTCCAGAGGTTCATGAGGTGAGCTCCAGGAACACCTGCTCGAGGGAAGCGGCCTCCGGGCCAAATGACACAATGCGAACCCCGGTGGCCGCCAGGGCCGCGGCAAGGTGGGTCTCGACGTCCTCGGTCGAGGCGACCGACATCCGCACTTCCTCCGGGCTGATGCTCTCCACCGACCGCACCCAACGGGCCTTGCGCAGGGCCGCAACGGCCGCGTCGCTGGGAGGTCGGACGCGCAGCAGGTAGGTAGGAACGGCCGTTCCCACCAGCAGCCCACTGAGAGGTCCCTGGAACAACAACACACCGGTCCGCAAGATACCGACGGTGTCGCACACCTCTTGCACGTCGCCCAGGATGTGGCTGCTGAAGATCACCGTCGCCTCGCCGCGCAATCGGGAGACCAGGTCAAGTACCTCCCGGCGCCCGGCCGGGTCGAGCGCCGAGGACGGCTCGTCGAGCATCAGCAACGACGGACGGCCGACCACAGTCGAGGCAACGCCGAGGCGCTGCAGCATCCCTCGCGAATAGCCACCCACGGTGCGGTGGGCGGCATCGGCTAGACCGGCCTGTTCAAGTACTTCGTCGACCCGGCTGGTCGGCACTTGAGAATCCACCAAGGCGCGAGCCAGGTCGACAACTTCTCTTCCCGTCAGCCAGGGATCGAACTGCGGAGTATCCGGGAGAACTGCCACCTTGGTCCAGTCGGCATCGATCTCGACCGAACCGGCCGACGGAGTGCGAAGCCCGGCGAGGACCCCCAGCAAAGTGGTCTTGCCCGCCCCGTTTGGTCCGACCAGGCCGTACACAGACCCTTTTGGCACTCGCAGCTCAATATCGCGCAAAGCCACGGTTGACCCGTAGTGCTTCCGTAGCTGGTGGGTGCTGACGATCATCAGGCCCGCGGTTTCCGGCCCATCGTGAGGTAGACGATTCCGCCCAACGGTACAGAGATCACACAGACGATCGCCCATCCCCACTTGGGAAGATGTTGCACTTCCGATCGGGTTAGATCAACAAGGCAATAGACAACAAAGGCGGCCAACAGCGCCAGGACCGGCGCCAGGGCGGCCCAAGGGATGTTCTCCAAGACGGGGCTCCCGGTCGTGTGAGCTCACGCTAGTGCGGAGATCCGGGAGCCCTGTCCATCAACGGTTCGAATACCCGCCAAATCTCTCAAGCCGGGGGGACCAGAGTGCCGCCGAACACTTGCCAAGCCAGGGCCGACTTGGCGAGCAGGCTGAGCAATATGTAGGTCCGTTCGCCTGACAGATAGTTCTTCCAGCGGCGAACTTGCTTGTACTGGGCCCACTGGGTGAAGGCGAAGCTGTTGAAAAACACGAACAGCGAGAAGAAGATGCCGTAGACGAAGCCGGGTGGCTGGGCTTCGCTGCCCGGCGAAACCAGATACACACCGATGGCGATCCACGGGACGATTCCCAGCGCGCTGCCCATCCAGAAGGGCCACAGCGAACCGCCGGGTTCCTCATACCGCTCCTGTACCGACCCGAAGAAGATCATCCCGGCATTGACCCCGAAGATCGCGACGAGTGCCGCAATATTGCCGATACCGGTAATCATGGCGATCAAGACGATCATGATCGATGAGGACAGCGAGTACTCGATCCAGCGGAACTGGTTCTGACCTCGCGACAGCTGATCCCGATACCGATTGGCTCCCACACTGGCAATCAGGAAGTGGAAGAAGGCCGAAAGGAAGAGGAAGGCCGCAACTCCCCAGGCAATCGAGAGATCGAAGAGGGTGGAGGGTGCCGCCGCCGGGGTTCCCGGAGGACCTTCGAGAAAGGACGCCGTCACCGGCAACGTGAAATCGGTAGCCAGAGCCACCACCGCGGCGCCCTGCATTGCGTGGAGGGCGCCCATGATCCAGTTGTATCTCTTGAGACGCGCAAACGCGACGTCGGTTACTTCTACAGTCGAAGCCATTGGTTTCTCTCCCGGTTACTCGCTCGTGGTACGGAACCACCCTGCTGGACGGATGGCCAAAAAATACTAAGCGCTCCAAGCTTGTCCAACGTGGCAAAACGCCTCGTCCGATCGGTACAGTGAGCAAACCACCGGAGCGGGTTATGCCAGAAGTTGCCACGATCGATTTTCACGTCACCTGCGAGTGCAATCAGGAGTGCCCCTACTGCTGGGGACCCCAGGACATCGAGGCCGTCGATACCGCGACGGCCTTGGAGATCGTGGAGCGGATCGCGGCCGGACCTGCCCGTCGCATTGTGTTCACCGGCGGGGACCCCCTGAAACGAACCGATATCGGGCTGCTGATTCGGACCGCCAAGAACCAAGG
The DNA here is from genome assembly GCA_963823915.1 of uncultured Actinomycetota bacterium. Taxonomy (GTDB): domain Bacteria; phylum Actinomycetota; class Acidimicrobiia; order Spongiisociales; family UBA4744; genus UBA4744. Next base: position 39,002 of record CAWGNJ010000002.1, read on the forward strand.
TCTCGAGGTTGCCCTGTCCACTACCGGAGACGAGCTGACCGAGTCCTTCCTGGCCGAGCACGCACGGTTCATCGATCTCATCTCGCTTCCCCTGGACGGAGCGTCGGAGAAGATCTCCAGTCGCACAAAGAAGGAGGGGCACTTCGTGGCAGTGATGGCGGCGTTGGATCTCTTGGCCGGCTATCCCAAGATCGACCTGAAGGTGGCCACCCCGGTCACCCGGCACAATCTTGGCGACGTTGTGAACATCGCGGCCTTGCTCGATCGGTGGGCAACCCGCCTCCGCAACCGATTGTTCTACAACGTCTTCCAGGCGTTCCCCCGGTCCATGGCTGCAGATATCGATTGGGAACAACTAGTTGTCACAGACACGGAATTCCGGGATCTCCGCGACCAAGTCACTCAAAGCGAGCATCCCTACCAGATCAACTGGCTGAGCCACGAGACGCTCGACAAGCTCTACGTCATGGTCTTCCCGGACGGGACCTTGACCATTCCGTCGGGCTCGGAGTTCGGCTCGTACGGTGACTTCCTGGCGATACCGGACATCGACGAATTCCTGCGGACCACCGACTTCGATGCGCCCAAACACCGGCGGCATTCCCAAGGCTGGCAGCGGACCTCATGAAGCGCGTTATCGACTGGGTTTTCACCGTCCCTTTCCTGATCGCCTTTGGGTTGACCCTGGCGATCTTCGAGCCGATCGCCCGGGTGGCCCGCCTCTTCGGTCTGCGACCCATGGAGATAACCATGGGGATAATGCAGCAGGTATTGCTGTGGGTCTTCCGAATCTGCGGTACCAGGTTGAACGTTGAGCGGTCGGCGGAAATCAAACCCCGCACGGGTTATTTGATCATCTCGAATCACCAAAGCCTGATCGACATTCCCATATTTGGGGGTCTGCTGTTCAGCAACTACCCCAAGTACGTCTCCAAACGGGAACTCGGGAAATGGCTACCCAGCATCTCGTTCAATCTGACCCACGGTGGCAACGCCCTGATCGATCGAGGCGATCCTGAACAGGCCAAACGGGCAATCCGCGAACTCGGCGAAGCCGCCCAACAACGTAATGTCGCGGTGGTCATCTACCCGGAAGGAACCCGCTCGCGGGACGGACGGCTCAAGCGGTTCAAGTTTGGAGGGGCGCTAGAACTGATGGACGCAGCGCCCGATCTGGAGTTGGTCACCGCCACGATTGACGGATCGTGGAAACTGCTTCGCCACAAGGGGTACCCAATCCCGTTTGGTACCCGGGTCCGGGTTCGATTGGGTGATCCGATCCCCCGTAGTCCGGACGAGGATCGGCGCCGGGTGTTGGAGACTATGCGCGACCAGATAGAGAACACTCTGGACGAGTGGCGGACTCCCGGACAGGGCTGATCAGACCAGCTTGGCTTTGGCAACCACGATCCCGTCTTCGTCCGCATACAGCCAGTCACCCGGTCGAAAGACCAATCCGGCGAAGGTCACCGGAACGTCGCGTCGTCCGCCACCCGATTGGAGACTGCGGCGCGGGAACGTCCCAATCGCCTTGATACCGATGTCGATTGACTCCAGTTCAGCCGAATCGCGCACACATCCGTTGACGACCACCCCTGACCAGTTGTGTTCGTACGCCAGGAACGCCAACCGGTCGCCCAGCAGTGCGCAATCCATCTTGGCGGCGTTGTCCACCACCAGCACCCGGCCTTGCCCGGTCTCCTCGATGGCCGCTGCTACCAGCGAGTTGTCACCCGGCGCCACCACGGTCGAGATCTGACCCGAGAAGGCCTTGCGGAGCCCGTAGTCTTGAAACAGGGGCTCGGCTATCCGAATCGCCTCGCCGTGCTTGTCGCTGAGATCCGCAGTAGTGAACATGGAACCAGTTTCGCAGAGACAGGCTGCTCGGGGAGATCCACCACGACAGGCGTATGCTGCTCCGGTGAATGAACGTCCCCTCGGTGTCCTATCCAGACCGCTCCTGCCCGCCTCGATTGCGATCTTCACTACCACCGCCCTGGTCGCATTCGAAGCGTTGGCCGTCACCGCGGCGATACCGGAACTAGCTGCCGATCTCGGCGGGGTCGCCCTGCTGCCCTGGGTCATAACCGGGTACATATTGACTTCCAGCGTCACGACGGTCATCGCCGGACCGCTGGTGGATGGAATCGGAGCGCGCATCATCTTCCGGTGGGCCGTAGGACTCTTCGTGATTGCCAGCGTGGGAGCGGCTGCCGCCCCGTCTATGACTCTTCTGGTCGGAGCGCGGGTGGTGCAAGGAGCCGGTGCCGGCCTGATTTCGGCCGTCGGCCTGGCCGCCGTTGGCCTTGTCTACCCTGCCCGGTTGGTAAGCCGGGCTTTTGCGGCCAATGCCACCGTGTGGGGGGCTATGGGAGTGGCCGGCCCCGGCATAGCCGCTGCTCTCCTCACCTCCCTCAACTGGCGCTGGATCTTCCTGGTGTCCGTTCCCCTGGGCTTGCTCGCTTTGGCCGCCGGTTGGCGGGTGCTACCCGGACCGGCAGGCGAACGTCAGGTCAAACTTGATTGGCGGGGAGTGATCCTTCTGACCGTGTTCTCCGTGGCGATGGTCGTCGGTGTCGATCGCTTGGACGCCTGGTCGGCCGCCGCCGTTGCTGTGCTGCTGATTGTCGGACTCGTGTATTGGCGACACGCCAAACGTTCCGATTCTCCGGTACTGCGACTCGAACACCTCGCCCGCCAGCCCTACCTCGGTCTAGCCCTCGGCATCGGCCTGCTCCTAGCTGGAGCGATTGCCGCCGAGACGTATGTACCGCTGTACGTACGAGGAGCCCGGGGAGCGGGCCCCGCTCTCACAGCCTGGTCGGTTCTCTTCTTCACCGTGGGATGGACCCTGGGTGCCAACCTCGCCGGCCGATTGGCGGACCGGGTACCTGAGACGTCGCTCACGATGTGGGGTTTCGTCGCCACGGTCCCCGCCCTGGTCGGTCTGTGGTTGGCCGCTTCGGCAGAAGCACCCTTGTGGATCGTCTTCATGCTGCTCACCCTGGCCGGATCGGGGGTGGGCTCGGCAACCAACGCCGGTCTCACCCTCTTGCGGGCAGCGACCGAAGACCAGAACCTGGGCCGAGCGACGGCGGCCCATCAGTTCGCTCGTAGCCAGGGCTTTGCGATCGGCCCCGCCCTCGGCGGCGCGCTGATTCTGACGGTCGTGGCCCGTCGGGTCGGCGACGTTGAACAAATCCAGAACATGCTCACCGGCTCCACCGCCGGTATCGCCGGGCAAACCTCCGCCGCGATAGGTGACGGCTTCGCCTTGGCAGCCTTGGTGGGAGCAGTCATCTCGGCCCTGGGAATCGGCCCAATCATCGGCCTCCGCAGATCCCTGGCCAACCAACGAGCCACCCGAAAACAAGCCCAGAGCGAGGGCACCCCCCCGCCTGTCTAGCGACTCAGGCTGGAGGCTGGGGGCTGATGGCTGCCTAATCCCCCGGTTCCTCCGACCAGAGTCGTTGAAGTTCCCCGCTGGTCGTCAGGAGTTGCTGCAGAGTCCCGATCGATTCGATCCGCCCCTCGTCCATCACAATGATCTGGTCGGCGCGCCGCAAGGCCGGACGCCGGTGGGAGACCACCAGGCTGGTCGCAAGGTCGTAGTCGGCGAACAATCGCTCCCAGAGGATCTTCTCAGTCTCCACATCGAGAGCGCTCGAAAGATCATCGAATACGTAGAGTTCGGGACGGCGAACGAACATGCGGGCGGAGGCGGTCCGCTGGACCTGCCCACCCGACAACCGTACGCCCAGAGGGCCGACCTTGGTATCAAGACCTTCAGCCATAGCTGCCAAGTCAGGCTCCAACACTGCCGAACGTACGGCAACCGATAACTCCTCATCCGTTCGCTCCAGCCCCATCAGCAGGTTGTCTCGCAGGGACATTGAGAACAACCGCGGGATCTGGGGGGTGTAGGCGGTCTGTGGCGGCACAAAGAACGAGGCCGGATCGTCCACGAGGCGGCCGTTCCAGAGCACCCCACCACGATCGGCGTCGAGGAGTCCCAGCAGCGTCCGCAGCAAGGTGGTCTTGCCGGATCCGATCCGTCCGGTCACCACTGTGAAACTCCCTCTGGGCAGACGCAGGCTGATCCCGTCGATGCCCGCATCGGAACCGGGATACCGATACGACAAGTCATTCACCTCGAGGACCTCGAGCGAATCGCGCTCCGGGGGTGGGGCCACCGGTGACAGTTCACCTCGCAGCTCCAGATTCCGCGGTGTCACCAATGTCTCTGCCGGAGCGCCCTGCAGCAATTCGGCCATACGTTCGAAAGCCACTCCGGCCTGCCGGAAGCGGGCGATGAAGATTCCGACAAAATGGACGGCGTCGGTCGTAAATGTCAGGAAATACACGAAGAGGGCAAAGTCGCCGACGGTGAACTCGGCACCCGAACCGTTCGTCTGCATCGCATCCGCCGCCAGCACGAGGATGATGGCGGTCCCGATATTGACTGTATTCCAGAACACGGATTCGAGGATCGAGTTGAGGACTCGATCGCGCACCATTACTTTGCGGCGTCGGTCGTTGAGCACTCGGAAGTTGCCGATGATGTGGCTTTCAGCCCCGGCCACCTTGATCGACTGGACCGATCCGTACATCTCACCGATGGCACCCGTCACCTGGCCGGTTGCTTCACGGGCTGCCTGGCGGTACTCACGAATCCGGGTGCCGGCTCGCTCGGCAATCAAGATCACCAACACCAGCGGGGCAAAGACCAGCAAGGTAATCCGGGCGTTGATGGAGGCCAGCACGATCACCGCCACCGTCGAAAAGGCCACCGTTCCGAGCATGTCGACGGTGAGGTCGACGGCCTCTTCGACATGTTCCACTTCATCGCGGAAACGGCTGATGGCTTCGCCGGGAGAATCCGGAACCGCCCGGGCGCCGGGCAGGGCAAGAATGCGTCCGATCATGTTGCGCCGCAGCAACGAACCGATACGAAACCGGAAATGGACATCGCTGAGCATTGCCAGAGCCACCACCGCCACGCGGCCCAACCCGTAGGCAGCCATGAAGGCGATCAGGGTGTTCACACCGAACGAGACCGATTCTTCGCCGGTCAGACCATCGAAGAACTCTTTGCTGATCAGACCGGGGATCACCGGCATGACCCACACCAGGGTCCACAGGATTGCATTGCCTGTGTATCGCCAGGGAGCGAACCGCACCATCCCCATCATCAGCTTGAGGGTCGGCACGGAAGCACGAGCGCGGGTCGTCATGCCAGCACCTCCTCGATACCGGCGCGGAGGAATCCGGAGAACCGGGAGTTCGGGTCGGCAGCCAGCGCCACCCGCTCGCCGAACTCGACCACCCGACCGCCATCGAGAATCAAGATATCGTCGGCCCTGGTGACCGTCGCCAAGCGGTGGGCGATGATGATTCCCGTCCTGTCCATCAGCAGCTTGTCCACTGCTCGTTCGATCAGCTGTTCGGTGGCCGGATCCAACCGTGACGACGCCTCGTCGAGGATCACCAAACCCGGATCCTTGAGGAAGATGCGGGTAAAGGCCAGGAGCTGGGCTTCCCCCGCCGACAGCCCTCCACTGCCGGACTCCAATTTGGTGTCGAGGCCGTCCTCCAATGAGTACACCCAATCCGCCAGGCCCAGATCCAGGAGAACCGCCATGATGGCGTCGTCGGAGGACTCGGGGTCGAAGAAGGTCAGATTGTCGCGCACGTTCGCGCGGAACAGCTGGACGTCCTGGGTGACCATGCCCACCCGATGGCGGAGATCGTCGGTATCGGTGTTGCGGGCGGAGAGTCCCCCGAGCATCACCCGTCCCGCGATGGGATCGTAAAGCCGGGTCAGCAGACGGGCGAGGGTCGTTTTGCCGCTACCGGTCCGCCCCAGTACGCCGACCACCCGACCGGCGGTCACACGAAAGGACACATCGTCTAGAACCACTTCGCCAACGTCTTCATCCCCGTCCTGATAGGCGAAGGTAACGGCATCAAACTCGACTTCCAGGGAACCGGACTGTAGGAAAGAGCCCCCGTGTGACTCGAGCCGCGAAGACATGGCCAGGAGCTCTTCAACCCGGGCCATCCCGGCCCCAGCCTTTTGGAGGTCTTCCATCTGATGACGGATACGGTCAAGCGGTTGGCGAAGCAATTCGGTGTATGTGAAGACCAGGTACACCGAACCGATCGTCAGCGTCCCGTCGCCAAACAACCGGGATCCCAGCCAGTAGACCAACGACGTGCCGACGGCGAACACAACGATATTGGTGGACCACAACACCGCCCAGCCCATGAATCCCCGCACCTTGTCCGGCAACCAGGCCCGGAGGTGCTCAGTGAATCGGCGGAGGAAAAAGGCCGTGGCACCGTTCGAGCGGATGTCCTCGGTTCCACCCAGTTGCTCACCCAGGAATCCATAGAATTCGGCGCTACGTTGCCGAACCCTTTTCCACCAGGGCAGGGCCACGTTCTGGATTCCCACCATCGCGACCAGGGCTGCCGCCGCGAACACGGTGACCCCCGCCCCGACGAGGAGGTTCTCCCGAAAGAGCAGGAGAAGGATCCCCACCAGCAACACCAGGTTGCCGAGCACGTGGATCACGAACTGACCGAAGAAATTCGACAGCGCAGTCACGTCCCCATCGACCCGCTCGATCATCTCCCCCGGTGTGCGGGTCTTGTGGAATCCCATGTCGAGTCGCAAACAGTGTTCGGCCAAGTCGCCGCGCAGCTCGTTGGTTGCCGTCCATCCGATGTTCTCGGCCAGGTAGGTGGCGAAGACCGACAACGCCTGATGTCCGACCGCCAGCACTGCAAAGATCAGCGCCAGACGCACCAGATCTGCCCGTTCGGCTCCCTCGATGGCTTGATCAATGAAGGATCTGACAATCTGCGGATTGATCAGTTGGAAGGCGATCCCGGTGAACAAGAGCGCGGCCAGCAGCACCACCCGCGGCCAGTGAGGCCGCAAGTAGTCCACCAGGAGATTCCAATATCTTCGGACAGGGATCATCGATCTTCCTCAACCTAGAAGACCGTTGGGCAATACGTGCCACCCACCGCAGGCTGCACGGCATAACTCAACAGACTCGACAGAAAGTTAGCGCCGGACAACCGGAGAGCGCCCCCAATTAGCTCAGAGGGAACTTCGGGAAGATTCGTTGCTGAGTGAGGGGTTTGCAATTGCAAGCAAAATGACGGAAAATGCGAACTGTGGCAAGCTATCCACGCCTGTTTGTTGTCGCCGATATGGCAAAGGATGCGGGTCCGCACGCCCGCCCCCTCGTCGAAGGGGCACCCCACCGACCTCCGGCGAGCCACCCCTGTGAGATCAACCAGTCGTATCTGATCAAAGGAAGGGACCAATGACCATCTATGCACCCCCTCTGAAGGACTTGCGGTTCGTGCTACACAACCTGATCGGACTTGACGGTCTAGCTGCGTTGCCCGGTTTTGAGCATGTCGAGGCAGATTTCGTCGACGCCATCCTCGATGAGGCCGGCAAGTTCTTGGCTGAAGTCTGGTTTCCGCTAAACCGCACGGGCGATATCGAAGGATCGCACCTCAAGGACGGCGTCGTCGTGACCCCTGAGGGGTTCAAGGACGCCTATGAGCAGATGGTGCAGGGCGGGTGGCTCGGAATCCCGTTCCCCGAAGAGTATGGGGGCGGCAACATGCCGGCCACCATCGTCACTGCGGTCGGCGAGATGATCAACGCCACCAACCCCAGCCTCGCCATGGCGCCGGGTCTCACCCAGGGGGCCCTGGATGCGCTGCTCGAGCATGGCTCCGAAGAGCTGAAGGAGACCTACGTTCGGCGTTTGATCACCGGCGAGTGGGCGGGAACAATGTGCTTGACCGAAGCCCAAGCCGGCTCAGACGTGGGCGCCCTGACCAGCAAGGCGATCCCTGCCGACGATGGGACCTGGCGGATCAAGGGGACCAAGACCTTCATTAGTTTCGGCGACCACGATCTCACCGACAACATCATCCACCTGGTCCTGGCTCGGACCCCGGACTCGCCTCCGGGCACCAAAGGCATCAGTCTCTTTGTCGTACCCAAATACCTGATCAACGAAGACGGGTCGGTTGGAGAGTTCAACGACGTCAACACCGTCTCGCTGGAACACAAGATGGGCATCAAGGCCAGTCCCACCGCGGTTCTTTCGTTTGGCGATTCGGAAGAAGGATCGGTCGGCTACCTCGTCGGCGAAGAGCACAAGGGCATGCGATACATGTTCACGATGATGAACAACGCCCGGTTGGCCGTGGGGTTGAGCGGCGTCGCCATCGGCGAGCTCGCCTACCAAAACGCCCTGGCGTACTCGCAAGAACGAATCCAGGGCAAACCGCTGGGAACTCCCCCGGGCGAAGTCACGCCGATTATCGGGCATGCCGACATCCGCCGGATGCTCATGACGATGAAGGCTCAAGTGGAAGCCATGCGGGCGTTCGTGCTCGAGAATGCCTACGCACTGGACATCGCCAAGAAACATCCCGACGAGGAGACCCGCACCCGGTTCGGTCTCTATGCGGATCTGCTCACCCCCGTCTCCAAGGCCTGGGCCACCGACCTAGGGAATGAGGTCACCTCGATGGCCATCCAGGTCTACGGCGGCATGGGATACATCGAAGAGAGCGGGATACCCCAGCTCTACCGGGATGCTCGAATCGGCGCCATCTACGAAGGCACCAACGGCATCCAGGCCCTGGATCTGATCGGACGCAAACTCCCCGCGGGTGGGGGCGTTGCCATCATGGGCTTCATCGCCAAAATGAAAGCCATTGATGCCGAGTTGGCCGCGGCCGGAGATCGGTTCAGTTCGATGCGGGCCATGCTGAGCGACGGAGTCGGCGCCCTGGAGCAAGCTACCGGGTGGCTGGCGATGAACGGCATGCAAGATCCGAATCAGGCCGCGGCCGGCGCCACCCCCTATCTACGCATGTTGGGAACGGTGGCCGGAGGTTTCTTCCTCGCCAAGTCGGCTCTGAGCAGCTTCCCGGTTGCTCGAGGAAGGATCAGCCGACAAGGAGTTCTTGGAGGCCAAGATCGTCACCGCCCGTTTCTATGCCGAACAGTTGTTGCCACTCGGCACTGCGTTGCTGGGACCGATCACCGCAGGCAAGGAAACGATGTTTGCGATCAACCCCGAGCAGATGGGGCACTGAGCCAGGTTTCAGGTGACAGGTTTCAGGTAGCAGGAACGTGGAACCTGCAACCTGCGACTACGTCAGCTCTTTGAGCTGAGCTTCATACCCGCCAACGTCGCTCGGGATCGGTTCGCTCCCATCCTCTCCCCTAGGAGTGTTCCTCAGGAGGAGGGTCGGCCGGGAAGCCGAAGGCGAACATCCTCTCCGGTTCGATTCGGGCGTAGACGGCTGATGCGCCCCAGTCGTTCCAGTCTGCGCCGTAGGTCTCAACACAGAAGGCCCGGAACCCTGCTTGGAGTGGATCGTCCAGGTCGACAATTGTCGCCGTGCCATGCACGGTAACGGCCAGGTTCTCGCCGCGGGTGTGGGTGGCGCTCACCTGAGGGCGGCCGCCAACGTGCCGCATCCGAACCGAATCGGGCGAAGATCCAAACCAGAAGCGGGCTCGATAGAACAAACCATCGACGGCGCCGGTGAGCGGACGCCCATCGGCGGTCACGGTGGATACGACCAGGACCTGCACACCGGCCAAGAGTTCGATGAGATCGGCTGCGCCCACCCTCCGGTCGGGTGTCACTACATCGCGGAAGTGAGAACCGGCCCGGTCGTAGGAGCGATTGAGAAGGAGCTGCAGGTTTTTCAGATCCTCGGCAGTTTCATGCATGGACCGGATTGTCGCACACAGCACCCGCCTAGGGCCCAGGGAACGGCAAATCCGGCCGACCTACACTCGGTGGCATGACTCATTCGCGCAATCTCACCGACGATCACCCCACCTTCGTAACCCACCTGGAGTGCTCCGCCACCGGCGAGCACCATCCAGCCGATCAGGTCCAGGGCTTGTCCGACGCCGGGAAGCCGCTGCTGGTCCGTTATGACCTCGAGGCGGTGGCCGCCAGCGTGGATCAGGAGGCCTTGGCCACCCGACCACCCGATTTGTGGAGATACCGGGAGTTTCTCCCCGTCCGGCAGACCTCCAACATTGTGTCGCTCGGCGAGTCGATGACCCCTCTGGTTCCCCTCCACCGGGTCGAAAAGGAGACCGGCAGTGCGCAGGTGCTGGTCAAGGACGAGGGACGCCTACCGACGGGTTCGTTCAAGGCACGCGGACTGGCCTTGGCCGTCTCTATGGCGAAGGAACTGGGGCTCACCCGGCTGGCGATGCCCACCAATGGCAATGCCGGTGCAGCGCTGGCCGCTTATGGCAGTCGGGCAGGAATCGAGACCTTCGTGTTCTGTCCGGATGACACACCCGAGGTGAACGTTCGCGAGATTGCGCTGCAAGGAGCCAACGTTTGGCGGGTGAACGGCCTCATCAACGACTGCGGAAAGATCGTCGGTCAAGGTCAAGACCCCATGGGATGGTTCGATTTCTCAACACTCAAGGAGCCTTACCGGATCGAGGGCAAGAAGACGATGGGTCTCGAACTGGCCGAGCAACTCGGCTGGACCACCCCGGACGTCATCTTCTATCCGACCGGTGGCGGGACGGGTTTGATCGGCATGTGGAAGGCATTTCGGGAACTGGTCGAAGATCGGCTGGTTGCACGAGCCGCTACCCCGAATGGTCGCGGTCCAGTCGACCGGGTGCGCTCCGATCGTTCGCGCGTTCGACGCCGGAGACGACCACGCTGAGTACTGGGGGGACGCCCACACCATTGCCGCCGGTATACGGGTCCCGGCCGCCATCGGCGACTTCCTCATCCTGGAGGCAATCCGGGAGAGTCGTGGCTTCGCCATCGCCGTCACCGACGAGGAGATCGCCGCAGCCCAAGAACGGGTTCCCGCCCTCGACGGTCTCCTCCTCTGCCCGGAAGGGGCTGCTACCTATGCGGCCTACCGGCAATCTTTAGCTGAAGGCCGAATCGACCGCAACGACCGGGTCATGCTGTTCAACTGCGGGAACGGCCTGAAATACCCGATGCCCTCGGCCGATCGGCGTCTGGACCGCCATAAATCAATTGACTGGGCAGAGATTGAGCGGGTTCAGACGCCCAGCATTTGAGCCGCGGCTGCCGTGCCTTCAACCCGAGCCCGGATCTTGGCGAAGGCGGTCTCCCGGGCGGTCGAGGTGTCGTCTCCGAAAGGCGAGAACCCACAGTCGTCCGTCGTGCCAAGCCGCTCGACCGGAACAAATTCGGCCGCCTCGGCACGCGCTCCTTTACCTCCTCCACCGTCTCCACGTTCGGATTGATGGGATCAGTCACACCGATGAAGATTCGCTGATCCGGACGAGAGTGCTTGGCGATGATGTCCAGCACTCTTGGTCGATTGGCCTCTGAAGCAAGCTGAATATAGAAGTTCCCCACGTTCACCCCGAACAGTGACGGCAACAGCTCGGCGTAGTCGACATCAGCGCTGTGCGTCGAGTCGATGTCACCGCCGGGACAGGTATGAATACCGATCCGTTGCCGCTCCTCATCGGAGAAACTGGACAGCACCCGATTGTTGAGCTCCACGAATGACTGCAACAACCCCAGGGAGGGGTCGAGCTTGCAGGCGAGCCTTCCTTCGGTGAAGTCCATCTGCACGACATAGGCGCCGGCATCGAGACAGCCGCGGATGTCTTGGGTAGCTTCGCCAACGAGGTCACCGATGAACGCTTCCTGTGAGTAGCCGGCTAGTCCATCTGGTGGATAGAGCAGGCTCAATGCGGACGCGGCAATCACTGCCTGTTTCACAGGCACGGACGCGAATTTCTTCGCTTCCCGGAGGTACTCATCGGCATATGCGGAGTACGCGAAAGGTCCCTCGGCGAGCCGGGGGAGCTGTCGTGCGTGGCCGTCCGCAAATTCGATGGACACCCCATCCGACGCGAGATTCGTCGCACCGGATAGCGGATAGGAGACGAAACTTGGTTTCGATTGCTCACCGTCGGTAATCACGGGCGAACCGGTCTCCTCGAACCTCCGGATTGTGTCCCGCACCGCGGCTTGGTAGAGACCTACGACCTCCCCTTTCGACACCCGGCCAACGGCGTGACCCGCTACAGCATCAATCAGCTCTGGGGGACGGGGGATGCTTCCAACCGGCTCAGTAGGTATCGTCACAGCGCTCTCCTCGATCTCGGTGGTGTACCGACAATAGTCCCCGGCCTTTTCGGGCAATGATCGAGATTCTCACGATCGGGAAATCAGCCCTCATACCAATGATTCACGACGGGAACCGCCCGCCCGACGGTCCTTGCTTGGCGCGGATGAGGACCGAATCCGGCAGCCTCGAGTGTGGCGCGCCGCCACAGATGCCTGAGTACGCTGGTCCCCCATGAACCAGCCGACAGGCATCGCCGCCCAGGAGGCCGGACTTCTCGACTCAGAGGTCAGCATCGTGCTGCTGTTGGCAATTGGCGCGGTCGTGGCCGTGGCCGTCCGCCGGATTCGCCTCCCCTACACCGTGGCTTTGGTCGTAGTCGGGTTGGGCCTGGCGTTTCTCCCCGAAGATGTCATTCAGATCGAGGTGAGCGCGGACTTGATCCTGGCGGTCCTGGTCCCGCCGTTGCTTTTTGAGGCAACCCTGCACATCTCGTGGGCCCGCCTCAGCCGCGATCTGGCACCGGTTCTGCTTCTTGCTCTCGGGGGGACACTGCTGGGGGCGTTCGTGGTCGGTGGATTCGTTGCCGGGTTTGTAGAAGGCGTCCCCTGGGCGGCGGCGGTTGCCTTCGGAGCCTTGATTTCCGCCACCGACCCGGTGGCCGTTATCGCCTTCTTCCGATCGATTGGGGTCTCGAAGCGGCTGACGATCCTCGTCGAAGGAGAGAGCCTGTTCAATGATGGTGTCGCCTTCGTGGTGTTCATCATTGCCCTCGCCGCGGCCGGGCCGGACGCAACCTTTTCGGTTGGTTCGGCGGTCGGACAGTTCTTCGTTGATGCCTTCGGCGGCCTGGGCATCGGCCTGGTGCTTGGCTACGTGGTGTCGTCACTTATCCTCAGGAATCTCGATGACCATCTCATCGAAACCGTCGTCACGGTGGCGCTCGCCTTTGGCTCCTACTTGCTGGCCGAGGAGTTCGGGGCGATCCTTGACCTCGAACAGGTTCATCTGAGCGGGATTCTGGCCGTGGTCGCGGCCGGGCTGATGGTCGGCAACATCGGCCTGAGAAACACATCGCCCACTACCCGTCTCACCCTCGAGAACTTCTGGGAGTTTGCGGCGTTCGTGGTCAACTCGCTGGTGTTCCTGCTTCTTGGTTTGCAGATACATATCAGCGAACTCTGGGAAAAGGCCGGCGCAGTGTTGGTCGCTTTGGTGGCCATTCAGGTGACAAGGCTGATCGTGGTTTACGGGTTGGGCACCATTCACGGCATCGTGCAGCCGGATCGTAAGATTCCCCGCCGGTACCAGCACGTCATGTTCTGGGGTGGCCTGCGCGGCGCCATCTCGGTCGCACTCGCTCTCAGTTTGGTAGGCGAAAAGGGCCGGCTCGGTGAGGACCTCGTCTCGACCCTCCAGGTAATGACGTTCGGGGTGGTGTTGTTCACCCTGCTGGTGCAAGGCGTAACGATCGAGCGTCTCATCAAACGACTCGGCTTGGCGGCCAAGCCGGTAGAACGAGTCGAGCAGCAGCGCCGCCAAGCGCGGATCTATGCGCAGAAGGCCGGGCTGGAGGAGCTCGATCGCTTGCACCGCCAAGGTGTGCTCTTCCGGGACCTGCACGAAGCGATGGCCGGCTTGTACAAAGGCGAGCTGGCGAGCGATTCCGAGGAGTTGCGTGACCACTTACGCCGCTACCCGGAGTTGGAAACGGACATGTACCTGCAGGCCCGGACGGACACGCTGCGGGCCGAGCGCAGCGCCCTGCAAGATGCCGCCCGCCGTGGGTTGATCGCCGACGACGTCCTTGCCGAACTGACGGCGGAAATCAACGACCACCTAGCCGCATTGGAATTCATCGAGGGTGATGCTCGACAAGGCGACATCGTGCAAAGCTCCCCCGAGGAAGAGGCCGACCGTGGCTGACATCCTGTGCGCGATCCGCGGTGGACCCGGCAGTTATCAGACCCGGCTCGCAGCCCTCCAGCACGCCGCCGACCGTGGAATAGGCGTCCACTATGTTTCCATCATCGATCCGGGCGCCTACGACCCTCTTCACGAAGGCAAACAACACGCCATCCGAGCCGAGATGGCCTGGCGAGATCTGGCGATGACGCGGGCCACAGCCGCGCACGCCGGTCTCGGAGAAGTCCCGTTCACCGTCGCCGTTCGGGTAGGGCCTTTGGCGAAAACCATCGCCGCTTGTGCCAAGGAAGTGACGGCCGGGTCGATCCTCATTGGGAGCCCGCGACCCGCCGCCGACGCCATCCTCGCCAGCGGAGGAGTCGAGCAGTTTGCGGATGAGCTCCGTCAGTTGTCGGGCCTTGCAGTCGTAGTGATCCCCGAGGGATAGAGAGCTGCGAGCTGTGAGCTGCGAGAGCGGCGAAGCGGAGTGGGTGGAAACTGACGACTGACAACTGAGAACTGAGGACTGTTCTCTCCACCCTCCCCCTGACCCCCTCCCGCCAGCAGGAGGGGGAAAAGCCAGCCCCCTATCCCTGCCTCCCCCTCGACGCCGTGGGAAGACGAAAGACCATCTACGAAACAGCGGGCGCAATTCTTGCCTCTCCCGCCGGCGGGAGAGGCGCGGAGCTGCCGAAGGCAGCGAAGCGGAGAGGGTGGAACGAGAAACGAGAAACTAGAAACCAGAAACTAATGACTTCTTCACTCCACCACTACTGAGATGGCGTGATAGCTGGTGGCGCCGTCCGGGCGGGGTGAGCGGCGTTCGCTGGTTTGGGTTTCGCCGGTTCCGTCGGTCGCCCGCACCTGCACCCGGGAGGTGCCGGGTGCTGCGTCCCAGTCGATCGACCACTGGCGCCAGCTGTCGTTGCTGAGCGGTTCGGAGAGCTCCGCTTCCTGCCACGGACCGTCGTCCACCTGGACTTCGACTCGACTAATGCCACGTCCTGGTGCCCAGGCCACCCCGGCGATGGGACGGACTCCGGCGGCCACCCGCGTATTGGCTTGCGGCGTGTCGATCCGAGATTGGGTCTTGATCGGCGCCTCCTTGGACCACCCGCGCGGCACCCAGTAGGCATCAAAACCATCCCAGGTAGTCAGTTCGATCTCTTCCAGCCACTTGGTGGCGGACACATACCCATAGAGGCCGGCTACGACCAGGCGAGCGGGAAACCCGTGATCGAAGGGAAGTGGTTCGTCGTTCATCCCGACCGCTACCAGCGCTTCCCGCCCATCAAAAGCAACCTCGGTGGGGAATCCAACGGTGAACCCGTCGACCGAGCGTCCGACGATCTGCTCGGCCGTTTCCTGAACGCCTGCCTTCTCGAGAACCGCCGAGAGCGGCACCCCCAGCCACTTGGCGTTGCCGACCAAACCGCCGCCGACCCGGTTGGATACGCAGGACAGCGTGACGTAGCGCTCGACCATCGGGAGGTCCAGGAGATCGTCGTAGGTGAGTTCGTATGGCTGGTCGACCAATCCGGTGATCTTGAGAACCCATGTGTCCAAGTCAACCCGGGGAACGGAAAGGGCTGTGTCGATCTTGTAGAAAGAATCGTTGGGGGTCACGACGGGAGATATGCCTTCGACGTTGAGGGCAGTGCCGGGCGCCGGGGCGGGGAGGGGTCGGGCGGCTCGGGGCAAGATCACTTCGGCCCGGTTGGTAGCCATTTTCACCCGCTCGACGAGGACCCGCCCGGCCACAGCCGTGATCCCCGCCAACAGTGTGAAGGCACCGGCTCCCTTGAGAAATGCCCTGCGGGTCAGATCTGGTTGCTCGGCAAAACCGGCGTTGTCGCCGGACCGGCCGAACATCACCAGCAATGCCACCAAGCCGGCACCGGCGGCCGCCGCGGCCACCACGATGACGGGCAGCGTGTCGGATTGGGGGTCCCGGACGGCGGCGACGGCCCCGAGAGCACCGAATGCCACAAAACCGATTGACGGGATGATGATCGATCGGATGCCGGCCAGGCCGAGCAGCGCACCAAAGACGGCGGACAGAACGACGATACCGACGATCAATGCCGGTTTGTCGGCTGTTCCGAACGTCTCAATTGCGAAGTCTTTTACGGCCGGAGGAGCCAGATCGATTACCCCGGTACCGATCGCAATGATCAAGGACGGCACCGATGAGACCAGTCCGGCTAACAGTTCCGACACGCCGAGCGCAAAAAGGGCCGCGATTCCACCGGCGAGAGCGGCTCTTCCCCGAAGCGGTTTGACGGACGTAGCTTCCATAGAACGAAAGCGTACGTGCTGACAGCCGAATGTCACCATCCAGACAAGGTTGTTTCCAGGTTGTTAAGGATTACCCGCCGGCTCCTATCGGACCCTGATGGGTCGCGAGGTACACCTCGGTTTCAGCGCCGCGAGTCGCTTCAACGAACAGGAAGTAGGTGTCTTCTGCCAACAGAAGTTCGGTGTACCAGAAGGCCGCGGTGTCGATCGTGCTCGGGTTGATCACCTCGCCGTTCGACCGGCGCCAATTCAGCCCATCATCAGAAACCGCCAGGCCGTACTTCTGGGTTATCAGAACCGGGTCGGTGACCGTGTTGGCAACGGTGTACAGCATGACGTAGCCGTCGTCGGATAACACCACTCGCGGTTGCATCACGTTGCGCTGGTCCCACACGTTGCCTTCCCGAGGGTCGCCGGGAGTTAGAACAGGATCCGAATCCGCGAACAGGTCGTCACTGGTGGCGGGGTCGTCGTGTTTGGTCCACGAGATCCCATCCGAGGAAGTGGCCCGGCCGATCATCGCCGTATCTCGGGTTCGACCCGCGAAGTACATCTCGTAGCCGCTCTCCGTCTTGATCACTGAAGGGGCCAACACGGCGAAATCGTCCCAGGAACCTTCCGGGCCGGGGAATAACACCGGTTGAGGGTCCGCCGTCCACGGCCCGGTTGGCGTTGGGGCGGTAGCCCGGCCGATCTTCGATTGCCCTGCCGGCCAACCGGCCGAGTCCCATGTGTAGAAGTAGAGGACCCAGGTCCCATCGTCTTCCACCAGCACGCTCGAAGCCAGCGCGGCTCGACCGACGTAGTCAAGGTCGGTCCCGTCGAAAACCGGATCTTCGGAGACCTCGGTCCAGGTTTGCCCAAGGTCATCGCTGCGCCAATAACCGACTCCAACCGGAGCCGGCCACCCGACGAACCCGTTCTGGAAGACGTGAATCGACCCGTCGTGATAGACGGCCCCGCCCGGATCGGTGTACTGCCAATCCCATTCGAGGTTGGGGCCGTTGGTGATAACCGGATCTCGGGATCCGAAGGCGAACAGGTCGGCTACCGAGAAGCGGGGAGCAAACGTCGTGGTGGTCGTCGGCGGTGCAGTGGTGGTGGTCGTCGTCGGAGCGACCGTCGTCGAGGTCGGCGGGGCAGTTGTCGTCGTCGGGGATGAGACAGGAGCACTGTTTGCGCCGCCGCAGGCGGCGAGCAGCAAAACTCCGATCGCCAGCATCGCCGTCCAACGCCGCATGCTCCTCCTCGAGAGAGCCAGACCGTGGTTCTCCCTGCATTCATCCCAGCCCACCACCATTATGCCTTGCCTACTACAGTCGCCATCGGAACGAGGAGTTGCCAGATGGGTGATATCGACGAACCCCGGATCCCGGAGAGGGGCATCAGTCCCGATGAGATCCTCGGACACATGCGAAACCTGCGGTCCGGTGATGCCGATTGGCGCTCGGGACAGACCTGGAGTCTGGTCTATCACGCGGGCGACGACCACTCCGCATTCCTCAAAGAAGCCCACGGGACGTTCTTCTCTGAGAATGCTCTGAATCCGATCGCTTTTCCCAGCCTCCGCCGATTCGAAGCCGAAGTCGTGCGTATGACCGCCACCATGCTGAACGGAGACAGCAACGTCGTCGGCACGATGACCTCCGGTGGTTCGGAGAGCATCCTCATGGCCGTCAAGACCTACCGTGATCGGGCCCGTGATCTTCATCCGGAGATCAAACGACCCGACATGGTGCTGCCCGTCACCGCCCACGCCGCCTTCCTGAAGGCGGGCCACTACTTCGGTGTCGAACCGGTGCTCGTCCCGCTGGCCGACGACCTGCGAGTCGATGTCAGTGCCATGCGAGCCGCCATCAACCCCAACACGATTCTACTGGTGGGGTCTGCACCCAACTACCCGCACGGCATCATCGACCCGATCGAAGAACTCGGCGCCTTCGCCCTCGACCACGGTCTGGGTCTTCATGTCGATGCCTGCCTGGGAGGATTCCTTCTCCCCTGGGTCGAGCAACTGGGTTACCCCATCCCGCCGTTCGACTTCCGGGTGCCCGGGGTACCAGCATGTCGGCCGATGTCCACAAGTACGGGTTCGCCGCCAAAGGGGCGTCGACGATCCTCTATCGCGGCGCCGAGTTGCGGCGCTACCAGTTCCACGTCTCGACGGGCTGGCCGGGAGGGATCTATGCCTCGCCCAGCATGGCCGGCACCCGGCCCGGAGGATCGATCGCCGCGCCTGGGCAGCACTCAAACGGATTGGTCGGGACGGATACCTGGACCTGGCCCGTGGAATCATGGGAACTTCCCGGCACCTGATCGAAGGGATCAACGCCATCCCCGGCCTCCGGATCCTGGGCGACCCACCGGCCAGTGTGTTCGCCTTCGCCTCCGACGAAGTAGACATCTATGCCGTTGGCGATGTCTCTCGATGAGCGGGGCTGGCACATGGACCGCCAGATCAAACCTGCCTCCCTGCACCTCATGATCACCCCGGTCCATGCCGGACTCGAGGATCGGTTCCTCGGAGATCTGGCCACTGCCGTCGATGAGGTGCGCGCCGACCCCCAAGCCGCCCAGGGCGGGCAGGCGGCCCTCTACGGCATGATGACGACCCTCCCCGATCGAGGCATGGTCGATGAGATCGTGCTGCAGATGCTGGACAACCTGTATCAGGTGTGAGGGAAACCTGCAATCGGTTGAGCATGGCTCTAGTTTCAAGTTTGAGGTGACTTGAGAATGGGAGGTCTTATTCGCCGACGTCCTGTCGCCCTTGGCCGACCTACACTTGGCGCAGCAAGCGACCTTGGCCATTCTGATGGGGCGGGGTAAGCATGGCGGAGCTCATGAACGAAGCCATTCGGGACCGGTTCCTTACGGCTCGTTGGAACAACATCCTCTCGCTTTCGTTGGGTCTTCCGGCACTGGTCTTCGCTCTCGTTGCACTGACCACCGACACCTTCTCTGACCTCGCCGCCTTCATCGGGCTCGTCGTTGTCAGCGCCTTCTATTGAATAGTCGTGGAGCAGCACTCCGGCATGCGGTTCGCATGGCTCCGTAAGAAGCAAGGACTCGAGGATCCGAAGATGAGTACCGGCGCACGGCTGATCTACATCGGCTACAACGTGATCTGGTGGTTACCGGTTGTGCTGGTCGTCCTCGGTGTCTGGTCGTACCGAGCCGGTGCTGTCGGGTTTGCTGTTGTCACTGCCTTCAGAACTCTCGCCGTTCTGTATCGCAACAACGTGCTGTCCATCGAAGCTGCCCAGCGATTCCCGCTTCGTTCGCCCTGAATTTCGACATTCGGGTGCCGAAGATGGAGTCCTCAAAGGCCTACCGGGCTAACCGCGTTGACCAACTCGGGATCAGGAGGCATGGGCTCTTCAACTACCTCCCGAGGCGGGACGGGAAACCTCCCTGCCAATTGCCACGCTGAGCGGTTCGCACGCCTCGCTCATCTGGGATCTGAGACCTCGGTTGCCCACCCCTACGGCTGCAACAGATACGCAATCGCCAGGCCGGCGTAGTTGCCGACGGCGTAACCGACCACCCCGGTCGTCAAGCCCGACACAACGATCTCCCGGTTCTTCAAGACGGCCGCGATCGGTCCGACGAAAGCGGGACCGAACACGGCCGCGGTTGAGGTGATCAGCACAGTGTCGGCATCAATCCGGAAGATGGCCGCCAGCAGGTAGTGCAGCAGGATCGAAGCACCGAGCACGGCGGCAACAAACACGAAAACGGTCGAGAAGGCATCTGCCATTTCCCTGATGTTGGCCAGCGTCCCGATCGCAACGGCGAAGACCAGCAGCAGGTACTGCCCGGTCTCATAGGTGCCCGCCAGGTTGCGGATCCGCGGGACAAACGACAAGGCAAGGCCCAGGGTCGTGACACTCAGAATCACCGGAGCGATCGGAAGCGAGTCGTCAAAGATCGAGACCACGGCAACGGTCAGGGCGGCGATGAGAACGGAAAGGCCAATCGCCCCGGCTACATCCTTGGGACGGGTTTTCAACGCCTGCACCGGATCGGCCTCCATGCCCGACCGGTGTGGCTCCTCTTCGATGTCCGTCCGTTGGAAGGCCGGGAGGAACATGAGCAAAGCCCGCTGGGCGATCGTCATGAGAAATAGCAGGTAGACCGCAGAGAGGAGCACGTCGGCCCCGTTGATCAGGACGAACTTCTCGTCGGTCACTTCGAGGGCCAGACCGATGGCACTCATATTGGGAGTCCCGCCCGTGTACACGCCGACCGTCATCCCGGCCATCTTCCAGGTCTCCGGGTCCTGGTTGCTCAAGATCACCGTGACGGTGGCCGCCACCACCATCACCGCCAGGGTGGCCAAACCAAACGACAGGACTGCCTTGGGAGCCATGCGCAGCCACTTGGGAAAGTCAGTGGAGAACAACAGCAGTGGAATCGCCAGCAGAACGGTGACTTCCGTGACGGTGTTGGACAACTCGGTATCGGGTGTCCAGCCGGGAATGTTGCCGAGCACGATCCCGAAGAGATAACAGAGAACGACGGGGCTCAACCACTCCAGCACTTTGTTGCGGTTGGCGCCGAAAACCGCCAGGGCCGGAAAGCCGAGAAACACCAGTGCCAGGATCACCGTCTCCATGAGACCACCCCTCCGTTCTGGAGCGACCCTAGTTCCTAGTTCTTCGTTTCTCGTTTCTCGTTCCTAGTTTCTCGTTTCTCATATCTCGACGGCTCGTCGCCGCGGCCCGGCTCGTAGCTCGTAGCTCGTAGCTCGCAGCTCGCAGCTCGCAGCTCGTATCATGACGCCTCGTGACGACCGAACACCACCTCATCGAAGACTCGCACGGAACCGCCCGCTGCTGGTGGGCCGGCACCGACCCTCTCTATGCTGGGGTATCACGACACGGAGTGGGGGTTCCCGGTCACCGACGATGTCCGCCTGTTCGAGAAACTGAGCCTGGAAGGGTTTCAGGCCGGCCTCTCCTGGCTGACCATCCTCCGCAAACGTGAGAACTTCCGGTCTGCCTTCGCCGGGTTCGACTTCCACAAGGTGGCCGGCTTTGAAGAGGCCGGATGTCGATTCGATTGCTCGACGACGCCGGAATCATCCGCCATCGCGGCAAGATCGAAGCGACCGATCAACAACGCCGCCGAGACAATGGATCTGATCGACGAGTTCGGGTCGTTGGCCGCCTACGTGTGGGGATACGCCCCCGACCGACCCGAAGCTCCCGTCGACATACCTTCGATCACGCCCGAATCGACCGCCATGAGCAAGGACCTCAAACGACGCGGGTGGCGGTTCGTCGGCCCGACCACCGTGTACGCCTTCATGCAAGCCATGGGGTTGGTCAACGATCACGTCGAAGGATGCGCCGTCCGTCCCCGAGCCGAGCGCCACACGCTCAGCGATGCCGCAACCATGACCGACACCCAAAAGGTTCGCTGGCGCTCGATCGCTCTCCCCACCGAGCATGGAGGATGGGGTTTCACTCTCGAGCCCATCTTGTTGGGCCTGTTGGTGGCGCCCACCTGGGCAGGTTTCGGATTGGCCGCTGCCACCGCCGCCGTGTTCCTGGCCCGCCGTCCGGTCAAGCTGGTCTCGACGGATTTGGTGCGCAAGCGGCGCCTCCCCCGTACCCGCATGGCGCTGTCGTTTGCTCTGGGATACGGCGTGCTCGCCGCGGCCGGCATGGTCCTGGCGGTGCTGGCAGCTGATGGACCATTCTGGTGGCCGCTCATGGTGGCGATCCCGTTCGCAGCCATCTCTCTGCGGGCCGATGCCCAGAGCCGCAACCGCGCCTTGCTACCCGAACTGGCCGGCGGGATCGCCATGGGTTCGGCTGCGGCGGCCATCGCCATGGCCGCCGATTGGGACTGGGCCCCCGCCTTTGGCCTGTGGTTGGTGCTGGCGGCTCGATCGTATGCCGCCATCATCTTCGCCCGAGCGCAGGTACGGCGACGCCAAAGACCAGCCGCCACGATCGGTCGGGGGTCTATGGCGGCCCAGGTGGCGGCCATCCTGGTCGTCAGCCTGGCTGCCGCTCTGGCCATCGTCCCCTTGCTCTCGGCCTTGGCCATATTCCTGCTCGGCGCCGGATGCCTTCTACAGCCTGGCCAGACCACCCGTGCCTGCCAAGACGGTGGGCTGGACCCAGATGCTGTTCGGCTTGATGGTCGTCGCTCTTACTGCGATCGGTGTTTCGACCGGTTGGTAGAAGACAGGGCTTGCGTCGAAGCGGACCATTCCCGGTTCCTCGATTTCGGCTGCTTACTTGTGGATGATCGCCGATTGGGCGGCGGCCAGGCGGGCGATCGGCACCCGGAAGGGCGAGCAGCTCACGTAGTTGAGCCCCAGCCGGTGGCAGAAGTCGATCGACTTGCGGATCGCCTCCGTGCTCACCGCAGATACCGACCTCGAGGTCCGGACGGGCTGGCCCGGCCCTCCTCGACGGCCATCTGCATCAATCTTCCGACACCCGCCTCGTCGATGGAGGCGAAGGGATTCTCGGCCAGGATCCCCTCGCTCAGGTAGTCGATGAGGAATCCCGACTCGGCGTCGTCACGGCTGATGCCGAAGGTCGTCTGGGTCAGGTCGTTGGTCCCGAAAGAGAAGAACTGGGCGTACTCGGCGATCTCGGCGGCGGTCAGCGCCGCCCGCGGGATCTCGATCATGGTGCCGAACTTGTGGTCGACCTCGACGCCCTGCTCCTCCATGACGATTTTGGCCTCGGCCTCCAGCACGGTCTGCTGCCGCTTGAACTCGTTGACGTGGCTGGTGAGCGGGATCATCACCTCAGGGTGCACATCGACACCTTCTTTGGCGACGATGCAGGCCGCCTCGAAGATCGCCCGGACCTGCATCTTGGTCAGATCGGGCATCATGATTCCCAGCCGGACCCCGCGAGTCCCGAGCATCGGGTTGGCTTCGCGAGGGCTTCCACCCGTTCGAAGCATCTACTTCGGTCTCGGCCAGCTGCTCGGCGACGTCCTCGCCGGCATGCGGCCTTGATCCGCAGATCGGCCAGGTCGCCGGTCAGATCCTCAAACGCGGGCAGGAACTCGTGCAGCGGCGGGTCGATCAGGCGGATGATCACCGGGTAGCCGTCCATCGCCCGGAACAGGCCCGGCGAAGTCCTCCCGCTGGAACGGGCAGCAGCACATCCAGCGCCTCGCGACGCTCCTCGTCCGACTCGGTCGTGATCATCTTCTGCACGACCGGAATGCGCTCCGGCTCGAAGAACATGTGCTCGGTCCGGCACAGACCGATGCCTTCGGCGCCGTATTCGGCGGGCGCGCTCGGCGTCGAGTGGATAGTCGGCGTTGGCCCACACTCCCAGCGTCCGGAACTCGTCGGCCCAGCCGAGCAGCTTCTTCAGCCACGGATCCGAGAGATCGGGAACCACTGTGTCGAGGGCGCCGACGAACACTTCACCGATGGTGCCATCGATCGAGATCCAGTCTCCTTCATTGATGACTTGCCCGTCCACGCGTCATCTTCCGGTTGGCCATGTCGATGTCAAGTGCGGCGACGCCCACCACGGCCGGCTTGCCGAACTGGCGAGCGACCAGAGCCGCATGACTGGTCCGGCCACCCAGCTTGGTGAGGATGCCCTCGGCGGCCAGCATCCCGTGCACGTCGTCCGGCTTGGTCTCAGGCCGAACCATGATGACCTTCTTGCCGTCTTCCTTCGCCCACTTCTCGGCCAGGTCGGCGTCAAAGGCCACCACTCCCACTGCCGCACCCGGGGAAACATTGAGCCCTATGGCGATCTGCGATCCCGCTTCCACCGCGGCCTTCTTGGCTTCCACGGAGAACTGCGGATGAAGGAAGAAGTCGACCTGGTCGGGCGTGACCTTCATCACTGCCTCTTCCTTGGTGATCAGCCCTTCGTCGGCCAAATCGACGGCGATCCGAACTGCGGCCTGGGCGGTCGTTTTCCGTCCCGGGTCTGGAGAATCCACAGCTTGCCGCGCTCGACGGTGAACTCCATGTCCTGCATCTCGCGGTAGTGGTTCTCGAGGCTCTTGGCGATATCGCGGAACTCGCCGTACATCTCGCGGCATGTCAACGGCCATGTCGTCCATCGGCTTTGGTCGGACGGGTACCCGCCACGACGTCTTCACCCTGGGCGTTGATCAGGAAATCGCCTTCGATGTGGTCCTCGCCGGTGGTGGCGTTGCGGGTCATGGCAACGCCGGTGGCCGAAGAGTCGCCCATGTTGCCGAACACCATGGTCTGGATGTTGACCGCAGTCCCGAGGTCGTGAGCGATCTTGGCGGCATTCCGGTAGTCAAAGGCGCGCTTGCCGTTCCACGATTTGAACACAGCTTCCGTCGCCAGCCGTAGCTGATCGACCGGATCCTGCGGAAAGGCCGGAGACAAAGCTTTGAACCGCTCGACGATTTCCTTGAGCGCCTCGGGCGGAAGCTCGGCGTCGTTGCCGACCCCATGCGTCTTCCGGTACTCGGACAGAACCTCTTCAAACGGCTCTGTGTCAAGACCCAATACCACCGAGCCAAACATCTGCACGAGGCGGCGGTACGAGTCGTATACGAACCTCTCATCACCGATCAACTGCGACCATCCCGACCGCGACTTCGTCGTTGAGGCCGATGTTGAGCACCGTGTCCATCATCCCCGGCATCGAGAATTTGGCGCCGGAGCGGCAAGACACCAGCAACGGATTCGCGGCATCGCCAAAGGACTTCCCGGTCTTCTCTTCGACCCTTTTCAGAGCGGCCAGAGCTTGCTCCCACATTTCGCCGGGAAACTGCTCCCCTGCTTCGAGGTAGGCGTTACAGGCTTCGGTAGTTACCGTGAATCCGGGCGGAACCGGTACCCCGACCCTGGTCATCTCCCCGAGGTTGGCACCTTTGCCTCCCATCAATCCGCGGACCCGTCCCAGGAGCCCCCTACATACGCTTCGGCATCTTCGACCTCGTCGAACCCGTAAACCCACTTGCGCTCGTCACCCATTATTCAGGCCTCTCTACGTGAAACTTGCATGATGGGACCACGCGGGAAAGGAAGAACCAATGTGACCAGCGTGGTCCGTTTCCGCGGCAGTAGCGACGCACCACGACCAGTCCGTCATGAACCGCTGCGAAGTCACAATGCTAACGGGCCGAGAGGGTATGGAGTTCGCTAGTGGCGAATTGGTGGCCGTCGAACGGCCGCCGCCATGGCGGCCAGGGGAGCAGCCGGCGGCCAGGAGTCCAATCCCTCTACAAATGGGGCAAGTTCGAGCACTCCGTGGGTGAGCCCCTCCGAGATCTGATCCATGGAGATACCGAACTTGTGGAGGACTCCCAGCATCGGCCGGTTCCCGGCCAGTACATCAAAATGGAACCGTTCAATTCCGTTGATGCTTCCGGCGATTGCCAGAGCCAGAAACAACACCTGTCCGATCCCTTGCCCCTGGTACTCATCAAGAACGGTGAAGGCAGTATCTGCTCCGCCCTGCTCCTCCGACAGACGAACGTACCGGGCTACGCCGGCTCCGTCCCGTCCCGCTTCCGTCACTACCTGGACTCCCCACGCAAAATGGTCCCGATAGTCGAGTTCGCTGAAGTAGGTCAGTTCTCTGGGGCT
Source organism: uncultured Actinomycetota bacterium (assembly GCA_963823915.1). GTDB lineage: Bacteria > Actinomycetota > Acidimicrobiia > Spongiisociales > UBA4744 > UBA4744. Next base: position 64,935 of record CAWGNJ010000002.1, read on the forward strand.
CAACCGAGAGGTCGGGGTCATGAACCGCCGGTACCGACTCTCCGCGGAAAGCCGTTCAAACCCGACGGCGAGGTCGGCGCGGTCCTCGGCCATGAGCGGCCGCAGGGCGATGGTCGTGCCCCTGGGCAGAACGATTTCGACCGGGGTCAGTTGGGATAGGTCAGTGTTTGGCATCAAGAATCCTGTGCTTGCAATTGTTAGCATACCGCAAGCTCGGGTTTGCATTGACGTCTCCGCCCCAGCCCGGCCAAGATGCCCTGGTGACACTCTCCCTTGACGAGCTGGCAAAAGTCTTTGCCCGGCATCCAGGAGCCTCAGACGAGTATCCCTTCGGTCCCGGCGCTCTGGTTTACAAGGTGGGTGGCAAGATGTTCGGTCTCGTGGCCGAGGATGCCTGGCCTCTGACGATCACTCTGAAATGCGATCCTGATCTGGCCCTGGAACTGCGAGCGCAGTACCCGGCCGTGCAGCCCGGATACCACTTCAACAAGAAGCACTGGAACACCCTCACTCTGGATGGTTCGATCCCCCTCGATGAGCTGATTGAACTGATAGACCACTCCTACCAATTGGTAGTGGCAGGTCTGCCCCGCTCGAAGCGGACTCGACTCTCAAATGGGTATTGACTTCTCCCTGAAAAGGTGAAGTACCCGAGCGGAGCGAGGGGGATGGGGGTCACGCCTCGCCCCCAGACCGTCTGGCTAACGCCTGACCCTCCCCTGCTTCGCCCTCCGGGCGAAGCTTCCCCTCCCTTGCAGGGAGGGGCAACACATCGCCCCGGTTGTCACCGACCGCCGATAGGATCGCTCAACGTGAACGTAGAAGTCGTGAGAAGCGAACGTCGAACAAAAACAGTCCAGGCCCGCATGGTTGGTGATGTGCTCCGAGTGGCCATTCCGGCCCGGATGAGCCACACCGAGGAACTGCATTGGGTCGGCCTGATGAAATCGAAGTTCGAACGCAAGGCGGCCAGCCATACCATCGACCTGACTGCCAGAGCCAGCCGGCTGGCCGGGCTCTATGATCTTCCGATTCCCGATTCGATCCGGTGGGTCGACAATCAGCGAACGAGGTGGGGGTCTTGCACCCCGGCAACCCGAACTATTCGGATCTCCAGCCGCGTGGCAGGGTTCCCCAATTGGGTGCTCGACTATCTCATCGTCCATGAGCTCGCCCACCTCGTCGAACCCGACATGGCCGGGCGTTCCGGGCGCTGGCAGATCGTTACCCGCGAGCCGAACGAGCCACAGGGTTTCTCATGGCGATGGGACGGGAGTGGAACGAGAACGAACATCCAGACGTTGAAGCTTGAGAACCAAAGGAGTCACCATGCCCCCGGAAATGCCAGAAGATCAGATCCCCACAACCGAAGAACAGTGGCGTCTCCGGTTGACTCCCGAGCAGTTTGCGGTTGCCCGCCGGGGCGCCACGGAAGCTCCCTTCTCGGGCGGGTACTGGGACACCAAACAACCGGGAACTTTCCGCTGTATCGGTTGCGGCGCCGAACTCTTCTCCTCGGACACCAAGTACGACTCCGGATCAGGCTGGCCGAGTTTCTGGGAACCGACCGCCGACGAAAGGGTCACGACGGTCCTCGATACCAGCCATGGCATGACGCGGACCGAAGTGCGCTGCGCCCGGTGTGACTCGCATCTCGGACACGTATTCGAAGATGGCCCTCAACCCACAGGTCTTCGATACTGCATCAATTCCGCCGCCCTCGATCTCGAACCGACAGACTGAGGGAGGAATGCCGTCCGCGGTCCGCCTTCCGCGACCCGACAATCGAGGGCATTGACTCCGATCTACACTCGTCAGTCATGACCCGGGTGATCGCCGTCGCCAACCAGAAGGGCGGAGTGGCCAAGACCACCACGGTGCAGTCCCTGGCGGTGGCGTTCGGGGAGTTGGGCCGGCAGCGTCCTGGTGGTCGATCTGGATCCGCAAGCGTGTCTCACCTATTCGATGGGCGTCGATTCTGAGGGTCTCGAGCTCTCAATCCACGACGTAATGCTGGGACGGACCACAGCCGCCAAGGCGATCATGGAAGCGGGTGACGTGCACCTACTGCCCTCGACCATTGACCTGGCCGGCGCCGAAATCCATCTTCTGACCAAAACCGGTCGAGAGTACGTCCTCTCCAAAGCATTGCGGCCGGTGCTCAGCACCTACGACGTCGTCATGATCGACTGTCCGCCCTCGCTTGGGGATACTCACCATCAACGGTCTCACGGCCGGCCGCGAGGTGCTGATCCCTCTACAGGCCGAGACGCTCAGCCATCGAGGAGTCGGCCAACTCCTTGAGACCATCGATGACGTTCGAGCGTACACCAACAGCCATCTCCGGGTGCTCGGGGCGGTCGCCACGATGTTCGACTCGCGCACCCGCCTCGCTCGGGAGGTAGTCGAAGACCTCCCCCAGCGATACGGAATCACGGTGCTCGAACCACCCATCCCCAAGACGGTCCGGGTCGCCGAGGCACCGGCCCGGGGCATGTCGGTGCTGCAATCTGCCCGGCGCTCCAACGGCCGCTGAGGCCTACCGGGCCCTCGCCCTGAACCTGGATAGCGCATGAACACCAACGACCCGCAAGGCAAGACGAGCCCTCTTCGAGAGCGACCCCGTGCCCGTTCCGAATCAGCAAACCAGAGCAGGGTCGGCAGGCTCTCTTCTCGACCGCCACCCCCCGGCCGGGAACCGTCGTCGTCGAATGTTCTTCGTGCGGTGAGCACAGACGAATTCAGACGGGCGAGGCGATCGCCCGAGTACTTCGCCTCACCGTGTGGGTGCCCCTCATCAAGCACAACCGGTGGATGCAGTGCCCATCCTGTGAACGCCGAGCGTGGTGCCGGGTGGGCTGGCTCGATTGACACTATCGAGAATGGCCACCCCCGGTCCTTGGGTATCTCGGCCGAAGTCACGATACGATTAGCTCATGAGCGCAACTCGGGGCGGTCGGAGGGACACGCGCGTTAGGGGTACGGAAGCCGATATCGTTATCGACGCCGAAAGGGGTGACGTCACGGTCACTCTTGATCGTACGCATACGATGCTGGCCACCGTTCGTGACGCACGCCGGGCGGCGCCCCCTCCTCCTACTGACGACGATCCCCGCCACGATGTGTTCGAGCGGGAGTTACGCATGCTTCTCCGCATGGCCCGACAGGATTCCCACTACACCGAAGATGAACTGCTGGCCAAGCGCGACGAGTTGCTCGATCGAATCGGACGGCTGATGACTTCGAGCCGATCTTCGATGAGATGATCGATCGGTCCTGAAGACCCGAACCATCGACGCCTGCGTTGATACCCGATTCCAGATTCGGCTGGTCGCGGCAGTGATCTCCGTCTACCGACCCGACATCTACACGAGCGGAGCGCTTGAAATCGGCCAACACTTCTACGGGCGCGCCGAACGCAAACTGGTGATGGAAGGCGCGATCACCGACCACGCATTGCAGCAAGCGCTGTAGCCGCATTCCGACCAATCCGTTACCCACCCTTGGCCGGTACGCTGGCTCGCATGGAGGACGAGGGAAGTACCGCCCGGCAGAGGCGCTCCACCCACCGGCAGCGCATCGCCCGATGAAACAACGCAGCATCGATATCGCGTTTGACCTGGATCTCCGGCTGACCCTCGGGAGCGGCCGGGTCGACCCGACCGGGAAGCAGGCATGGTGGGCCACCAGGACCCCGAACGGTCCTGCAACCGCCTCCTCGAACACGGCGGTCCACGATCGAAGCACCGCCTGGGGAGACGGCGCCGACTGGATCCTCGATCGGATACCTGCACTGCTCGGTATCGACGACCGCCCGGAAGAGCTGGTCCCCGCTCATCCACTCCTGCGGGACCTACAGAAGCGCCATCGGGGACTCCGGATCGGCCGAACCGAGCGGGTCTTCGAATCCATCGTTCCTGCCATCCTCGGCCAGAAGGTCGCAACCAAAGAGGCCCGTCGCAACCAGCGGGCTTTGACGAGGAACCACTCGGAACCGGCACCCGGGCCCCTCGACCTCAGACTTGCCGGTCGCCCCTGAGACCCTCGGCCGAGATTCCCTACTGGGAAATGCACGAGATCGGTATCGAGCGCAAGCGGGCCAACCTCTTGCGGTTCGTTGCCAAACGCTCCAACCGTCTCGAAGAGATCGTCGACATGACGAGAGATGCGGCATATTCTCGGCTGACGGCAATTCCGGGAGTCGGCCCCTGGACGGCCGCGTTAGTCATGGGCTCGGCCCTGGGAGACCCCGACGCGGTGCCGGTGGGCGACTACCACCTGCCCAATACCGTCGCCTGGGCACTGGCGAAGGAACCCCGGGCCGACGACCAGCGCATGCTCGAGTTGCTCGAGCCCTATCGAGGCCAACGCGGACAGCGTCGTGCGGCTCCTCAAGGCCGGCAAAATCCACGCTCCCAAGTACGGACCCAAAACTGCCATCCGCTCGATCTCCCAAATCTGACCGGCCGGCCTTCTCGCGCGCGCCATACTGGGAATACCATGACGCAACGATTCGAACCTCCGCAGCAACGGCCCGAACAGGTCTCCGGAGGAATCGACCGGTTGCCCGGCGAGGAACCTGTCCCGGTCGACCAGGCGGACAGCATCCTGCGGCGGGCCATCGAGCTGCAGACCCAGGAGTCGACCCGCCGCGCCGATCCCATCGACCGCGACAAATTGGTTCGAATGGCCGGGGAACTCAATGTCGATCCCGATTTTCTTCTCCGAGCCTCTGGCGGAACACCAGGCCGGCGTCTCACTGGACGATCGCATGGACACGATCTGGCAGAAAGTCCTGGCGCCCGACAAGGTGATGGCCACCCGAATCGTCAACGGGACCCGCCGATCGCGTGGAGGCCAGCGCTGAGGCTTGGTTCCGCACCCAGGAGGGTCTCCGCCCCCGGCGCCACTACGAGGACGGCATCCTGTGGGAGAAAGACTCTCACCCGATCACTTCGATTCGTATGGGCCTCAAACTGGGTCAGGGCACCGGGGCGCTGCGCGATAGCCGCGGCGTGACTCATCGGGTTCGGGAAATCAAACCGGGCGAACAGCTGGTTTCCATCGAGGCCAACACGGCCGGTCTGCGCAAGACGGGCCAGGTGCTGCTGGCGACCGGAGCCGTCGCCACCGTCGGCGCCCTGGGAGCCGGATCCGTGGCATTCGGAGGACCACTCGAACCGGCCACGATCGCTCTGACCTTGTCAACTCTGGCGTCGTTCACCGGATCGACCATCTTCGGTGTCCGTATGGCGTTCAACCGACTCAAGCGAGGGATCAATCGGGCCCTCGATGCCGTTGGAGACGCCTTTGTCCCTCGCCGGCGACCGCGCCGGTAGGCTCCGGCTATTGCCGACAACGGAGCAGAAATGGCAACACTGACCGGAAAGACGATGTTCATTTCGGGGGCGAGTCGCGGTATCGGCCTCGAAATCGCCAAACGAGTCGCCCGCGACGGAGCCAACGTAGCTTTCATTGCCAAGACGGCCGAGCCGCACCCGGCCCTGCCCGGCACCGTGTACACCGCGGCGGCCGAGATTGAAGAAGCGGGTGGGCGGGCCCTCCCGATCGTCGGTGACATTCGCAACGAAGACCAGGTGATTGCCGCTGTCGAGGCCACCGTCGAACTGTTCGGCGGGATCGATTTCTGTGTGAACAATGCCAGCGCCATCAACCTCTCCAACACAGAATCGCTGCCGATGAAACGGTACGACCTCATGCAGGGCATCAATACCCGCGGTACCTTTCTGGTCTCCAAGACCTGTATCCCTCACCTGAAGGAAAGCGACAACGCCCATATCCTGACGCTCAGCCCTCCCCTGAATCTGGCGCCCCATTGGTTCAAGAACCATGTGGCGTACACCATTGCCAAATACGGGATGAGCATGGTCACGTTGGGCTTGTCGCAGGAGTTGGCCGATGAAGGCATCGCGGCCAATTGCCTGTGGCCCAAGACCATCATTGCCACGGCCGCGGTCCAGAACCTCCTGGGCGGCGACCAGGCAATGGCCCAATCCCGCCGCCCCGAGATCGTGGCCGACGCCGCCTACGAGATCTTCAAGAAGGACGCCCGGCAGGCGACCGGCAACTTCTACATTGATGAAGAGGTGTTGGCCGAGGCCGGCGTCACCAACTTCGACAAGTACGGCTACGGAGAGACAGGAAAGCTGCAGCTGGACATATTCTTGGACGAGTAGTCAGTAATCAGTCGTCAGTTGTCAGTTCCACCCTCTCCGCTTCGTTACTTTCGGTAACTTCGCGCCCGCAAAGCAGGGGAGGCAAGACCGCCAGCGGGAGAGGCAAGCAGGTTCCCCCCTCCGCCGGCGGGCGGGGGTCAGGGGGAGGGTGGGGGAATCAGCTGTCAGTTTTCGACAAACCATCCTCGTAGCTCGTAGCTCGTAGCTCGTAGCTCGAAACTATGAACTATGAAACCAGCCGTTTGGCCAGGGCGTTCAGATCATCGAGCCGCTCTCCCACCAACTGATCACCGAGGTGTTTGAGCGCCTGAACGTTCTCGTCGCTGACATCGTCCATGGCGTAACTGGCGGTTTCGGCGAGCACCGTCTGGAATCGCCAGTAGTGATCGCCGATCAGAGTGGTCAACACCTGGTCGTGCAAAGCCGCCTGACCGTCTTCCGCCGCCCGGAACACATCCTCGGCCAACTTCAACCAACTGCGGCTGACGAACTCTTTGTAGGTCAAGGCTTCGGTCCGCTTGGGGCTACCCGTTCCCAGCGACACAACAATGACGTCGGCATCGCCGAGCCCTTGTTCGCGAGCTCGGGCAACTCCTTCGATGTAGCCGATGAGGGCCGGATTCTTGGCGAAGACACCTCCGTCAACCAGCAACCGATCGTCTACCCCCTCCCACGGCATTTCGAGAGGCGGAAAATAGGTGGGCGCCGCTGAGGTCGCGCGGGCCGCATCACGCATCAGAAGGTCGTCTTGCGGGTCGAGTTTGGCATCGCGCGATCGGAAAAGCACCGGGCTTTTCGTTTGCAGGTCGTAGCTCGTGACGACCACGTCGACCAGCGCTTCGGACAGCATGTGCTCGCCGAAGTACAACTCAAAAGCCTCCTCGATACCCTCCGGTGAATACCTGGCGTTCCCGGCGTCGGGGTTGTACCCGAAGATCGCCGCGTTGGAACTGGCCGAGGCCCACCACTCACGGGCCTCGGCGAGGCTCCGGGGGAGCGAAGAAGCCGGCTTGGGAAAGATCTTTTGCCCATGAGAGGTGTAGATGTCGCCGACGTTGCGCGCCGGGTAGGCGGGCCCCCCATCCTCACCCGGAGTGACCAACCCCAAGGCCAGCATCCCTCCCGTCGAAGTCCCGACCAGGACATCGAACAGTTCCGTGATCGGTGCCCCGGCCAACGATTCCAGGGCAGTGAGCAGGCGCGTCGGAATTATCCCGCGGACCCCACCGCCTTCGATTGTCAGAACCCGGATGGGCATCAGTCGGACCTCCTGGTCGTATAGCGTAGATCACCGGCGAAGCGCCAACATCCTTCGACCCCGGGTGGCCGGTCGAAGCTTTTACTTGAATCCGGGACAAAGACCTAGGTTGGTCGGTAGGGTCGCGGTACCAAGCCATGGGAGGGGATGCCATGACCGATGATCAAGAACCGATCGGCGCTGCCGCACCGGCTCCGGAACCAGAAAAGCCGGCCCCAACCGGGCTTTCGATCACACTGGCAGTCGGGATTCTCTTGCTGGTCCTGTTCGCGATTTTTGCGGTGCAGAACACCGAGAAGGTAGAGGTTGAATTCCTCGCCTGGACCTTCCAAACCTCCCGGATCACCATGCTCTTGGTGACGGCGGCCATCTTCATCGTTCTCGACGAGATTGTTGGATACCTGTGGAGACGGCGACGCCGGCAACGCAAGGTAGCCAAGGCGCTCCGCAAGGGCTGACGTCAGAGGCCAGAAGGCCGAGTCAAAGTCGGTCATCCGACAGAGTGGGACCCGAAGCGGTCGTCCTCCGGTTGAAACCATTGACCAACCGAGGACTCCTCCATGATTCCTATTCTGCTTACCGCCTTCACTGCGGGTCTGGTCGCGACCGTCAATCCGTGCGGGTTTGCGATGCTCCCCGCCTACCTCGGTTATTTCCTTGGAGCCGACGAACCAGCAGGAGCCACGACCGTTCCCTCGGTCGGGCGGGCGCTGCGAACCGGAGCCGTGGTCTCATCTGGCTTCCTGCTGGTGTTCGGAATCGCCGGAGCCATCATCGTGGCCGGAGTTCGCTCACTCACCACCGTGTTGCCGTGGGTTGCCTTGGTCGTTGGAGCCGGACTGGTCGTACTCGGTATCGCGTTGTTGAGGGGCCGCTATCTGACGATCCGCCTGCCTTCAATCCGAGGCAAGAGAGGTCGCAGCAATGGTTCGCTATTTGTGTTCGGCATCTCATACGCGATTGCCTCCCTGTCTTGCACCCTGCCGATTTTCCTGTCGCTGGTGGCGACGACATTCACCCAGACCACATTCTTGGCGGGTTTCGCGGCCTTCATCGCCTACGGAGTCGGAATGTCAATGGTCTTGATCGGCATCACCGTGGCACTGGCCCTCGGCAAAGACACTCTGGTCCGGAAACTGCGCGGGACCGCTCCGTACATCAACAAGATCTCGGGAGTAGTGATGATCCTCGCCGGCGGATTCATCGTTTGGTACTGGGCAACCATCTTGCGCTCGGGGGCCGTAGCCCTCAGTGACAACGGTCTGGTTCGCTCCATCGACCGGTTGTCCGCCTCCTTGACGACCCTTATCAGCAATCACCCGGTGGCTGCCGGCCTAGTGGTCCTGGCCATCATCTTGATTCCAATCGTCATCTACCGGGCTCGTCGGCCAAGCTCCGAGCCCGAGAGCGAACCCGAGCTGAGCAGGTCATGACAACTCCTGTGATTGGCATGTTCGAAGGTGGCGGGGACTGTTCCAGCCACGTCCACGGCTTCCAAACGGCCCAGGATTATCTCGCCCGCCATTCGATCGGTGTTTAAGTCACCAACCCTGGTCGGAACACTTCGTAGAATCCTGAGCATGGAAATCTTCTTCGCGGTCCCTCTCATCTTCGGCCTGATCGTGGCGATTGCGGTCGGCGCTGCTGCCAACTCTCGACGCTACGAAGCAGCCTGGAAGGCGGCGGCGCGGCGGCTGCAGCTCGACTTTCAGCCGGGTCGTCTGTTTTCCCGTGGCAAGATCTCGGGCGCGGTTGGTGGCCTTGCAGTGACTATCGATATCGCCTCGTCCTCAAGCGGATCTTCCAGTTCGGTCCGGACCAGATACCGGGTTGGGTACCCGCCGCTGGGACTCGAACTGCGAATGGGACGCCAGACAGGGTTCGCCAAAGCTGCTGCCATGTTTGGGATGAGCGACATCAAGATCGGCGACACCGATTTCGACGAGGCTTTCTCCATCAAGACATCGGATCCGCAACGGCTGACCGTCCGCCTTTCGCCCGCCACCCGCCGGATATTGCTGGCTCTGGTGGAGGACTACCGATCGGTGAAGATCACCGATGAGCAGGTGAGCTACGAGAAGAACGGGATAGATCGAGAAACGGGCGCCGTGGTAACAACGGCCCAACGTCTCATCGAAGCGGCCCGCGCCCTTCAAGGCGCTTCAGCGGAGCCGGTACGACCGGAACCGGTCCCGCCGACGCCGGTCCGGGAAGCGATTCCGCCTCCGCCCCCGGCCCTGAGGCCCGACCCGTTCGACCCTCGACCGGTCCTTGACCCGACCCCTCCTCATCCGGCCATGCCTGTCAAGCCTCGAACAGAAGGAGCCGAACCGGTTCCGGCCACCCCGGCTCCCTCCGGAATAACTGCCGACGAAGTTGCCGAAGCGCTCTTCGCCAAGAAGGGTCTGAGCTTCCAGGTCGCTCGGATGTTCGAAGAGAAATACGAGGGCAGGATCATCGATTGGCGTGGGGAAGTACGCCAGGTCTTGACCGGAATCGGACCAGACAACCCCACCCGGGTGACGGTGCTTGTCACCGCCGTCCGGCACGAGCTTTTTGGGTCGGTCGAAGTGGAAGCCATTGCCTCAATCGCCGGCCGTATGCCCGGCAAACTGACCGAGGGGCAACAGATCAGCCTGCGCGGTACCTTGTCCGGTATCGATGCCATGGGACGGCGCCTCTTTGTGGACGAGGCGCGGATCGCATAAGGCTTTCGGCCAGACCTACACAATCACCGCCTAGCTCCGCCACCGATAGCTGCCACCCAATATCTGGAATGAAGGCGGTATAGCCGGTTGTGGGCGGCAGGATGTGAGGATTCGATGTCCGCGACATTGGGAGGTCCGATGATGGATCAGGTGAGCGAGATTGTCGAGCAGCTTTGTGGTGTGGTTCCTGATCGGCGGCCCGGTAGTAGCGGAAATGACGACGCGGTTGACTATGTGGCCGGACGGTTCCGTGAGGCGGGCTGGGACGTGTCCCTTTCGGAGTTCGCCTGTCTGGATTGGGTCGGTGGAAACGGAGAAGCGACTATTGGTGCGGAGTCGGTTCCGCTGGTCCCCAGTCCGTATGGGCTTGGGGTGGATGCCACTGGCCCTGTTCGGATCGTCACACGCAAACAGGATCTCTCGGGTAGTGACCTGGACGGTTCGGTCCTTGTCGTTGCTGGTGATCTCGTTTCTGAGCCGCTGACACCGAAGGCATACCCGTTCTATGGGTCCGACGAGCACACGGCGATAATCGCGACGTTGGAGACGGCGCGTCCTGTTGCGATCGTGGCTGTGACAGGAAAGCACCCCGCGTTGTGTGGTGCGCTTGACCCGTTCCCGTGGATCGAGGATGGTGACTTTGAGATTCCGGTAGCAGCCGTGCGTCATTCCGATGCCGGGGTCCTCCTCGAGTCCGAGGGGAAGCGTGCCCGGATATCGATCGAAGCTAGACGGATACCTTCCACGGCTCGGAATGTCGTGGCTCGGCGGGGGCCTCACGATCGGAGGCTGGTCGTTTGTGCCCACATCGACGCCAAGCCGGGGACACCGGGTGCCGTCGATAATGCTGCCGGGGTAGCTGCACTGGTAACGCTGGCCGACCGACTCCGGCGGGATCACGATTTGTCGGTGGGGGTCGAGTTACTCGCGGTGAACGGGGAGGATCATTTCGCTGGACCCGGTGAGGTGGCCTGGTTGGAAGCCAACGAGGGTCGCCTCGACACGATCGAGTTGTTCATCAACATCGACGGAGCCGGATATCGTGAAGGAGCTACGGCCTTCTCGTTTTACAACGTTGACACTCAGCGAGCCGACACCGCGAGGGAAACGTTCAGTGGTTTCGATGACTTGGTCGAGGGACCACAGTGGTATCAAAGCGATCACGCGATCTTCGCGATGCGGGGTCGTCCGGCTCTCGCGTTCACCACGGAACTGGTCGAAGAGATGCTTGCCGAGCTGTTCCATGCTGACACCGATACACCTGATCAAGTCGAACCAGCACGTATCGTCAGCATTGCGAACGCCATTGAGACACTCATCATCAACTGGTAGACGGCCAACAGCCTCCTCGGCCCAAAGACGCAACTTGCATGACCCCAGCACTCCAGATTATCGATTCTGTTTCAGCGACTCTGCGTTTTGGTTTCCGAGAGCGAGTCGACCAAGGTTCGTGACGTCAGACGATGCCTGACAGGTAGCGCATCGGGTGGACCGATTACAGTGCCAAAATGCGAGTTGGGTACTTTCAGTTTGATGTTGTTTGGGGAGATCCTGACCGCAATGTCGCGATCATCGAGTCTGCGGTAGGGGGAGCGGACACAGATCTGATCGTGTTGCCCGAGTTGTGCACGACCGGCTACCTCTTTGATTCAGTCGAAGCTCTCAATGGGCTCGCCGAGCCGCTCGACGGTCCCGTGGTGACCAGATTCTCCGAGTTGGCAGTAGACAACGCCTCGACCATCGTGTTCGGCATCGCCGAGCCGCGCCGGCAACGAGTTGTTCAACACTGCGGTAGTTGTTTCGCCCGACGGTTCGATGGGAGCTCAGCGCAAGCGACACCTGGCCCGGCTTGAGAAGCATTTGTTCTCCGTAGGTGGGACGGCTGTGGTTCACCAAACTCCCGCCGCGACTCTCGGATCAGTGATGTGTTTCGATGCTTGGTTCCCGGAACGGAGCAGGATCCTCACCGAACTGGGAGCGGAGGTGCTGTGCTGCCCATCGAACTTCGGAGGACCCGACAGCTTGGATGTCTTTAGGGTCCGCGCTCTTGAAAACCGCGTCTTTGTGATCGTCGCCAATCGGGTAGGAAGCGAACGGCTCGGACCCGTCCAGGCCGATTTCCGCGGTGACAGCAGAGTGATCGGTCCCGATGGCACCGTCCTCAGTAGCGGCGGGAACGAAGAGGCGCTCAACATCATCGATATTGACTTGTCCGAAGCAAGGCTCAAGGCATCGATAATGAGCGATGACCTCAAAGCCGAATGGTCACACTACCGGATCATCGAGGGTTGACTTCCCACGACGGATGCGGTTCATACCCCAAAGAGTTCGTCGATCAATTGGCGAAGATCGTCTTCGAAGATCGCACCACTGTGACGCCCCACTTCGTTTCCGGCGGCGTCGATGAAGATGGTGGTTGGCATCGCGATCCCATCCAACGAAGCGAGGATCGCCCCATCTGGATCTTCACCGAGCAGGTACGAGACGCCGCTCTGGCGAACAAACGCCTCCGCGGCGGCCCTGGTGTCCTGCACATCGAGCCCGAGGAAAACGACGTCGGCCCCAACCGCCTCGTGGACTCCCTGGAAAGAGGGCATCTCCGCCACGCAAGCCGGACACCAGGATGCCCAGAAGTTCAGGACGATCGGTTGACCACGGAAGTCGGCCAGGGTCGCCTGAGTCCCATCAAAGAGGCTGAAGGACACATCGGGGAGGGGATCACCGGCCGGAGAAGCCGCTCCGGCCCCCTCCGAACCAGACCCTGACAGGACAACCGACAGCACACCGGCCAAAGCCAGAATTCCAACAATGACCCAGATAACTAAGCGCCGGGGAACCCTGGCGGTTGTAAGGGAGGACATATCAATTCTCCTGTCGTCTGCCTGCAACAACCGCATCAACCGTGGAGATGAATTCACGATGGTCCGCTTCCCGACACAGACTCGGCCGGCCACCACGTGTCGTCCGACCGACATTTCAGAATGTCGGATATCTGACTATGTTCGAATGAGGCGGAACAGTCCCACCAAACCCGCGGTTGACTCCAAACACAGGAGGACGACTCTGACTACCACCGATCAACAACACTTCGCATGGCTGGCCCGCACGTTCGGCAGAACCGACTACTTGCCGCTCAGCCCCGGCGACCTGGCTGCTCTCTCCCACACCGGAAGCTTCATCGACAAATACCAAGGGACTCACCTTTTCCGCGAAGGCGACCAGTCCATCCACGCCTATGTCATCGAGAAGGGCGAGATCGAGCTGTACAGGACAGTGAAAGGCGCCCGCCGGGTCGTCGCCCGAGCCGGGGAGGGCAATGTGCTCGGTGACATCGCCATGTTCCGGGGCGAGCCGTACATCTCCTCAGCCCGGGCCATTGGCCCCGTGCGCGCCTTCCGGTTCGATCGCGACAAGCTCATGCCGGTTCTGCTTCAGCACCCGGTGATCACTCTCCGGTGGCTGGTGGCGGGTCTTGGCCAACTCGAGGCCACCCAGCGACGAGTGCTTGGCTTGATGAGCCGAACCGTCAAGGAACAAGTTGCCGAATTGCTCGCGGATGAAGCCGACGCCAAAGGTGATGTCCACCTGTCGCAGAGCACCATCGCCACCCTCCTCGGGGCCAGCCGGCAGACTGTCAATGAAGCTCTTTCGACTTTACGAGCCGACGGCGCCGTTGAGACCGGCTACCGGCATATCAGAGTCAAGGACCAGAGCCTGCTCGAGAACGTGACCGGAGATAGCAACTAGTTGTCAGTTGCCAGTTGCTGACAACTGAAAGGGCGGCCGTGGGCCGACCGACTGGCAACTGGAAACTGCTCGGGGGCCACAGGCTCCCGAGCCCTACGCCCTCTGCCGAACGAGAAGGATCAACGTCGTGAGAACGGCGGCGGCGGCTCCTACTCCGGCTACCTGTACCAAGACCCCATAGGCAACCGGGACCGAAGCCAGCGCCAACACCAGCGCCGCCAGCACTGCGGCGGCCAACCCCAAAGCAAGCAAACGACCCGATTCTCTCCGGAGCCTCCCGGAGAGCCCGACCATTCGGGCACGCCGCTCGAGCGAGGCATAGGCCGACTCAACCATGAGAAAGAGGGCTGCGGCATAGAGCGGCACCCACAGATCTACGGACGGGCGGGCAATCAGCGACAACCCGTACTGGACTACCAGGACCACCGTCGCCCACCCGATAACCCAGGGAACACCTACCGTCATCGCCGCGACCATGAGGGCCACGCCGGCAATGCCGACGAGACGCACGAGCTGGCTGATGTTTGCCAGTTCGGCCACGGGGTACGACGACAATCCAACGGCCAACCCGACCGCCACAACTGCCAGTGCTATACCAGCGCGCGCATCGCGTTTCGTCGAAATGCTTCCACCTCCGCCAATGCTCGTTGGAACGGTTCTTCCGGATCCCACCGCACCGTGGCTATGCCATGTCGCACAAACCGGTTGCGAGTGGCATCGCGCTGCACTTCCCAGATTCGACGGGCCAGATGTTCCTCCTCGGTGGTCGGTTCATCGACAAACGGTTCGGCCGGAATCTCGACTACGACCAGGTCAAAGCCCCGTCCTCGCAGGTCGGCGAAGGCATTGATCGCCCGCTCATCCAGCAATGGGCTCAAACCGACGATCAAAGCCTTGGCCGGGAGGGCGCGGCGCGGAACTGCGCTAACTCCCGCGCCAGTACATCTGCCTTCTGGATCGGCTTTCCATCAGCGTGTCCAGGATCCGATAACGCTGGACGTCGCCCATGGCGGGTTGCAGCCATCGGAGAGGCTCCCCAAACGAGATGAGCCCGACCCGATCGTTGCGGCGCAGGTGACCGGCGGCCAACCCGGCGGCTGCTCGGACAGCCAGATCGAGCGTGACGGCGACGCCGCGCCTTGGTTCGGAGAGGGTGTCGACCAGCAGCACCACATCACTGTTGCGCTCGGGATGTCGATCGTTCACCCACACGTCCCGACCCCGGGCGGTGACTCGCCAGTTGATCTGCCGCGGGTCGTCTCCGACGGCCATCGGCCGCAGATCCGCGAACTCCAGACCCTCGCCCTTCTGTCGGGACACCAGATCTCCAAAACCCAATCTGGTCTCGATCGGTCGCAGCAATCGCCGCAGCGACGCTGTTTCCGGGAACACTTTGAAGCTGAGATCGAGCGGGAGCTTCGAGGTAGTAGTTGAACAAGCCCCAGGCGTCCCGGCTTCTGATGCGCAGAAACCCAATGCGATGGGCACCCCAGCGTCTGCAGAACAACTGGAGGTTCAACACCTTGGAAGTGGCACCGCCCGGTTTGAATCCCATGGCTGTGCGCTCGGAGAATCTCAACCGCCGGCCCATCCCCGTGCCCGTCTCGAGAGATCTCGACGCCGGCGTGGCAAGATCAACCTCAAAATCAAGACGAGATCCAGGCGGATCGGTTCCCACGGAGATTTCGAGGGGCACATGCTCTCCTTCGATCGCCCGGTCCCTGTCCAGGCGCACGTCGATGGTCACGTCCAGATCATGCGAAACGGCCAGGCCGATTCCCAGCAGAACCGCGAATGGTGCGGCGACCGCCGCCAGCTCGGGACGCCCGGCAGCCAGATCCCCCCGCCAACCCAAGCACTGCCAGAACGGCGAAGGTACGGAGCCGGGGAGTCGTGGCTCGGATCACTCCGGAACCGACGGTGGAGTCGGGACCAGGTCCAACACTCGGCAACGATGTCATCGCCCTGGATGTCCTGGACCCAGAGCTCGGGGCGCAGGACCAGTCGATGCGCCAAAGCCGGGACGGCTACCGACTTCACATCATCGGGGGTTACGAAGTCCCGTCCCCGCAGAATCGCCCGCGCTCGAGCCACCTTCATGATCGCCAGAGACCCACGGGGGCTGGCCCCCACCAGCACTCGATTGCGATGCCGGGTCGCTCCAACCAGATCGACGATGTAGCGCCCGACCGACTCGGACACATGCACGCTTTCGACCGCCTTCTGCATTGCCCGCAGGGTCTCGGCGTCAACAATGACTTCCAGTTCGATGTCGTCAGTTTTCCGGGCTAGACGCTGCTCCAGAACCTGCCACTCGTCTGCCGGAGTTGGGTAACCCACTCCGATCCGAACTATGAAGCGGTCGAGTTGAGCTTCGGGAAGCGGATAGGTGCCCTCGTACTCGATCGGATTCTGGGTAGCGACCACCAGGAACGGGCGATCGAGATGGTGGGTGATTCCATCGACGGTGACCTGCCTCTCCTGCATCGCCTCCAGGAGCGCCGCCTGCGTTTTGGCGGGCGCCCGGTTGATTTCGTCCGCCAAAAGCAGGTTGGCTGAAGATCGGGACCGGGACGGAAGAACAAGTCTGAGGTGGCTGGATTCAACACTGGGGAACCGGTGACATCCATCGGCATGAGATCGGGCGTGAACTGCACTCGGGTGAACTTCAGGTCTGTGACTTGCGCAAACGAGCGGGCCATGAGGGTCTTGGCCAATCCCGGGTAGTCCTCGATCAGTACGTGTCCATCGGCCAGCAGCGCCATCAACATCAGCTCCAAAACAGCCCGCTTGCCGACTACTGCCTTCTCGACCTCATCGAGCAACCGGCGGCCCAGAGTTCGCAACTTCTTCGGTAGTCATCGAGCATCTAGATCCCTTCGATGGCCGAAACGGCAGCGTCCAAATCAACGAGGCTGAGCCCGGGAGCCATGCGATCGACCGGTTGGGCCGGTCCGGATCCAGCAAATCCCAGCCGGTTTCCCCAAGCATCTGCCGGGCGAGATCGGGGCGAACGGCTAGGTCGATCCCATGTCTTGCCTCCAATTGCTCGGCCGCGATCGTTCGCAAGAAAGGAAGCAGGCGCCATTCGGCATCGAAGGCGGTCGTCTTGCCAAACACCACCAGCCGTTCGATCTTCTCGAGCTGAGGCGGAACCGTATGGTGGGGCCGCCCGATCGGCTTGATCCTCATGCGAAGAGGAGAATCATCTTCCTCCTCCACCTCCGCCGGTCGCAACCTGCGCACGGCCATCGCCGCCAGCGTCACCAGGAGCAATTGGTAACCGGTGAACTCAGCCGGACCATCGAACCACAGCAAAACAATGGCGACCAATGAGGCCACGAGGGCGGTTGTTCCCAGCACCAGCCTCATTTGGCAACCTCGCTCAGTTCATTGCGGATGTCGCTCAGCGCCGTGATGGCTTCGTTGCCCATTTCGCGATGGATGTCGTGCTCGCTGAAACGGGCCAGCTCGAACAGTGCGGTCAAACGGGTTACCGCCGGGCGGCTGACATTCAGACGCCGCAGCGACCTGGCCAGGTACTCCAACGGCGCTTCGGAGACGCGGCGCGGCACACCGGCAATCGTGAGGGCCCGCTCCATCCGGGCATAGGCGCCGATCACCACCTTGCGCGGATCGGTCGACTCTTCAAGTTCAATCAACATTGCATCGATGACGCCGGTCAATCGCTCGGGGGCATCGTTTTCCATGACTTCCTCCGGTTCGGCGACGGGCCGGGTAGCAGCCGCCACGCCCAGAATGACCAGAAGCACGGCCCCACCGAGGATGATCAGACCCCAGCGCGATCCTGATTGCTGGACACCGGTTGAATCGACCTCGGGCGCCGTGTTGCCGGTGTTTTGCATCTCTGTTTCCTCCTCCGATTGGCCGACGAAGGATTGGAGGATCATCAGGATCGCAAACAACAGAACAATCCCGGCCAGAAGCTTGAAAGGTGAGGATTTCTTCCGCTCGGGAAGCTTGATAGGGGGCCCGCCGGGCAGCAGGAGCAGGATCAATACCAAAACAACCAGTCCGGCGAGGATGCCCATCGCCACGCGAAAGAGGACCAGCAAGTCGATGTCGATCAGGAAAGGAGGGGGGCGGGTCTCGCGGCCCGGCAGACCGCGGGCGCCCAGCGCGGCCAGGGCGACCAGTACCAAGACGGCGACGGCGAGCACTGTGGCAGCCCACTTCGGGGTAGGGACCAATCGGCGTCGCGCCTCAGGCTCTTCCATTGCCCGAGCCTACCGGGAGAGGCGATATCGCGCCCACTGAGGCGCCCGGCGAAACGCTGCTACCAGGAGCGAGCCTTGGTGGGAGTGATCCTGATGGGAATCGGGTAGTCGACGGCGAAACTCTCCGGCGTCCAGCCATGTCCGGCGATCTTGGCACGGTACTTCGCCGCGTACGCCGCCACCTCCGTAGAAGGAGGCGCCTCAGGGTCCAGGCGCGCCCGGCCCTCGATCGAAACCACCGACCCGCCCTGGCCATCGCCATCGAGGTTGAGCGACACCCGCGGATTGGCCTCGATGTTCCGGGTGCGCGGGGTGCCGGCCAGGCTGTACATGAGGATTTCCTCACCGTCCCACAGGAACCACACAGCCGATGTCTGTGGTTGACCGGCCGGTGACACCGTTGTCAACCAGATGATCAGTTCGTCGTGCAATCGTTGTTCTGCCCGGGGGTTGAGTCCATCCATGAGCCGACGATACCTCGTTTCCATTGGTTGGTTCGGTCAGACCTCTTGACCTCATCCGTCATCCTTGGTATCGTTCGATGGATATCGAATGGCATCATAACTGTCGTTCCTATTCATCTTAGTTGGAAGGTTCCCATGACTCTGCTTCTCGATCACCTCAGCGATCCGGCCCCGGTAGCTATTCGAGTGCTCGCGTCACCCGTCTTTGAAGCTTTGGTTGCCCACTGGGCAGTTGTGGCCGAAGTCGATGACCTCGACTCCTTCCTGGAAAAGGACCGCATAGAGCGAATAGTCACTCGCTCCGCCCTATCCCAGGAGGAAACCACCTGGATGGCCCAGCAGCATGGCACTGCGTGGACCTTCCTTATCCCCCACGTCGACAACTCCGGCGCCTCAACGATGGGCGAGTTCGTTGACTACCTCGAAGGTATCGACCCCGGACTCCTGGGACGAGAGTACGAGGCTCAGTCCGAGTGTGCCGGCCAGTGCGAACACGGCGAACGGCTCGGTATCGAGGACCCGATCGAGTTTCGCGATCGGGTCCTCGAGGTGCTCCGCAAGATCGACCGCGGGGCAGGAACCACGCTCGACAAATACACAGCCACCCTCGGTCACGAGGTACAGCTGACCAAGTTCCTGAAACGGCGCATGCCTCTGGACCGCCTGATCGAAACAGTCACCAACGGCATCGCTTACACGACCGAAGCAGGAGTCGAAGAGGTGGTATTGGTCCCGAGCGTCACGATTCGACCGTGGAACCTCATGTTCCGGTTCGGGGGCTCTCGATATTTCGTGTATCCGGCCTCGGACGAAGCCGTTCAGGCGGACGCGGATACGCCACCGTCCTGGATGATTCAACTCTTCAAAGCGATCGGCGACGACAAGCGTCTGCGAGTGTTGCGGCGCCTGGGAGAAGGCCCCCAGAGCTTGGTGGAACTCACCGACTTTCTCGGTCTCGCCAAATCGACCACTCACCACCACCTTCGCTCCTTGCGGGCGGCCGGGCTGGTTCGCCAGGACGTGCGGGGAGAGAAGGAAGAAAGCCGATACGAACTCCGTCAGGACATGCTCCCCGAGGCCATGCGACTCGTGGGCCAATACCTGGCTCCGAACAGCAAGGATGAAACATGAACCACTCCCTGAACACCCATTTTGCCCAAGCCCGCCAGCGCGAAATCGCGCGCTTGGTCTCCGGTCGCCGGATTGCCGACCAATGGCAGCCTGCTCCCCCGGGCCGCCTGGTCGATCGCATGGGCAAGAGCCTGGTCCACTTAGGTGCCCGGCTCATCAGCGACCGCCACGCCGCCCAGCGCATCGAGAACGAGCTTCATTCAAAGGCCGCGTAGGAACCTCCAAGCAGGAAGCATCAAGATGAACCTGTCCCGAGGAAGCTGACTGACGGCTGATGACTGACGACTGACGACTCTGTTTCTCACCTGATTCTGCGATGCCCTTCATGGGCGGCTTAGGTCGCTGAACGACAGTTGCTCCAGTAACGGAAATCGAAAGGAGCACTCACATGCGCAAAGCCATCGCAGCCATTGCGACTGCGGCGATCGTTCTCGGCGGATTCTCCGTCGCCCTGGTCGTCCAGTCGCCGGACGTGGCCTCCGCTCAGGAGGTCGAGACGGAGGACACCCGCACAACCGTTCCAGAAAGCGTCGAAGACATCCTGGCCGATCTGGTCGAGGACGGCGTGATCACCGAGGGGCAATCCACCCAGATCTCCGAAGCCCTGCGGCAACGAGTCGGGCCTCTTCGGGAACACCGCGGCGGGTTCGCTCGTGGAGCCCAACTGGAGACGATCGCAGGGGTGATCGACATCGAGGTTGAAGACCTCGCCGCAGCTCTTCGAGACGGACAGACGATTGCCGAGGTAGCCGAGGCCAACGGATCTTCGGCCCAGGCCGTGATCGACACCCTCGTCGCAGAGATGAACACCAATCTCGATCAAGCGATTGAGGACGGAAAGCTGACCACCGAGAAAGCTGACGAGATCAGGACCGACGCACCTGAGCGGATCCGGTCGATGGTCAACGGAGAGTTCGAAGGCCGCAAGGGTTTCGACGGACATCGGCGCATGGGCCCCGGACCGGGACTCAGTTTCGATGACGCACCTAACGCCGCGGAGACCAGCGCCTAGCCCAAGCGGAGACCATCTTCCCTTCCCCCTCCCGCCGGCGGGAGGGGGAAGGGGGAGGGTGGGAAGATAGTTGTCAGTAGTGAATCATCGCTTGTCAGTTCCGCCTTCCCGGCGTTGCCGCCTTCGGCAGCTCCGCGTCTCTCCCGCCAGCGAGAGAGACCTTTTTGTTAGTCTCTCGAGTCATGCAATCTGAAGCCACCACCGTCGACCAGTACCTCGCCGAACTCCCGGACGACCGGCGAGCCGCCATCGAAGAAGTGCGAGAGGTCATCCTCGCCAATTTGCCCGAGGGTTACCAGGAGTCCATGAACTGGGGCATGATCTCCTACGAGATCCCGCTCGAGACCTACCCGGATACCTACAACAAGAAGCCGTTGGGATATGCCGCCTTGGCGTCCCAGAAGAACCATATGGCGGTCTACCTCTCGACGATATATTCGTCCGAAGAGTCCGCGACTGCGTTTGAGCAGGAGTATCGGGCGACCGGCAAGCGGTATGACGTCGGCAAGTCCTGCGTGCGGTTTCGCAAGATGGATGACCTGCCTCTAGACCTCATCGGTCGGACGATTGCGGCGACGCCACCCAAGGCCTTTGTCGCCATGTATGAAGAGGCTCGGGCTTCCCGACGGCGCGACTAGCAATCAACCGGGCCCAGATTCTCATGTTGTTTTCATCCTCTTCTTAGGTGGCCGCCATATCGTATTTGTGAAGGTCAGATTCTCTGGAGGTAAGACCCATGCGCAAAGCGATGACCGCCCTGGCAGTTGTTGCCCTGGTGGCCGGAGTGGCCCTGGTAGCCGTCTCCTTGAGCCAGTCACCGTCCGCGCTTGCTCAGGAAACTGAACGAGAAGTCTTCTTCGAGCCGCTCGACGACGTACTCAACGATCTGGTCGACGACCAGGTGATAACCGAAGACCAGCGCGAGAAGATCGCTACTGCCTTTGAGGAACGGATCGTCCGATTCGGTAAGGAACATCGCGAAACGCCCCACCTGGAAACCGTTGCCGACACGCTCGACATGGCTGTTGACGAACTCGTTCAGCAGATGCGAGACGGGGCAACCATTGCCGACATCGCCGGAGACCAGACCCAGGCAGTGATCGACGCCCTGGTGGCGGAGCAGACCACCCGCCTCGAAGAAGCGGTCTCCCAAGAGCGCATTAGCGAGGAGCAGGCCGACGAGATCCGGTCCGCCATGGTCAAAAAGGTCGAAGCGATGGTCAACGGTGAGCAGTGGATGACGACCCATCCCTTCGACATCGACCGATTCCACGGTCCACGGGGCCATGGCTTCTTTGGTGGACCACGCGGTTTCGATTTCTTCGACAAGATGCCCAAGTTCGGCCGGTTTGGGTTCGGAGGCGGCTTCGGTCTCGATCCGATCGCTGAGGCGCTCGGGTTGGAAACTGATGAACTCATCGACCGCCTTTCCGACGGATCATCACTGGCCGACATCGCTGAGGAACTGGGTGTCGAAATCGAGGAGATCGTCAATGCAGCGCTGGCCGACCTCGACGAGAAGCTGCAAGACCTGATCGCCGACGAACGGTTGACCCAAGAACATGCCGACGGAATCCGCGCCGGTCTGGCGGAAGCCATCGAATCGATGATCAACGGCGAGATGCCGGGTTTCGACGGATTTCACTTCGAGTTCAAATTCGACGGTGAAGCCCCCCACTTCGGGGATTTCCCGTTCCACAAGTTCTTTGGGGACCCCGATGGGGATTTCCCGTTCCACAAGTTCTTTGGGGACCCCGATGATGTCGACGGGACCGGCACCGCGGCCTAAGCGGTTGTGAGTTCGAAGTTCGAAGCAGGTAGTTGCTTCTTTGCGGCTCGCGACTTCTCACCTGAGACCTGAAACTTGAAACCTGGAACCTGCAGGCTTGATGCTTGATCCCTCTGTTCTCGTAGCTCGCAGCTCGTAGCTCGTGACCTGCAACCCGAAACCCGTCGAGCCCTTTCTTCTGCTACCAATAGACCATGCAGTATTGGCTGATGAAATCTGAACCCGGCGACTATTCGATCGATGACTTGCAGCGAGACGGCACCGAGCACTGGGACGGCATTCGCAACTACCAGGCCCGCAACCTGATGCGGGATCAAATGGAGATCGGTGATCGTGTGCTGTTCTATCACTCCAACGCCAAGCCGCCCGGCGTGATCGGAATCGCGGAGATCGCCAGTGGTCCTTACCCGGACTACTCACAATTCGATCCCAGCGAGAAGTACCACGACCCCAAATCGGACCCGGACAATCCCCGGTGGATCATGGTGGATGTGAAGTTCGTGGAGAAGCTGCCCAGGTTGGTCTCGCTCCCTGAACTACGGGAATACCAGGAACTGGCTGACATGGTGCTGCTCAATCGGTCCCGATTGTCGGTTCAGCCGGTGACAAAAGGCCAGTTCGAGTTCATCGTGGATCGGGCGCAGGAACCAGCTCCGGAGTAGCTGCGGTCAGGCGCCGCCACCGAACAGCTGGGACTTGAGTTCTTTGCAGGTTGGACAGACCGGGTAGCGATCCGGGTCCCGGTTGGGAACCCACTTCTTGCCGCATAGCGCCACGACCGGCACGCCTTCGACATTGCTGAGGACGATGTCCGACTTTCGCACGTAGTGAGCGAACCGATCATGGCTCCCGTCACCCTCCGCCAGGCGAGGTTCGTGCTTCGTTTCCGGGGCAGTACCACTCATGTCCCCATTCTCGCAGGAGAACCCCGGTTTTGGCGTCGCAGGACCACGCCACGCGTGTTTCCACGACGCCAAAACGGAGCGTAGTGTTGGATTTGAAGGGCAACAGCGTGGATCGACTCACTGTGCTCGCCATGTTCAGCTGGCAGTACCTGCTGATGGCGTTCTTCGCCTGCTTGGGAATCGTGCAGTTGGCAGCGGCCCGGTCGGGAAGACGTCACCTCTGGTTGCTGGGCAATCGCCGGTGGACGGCCTTGGCAGGCGTCGTCCTGCTCATCGCCGGTGTGGTGCTCTTCTACCTGATGCCGCTCTTCGTGACCGGACCGTGGGGACCGCCCGACCCGATCGATGGCACGGCCACCCGAGCCCGGGCATCCCTCGACACGCTTCCCGAAGCCCGCAACCTCAACGACACCGACGGTGGCCTATCGGGTCATTGGCAAGCCTTGTGGTTTGCGATCGCTTGGATATCGGCAGTGTTCTTTGCCAGGGCCGTGGGTCGTTGGCGGCCTCCACTCCAAGCGCAAGAGACAGCGGATAGTCAAGACGAGCGAGTCCTGATCGGTGTGACGTCGGGAGACCGCCGATGATCTTCCTAGACGACACGGTGTTCCGTTGGCTCAACGAACTGGCCGGCCGGTCGGAGGTCATCGACGGGTTCGTCCGCTTCGCCATCGGCGACTATTTGATCCCGTTCGTCGCCACCCTGGCCATCGCCTGGTTGTGGTTTGCCGGGCGAGGAGATCGGGAGACCGGTCTTTTTCAGCATGCCGCGCTCCACGCATTGGTGGCCCTCGGCATCTGTCAGCTGGTGGTGGCCCTTATCAACATCGCCGTCGGGCGTCCCCGTCCTTTTGAGCAGCTTCCCGATGTGATCGTGTTGTTCTACGAGCCCATCAACTCGTCTTTTCCTGCCCACCCGGTGGCCACCGTCGTGGCACTGGGCCTGGTGCTCTGGACGGTCAAACCCCGGGCGGGAGGGTTGATCCTCCTGCTCGGGCTCCTGCTTGGGGTCGGGCGAATCATCGCCGGATTGTGGTTCCCCACCGACGTCCTCGGAGGCATCGCGGTCGGCGGTTTGTCGGCGCTGACGGGAGCGTGGACGCTCGGCCCGCTCCGCCGCGCCGAAGAGTTCATCCGAGCGAAAACCGCGCAGCTGGGGGTGGGCTAGAAGCAACGGCGGGAAGTGGGAAGTCCGGACCCCGGTGACCCCTCCGGCATCAGGAGTTCGGACTCCAAACTTCGAACTCTGAACCTCGAACTCTTCTACCCCTCGCCCAGCACAACGTCGACCGTCTCCACTGCGCCATCCCGATCGACGCTCAACTGCACGGTGTTGCCCACATGCGAACGACGCAGGAGGACGATCAGGTCCTGCATGATCTCGACCTCTTCGCCCTCGAAAGAGACGATGAGATCACCGGCCAGCAGACCGGCTGCAGCCGCGCCGCCCACCGGATCGACTGATCCGATTTCAACCCCGGCAGGAACCTGGGCGCCATCGGCGGCCGTGTCGAAGCTCGTTCCGCCGGTGATCCCCAGGAATGCAGTTCCGGCCCGACCGTTCGCAATCAACTCCTCAACAACTCGTTCGACGATCTCGACGGGCGTGGCAAAACCGATCCCTTCTACGCCTATCTCCGATACCCCGACGGCGGTCGTGATCCCGATCAATCGACCCGTCTCGTCGACCAGCGCTCCTCCACTAGATCCTTGAGTAATCGGAGCGTCAGTCTGCAACATTCCATAGAGGGGGTCGCTGCCGCCGGTTTGCACCAACCGGTCGAAGGCGGAAAGCACGCCCACGGTTAGCGACGGGCCTCCGTCAAGTCCAAGCGGGTTCCCAACCGCCACCGCGGGGTCTCCCACGGACAGGTCGTCGGACGATCCCAATTCGATCGGGACTAGGTTGTCGGCATCGATCTTGAGGACCGCTAGATCAGTAACCGGATCGGTACCTACCAGGGAGGCTTCGTAGACCCGCCCATCGGCGAACACCACCCGGTAGGCCGGACTGCCGGAAGCGACATGATCGTTGGTGATGATGTGGCCTTCCGTGTCAAACACGACACCTGATCCGGATCCACGCCGGCTGAAGCCGGTGGGGCCTTCCTGTCCGACCTGCACGCTGACGGTGGAAGGGATCACGACTTCGCCCACCAGAACGGCATCGACATTGGCTTCGCGCAGTTGAAGCGTTGCTGATCCGGTCGACGGAGGGGTAGCGGTCTCAGCGACCTGGTCGACCACTGTCGTGGTGGTAGTGGTAACCGGATCTTCGGAGAAGTCGAGGGCACCGACCCCGGCCACTGCGGCCAGCGCCACCACGGCCCCCAAGAATCCAGACACCATGGGGATCAAAACCCGGCCCCGCGGCCGGTCGGCCGGTTTTGAAGTGTCGAGGGATCCTGTCACTCCCCCCACAATGGGGGCGGGGGGCGAAACGGGTCCGGCCGGCCACTCCACCGTCGGCGGAAGGGCCTGCCGTCCAGGAAGATCGAAGCGGGCTGGGTCAAGGCGATCCCGAGGGGGCGAATCGCTCCATGCGGGACGCATCGGCTCAAAGCGTCCGGAATCGGGTTCTTCGACCGTCGACTCATTGTCCCGGACGTTCGTATCCCGTCCGGCGGCATCGTGGTCGGCGTCGGGAGGCGTGGTCGCCTCTCCGTGAATGAGCGATGACGGCTGGTCATCGTCAGACCGTGGATCCTGGTTGGGGTACATATTCATCTCCGTCTGCAACGTCTTCTCGTAGAAATTATTCGAATCCGATGTGAGTACCGGATGAACCGAAGCTAAGAAGCTGGTGAGAACTCTCTGTCGATCACACCGTGGCGGGGATCTGGAATCCCACCCGGGCGCCACCGCCGGGTGTCTCGTCGGCCCATACCCGACCGCCGTGGAGGTCGATCACCTGTTTGACGATCGCCAGGCCGAGGCCCGATCCAGGCATCGACCGGGCCGTCGCGGAACGGTAGAAACGATCGAACACGTATGAACGATCTTCCAGGCCAATGCCGGGGCCGTGATCGATCACTTCCACTGATCCACCCCGAACCGAAACCTCGATGGGGACATCGGGTGGACTCCACTTATGGGCGTTGTCGACCAGGTTGATTACCGCCCGCTCGAGCATCCCCGGCCGGCCTTCCACGGTTCCCCCGTCCCCTGTCACCACTACGGTCCGGCCCGTTCGCCGGCGGGCCCGCTCGGCCACCTGTTCGACAAGTTCGGCCAGATCGACTTGGGACACTGGCTCCTCGGCGATCCGGGCGTCGGTGGCCAGTTCAACCAGTTCCGACACCAACTCGGTCAGCTCCTCCAGTTCAAAGGTCACGTCGGCCAGCAGTTCCTGTTTCTCGGCACCTTCCATGTCGTCCGACTTGGCCAGTACCTCGATGTTCGTACGAAGCGAGGTGAGCGGGGTGCGCAACTCATGGCTGGCGTCGGCTACAAGTTGCTGCTGCTGTTGGCGGGAAGCACCCAGCGCTTTCAGCATGGTGTTGAAGCTGGAAGCCAGCCGCCCGATCTCATCGTTCCGATCGACGGCGATGGGAGCATCGAAATCCTGGGTAGTGGCCACATGTTCGGCAGTGGCGGTCAACTCACCGACCGGCTTCAGCGCCCGGCCGGCGACCAACCAACCCATGAGGGCGGCGAGGAGAACACCCAAGCCGCCAATGCCAAACAGACGCAATCGGAGTCCATTGACGATGGCATCGGTTTCGCTCATGTCGCGAGCGATCTGGATCGCGTAGCCGTCTCCCCAGGGAGCGGTGATCATCCGGTAGTGGGTCTCCTCCACGTACACATTGCGCGGTTCGACGTAGAGGCGCTCACCGACGACCTGTAGGTCGGTTTCCGAGATCGGCAGTGCCGGGCCGCCGCGCAAGAACGCGACCACCTCTCCCTCTTCGTTGAATGCCTGGAAGGCTGAGTCCGGTCCGAAGACGTCAAAGATCCCGAATCCACCCATCCCGAACTCACGCGAGGCAGGGAAGCGGCCTCCGCCCTCGGCGAGTGCTGTGAGAGCGGAAGCTCGCTGAACCAGGAACTGATCGATTTCGCCTCTTGCTTCGCGAGTGGCCGAGACGTAAGCCGCCCCGGCCACCGCCGCTACCGCCATGGCCACCGCCAGGGCTACAAAAAGAGAGAGCCGGGCGCGCAGGGTCACGATTCTCTCAGCGCGTAACCGACGCCGCGCACCGTATGGATCAGGCGAGGTTCGTCCTCGGCCTCGGTCTTGCGGCGCAGGTATCCGATATAGACGTCCAGCGAATTTGAAGAGGTTCCGAAATCGTATCCCCAGATTCGCTCGTAGATGACTTCCCGGGTGAGCACGATGCCGGAATTGAGCAACAGCAATTCGAGCAGATCGAACTCTGTTTTGGTCAGCTCTATCAATCGACCGGCGCGTTCCACCCGGCGAGTCTCCGGGTCGAGGGTGAGATCGGCAAACGTCATGGGACCGCCCAGATCTTCGGGAGCCGTTCGCCGCAAGAGAGCACGGAGGCGGGCCAGCAGCTCTTCGAGAGCAAACGGTTTGACGAGATAGTCGTCGGCTCCGGCGTCCAATCCGGCGACTCGATCGGAGATGTCGTGCTTGGCGGTGAGCATCAGGATCGGTAGGTCATCCCCCTTGGCGCGGATCCGCCTGCACACCGACAACCCGTCAACGTAGGGCATCATGATGTCCAGAATCAGGGCGTCGGGCCGGTCGTCCTTGATGGCCTCCAGTGCTTCTGCACCGTCCACGGCCAAGCTGATCTCGTAGCCCTCGAAACGGAGAGCCCGTTGCAACGACTGTCGCACACTCCGATCATCCTCGGCGATCAGCACCCTGGCGCCGTTCGTTTCTGTCATGGGGAATCCCTTGAGGTTTCTTTGCCGAAACTGTACAACGGCCTACCTATGAGCACACTGAGAGCTAGATGAGAATCGGGTGAGAAGCGCAACTATTCCTGGGCCGTGCGATTCTCATATGTTTTTCATGTGACTATCAGAATCCCCTTAGCGCCGGATACGAGAGTGAAAGAGTTCTCGAAAGGAATCCCTGAATGAAACGAAGGCTCATCCTCCTGCTGACAGTCCTGGCCCTGGTGGCCGCGGCCTGCTCGAGCAACGACACCGGCGGTGAAGTCGCCACGCTCGAAGGATCTGTTACCACTCTGGCGGAGGTGGTGGACAACCCAACCGACGATGAGGTGGACACCGAACAGGCGATGCTCAATTTCACTCAGTGCCTCCGTGACGAGGGCCTAGAAATCCCTGACCCGGAAATGGATGCGGATGGGAATCTCAACTTCCGCCAGCTCGCTGATGGAGCGGAAGATGTCGACCGCGAAGCCCTCCGAGCTGGATTTGAGGCTTGCCAATCTGAGCTGGAAGGCATCACTCTGCGGGGCGGAGGTATTGACCGGACGGCGATCCAGGACACCCTCATCGAGTATGCCGCCTGCATGCGAGACAACGGCTACGACATGGAAGATCCCGACCTTTCGGACTTCGGACCCGGGGCCGGCGATGGTGAAGGTCAACCCGGCGGGGGTGGCGGGCCATTCGGCGACATCGACCCTGAGGATCCGGCGTTCGTAGCCGCCAACGAGGTTTGCCAGGGGATCTTCGTCAGTGCGGTCCCCCGCTTCCTCGGCGGTGAAGGCCAAGGCTCGGGAGGCGAATGATGAGAACTGTTCCGAGCGAGGAGGACGCCCCGGTCCCGGCGGAGGACCGGGAGTCAGAGGAGGCAGTTTCGGTGGATGAACCGAAGAAACGAAGCAGCCGCGGATGGATAGTTGCGGTGATCGTTGCGGCTGCCCTGGCTGCGGCTGTGTGGTTCATAACCCAGAACGGGACAAACGAGACCGACTCTGCAGCCGCTATCCCGCTCAGTTTCTCTGAAGTGGTCATCCGCGATCTCGAGGAGATTGAGGAGTTGTCCGGCACGCTTGGTTTCGATGCCGGAGATCCGATTTCGTCACGGTTCGCGGGCACGCTGACTTCGTCGGTTGAGGCCGGCGATGTTGTCCACGAAGGCGACGCTCTCTTCGCGATCGACAATCAGCCGATTGTGCTTCTCTACGGAAGTGACCCGATTTATCGGAACCTGGCCATCGGCGAGGACCAGGTCCAGGTCATGGGACGCTTGGCGGGGCCCATCACCGAGATCGTCGAACCGGGCACGATCATCGAACAAGGCGATGTGCTGTACCGGGCCGACGGTGAGCCGGTCGCGGTGTTGTACGGCGACACCCTCGCCTACCGCACCCTGCGGGACGCATCCACCAACCTGACCGGTGCCGACGTCGAGCAACTCGAAACGGCATTGGTGGCCCTCGGCTACGACCCGAACGAAACCCTCACCGTGGATGATGAGTTCACCTACGCAACCGGGCAGGTGGTCGAGGATTGGCAACGTGACATCGGCGCCAACGACGACGGCGTCCTCAATTTGGGCGAAGTCGTGTTCATCCCCGGACCGGCCCTTGTAGTCGACGCCGCCCAATCCGGCGATACGGCCGGTCCCAACGCCCCCGTCTTGATCCTCCTGACCGGCGATCCGATGACCGGCACCGATGTCTCACAACTCGAGAATTCTCTGTCGACGCAAGGATTCGACCCCGGAACGGTTGACGGAGTATTCACCGTGGAGACTCAGGAAGCCTTGATCGATTGGCAACAGTCGGTCGGCATGGAACCCGACGGCGTGGTCGACGTTGGGGAGGTGATCTTCCTTCCCGATTCGATACGCATCGCGGCCGCCAATGTGACTGTTGGCTCCTCAGTGAATCCTGGTGCTGCGGTACTGGCAACATCCTCGAACCAGAGCATCGTCGCCGTAGCCCTCGCCGCCCGCGACCAGGGTCTCCTGGCCGAAGGCGATCAGGTCACCGTGGTGCTTCCGAACGATGTGGAAACACCTGCCACGGTCACCTTTGTGGCGGCCCTGGCAACCGTTTCCGGCGCCGGTCAAGAACAGCAGGCGACTTTCGAAGTCCTCATTGAGCTCGATGATGACTCCGAAGCCGCCGGATTCGACGAAGCCCCCGTTGATGTCCTGGTCATCACCGATCAACGCCTGGGCGCATTGGCGGTGCCGGTTAGCTCCTTGCTGGCACTCGCCGAGGGCGGGTACGCGGTAGAAGTGGACCGGGGCAACGGGCAAACGGCCCTGGTGGCGGTGGACCCGGGCATGTACGCCGACGGGTATGTAGAGATCGAGGCGGAAGGCCTCCAGCCGGGCGACCGGGTGGTGATGGCCCGATGAACCTTCGCCGACGCAACGGCGGGCGCGGTCCCGGCGGAGAGCGTCTGATGATCGACCCGGGCGTCGTGTTGTCACTCCGGGGGGTCACCAAGACCTATCCGGGCACCCCGCCGGTGCGGGCGCTGCGAGGTGTAGATCTGAAAATCCGACTGGGAGAGCTGGCCGGCATCGTCGGGCCGTCCGGGTCCGGAAAGTCGACCTTGCTCCACATCATGGGCACTCTTGATCTGCCCACGCGCGGAGAGGTTCACCTGGCCGGGCATCAGGTCTCCGCCTTGAACGACAAAGAACTGTCAGCGCTCGGTCGCGCCACATCGGTTTTGTCTTCCAGCAGTTCCATCTCCTCAACAGCCAGTCGGCCTTGGACAACGTGGCGGACGGCCTGCTCTACACCGGTACGCCGATCGCAGAGCGCCGGGAGCTCGCCGGCGCTGCCCTGCAACGGGTCGGGTCTGGGCCATCGGCTCGATCACTCGCCAACAAATTGTCCGGCGGCGAACGGCAGCGGGTGGCGGTCGCCCGGGCCATCGTCGGCCGGCCGGCGATGGTGCTGGCAGACGAACCAACCGGCAATCTCGACAGCAAGTCCTCGGACGGCATCGTCGAGCTGATCGAAGAACTCAACGCCGAAGGCATAACCATGCTGGTCATCACCCACAACCAGGAGATTGCCGAGCGATTCCCCCGGCAAGTTGGCGCTTCTCGACGGGACGATCGAATACGATCGCGCATCGGCGGCGGCTGTGACATGCCGCACCGAGCTGATCCCAGCAAACTCCACGCCGGCGACATCCTCCGCACCTCCGCTGTAGGACTGCGCACCAGAAAGATGCGGGCGGCCCTCTCGGCGCTTGGCATCATGATCGGCATCGCCTCAATGGTCGCCGTGCTCGGACTCTCCGAATCATCAAAGTCCGACCTGCTCGCCCAACTCGACCGGCTGGGCACCAATCTGCTCACCGTCCAGGCCGGGGACCGGGATCGGTCGCGGCAACGGCGAATTGCCGGCTGAGGCGGCGGCGATGGTCGAACGTATCGGACCGGTCGACGAGGTCTCGTCGGCAAGCGATATCGACGCCAACGTGTACCGCACCGACTACATCCCCTCCGGCCAATCCGGCGGCATCACCGTCAAGGCGGTGGACATCGAACCTGTTGACACGCTGCAGGGAACCGTGGCCGACGGGCGTTTTCTCGACGAAGCCAGCGGCGCATACCCGACGGTGGTGCTCGGAGCGGTGGCTGCAGAACGGTTGGGCATCACCGACCTCGACGGCAACCCGCTCGTCTGGCTCGGCGACCAGTGGTTCGGCGTCATCGGCATTCTCGAACAGTTCGACCTGAGCGCCGATCTCGACCGGGCCGCGCTGGTCGGCTGGAGGCCGCTGCAGACGTACTTCGAGTCGAGAACATGCCCGACGTCATCTACGTTCGAACGGATCCCGAGCAAGTCGACAATGTGATGGGCGTGTTGGCCGCCACCGACCAATCCGGAGAACCCGGAGGAGGTCGAGGTGGCTCGACCGTCCGACGCTCTCGAAGCTCGGGATGCCGCCGAGATGCCTTCACCGCGCTGTTCCTCGGGCTGGGGGCGGTCGCGCTCTGGTCGGCGGGGTCGGCATCGCCAACGTGATGGTGATCTCGGTGCTGGAACGCCGGGCCGAGATCGGCCTGCGCCGCGCGCTCGGTGCGACCAAGCGCCACATGCCATCCAGTTCCTCGGGGAAGCGTTGTTGCTGGCCGTCATCGGTGGCGTCGGCGGCGTGATCCTCGGATCGGCAGTAACCGCCGGGTACGCCTCCATCCGTGGTTGGGGGATTCTCATCCCGGAGATTGCCCTGATCGGTGGATTCGCAGCTGCAATCTTGATCGGCGCCATCGCCGGCCTCTACCCGGCCCTTCGAGCAGCTCGCCTCTCCCCCACCGAGGCCTTGAGAACCACCTAAAAGCGGTTTTGGCGTCGTTGATGCATGCTGTCCATGTCTGCACGACGCCAAAACCATCTTTCTAGGTGGCGGTGGCGAGCTTGTTGCCCAACCTCCTGGTCATGGCAACAACGGCAACTGCCAGCAGGGCGATCACGCCGAGGCCGATGAGGAGCTCGACCCAGACGTCGCCGAGGCCGGCGTTGTTCAACGACACCTCGAAGATCGGGTTGATCACCCAATACGTCGGGAACAACTTGGCGATCCATTGCGGCCAATCCGGCCAGATGTAGAACACCGTCGGCCCGATCAGCAGGATCCCGGTGCCTTTGATGAGCGCGAACACGGAGTTCACGTCCTTGGACGCTGCCCCAAAGATCAAGCCGATCTCCGCACATAACACGGCACCAACCAGCAGCACCACGAGGAGCGCAAATGGTTCAGCTCCGAGCGCTCCGTTGAGGAACAGCGTGAACACCGTCATGGCCAGGGCCAGGATCACTCCCAGGATGCCCTTGGCCGTGATGATTTCACTGAGCTTGACCGGCGTCACGATGAGGGCATTGATAGTGCCCTTCTCGCGCTCGTCGGCGATGCTGAAGGCCGGGAGGAACACCGCCGCCACGACCAGGGCGTACATCATGATGAACGGCACCAGCCGCACATCGATGGGTAAACCTTCATCGCCCAGAGCAACAACTTCAACATTGACCGGGGGTGGGGTTCCTTCGATCTCGCGGACCAGATCGATAGTCGTGACTGCCAGGATGATCCGGTTGGAAGCGAGGCTCTCTCCACCCACGTAAAACTCCAGGGGCGGCCGAGCGCCGGACCGCACCTGGTCGTCGAAGCCGGTCGGCAAGACCAGCCCCGCGTCCAGGTCATTTCCCTCAACTCGAGTCTTCAAATCCTCGGCGTTGTCGAGCAAGGCCAGATCGATTCCCTCCATGCCCTGTACGGCGGTGGTGATCGTCGAGCTTCCCTGGTCGACGATCCCCAGACGCGGCTGCGGGTCGAACAACGATCCGAATGTCACCTGCAGAACCAGCGTGAACATGACGGGGAGGAACAACACCCAAGCGAAGATCGGGGAGCGCGGACCCATGCGGAATTCCTTACCCAGCACCGTGAAGGTACGTGTCAGGCTCATAGCGTCTCCACCTTCCTCTTGAGGATCGTCCAACCAAGCGCAAAGAGAACCACACACCAAGCAAACAGAGCTCCAACGTCCGGCAAAGCCTCCGCCCACCCATCACCGTAGGTCGACACTTTGACGAGGCCTTGGACTAGCGGAAAAGAGGGGATGGCTCGAATCCACCCTGAAGCGGTGCCGGGGAACAACACGGTGAACGCCGGGATCATCAGTGGAACCATGAACAACATCCCGTAGAACAGATTGCTGAGGAAGTCCCGTCCGAGAGAGCCGGCAATCATGGCGGCCCCCGAAACCATGACGGCTCCCAGCAACATCAGGGTGATGATCAGGATCGGTTCGTTGCCCAGAACGTTGATTGCGGCCAGCAGTATCACCGCCTGGCCCAACCCGAGGACAACACCGCCGATCCCCTTGGCCGCCAACACATCCCCGATGGTCGCGGGGGTGGCCAGGATGGCCGACACCGTCCGTGACTGAACCTCGCGAGCGATCGAGAGAGGACATCCCGAACATCTCCATCAGCAGGATCAGGAAAACCAACATGGGGCGGAAGCTCTCCTGCGGGCTGACCTGATTGCCGACCCGATCCTCACCCAGCACCGTATAGATCTCGGTTGGGTTCGAGGTGCCGACCGGCAGAGGGCTCCCGGCAACGGCGAAGGCCATCTCCTTGACCAGGCTGGACATTGATGACTTCAGTTCTGCCGGAACCTGTGCGTCGACGAAGATCTCCACGGAGGTCTCTTGGCCGGCGGCGGCGGCCGCCAGAAAGCCGTCGGGGAATGCCATCCCAATTCCGATGTTGACCTTCTCGGCTCCCGCCGGTTTCTCCTGGTCTGATTCGGGGTCAACAACGATCGTCATACCGTCTTTTTGCCAGGCGTCGGCTTCTCTGGCCACCACCAAGCGCATCACATCGGCGGAGTCGAACGGCACCAACCGCAGGCCTTCTTCTTCAGTGGTTTCCAGACCCGTCAAGACCGCTGGGTCGCCTAATCCGGAGATCCCGACCGGGATCGATTCGTCCACCTGGTCGGGCAAGAACCCAGAAAATCACGATCATGAAGATGAGCACCAGGAGCGTGAGGAACATCCACAACCGATCGCGGCTGTATTCCTTCAGGTCCTTCTTGACGATCGACCCGATGATGGACGCGCGCGAGACGGGCCTGCTCATCCCTCCAGCCCCCTCCCGGTCATCTGGATGAAGATGGCCTCGAGAGTGGCTTCTTCGGTATGGATCGTCATCAAGTCGGGCGAACCGACCGCGGCCCGCAACACCTCGCCGGCCCCGGCTTCATCGAGCGAAACGAGTCTGCTCGTTGACACCGGCCTCCGCGCGGGTCCGCACCCGCACCGACCGCTTGCCGTGCTTGAGTTTCAGATCCTCCGGGGTGTCAACTGCATACAACTTGCCTTCATTGATGAAGGCCACCCGGTTGGAGAGCTCATCGGCTTCATTCATGTCGTGGGTGGTCAGCAACACGGCGGCGCCCCGGTCGGCCTCCTGTTGGATGAGTTTGCGGATGGCCTGCGAGGACACGGGGTCCAACCCATCGGTGGGCTCATCGAGAAACAGCACCTTGGGGGTGTTGACCAGGGTCCGGGCCATCATGAGCCGTTGCTTCATGCCCTTCGAGTATTTGGCCACACGATCCTTGGCCCGATCGGCCAGACCAACCCGCCGCAGCAGTTCATCGGTGTCAACATCCTTGATCCCGAAGAGGCTGGCGTAGAACTTGAGGTTCTCGGCTCCGGACATGCTGTCGTAGAGGTTCTTCTCTTCGAAACACACTCCGATCTGGGCCTGCATCTCAGGATCGTCCTTGGTCACGTCGACACCCAGCACCTGGGCCTTGCCCGACTTGGGGGTCAGCTGGCCGGTGAGGATCTTGATGGTCGTGGACTTGCCCGCCCCGTTGGGTCCCAGAAAACCGAGGATCTCGCCGGGCGCCACCTCGAAGCTGATGCCGCCGGACCGCTTCGCAGATCGCCGTAGGCGAAGGTGATGTTGTCGACTTTGATGGCGGCTTCCGTCATGCTTTCGTTCCTCTCGTTCCAACGGTTCTTGACCGCTTCGAATTCTTTCTCAAAAAAGGAGTACACGTCGTGCATTTCTTCGAGCCGTTCACGAGCCTCATCACTGGGATCGAGAGACAAGGCTTCGTCGACAGTGCGGCGGATGTAGCCAATCGCGGCGAACTTCCTGGCCAGGATCGTTCCCCACGACTCCTTTGACGATCCGATAGTGAGCCTCGCGGGAACCGCGTACCCGGTAGCGCTCGACCAAATCGATGCCAATCAGGAACTGGGTGGCATTGCTCACTGAAGCCTTGCTGACCTCGAGTTCCTCGACCAGATTCGCTGGTCGAGAGTCCTTCGCCTTCGGCCAATGTGAGAGCGGTGTAAATCCGGGCGACGGTGTGCGGAAACCCCACCTCTTCCAGCATCCTGGTGAGCCGCTCGTCCATAGCCCGCCAGCGTTTGCCACGATCGTCCACTGCACTCCTTCCGTCATAACATTCAGTTAGTTGTGAACGTTATAAACTATATCCGATCTGGGAATGGAACGCTAGGGGATTTCGTCCCATCGTGAAGACCCCACTCGACCGGGATCATGGGCTGCGCTCTAATATGAGGAATGCCGGCGACGTTTGTCGGGATTCGAATCCGGTATGCACTCGTTTCACCGTCAAACAGCGGATCGCCATTGCTGCCCCTGTGGTCCTGATGGCGCACCATGTACCCGGTATTCCGTATTCTCGATTCGGCTTTCGGCGACCAGCTCGACGGGTACCTGGGCTGGTATCTCGGGTTGGTTACTTACTGGATCGTGTGGGGAGCCGGGTTCTCAATTTGGATGCTCGGTCTTCCGAGGATCCGCCAAATGCTTCGGCCCCGCCGGCCCACCATCCGGCTAATCCTGCTGATCGCCTTCCCGGTTCTCATGGCGGTGCGGTGCTGCTCCTCCCCGGCATGAGATACAGAAGCTGACCATCGGGGTGCTCCTGTTGCTGGTCTCCACAACGATCGGCAACGGGCTCTTCGAAGAGACCCTCTGGCGAGGCGTATACCTAGAGCTGTTTCGAGATCGCAGGTTCTGGCGGGTTGCGTGGGCAAGCGTCTGGTTCGGTCTGTGGCATGTGATCCCCGTGTCCATCAACGCCGAAACCGTCGTTGACGTCATCCCGATGGTCGTCGGATCGATGTTGTTCGGTTTCTACCTGGCCTTCTTGGCCAAGAAGACCGACTCGGTCTGGTGGCCGATGATTGCCCACTTTCTTGGCGGGATCGTGATGATTTCGTGAGCAGCGACCGGCAACCAGTCACGAATCATCACTCAGCGGCTCACAAGAGCAAGGGCCCCCGTGCGGGGCCTCCCTGGAAGAACCCAACCAAGACAAGAGAAGGGCCCGGGCCCTTCTCTCAAACGTCCGCTTTCTCTTCTTTGAATCGCTTGATTCGCTCAGCGACGTCCTCGACTTCTTGTTCGAGATCGCGCTGATACTCCTCGAGCATCGCCAGCCGGTCTTCTTCGGACCAGCCCGGCCGTCCGTGTCCCTCACCGGGACCGCAGGGTCCGGCCACCGGCCCGTGACCCATCAGGTGATGGTGCATCATCATGCGATGGCGCATCATTCTCCGTCTACTCACTCTGTCTCCTTCTCGATACCGCTCCAAAAAGGCGGTGATCGTTTCGTTTGCTTCACCAAGGGCCTCGGCCCAGGTGTCGAGCAAGGACTCGCCTTGTTCGGTGAGCCGGTAGGTGCGCCGATTGCGGCCGGGGAGATCGTCGCGCCACTCGGATTCGACGATGCCTTCGGCCTTCCAGCGCCCGCAGCATGCGGTAGAGGTTTCCCATGTCGATCCGCTCGGCGGGCAACATCTCGGCCAGGTTGTCGGCCAGCTCGTATCCGTGGGTCGACCCGTTCTGCAGGATCAGCAGCAGAGCCGGCTCAATGAACCGTTCGACCCGGGCATGGACTCGCCACTGGCCGGACCATGCTGCGTCTGCTCCGTGACCGGTGTCCTCGGTGATGTGGATGTGGCATGTGAGAATGGTATATGTGTTTCACATATATGTCAACAACATTGTTACTGACATATTCCATTACCGACTGTTTTAGCGTCAATCTTGCACCACCGGTGGAGTCAATTTGACGTCAAAAAACTCACGAAGCTGGGGCAATCTATCCGGACTACCGTTCTGATCATGGCTCCCCGCTAGGAATATCGGGTTTGGGCAGAGGACCTCAGCGAATTGCGATGCCAGGTGGCCGCTCTTGCGAGCCCCTTGGTGTGCGGGTCAGCCAGGAGACGTATCTGGTCGGTTCCCCAGGACGACCAACGCCAAGATCCGAGCCGGGATCCTCGAAGTCAAGCGCCTCCTCAAGACCGACCGAGCCTTTCAACTCTGGACTCCGACGCTCAAGGAACCCTTTCCCCTGGCGGCTGCGACCGTCAGCGAGGTTCTGGCGATCGTATTGGGATCCGATTCGCCGCGGTCAGAAATGTCCTCCTTCGAGATGGCCAACTTCCTTGCCCAGGCAAAAAGGGCCGGGGTGATCGTGGCCGAGGTGTCCAAGAGACCGCGACGGCTACTGGCACGAGGGTTGCCTCTTGGAATTTGCCGAGGTGACCATGGGTGGGTCTACCCTGCACACGGTGGCAATCGAGTCTGAAGACTTGGAAACCGCCGGCGACCTGGCGGCGCAGATTGGGCATCGCCACTCTCCCCAACCAGAGCTATCCGATGAGCGATCCGGCACACGCTGCACATATGAGAAGATGACGACATGGGCATCGAAATCGAGCGCAAATTCCTGATCGCCACCGAAGACTGGCGCGGCCTGGCGCAGGGTTTGGACTACCGGCAGGGATACCTCTCTACGGCAAAGAGCGGACCGTGCGAGTACGAACGATCGGCGCCCAAGGCTATTTGACGATCAAGGGAATCTCGATCGGGGCCAGCCGAACGGAGTATGAATACGAGATCCCGGTCGATGACGCCCACGAGCTACTCGACGAGCTGTGCTTGCGGCCCCTCATCGAGAAGCGCCGGCACCGGGTCCCCTTCGGCGGGTTGATCTGGGAGATCGACGAGTTCTTCGGCGAGAATCACGGGTTGATCGTCGCCGAAGTCGAACTGACCTCCGAGGATCAAGACGTCGAACTCCCACCGTGGATCGGTGAGGAGGTCACCGGCGATCCGCGCTACTTCAATTCCAGTCTCGTCGAACGCCCCTTCTCCACCTGGAACGACTGACCAAGACGGTTTTGGCGTCGCACAGACACGCACACCGTGCTTCCACGACGCCAAAACCTGAATCAATCCTCCAGATTGACGTAGATGTGCTTGGTTTCGAGGAAAGACTCAAGACCGTGCTGGCCTAATTCTCGGCCGACACCGGATTGCTTGTAGCCGCCCCACATGGCTTCAGAGGGCGCCGGTTGGGTGTCGTTGATCCACACGATCCCGGCCCGCAATGCTCGAGAAACCTTCAGCGCCTTGGTGATGTCATTGGTCCACACCGAAGCGGCCAGACCGTAGATCGAGTCGTTGGCGATCCTGACGGCTTCATCGACATCGTCGAAGGGGATCACCGCCATCACGGGCCCGAAGATCTCCTCCCGGGCAATCGTCATCTGGTTGTCGACGTCCGCAAAGATCGTCGGGGGAACGCAAGTACCCGCCGGCCAACTTGGCATCCGATGGTCTCTCGCCTTCGAAAACCAATCGGGCACCTGACTCCTTGCCGATCTCGATGTACTTCTCCACCCGTCGTGGTGCTCGGAGGTCACCATCGGACCCATCGTCGTATCCGGGTCCATACCGTCGCCCAACTTCAGGTCGGCGGCGTATTGGCTCATCGCCTCCAGCGCCTCGTCGTAGATCGACCTTTCGACCAGGACCCGCGAACCGGCCGAGCACACCTCGCCCTGGTTGTAAAAGACCCCGATGGCGCTTCCCTCATAGGCATCAGCAAGGGTGGCGTCGGAGAACACGAGATTCGGGGACTTCCCGCCCAGTTCCATCGTCACTCGCTTCATGGTTTCGGCCGCCAGCTTGGTGATCCGCTTCCCCACCTCATCCGACCCGGTGAAGGAGATCTTGTCGACTCCAGGGTGGGTTACGAGAGCATCACCGACGCTGGAGCCCGGTCCGTTCAGCACGTTGAACACCCCGGGAGGGAGGCCGGCTTCGTCGAGTATCCGGGCCAATTCCAGGGACGACAGCGGTGTCGGTGTGGCAGGCTTGAGGATGGCCGTACAACCCGCCGCCAGCGCTGGAGCCATCTTCTGACTGGCCATCAACACCGGGTAGTTCCACGGCGTTATCAACGCTGCTACTCCCACCGGTTCCTTGACGATCAGACTCATTGCATCCGGGCCGACCGGTGGAATGGACCCCATGACCTTGGTGGTCCATCCGGCGTAGTACTCGAACATGAAGGCCGACTCATCGAATCCTCCAAGGCGTCGGAATACAGCTTTCCGTTGTCTCTCGTCTCCAACTCGGCGAGCTTCTCGCGGTCACGACGCATGATCTCGGCCGCCCGGAAGAGGATGGTTGCCCGCTCGCGGGGAGAAGATCAGGCCCCCACGGGCCTTCGTCAAAAGCTCTTCGAGCCGCAGCGACTGCCTTGTCGACGTCGGCGGGCGATCCGGCGGCATACTCGGCAATCACCTCTCCAGTCGCCGGGTTTCGAGTTTGGCGGGATCGCCCTCGAGGGCGTCGGTCCACGTTCCATCGATATAGAGCTGCGCGGTCATGCTGCCTCCAGGCGGCCGGTTATGTCTGACGCTAGCGGTCCCGACTTCCACGAGTCCCGCGGCGGCCCTCAGGTGTTGGGACGCGGAAACTGCTGTGAGAACGAATCGGACGGTCGCCCCGGCCAGCCGGGCAATATCGGAGGTCTCCTCGGC
The DNA here is from genome assembly GCA_963823915.1 of uncultured Actinomycetota bacterium. Classification (GTDB taxonomy): domain Bacteria; phylum Actinomycetota; class Acidimicrobiia; order Spongiisociales; family UBA4744; genus UBA4744. The sequence goes on from CAWGNJ010000002.1 coordinate 105,653, forward strand.
GATCCGACCAGGATTAGCCCTTTCCCTGATGAAGGCCGCATCGACCTCGGGGTCGAGATCCTGGCGGAAGACCCCTTCCGCGACACCTTCCTCGAGGATCTCCACGACGATTCCTTCGGTCCGGCTGCGGTGGGTCCGCAGTTCCTCCTGCGCCCGCGGAGACAGGCTTCCCTCCAGAGCGGTCAGAGCATGAGGCGTGGGCGCCCATCGTCACCGCGTGCCGGATGAGTTGCTCGAGTTTGGCGGCTGCTCCCTCGTGTCCCTCCAACAACTGGCGAACCTGGTCGAAACCCAATCGTTCGTGCTGCTCAATGACCGCGGTCACGATGCTTTCCACATCCGGGATAGTGGTTGTAGAGAGTCTGGCGGGCCACGCCGGCCTGCCGGGCCACCGCGGACATGGTGACTCCCGCCAGGCCACGCTTCCGAGATCAACATCATTGCCGCCTCGGCAATCCGCTCCTGGGCGGACGGCTTCGAGCCCGATCCCTCCATGTCAGACCTTCCGGTAGAGGCGGGTCGTCAAGGGAATGAAGACGGCCAGGAGGCACGATGATCCAGATGACGGCATACAGCGAGTCCGATCCGGCCGGTCGGCCGTCGACCAGGGCCCGCACCGCATCCGAGGCCACCGAGATCGGCTGGTTGTCGGCGAACGCCTTGAGCCACTTGGGCATGGTGGCGGTGGGGGTGAACGGCGCTGCTGGCCATCATCAGCGGGAACAGCCAGAACATGCTCAACATCCCCACCATCTCCGGGTTGCGGAGCTTGGCGGCGATCGCGGCGCCCAGCCACGAAAGGCGTAGCCGATCCCGATCGTCAGGGCGATGGCAGCAACGGCTCCCCCGAACGAAGGGAAGCGGAAGCCCATCAGGTACCCGACTCCGGCGACCAGCAACACGCCGATCACGTTGCGGACCGGCGTCGGCCACGGTCCGGCCGGCGATCACCGCTACCTGATTCATCGGCAGCGAGCGGAACCGGTTGATCACCCCTTCCGAAAGATCCTGGGCAAGCCCGGTACTGGTCTGCTGGGCACCCTGCAGGGCGGTGATCACAAACACTCCGGGGACCAGGAACTGGATGTAGTCGACCCCGGTGCCGGCCGCCGATCGCACCACCAAACACGTAGTTGAACAGCAGCAGGAAGAACATCCCCATGATCACCGCAAAGGCGAGCATCTCGGGTTGGCGGGCGGTGCGGACCATGTCCCGCCAGGTGATGGTGGCAGTGTCCTGAAATGCCCAGCGGATTTGTCTGAGGGTCGGAGCGGGGAATCTGAGATCAGTCACGAGAAGACCTCCAATCAGGCGTGGCGCCGTAGGTGTGGGTGAGGAAGACGTCATCCAGGGTGGGCCGCCGATAGTGGAAGTCGACGACCGGGATTCCGGAATCCTCGATGCGGCGGAGCAGACCGAGGCTGCTCGCCGAACCCCCGGTGACCGGAATGGTTAGTTGCTTGGCAGCCGGGTCAGTGCCGAAATCATCCACGATTCCTCTCAGCGCCTCCACTGCCAGGTTGAGATCATCCTCCGAGGTGAAGTGCACGTCGAGGACGTCCCGCTTCAATTCGTCCTTGAGTTCCCGAGCGGTCCCGGTGGCGACGGCTCGCCCTTCGTCCATGATCAAGATGTAGTCGGCCAGCCGGTCTGCCTCTTCCAGGTATTGCGTCGTGAGCACGACGGCGGTTCCCGCGTCGGCCAATCCCCGGATCTCCTCCCACAGCTCGACCCGGCTGCGGGGATCGAGGCCGGTCGTTGGTTCATCCAGGAACAACGCCAGCGGGTTGGCAATCAAGCTGGCGACCACATCGAGCCTCCGGTGTTGTCCCCCGAGTAGGTCCCTACCGTCCGGTCGCGCATATTCGGACATCCGGAACCGTTCGATCAGCTCCTCAACCCGGGCACGGCGCTCGCGTCTTGGGAATCTTGTACAGACGGCCGAACAGTCTGCAGGTTCTCACGCGCCGTGAGTTTCTCGTCGACCGCCGCGGCCTGTCCGGCCAATCCGATGACCTGGCGAACCGACCTCCGGCTCGTGGTCAGGTCGAATCCGGCTACCGACGCTTTGCCGCGGTCGATGGGAAGCAGGGTCGTCAGCATGTTGATGGTGGTGGTCTTGCCCGCTCCGTTGGGTCCCAGCAGGGCAAAGACGCTGCCGGCCCAAGCCTCAAAACTCAGATCCCGCACCGCCTCGGTGTCGCCGTAGGATTTGTGCAGGCCCTCGGCCACAATGACCGGCGTGCCTTTCGAGATTGCTGTCATTCGACAAGACTCCTTGAGGGATGTGAGCGACACCATATAGACATTCTGTCTACATTGCAAGACAGTTCGTCTAGATAGGGTCGGGGCTACGGCAACCCTTCAACTTCGCCCACCACTAGAGACCGGCCAGGCGCCAGTCTCGGATAGAGCAACGCAACCTGAAAGCCTCGGTGTTTCTGCCGGCTCCGCTAGGCCGTGGCCCGGATGATGGCGCTGACTGCGTCGGGTGCCACCTGGTGGGTGACTTCCATCTCGACGTCGTGGAAGCCGGCTCCTTCGAGACCGGCCACAAAATCGTCCTTGAAGAGCGCGCCGGCCAGACATCCAGTCCAGGAGGCCAGATCCGATTGCTCTTCATCGGTGAAGTGGCGGGTGGTGACGATATCGGTCACTGCAAAACGGCCGCCCGGCTTGAGGACTCTATGGGCTTCCCGGAAGACTTCCGGCTTGTCGACAGACAGATTGATGACGCAGTTGGAGATGATCACGTCAACCGAGTCGTCCGGCAGCGGGATAGCTTCGATTTCGCCCTTGAGGAACTCAACGTTCTCGATGCCCGCCTCCGCCTGATTGCGGCGGGCCAGATCCAACATTTCGTCGGTCATGTCGAGCCCATAGACCTTCCCGGTTGACCCCACTCGGCGAGCCGACAGAAAGGCGTCAAGCCCGCCACCGGATCCGAGGTCCAGCACGGCCTCACCCTCCTTGAGAGCAGCCACCGCAGTCGGATTGCCACAGCCCAGCGAGGCCAGGCGGGCGGTGTCGGGAATCCCTTCGGTCTCGAGAGCCTCATACAACTCGGCACCAAGACCATCGCTGGCGGCCGGATCGGGCCCACAACACGAACCGGTTTCCCGAACTTGCAGCGCCGCGGTTGCGTATCGCTTGCGAACGGCGTCCTTGATGTCGGCCATGGCGACTCCTATATATCGATATCTGTCTATGTATCGTACCGCATCAATCCGATCGGGTCAACCGTCGAAATATGGAAAGAATCCTCTTCGTGCAAGAAAAATGAAATATGACAATACCCCACTCAGGTTATACAATGTGGATACGCTAAATTTCGATTCAAACGAGTCGCAGAACGAGGTGCACAAATGGCAAAAGCAGTAGGCATCGACCTGGGAACCACCAACAGCGCAATTGCAGTGCTGGAGGGCGGCGAACCCACCATCATCCCCAACGCAGAGGGCCAGCGCACCACCCCGTCGGTGGTGGCCTTCAAGGACGACGAAGTCCTGGTCGGCGAAGTCGCCAAGAGACAGGCGATCACCAACCCGGACCGGACTATCCGGTCGGTCAAACGGTACATGGGGACCGACAAGAAGTTCGACATTGACGACAAGGCCTACACGGCCCAGGAGATCTCGGCCCGTATCTTGATGAAGCTCAAGAGGGACGCCGAAGCATTCCTGGGCGACAAGGTGACCGAGGCCGTCATCACCGTCCCGGCCTACTTCAACGATGCCCAGCGGCAGGCCACCAAAGAGGCCGGCCAGATCGCCGGCCTCGAGGTTCTCCGCATCATCAACGAGCCGACGGCCTCTTCGCTGGCGTATGGGCTCGACAAGCAGCACGATCACACCATCCTCGTCTTCGACCTCGGCGGTGGGACCTTCGATGTCTCGGTCCTCGAAATCGGTGAAGGTGTCTTCGAGGTCAAGTCGACGAGCGGAAATACCAAGTTGGGCGGGGACGATTGGGACGACGCCGTCATGGATTGGCTGGTCGCCGAGTTCAAGAACGAGAGCGGCGTCGATCTTTCCAAAGATCGGATGGCATTGCAGCGGCTCAAGGAGGCGGCTGAGAAAGCCAAGATCGAGTTGTCATCGGTTACCGAAACCGAGGTCAACCTTCCCTTCATCACCGCCACCGCCGAGGGACCGCTACACCTGCAGAAGAAACTGACCCGGTCGGAGTTCCAGAAGCTGACCGACGGCCTGCTCGAGAAGTGCAAGAGCCCTTTCCATCAGGCGATCAAGGACGCCGGGATCTCCGTCGATGACATCGACGATGTCGTGATGGTCGGTGGCTCGACCCGGATGCCGGCCGTTCAGGACCTGATCCGCGAGCTCTCCGGAGGAAAGGAACCCCACAAGGGCGTCAACCCCGACGAGGTCGTCGCCGCCGGAGCCGGTTCTGCAGGCCGGAGTCCTGAAGGGCGACGTCAAGGACATCTTGCTGCTCGACGTAACCCCGCTGACCCTGAGTATCGAGACCAAGGGCGGGATCTCGACCAAGATGATCGAACGCAACACGACCATCCCCACCCGTCGTTCCGAAACCTTCACCACGGCTGAGAACAACCAGCCGGAGGTCGAGATCCACGTGCTCCAGGGCGAACGGCAGATGGCGCTCGACAACAAGAGTCTCGGGAAGTTCCGCCTCACCGGAATCCCTCCGGCGCCCATGGGCATGCCTCAGATCGAGGTGACCTTCGATATCGACGCCAACGGGATCGTCCATGTCACGGCCAAGGACATGGGAACCGGCAAAGAGCAAGCGATGACCATCACCGGTGGCACCGCCCTGGCCGATGACGACATCGACTCCATGATCAAGGACGCCGAAGCGCACGCCGAGGAAGACCGGGTCCGTCGCGAGGCGGCCGAAACCCGCAACCAGGCCGAGCAGGTCGTCCATCAGACCGAGAAGCTGCTGAAGGAACAAGAAGAGCAGCTCAACGAAGAAGAGAAATCGGCCATCGAAGCTGCGCTGGTCGAGTTGCGCGCCGAGGTGGACAACCAGGACGCCACGCCGGATTCTTTGCGACCCAAGATGGATTCCGTGCTGCAAGCCTCGCAAGCCTTGGCCCAGCGGCTTTATCAACAGCAAGCGGCCGAGAGTGCCGGCGCCGGGGGTGCTGAAACCGAAGATGACGACGAGGACATCGTGGAAGCCGAGATCATCGATGAAGGTGATGAGGGCTAGATGCCCTCATCACCCGGAGCCAGGCCATGAACGAGAAGGACAACGACATGACGGACGTCGAACCAGCGGGTGAGGCCGAGCTCCCAGTGGTCGAGATCGTTGTCGACGACCAAACGGGGCGCATCGATCCGCACAGTCTCGGGCTGGAGCTTCCCGATGACACTGAGGACGCCGTGCAAATCCTGCTGCACGAATTGATTGCGGCTCGCGAGGAGGCCGGTTCCTATCTGGCTGATCTGCAGCGGGTGGCCGCCGATTTCGACAACTTCCGCAAACGCATGCTCCGTGATCAAGCGGACAACGTCGAGCGGGCTTCGTCACGCGTGATGATGGGCTTGATGCCGACCCTCGACACCCTCGAAGCCGCCCTGACAACCGAAGCAGAGACTCCCGCCGAGAAAAAGCTGCTCGACGGCGTCGTGGGGACATTTGAGGTACTGCTCGAAACGCTGGCCAAAGAGGGACTCGAGGTCGTTCCGGCGGTCGGTGCTGAATTCGATCCGGAAGTGCACGAGGCGGTCCTTGCTCCTCCCCCGGGAGACGGTCGCCTCATCGTCACCAGGGAGATGCGACGCGGTTACACCCTCAAGGGCCGGTTATTGCGGGCCGCGCTAGTCGCGGTGGATCATGAATAGGGACTGGGTTGAGAAGGACTTCTACAAAGTCCTGGGGGTGGCCAAGACCTCGTCGGCCGACGAGATCAAGAAGGCCTACCGCAACCTTGCCCAGCAATACCACCCGGACGCCAACCCGGGCGATTCGAGCGCCGAGGAGAGATTCAAAGATATCTCCGAGGCTTACGCCACGCTGTCCCACCAAGAGCAACGAACCGAGTACGACCAGGTTCGGCAGATGGTCGACTCAGGCAGCTTCCGTGGTTTTGGCGCCCAGGGAGGAGCGGGCGGCTTCGGGGGCGGAACCCAACAAGTGCGCATCGAAGACCTCAACGATCTTCTGGGCGGAATGGGCGGCGGTCTCGGGGATCTGTTCGGGTTCGGCGGTCGCTCCCAGAGCGGACCGCAACGGGGCGCCGACCTGGCCACCGAACTCCACCTCTCCTTCGAAGACTCAATCGCCGGAGTCACCACCTCGGTGTCCGTCCAGGGTGATGCATCGTGTCGCACCTGCCGCGGGTCCGGAGCCGAGCCCGGGACCTCAGTCGAGACATGCTCGGTTTGCGGCGGATCCGGGATGACGGCCCAAAGCCAGGGATTCTTCTCCACGACTCAACCGTGCCGGAATTGCTCAGGGTCGGGCCGCCTCGTCCAACAGCCCTGCCATACCTGCGGCGGCCGCGGCACCGAGAGGCGGTCACGGACGCTCAACGTGAAGATCCCAGCCGGCGTCCGCCAAGGAGCCACCATCCGGCTCAAGGGCAAGGGCTCACCGGGGCGCAATGGCGGTCCCGCCGGCGATTTGCTCGTCAAGACCCATGTTGCCTCCCATCCGATCTTCAAGCGAAAAGGTGATGACCTGACAGTGAAGATCCCCGTCACGTTCACCGAAGCGACCCTGGGGGCCGAGATCGCCGTGCCGACTCTCGGCGGCGAGGTACGTCTCAAGGTCCCGGCCGGAACCAAGAGCGGGAAGACGTTCCGAGTCCGCGGTCGCGGAGTCAACAGACCGCGGGGACGCAAGGGAGACTTACTTGCCACCGTTGAGGTAGTAGTACCGACCAAACTGTCCCGGGAGGCCAAGAAGGCGCTCAAGAGCTTCCAGGATCAGTTCGAGGCCGATGCGAATCCCCGAGCCCACCTGAAGGTGTGACATGGCCCAACGCAAAACCAGCAGAGAGAACCAGGCGCTTTTTGTGATCTCGGTCGCCGCCGAACTGGCCGGCGTACATCCTCAGACTCTCCGAATCTACGAACGGCGCGGACTGATCATGCCGTATCGAACCCCGGGTGGGACCCGCCGCTACTCCCAGGAGGATCTCAATCGATTGGCCCTCATCCAGGAGTTGACCGAGCAGGGGCTCAACCTCGAGGGAGTCAAGAAGGTGCTCGAGCTTCGCGAACGGGTCGTCAAGCTCGAGAGGGAGCTGACCGGGATCAAACGAGAGTTGTCGGCCGCCGAAGATCAAGTCAACCGGGAGATCGCCGCAGTCCACCGCAGCTACCGCCGTGACATCATCCTGCGCCGGCAACTCCACCCTGACGTTCGGAGACGGCTCAAGGATCTGTTTGAGTGAACGGGCTGCGCCCGTTCACAGTTCCGGGTTTCAGGATCCAGGTCACAAGTCGGCCGATAGGTGGAACCTGAAACTTGCGACCTGAAACGACCGTCCTTGATCGTTCTACCATCGGTTCATGGCCAATCGCCTCGCGGACCAGTATGCCGATGACACCTTGCTGCAAGCTCGCCAGGACATGCACGAGCGCTTCTCCGAGTTCCGCTCCGACGTTCGCTCCTGGGTGACGGACCGCATACCGTTCGCAGCTGGCGCCCGACTTCTCGATGTCGGTTGCGGGAACGGACGCTATTTCCCCTACTACGCGGCCCGCGGGGCCAGCGTGGTGGCGATGGATCCTTTTCCCGGGATGCTCAAGGCGGCGGCCCGGGCCGGCAATGCGGATCTGGTAGCAGCGGCGGCTGGTTCGCTGCCCTTTGCGGATGCTTCTTTCGGTGTTGTGTGCATCAACCACGTCTTGGGATTTGTCCCCGATCGGCCGCGGGCGCTGCGCGAAGCCCACCGAGTGCTCCGCCCGGGCGGAACGGTGGCCGTGACCCTCAACACCCGCGATCACAGCCGGGAGCTGTATGCCGTCTGGAACCAGGCCGTGGGCGAGACCGGCCGGCACCCGGTCGCCACCGCCACCACTGCCTCCTACCGGGCCGAGGATGCCGAGATCCAGGTGGCTGAGGTGTTTGGCAGCGCCGTCTCCGATCGACTCGAGAACGCCTTCGTTTTCGCCACTCCAGACGATCCGGTCGCCTACCTGGCGACTACCCACTTCGCCGAGGAGGAAGACCCGCCCTTGGCACCCGACGAGGTAGTCGTTGTGAACGGCGCGGTCCGAGCTCATGCCACCAAAATGATCTCCGCCCGCGGCGTCTGGCGGGTTCCCAAACCCGTGATGGTGATCACCGCCACCAAATAACCCGTTTTGGCGTCGTACAGACACGAGTGGCGTGTACGTGTGACGCCAAAACCGTAATTCTTCTATCCCTTGACGACTCCGAGGGGGCGTAGGCGAGCCACCTTGTTGGCCAGACCGGCCCGAGCGCAGGCGTCGACGACCTCGTCGACATCCTTGTAGGCGTAGGGCGCTTCCTCCGAAAGCAGTTTGACCGAACCGGGCCGCACGGAGATGCCACCTGCCTCCAGGGCCCGCCGCACTTCGTACCCGGTTTCCTCCTGCTTGGCCTTCTTGCGGCTCATCAAGCGGCCCGCGCCGTGGGCCGCGGTCGCAAAGGCCGGGTTGCCTTCGACACCGACCAACACCCAGGATGCCGTTCCCATGCTGCCCGGAATCAGTACCGGTTGCCCGACTGGTCGCAGGTCTGCCGGAAGGTCGAGATGACCCGGACCAAAGGCACGAGTGGCACCCTTGCGGTGCACACAAAGGCGCCGGTCTTGACCGTCGACTTCGTGGGTCTCGATCTTGGCCAGGTTGTGGGCGACGTCGTAGACGAGTTGCATTCCTGTCTGTTCGGGTGACATCCCAAAGGCCGCGGCGAATGCTTGACGAGCTTCGTGGGCCAGGACGTGGCGGTTGGCCCAGGCGAAGTTGGCCGCGGCGGCCATGGCTCCCAGGTAGCGCTGCCCCTCTGCCGACTCAACCGGAACCGAGGCAAGTTGTCTATCCGGCACTTCGATCCCGTACTTCTGCATGGCGGCCCCCATCAGCTTCAACTCGTCGGTGCAAGTCTGGTGACCAAGACCACGACTCCCGCAGTGAATCATCACGCACACCATCCCCTCAGCGAGACCGAAGGCGCGGGCGGATTCTTCGTCGTGAATGGAATCCACCACCTGGACCTCGAGAAAGTGGTTGCCGGCGCCCAAAGACCCCAACTGCCCGGCGCCTCTTTGCAGGGCTCGTGCCCCAATGTGGCCGGGTTGCGCTCCCGCAGAGGTCCCGTTCTCCTCGCACCGATCGAGATCCGACTCCCAGCCGTAACCGGCCGCCAGCACTGCCCGCGCACCGTCGCTGAGCACCTGACGCAAGAGACCCGCGTCGGCTATCGAACCCTTGCCCAGTCCGCGCGGGATGCGACCGTCGAGTTCGTTCATCACCTCAGTGCGCCGGTTGTTGAAATCTCCCTCGTCAAAGCTGGATGCCAGCAACCGGACTCCGCAGCAGATATCGAATCCGACCCCGCCGGGTGAGACCACTCCACCGGCATCAACGTCGGTAGCCGCTACCCCACCAATCGGGAATCCGTATCCCCAGTGGATGTCGGGCATGGCCATCGAAGCTTCGATGATCCCCGGCAGGTGGGCGACGTTTTCAACTTGCATCACCGCCCGGTCCTCTTCGGCCTTCAGCAGAAGCGGCTCGGAAGCGAATATGCGTCCGGGGACTCGCATGCCCTTGTGACGGGGGATCTCCCAGACGCATTCGGCAATCCGGTGCAGGTTCATCAATCCAACTGTACGTCAGAGGTTGGCTTCAGGTTTCAGGTTTCAGGTTTCAGGTTGCAGGTTTCAAGTTGCACGCACGAGCAGCAAGCAACAAGAACCAGCAGGTTTCGGGTCTCAGGTTTCAGGTTTCAGGCAGGAGCACGAGGAACGAGGAACGAGATACTGCTCCCCAACGCAAGAAGGCCGGCCCACGGGCCGGCCTTCTTGTTGATCGACGAGGTTTGCCTAGCGCTTCAGGGAGTCGCGGATCTCGGTGAGGAGCACAATGTCCTCGGCCGGGGCCGGAGCCTCTTCCTCACCAGAAGCCTGACGAGCCTTGATAACCTCATAGGGCTTCACAACAAAGAAGAACACCGCAAAGGCAATCATCAGGAATACCACAATGGCCTGGATGAACGCCCCGAACTTGATCTGCGAATCGTTGATCTCCAGGATCATCACCTGATTGAAGTTCGGCTCGCCGAAGATGATGCCCACGATCGGCATGAGAACCTCAGTAACTAATGCACCGATCACAGCCACAAATGCCAGAGCCATCACCAAACCGACGGCGATCTCGATCAGATTGCCCTTGAGGGCAAAGTCCTTAAATTCCTTGAGCACAAGCTCTCCCTTCCCATACCCGGATTTTCCAGGGACCAAAGTAACAGGTGTGGAAAGCCCACGATTCGAGCCCCTTCACCGGGGTTTTGACCCCACCGGTTGGCAGAAGTTCCGCGCCGACTCTCAAACGTCAAAAACCACCCGGGCCGACCATCCGTGCGGCGTCTCTTCGATCGAGAGTTGGTGATAGGTGACGGCCTTGATGGGAGGCCCGGATAGCTCCAACCCTGCCGACGCCAGACCACCAACCGAGCCCAGCAACCGACAATCGTCGAGTACCTCGATTTCGAAGGAACAAAAGGCCAGGTCGCGGGTCTCCGCCTCAAACAGCAGCGTGCTCAACCAGTCGACCAGCAGGTCCTCGACGTTGGCCGCCTCAACCTCGATCCGGACCCGTTCACTCTCGACCAGATCGCCGATGCCAAACATCAGATCAACCATGGCGAAAGCGCCATTCTCGAAGACCTCCCTGAGGGTGGCACCGAACACGATGATTCCCGTGTCGGCGGTATGGGAGAGAACTTCGTACCGGGGCGCCATGGCGACATTGTGCCATCCATCCAGTCCGGTTCCGGCGTGACTTGCCTGCCATATGGGCAGGTTTCTCACGCAAGTATGGGAAGACCGCTAAGTCGCTCGGCTTGGCGTTCCGATAATCAACTGCAATGGACAACACCAACGATCTGGCGGTGCTGCTCGCCTCTCAGTACCCGCTCCTCCTCGTAGAAGCGCAGGAGGAAGAGCGCCTGCTCGGAATCATCCGCGAAGCAGCCCACCGGCTCGACCTGCCCGTGTGGACGTGGTCGGCCACCCGCGGTCTGGCCAAGGACGGTCATCATGCTCAGTACCAAACCGTCGATCCGCATGTCGCCCTGGAATTCGTCGGAGAGCTGTCGGGCCCCGGCGTCTTCGTCTTCGCCGACGTCCATCCGCTCCTCAACGATGCCCTGGTCATCCGCCGGATCAAGGAAATCGCCCAGGGGGCTCGACGAGGTCAGACCCTGGTTCTCACCGGTCCTCGAAACGAAGTTCCGCCCGAGATCGAGAGCCTCGCCCATCAGTGGTCGCTCAAACCGCCCGATCGAGAAGAGTTGCACGCCCTGGTGAGCCGGACACTCGAAACCTTCGTTTCTCGCTCTTTCCCGGTGGTCGTAAATGCCACCGAGATTGAGCAGATAGTCGACGCCCTCCTCGGCCTCACCATCACCGAAGCCGAACGCCTCGTGCAGCGGGAGGCGTTACGTGATGGTCAGATATCTCCGGCCGATATCCCGGCACTTCGGACCGCCAAGGCGGAGCTGCTCAATTCCGACGGAATCCTCGAGCTGGTCGAAGCGGATGTCGGCACCCTCGACACGATCGGTGGGCTCAACGGCCTCAAGTCGTGGTTGCGGCTGCGGCGACGGGTAATGATCTCCGACGATGCCATGCCCGGCCTCGACCCACCGAGAGGCGTCCTGCTCACCGGTGTGCCCGGTTGCGGCAAGTCGTTGATCGCCAAGACCCTGGCTCACACCTGGGGACTCCCCTTGGTGCTGCTGGATCCTTCCCGGCTCTACAGCAAGTACATCGGCGAATCCGAGCAACGACTGACCGCCGCGCTCGCCACGGTGGAAGCGATGGCCCCCGCCGTCCTGTGGATCGATGAGATCGAAAAGGGCCTGGCGTCATCTGGTGACGGCGACGGCGGAGTCAGCCGGCGAATTCTTGGCACCTTCCTGCGCTGGATGCAGGAGCGCAGCGGCGATGTCTTCATGGTGGCGACCGCCAATGATGTCTCATCGCTCCCCCCCGAATTGCTCCGGCGGGGCCGATTCGACGAGATCTTCTTCGTGGACCTGCCCGGAACCGACGAGCGAGCCGAAATCTTGGCCATCCATCTCGGCCAAACGAGGGTGGGATCCCGGCCAGTTTGCGATCTGCGGATCTGGTGGCCTCATCCGAGGGGTTCTCGGGAGCCGAACTGGAGACGGTGGTGGTCGGTGCGCTCTACCGGGCGCTCGCCGACGAGGACGACCTCAGCACCGACAGCCTCATGAAGGAACTGGCGGCAACCGTGCCACTCTCCGTGTCCCGTCGGGAAGACGTGGCCGTCGCTGCGAGCCTGGGCCGACGGTCGAGCAGTGTTCGCCTAACGGTCGGAAGCGCCGGAATCGGAATACGGGCGGCTATTCTCCCGAACATGACTGAACGACCAGCGATCATTCACATTTCTGAGGCGGTTGATGGCGACGATGCCCGGGTAATGATCACCCTGGAGTGGGCCGACACCACCTTCCACGGGGAAGCGATCGGCTCGTCCGGAGTCGAGCATCGGGCCCGCCTGGTCGGCGAGGCAACACTGAACGCGGTCGAGAAGGTAACCGACGGCCGCATCCACCTCGACCTCGAAGCCGTTGCCACACAGGATCTCGGGAGTGGTGCAGGTTGCGCTTGCCCAGGTGAACCTCACCGAGACAGGTGAGTCGTTGGTGGGGAGCGCCCTGATCAGCGAACAGGACCCATCGGCCGCCACCGTCAAGGCCATCCTCGACGCCATCAACCGGAGACTCACGACCGTTCTCTAGGACTCCGCCCGGAAGTCCCAAAAGGACCAGGAATCCAGGACCACCGACTCGGCTACCTCCTGCAACGCTCGAGCGTCGTTCCGTGATAATCCGGCCCGATACGAAGCCCCTACCGGAGACTCCTGGTAGATCGAGGCGAATATCACACACGCTGCCAAGTAGGTTCCGGCAGCGGTCGGATGGCTCCCATCAGGTTGCCAGAGATCCAATCCCGGGTCCCTGCCAATTGCTCGCTGCCAAGCCACCCCGGCCGGTAGCACCTGGGCGCCCAACTCTTCGCCCAGGGCGCGGTAGCCGATGGTGACTTGATCCTGCATGGCGGCCTAGGTTGCGAACCCCACATCGGCCATACCCGTTTCCCGGGCCCACGTCATCAACAGCAACGTCTCCGCCCCCGTTTCTGCGATGGCCCGATCAAGAACCCGAGCGGCCGGGATCATATATTCCTCCCGGTAGTCGGCCAATGACGGAATGACGCTTTGTTCCTGGAGAACCACGTAATCCCATTCCTCTGAGTCGATCATGTTCATTGTTTCCGTTGAGTTGGCATGGTCTCCCAAGCTCCAACCGCCGACCGCAATCAATTCCGTTGTGAGGTTCTTTCCTTCGGAGGCCGCCAATTCCAGGATCATCCCTGGAAGGTCATTGGATGAGGAGTAGCTGTTTCCGATCATCAAGACAGACTGGGGCGGAAGTTCCGTCGTCGTGGACGAACAGGCCGTTAGGAGGATCGCCACGACTAGGCCCCCTACGCCGAAACGCTTCCGGAGGAGCGGTCTCATTCCTGCTCGAGATCCTGGCGCAGCCGAATCCTTGCCTGGCGGCGAGTCTCTGCTTCGCGCTGGCGGCGTTGTTCCTCCTCGCCTTCCGGGCTGACTGGCGGAACAGCTACCGGCCGGCCATGATCGTCGAGCGCCACCATGGTCAAATAGGCGGTCGTCGTATGGTCTTCGTCTCCGGTAACCGGATCCTCCCGGTAAACGGTGACTTCCACCTCCATGGATGAGTTCCAAGCCTGGGTCACACAAGCGGTGAGGCTCAGCACATCGCCGATGTGGACCGGGGCGTGGAAACTGAGGGAATCCACCTGAGCGGTCACCACCCGTCGCTGGGCATGCCGCATCGACGCCACCCCCGCAGCCGAGTCCACCAGTTTCATGATCGATCCACCATGCACAAAACCGGCGTTATTGGCGTCGGTGATCTGCATCACCTGTGACATGGTCGTCGTTGACTCGGACGGGGTTCTTGGCCTTCACGGTTCTCCCTAGATCTGATACAATAGGACTTAGATTTATTGAAACAATACGACTACGAAATAGGGTGTATGCAACAAGGCAACCCTACAGGAGAGTGAAGCATGGCCGTCGATTTTGACAAATTTACCCACCGCTCTCAGCAAGCGACCTTGCGCGCCCAGGAACTGGCCAAGGCTCACAACCACCAGTACGTGGAGCCCGCTCATCTGCTGTTGGGATTGTTGGATCAAGCGGACGGAATCGTCTATCCCCTCCTCAGCAAGCTCGACATTGCCGTGCCCACCTTGAGGGCCGCAAACCGAAGAGCAACTCGAGCGAATCCCCAAGGTGTATGGGGGTGAGGTTGCCATATCCCAGAACCTCCTCAACCTCTTCGAGGTGGCCGAAGTCGCGCCGGACGGAAATGCGCGACGATTATCTCTCCGTCGAGCACTTACTCCTTGCCCTGGCGGGCTCGGAAACACCTGCCGGAGAGGTACTACGAGAGCTCGGCGCCGACCGTCAGGCGATCCTCGAGGCATTGACGGAGATTCGGGGGAACCCAGCGAGTGACCAGCCAGGACCCCGAGGCCACTCTCAACGCCCTCGAACAGTACGGACGGGATCTGACCGAAATGGCCCGCCAGCAAAAGCTGGATCCGGTTATCGGTCGGGACGATGAGATCAGACGGGTCATCCAGGTGCTTTCTCGACGGACCAAGAACAACCCTGTTCTGATCGGCGAGCCGGGAGTCGGCAAAACCGCCATCGTCGAAGGACTTGCCCAGAGAATCGCCAATGGCGACATTCCCGAGGGTCTCAAGAGCAAACGCATCGTCGCCCTCGACCTGAGCGCCATGGTGGCCGGAGCCAAATACCGGGGAGAATTCGAAGAGCGCCTCAAGGCAGTGCTTGGTGAAATCAAGGCGTCGGAAGGCCAGATCATCACCTTCCTCGATGAGATGCACACCATCGTCGGCGCCGGTGCCGCCGAAGGTGCGATGGACGCTTCCAACATGCTCAAGCCGATGTTGGCCCGCGGCGAATTGCGCATGATCGGCGCGACCACTCTCGACGAGTATCGAAAGCATGTCGAGAAGGACGCAGCCTTAGAGCGGCGCTTCCAGCCTGTGTACGTCGACGCCCCGAGCGTCGAGGACTCAATCGGCATCCTGCGCGGACTGAAGGAACGGTATGAGGTCCACCACGGAGTCCGTATCACCGACTCGGCCCTCGTCGCCGCAGCCGTGCTTTCGGACCGGTATATCACGGGCCGGTTCTTGCCGGACAAAGCGATAGACCTGATCGACGAGTCGGCCTCCCGGCTTCGCATTGAGATCGATTCCATGCCGGAGGAGATCGACGAGCTGGAGCGGCGCGTCAAGCAATTGGAGATCGAGCGGGCCGCTCTGCAGAAAGAAACTGATGACGCATCCCAGCGAACGGCTGGCGGCCCTCGAGCAGGAACTGGCGGACGTGCAGTGAGGAGTCCGAAGGGCTTCAGGCCCATTGGAACCTCGAGAAGGAAGAGATCGACCGGATCCGCAGCGTCAAGCAACAGACCGAGGAGGCCCGAGCCGAGGCCGAACGGGCGGAGCGCCACGGCGACCTGGAGCGGGCGGCCGAGATCAGGTACGGAACCCTCCCCAACCTGGAGCGGAGCCTCCTCGAATGGCAGCAGGACCTGGAGAAGCTTCAGGTGCAACAAGAAGATGCTGAAGGAAGAGGTCGACGAAGAGGACGTCGCCGAGGTGGTCAGCCGTTGGACAGGAGTCCCGGTGGCACGGTTGATGGAAGGCGAAGTCGAAAAGCTGATCCGGCTCGAAGACCACTTGCACCGGCGGGTCGATCGGCCAGAACGTGGCGGTTACGGCCGTGGCCAACGCCATCCGTCGCAGCCGCGCTGGCTTGTCGGACCCGCAACGACCCATCGGATCGTTTATCTTCCTGGGACCCACCGGGGTCGGAAAGACAGAGCTGGCCCGGGCTCTGGCATGGTTCATGTTCGACGATGAGCGGGCCATGGTCCGCATCGACATGTCCGAGTACATGGAGAAACACAGCGTCTCCCGGCTCATCGGTGCTCCTCCCGGCTACGTCGGCTACGACGAGGGCGGGCAGCTCACCGAAGCTATCCGCCGGCGTCCCTACTCGGTGATCCTGCTGGATGAGATCGAGAAGGCCCATCCGACGTGTTCAACGTGTCTGCTGCAGGTCATGGACGATGGCCGCCTGACCGACGGTCAGGGACGCAGCGTCGATTTTTCCAACACCGTCCTGATCATGACCTCCAATCTGGGGTCGCAACATATCGAAGCCGACGAGCAGCGACGAAGCGGTCCGCGACGCAGGTGATGGCGGTGGTGCAATCACATTTCCGTCCCGAGTTCTTGAACCGGGTCGACGAAGTGATTGTGTTCCACCGATTGACCCGGGACGACCTGCGGGCCATCGTCGACATCCAACTCGAACATGTCAGGGGCCGTCTGGCCACCCGCCGGATCAGCCTCACCTTGACCGACGCCGCCAAGGACTGGCTGGCCGCAGAGGGATACGACCCGGCCTACGGTGCTCGTCCCCTCAAACGACTCATCCAGACTGAGATCGCCGACAAACTGGCGCTGCAGATCCTGGACGGAACCTTCCGCGAGGACGACGCGGTGGTGGCGGATGTTGGTGACGACGGGTTGGTGTTTCAAGCCGCATAGCGGCTCGAGTCATCAGTCGTCAGTCATCAGTCATCAGTTGTCGGTTTCCCCCTCCGACCTCGCTCCGCTCGGCCACCTCCGCCGGCCGGCGCCGGTGGAGGACATCCAAAGCCCCACTGATGCCTGAAAGGGCGGCCGCCAGGCCGACCGACGGACAACTGATAACTGCGACCGCAGGTCGCAATCCCAATTCCCGACGTACCGACGGTTCCATCTGCGATAATCAATGTCATGGATAACGAGATTTGGCGCTGGTTGTGGACAGGTCTGGCCGTCGTGCTCGCCGTGGGCGAGATCTTCACCGCAGGATTCTTCCTGCTGCCATTTGCCGTCGGCGGAGCTATTGCCGCCATCCTGGCTTGGGCAGGTGCGGCGGTCGCTTGGCAGTGGATTGTGTTCTTCGTCGTATCGGTGGGAACGCTCTTGTACCTGCAGCGATTCATCCGCAAGCAAGACATTGCGGACACCAAGAGCATCGGAGCCAACCGCTACCTGAGGATGCAGGCGATTGTGCTCGAGCAGGTCGATCCGACCTCCGGTACCGGCCGGGTCAGGGTCGAGTCGGAGGAGTGGAGAGCCACCAGCGACGGCGACATCATCGAGCCCGGAACGCCGGTAACCATCACCGAGGTACGCGGTACTCGCTTGGTGGTCCGCGCCTCAGCACAAGAGTCCTGATTCTGATTAGCGGCTTGAAAGAGAGGGCTTCATGGAAGCAGTAATAATCCTATTCGTAGTTTTGGCGGTCCTTCTGATCGTGTTCGTGGGGGCCGGCCTCAGGATTGTCAGGCCGTTCGAGAAAGGCCTTATCGAATTCCTGGGCAGGTATCAGAAAACCGTCGATCCAGGTCTTCGCTGGGTCATGCCGTTTGTCAAACGCCTGCTCAAAGTCGACATGCGTGAACAGGTGATCGACGTTCCTCCCCAGGAAGTAATCACCAAGGACAACGTCGTCGTCACCGTCGACGCGGTCATCTACTTCGAAGCCACCGACCCGGTCAAACTGAAGTACAACATCTCCAATTTTGTGCTGGCAGTCACCAAGCTGGCTCAGACCAACCTCCGTAATGTGGTTGGTGATTTGCAGTTGGACGAAGCCCTCACCTCTCGTGAGTTGATCAACGCCAAGCTGCGGGAGATCCTCGACGACGCCACCGACAAGTGGGGTACCAGGGTGGTCCGGGTCGAAATCCAGAGGATCGAGCCGCCCCCGGACGTCACCGACGCCATGCACCGGCAGATGAAGGCCGAGCGTGACCGCCGGGCCGTCGTCACCGAGGCCGAGGGGCAGAAGCGGTCGGCGATCCTCAAGGCCGAAGGTGTCAAGGAAGCCCAGATTCTCGAGGCCGAAGGTCAGGCAGAAGCCATCAAGCGAGGTAGCCGACGCCGACAAGTACCAGAAGCTGACCGTTGCCGAGGGTGAGGGACAGGCCATCGAGACGGGTGTTCGGCGCCATCCACATCGGCGACCCGACCCCCGATTTGATCGCTATCCGCTACCTGGAGGCATTGCAGGGCATCGCCGACGGCCAGGCCACCAAGGTGTTCTTGCCGGTGGAGATGAGTGGGATCATGTCCAGCATCGGCGCTATCGGCGAGCTGTTTGCCCCCGAAGGAGCGACAGGCGCCGGTCAGCCCGAGCGAACCGCCGTACGGAGACCAGTACCACCGTCAGAAGGAACGAAGTTCTAGGAAGGTTCAGAGTGGGCAGTTTGAAGTTTGAAGTTGTTGATCCCCTCTCCGGAGGGGATCACTCTTTGCTCCACTTCCGACTTCCAACTTCCAACTTCCAACTGCGAAGCAAGGCTTCGCTACAGCTCCGCCCACCGATTGTCGACGGCTAGATCGATGATCGTCCAGGCCATGGCCAGGGCACCATCACGGATAGCTTGGCGCCCATCGGCGGTCACGGTGTGGGCGGCGAACTCCGGCTGATGGTTGACGGCTTCGCCGGGGTTTATGGTCAGGAACGGATGGATCGAGGGCACCACGTGGCTGACATTTCCCATGTCGGTTGATCCGGCGGCACCCGGCTCTTCATCGGCTCCTCTTCCCATGGGCCCTCCCAGCGTTGCCGAGTTCGCGGCAAACAGTTCGACCATGACCGGATTGTTGATCATGTCCTCAAAGGGGTGCCCCATCATGCTCGACATTCCATGTGCACCCGGTGGCGATAGCGGCAGCTTCGAAACAGGCCATCACCCGTTCATAAAGCTCCTCCATCCGATCCTGGGTGGCGGCCCGCACATACCAGGAGGATCGTGTGTAGCTGGGAACGATGTTGGGTGCGTCGCCGCCGTGGGTGATGATGCCGTGGATCTTGTCAGTAGGGTAGAGTGCTTGACGCAGGGTTGAGACGTTGACGTACGCCTGGACGAAGGCATCGAGGGCGTTGATGCCCAAGCTGCGGCGCGAAGGCGGCGTGGGAGTCCTTGCCGTGGAATTCCACGTCGATATGCCGAACCCCAAGGACGTTGGGATCGACAACATCGCTGTTGGACGGGTGCACCATCATCGAGGCCGCGGCCCCGGCGAAGGCGCCGGCATTGATCAGATCTACCTTGCCCCCCATCTTCTCTTCGGCCGGGGTGCCCAGCACCGTCACCCTGATACCCAGCTGATCGACCAGCGGAACAAGAGCTACCCCGGCTCCCAGCAGCGGAAGTGGCAATGACGTTGTGTCCACAAGCATGGCCGACCGCGGGGAGGGCATCCATCTCGGCGCAGATGACCACCTCGGGACCGTCTGAACCGGCCCGGGCCACGAACGCCGTCTCGAGACCGTAGGCCGGATACTCCACGAGAACCCGTGGTCGGTCAGGAACTCCGCCAACCGCGCCGAGGTGTCATACTCTTCGAATCCGATTTCCGGGTGGTCATACATCCACTGGTTGATCTCGCCCAGCTCCCCCTCCACCTCGGTGAAGGCATGTTCAGCGCGGGCTTTTGGATCCATGATTTCCTCGTTCTCATAGTTCGGCCGTTAGGCCGGTTCACGGTACCAGGCAGTCGGGGGCCCGACTGCGTGGGCCGCGTATCTCGTACTTCGTATCTCGTGCTCCGATCGCGGCTTGAATCCAATAGCCGGGCCGGGGCGGCGTATCGAGAAACGTGTCACGCAGTCACGAGCCGTTACTCTCCCTCACGTGACTCTGATCCGCAATTCTCTGATCGTTGCCGCGTTCCTCTTGTTGAGCGCTTGTACATCGGGAACTGAACCCGCACGACGTCACCATCACCATTCCCGATGACCACCACGACCATTCCGACGACCACGGTCCCGACGGGGCCGGCACCGGAAACCTGCGACCCTCCCGGCTTCCTGCCGACCGTGCTTCCCGAGAGGGTGATCGACGATCAACCCGACGTTTCGGCGGTCCCCCTCGACGAACTCACCTTGCAGCCTGGCACGATCGTCACCGGCTGGACGGACGGCTCCGGCGAATCCGGTAGTCGCCTTCGTGCGCGGAGCTCTCCCTCCTAAGCGATGGATCGGGACACCCGAGGAGGTCGAAGTGCGTGGAGTCGAGGCGGCCCTGGGAGAACTCGGCGACGGCATCTGGGCAGTTGCCTGGTTCGAAGGTCCCGAACGCTGCGACGAGTACTACCTGGTGTTCTATCCCCCGACAGCCGCCGAGGAAGCCAGAATGGTGGCGGAAAGCCTGACCGGAAGCGGCTGACGCCGCTTCGTACGCCCGGAGGGCTACAAAATCTGGCTGAGGAACAGCTTGGTCCGGTCCTCGTCGGGATTCTCGAAGAAGTGCTGCGGCGTGCCCACTTCGACGACCTCCCCGTCGGCCATGAACAGGACCCGGTTGGCAACCGCTCGAGCAAATCCCATCTCGTGGGTGACCACGATCATGGTCATCCCCGACTCGGCCAGTTCCTGCATGGCGTCGAGCACCTCTTTGATCATCTCCGGGTCGAGCGCAGAGGTCGGCTCATCGAACAGCATCACCTTGGGCTGCATGGCCAGCGACCGGGCGATCGCCACCCGCTGCTGCTGGCCACCGGACAGCTGGCCCGGATACTTGTGGGCCTGCTCGGGGATCTGCACCCGCTCGAGCATGCTCCATGGCCATTTCTTCGGCTTCGTTCTTGGGCATGTTCCGGACCTGCCGGGGAGCCAGGGTGATGTTGTCCAGCACCGTCAGATGCGGGAAGAGGTTGAACTGCTGGAACACCATGCCCGTCTCACGGCGGATCTCCTGAATGTTGCGGATGTCGTCGGACAGCTCGATCCCGTCAACGATGATGCGGCCGGCGTCGTGTTTTTCGAGCCGGTTGATGCACCGGATGAGCGTCGACTTGCCCGGATCCGGACGGGCCGATGACCACCACCACTTCCTGCCTGCCGACATTCAGGTTGATGTCCCTTGAGAGCCTGGAAGTCGCCGAAGTACTTGTCGACGCCTGATGACCTCGATAATCATGTCGCCCGCTCATCTTGGGTCGCGTCCGAAAACACGTTGTTCTGAGTCATCGTTCTCCTACTCCCAGTTTCTTCTCGAGTCGTCGGCTCTCCCGCGACATCGTGTACGAACCGACCCAATAGATCAGCGCAACAAATGGCAAGGTCACCTCTGCCAGACCTTTCCCGAGGAACTCCGCTTGAACAGTTGGCAACGGCCGACACCTGCGAGAAGTTCAAAGACCCCGACAACGATGCCAGCAGGGACGTGTCCTTGAAAAGGGCTGATGAACTGGCCGACCATGGCCGGAATCACCGCTCGGAGAGCCTGGGGCAGCACGATGAGCCGCATGACCTTCCAGGCCGGGAGGCCCAGCGCCTGCCCTGCTTCGGTCTGGCCTTTGGGGACCGCCTGCAATCCGCCCCTGACATTCTCCGCCACATACGCCGCGGTAAAGAGCATGATCGCCACAATCAGCCGGGCTACTTGCCCGAGTTCGTGTGCCGGGGGGAAGCAGGAACTTGAGCGCAAAAGCACCCACAAAAGCAAAGCGTGATGAGCGGTACGCCGCGGATGAACTCGATATAGGTAACCGACAGGTACCTGACCAGCGGCAGGCTCGAGCGGCGGCCCAACGCCAACAGAAGACCCAGCGGAAATGCCAGCACGATTCCGGCGACGGTGACGAACAGAGTGAGATGCAGACCACCCCAATTGTCCAGCTCGACGCCATCAAATCCAGAAAGGGCTAGGTACGCACCAACCAACAAGACAGCAGCCAGCAACCAACCGCGTTTTCGGATCACGGCAGGTAGATAGAGGCCGACATACCGCGCTGCCACTCCGACGGCCAGCATTCCGATAGTCAAATAGGTCGGTGTCCAAGTGCGAGTGAACTGAAGCAGAAGAACAATCAGCAGCAATATCGGCCAGAAGCGCTGGATCCACTCGCGCGGCTTCGATTTCACGTACGTCAGGCCCGCTTCCTTCGGCCGCGACCGCGGCCGAAGCCGCGGTTGCCCCGGCCATCAGCCCGATCGTGCCGGCCAGCAGGTAGTTGCTCACCCAGATCCGGGCCAACTCGTCGCGGGGGAACCGGCCCAACATGAAGAGAGCCAGGTTGGCCTCGACGATTCTCCACTCGGCCCGCCAGAAGACCCAGCGAATAAGCGTGAAGCCAGCCCAGACGAACAAGGCCCCGAAGAGGAGGGTAAAGAGGGTGTTATACCAATTGCTAAAAAGGTTCTCTTTGGCCCACCGGACGGCTGGGGACTCCCGGCGAACAGGCGCGACGTCGGTATGGGTAGCCATTAGTTGGTCACCAATTGCAGCCGGCGGTTCAAAAAGTTGATCAACAGCGAGATGGTCAGCGAGAAGATCAGGTAGGCGCCCATGAGAATGACGATCAACTGCGGTGCCGGGTTGGCGTTGCCGATCGCCTGGAAGACAATCAGGGTGATTTCCATATATCCGATGGCCACTGCCAAAGAAGTGTTCTTGGTGAAGTTGAGGAATTGGTTGATCAACGGAGGGATGGCGATCCGGAAAGCCTGGGGAAGGATGACAAACCGAAGCCGTTGAAAACTGCTCAGCGCCAAAGCGTTGGCCGCCTCGGTCTGGCCCTTAGCGACTGCCTGAATGCTTCCCCTTACGATCTCTGACACGTGACTGGCGGTGTAGATGACCAAGGCCAGCAAGACCGCCATATAGGGTCCGACCGTCTGATAGCCGCCTTCGATGAAGCGACCATTAACCACCACCGGTTTCGACAGGGAGAACGGCTGGCCAAGAGCGAAGAAGCCGATGATCGCGAACAGCAGAACGACGCCAGTCCCCCACGCGAATCGGTGATGAGGTTGGCCGGTGGCGTCAAAGCGTCTGGTGCGCCAGATCCAGACAGCAATTGAGGCCAGAATGCCTGCTCCCAGAACGGCCAGATAGATCCCCGAGTTGTCCTCGGGCGTCGCCCAGGGGATCGCCATGGGCAGATTGGAAATCACGAAGAGATCAAAAGGCGCGTACGCCTTGTCGATAGACGGCAGCGAGAGGATGACTGCCGCGTTCGTGAAGATGATCACCAGCAGAGGTGGGATGTTGCGAAGGGTCTCCACATAGACGGTGGCCGCCTTGCGAACCAGGTAGTTGCTGGACAGTCGACCGATGCCGATCAGGGTGCCCAAGATCGTCAACAGCGGGATTCCCACGATGGCCAGAGCGAAAGTGTTCTTGATGCCCACCATAAGAATGTCGGAGATCGGTTGCGACGGCCGGAAATCTGGATCACCGGTGACGTTGACCCCCGCAGGCCCTGAAAGGAATTCGAAATCGGTCGGGATGTTGGCGGCGGTGAGGTTGGTGGTGAGGTTGTTCCAGAGGTACAAGGCCAGCGCTACGGCACCGACCCCCGCCCCTACCTGGGCCACCACGCGCAGCACTTTGATATCGCGCCAAAACGGAGGCCGAACAGACTGGACGGTCGAGTTTGTGGTTGCCGCCACCTCACCTCACCCAAGCTAGGAGGGGGACCGGCAACCGCCGGTCCCCCTGTTCGTTTCTGCGTCTACCGGTACGGCGGGGCGTAGAGCAGACCACCCCGGGTCCACAGGTCGTTGACGCCGCGCTCGAGGCCGAGCGGAGTGTCCGGACCCACATTCCGGTTGTAGATCTCCCCGTAGTTGCCTACCGCGCTGATCACCTTCACGGCGAAATCGGTTGGCAGCCCCAAGGCCGGATCAGTGATCGTGGGTGGGTCGCCGCTTTCCCGGCCGAGGAACTTGAGGACATTGGGATCGGTTCCCGAGTAACTGTTGATGTTGCTCGAATCGAGGCCGAACTCCTCAGCCTGGATGGTCGCAAACACAACCCAGTTGACTACCTGGGCCCACTCGGAGTCTCCGTCCAACACCATCGGACCGAGCGGTTCCTTGGAGAACGTCTCTGCGAGAATCGTCCAGGCCTCGGGGCCACCCTGGTCTTCAGGGTTCTGGGCGCGGAAAGCAGCCAGCTGGGATTTGTCGGACGTCCAACCTTGGCACTGCCCGGCTACGAATGCAGGTCGAAGCTCGTCGTTCGAGTCGAAGGTCAACACTTCATAGGGGATACCACCGGCACCAAACCGGTCGGCCAGGTTCAACTCGGTAGTCGTCCCTGACTGTGTACAGACCGCCGTGTTGGCCATGTCTTCGATCGCGCTGATGCCGCTGTCGGACTTCACCATCATGCCCTGGCCGTCATAAAAGGTGGTGGTCAGGAAGGTTCCGCCTTCTTTTCCATCACGGCTCGCCGTCCAGGTGGTGTTCCGGATAAGCACGTCGATCTCACCGGACTGCAGCGCGGTGAACCGCTGCTGTGCGGTCAATGGCACATAGTTGACAGCATCCGCATCACCTAACACCGCCGCCGCCACTGCCTTGCAGTAGTCGACGTCAAGACCGGTGAAGTTTCCGTCGGCGTCAAGGAAGCTGAACCCAAAGACTTCGCCGTTAACGCCACAGTTGAGTTCTCCGCGGCTTATGACCTGGGCAAGCACGCCGTCGCCTGTCGCCTGTCCACCATCTGCCGCGGTTGTTGTAGTTGTTTCTTCGTCGACGCTGTCCCCGCCGCAGGCTGCAACCACCATGGCCAGCACTACGACAAGCAGCAATAGTCGCTTGATCATCCCTCTCCTCCCAAGCGTGGTCGGGTACCGAGAGAACTCCCGGCGTGTAGCGACCATAGCGACCACAGCGTGGTGGGTTTCAACTAAAAATGCCGCGCCTTCGGCGCGACAGTCGTCCGCGGTTCGCAGTCCGCAGTCCGAAATCTGGACCGCTCACCGACAACGCGACGACTACGCCGCTACGAGTTTTCCACAATGGCCGCGACCCGCTTGGCGATCGAGTCCGGGTCGAGTTCGACGTCTGTCTGGACATCGGCGGCAGAGCCGGAAGGCAAAAAACGATCAGGAAGACCGAGCAGCGACACATGGCCGGCCAGGCCATGGCGCGACAACTCTTCGAGCACGGCCGCCCCAAACCCACCGGCGACCACGTTGTCTTCCAGCGTGACAACTCGTGGATAACCCTCCGCCCATTCCGCCAGGCGGGCATCGAGCGGCTTGACCCAACGGGCATTGACGATTCCACACGAGATGCCCTGTTGGGCAAGCATTCCGGCAGCCTTCACCGCGGGTTCGACCATGCTCCCGAGAGCCAGCAAAAGCACATCCTCGCCCTCCTGTACCAGATCGGCTACCCCCACCTCGAGGGGAGCCGCCGGCAAGTTCGGAACTGAGGCGGCGGCGCCTTTGGGGAAGCGGACGGCGATCGGGCCGGCGAAGTCCCAGGCGGTTTCGAGCATCCCGCACAACTCGTCGGCGTCGGCCGGGGCGCCGATCGTCAGATTGGGGATCATCCTCAGATAGGAGAGATCGAAGGCACCGTGGTGGGAAGCACCATCCGGCCCGGTGATGCCGGCCCGGTCGATCATGAACACCACCGGCAGGTCATGCATCGCGACATCGGTAACGATCTGATCGAAAGCCCGCTGCAAGAAACTCGAATAGATGGCTACCACGGGACGCATGCCGGCCATCGCCAGCCCGGCTCCCAGGGTGACCGCGTGCTGCTCGGCGATTCCGGTGTCGATCACCCGGTCGGGAAACTCCCGGGCCATCGCCGCCAAGACCGGTTGGAGAGACCATGGCGGCGCTGATCGCGATCAGATCCTCCCGGTCCCGAGCCGCATGGACCAGCGCCTGACCGGCCACATTGGTGAGCTTCATCTCCGATTTGGCCGGCCGGCCCGACTCGATGTCGAAAGCACCGACGCCGTGCAGTTTGTCCTCTTCGTTGTTGATAGCCGGTTCATATCCGGAGCCCTTTTCGGTGACGGCGTGCACCACCGAGGGTTCGTCGAAAGACTTGGCGTGTTCCAAGGTCTCTTCGATCAGGTCGATGTTGTGACCGTCGATAACGCCTGAGTACTTCAGTCCCAGGGCATCGAACACGGTGCCGGGTTCGATCAGTTGTTTGACCGATTCTTTCAGCCGGTGAGCCAGCTCGTCGGCGCCCTCCCCGATGGCAGGGATGCTGCGCAGGATCCTTCCAATGGTCTTTTTGGTCCATTCATAGCGCGGGTCGAATCGCAGGTGCCCGAGGGCTGCGATCCCGCCCACCGTCGGTCCGTAGGAACGCCCGTTGTCGTTGACCACCACGATCAATTTGGGTGGCTGCAAGACGGCGATGTGGTTGAGGGCCTCGTAGGCCATGCCGCCGGTCAGGGCGCCGTCCCCGATGACGGCCACCGTGTAGCTGTCGTCTCCGGATCGTTGTTTGGCCAGAGCCATTCCCAGGGCATAGGAAAGAGAGGTCGAAGCGTGGCTGTTCTCGACAAAATCATGCTCGCTCTCGGCCCGATTCGGGTACCCGGTCAAACCCTCATACTGCCGCAGGGTCTCAAACTCATCCTGGCGACCGGTGACCAGTTTGTGGACGTAGGCCTGATGTCCAACATCCCAGATGATGCGATCGGTTGGACTGTCGAACACCCGGTGCAGAGCCAGAGTCAATTCAACGATTCCCAGATTGGGTGAGAGGTGGCCGCCCGTCCTCGAGATCACGTCGACCATAAAGGACCGGATTTCGTCGGTCAGTTGCGTCAGTTGGTCGTTATCGAGTTTGCGCAAATCGGCCGGGCCGTTCACACGAGCGAGCACACTGTCGGTTGCGGTCACTGGTCAACCCTCAGATCGATAAGGCGATAGCCCGCCGACCGGGCAACCGCTGCTGGTGAACAACCAGATTAGTGAACAGCGTGGATAGACCAACCTGGATAGGCAGGCTCTGGACGAACGGCCTAACATCTCCGAGGAGGGGAACACGGTCGCAGGGCCGCCCCTCGATCAAACATGAGGAGGAAGGGCCATGAGAAGAAAGACCAAAGCCGCGCTGCTTCTGGTGCTGGCGTTTGCATTGATTGCAGGCGCATGTAGCGGAGGAACGTCTGGCGAGTACGACCTGATCGAAGCAGACAAGCTGATTGTGTGTTCGGACATCCCCTATGCACCTTTCGAGTTTGAAGAAGGCGGCGCCTACACCGGGTTTGATGTCGAGCTGATGGGAGCCATCGGAGACGGAACTCGGCCTGACTGTCGAGTTCATCGACTCCGGTTTCGACTCCATCACCAGCGGAACGGCCATGGTCGGCAACGAGTGCGACATCGCCGCTTCGGCTATCACCATCAGGCCCGACCGGGAAGAGAACATCGACTTCTCGGACGGCTACTTCGACGCCGACCAGTCCTTGATGGTCAAGACGGACTCCGGTTACACCAGCTACGACGATCTCGTGGGATTGCGGCTTGGCGTCCAGGCGGGTACTACCGGCGAGGCCTATGCCAACGACAACAACCCCGGTGGCGTCGAGATTGTCAGCTTCGGTGAGAGCGCCGACCTGTTCGTGGCGATGGAAGCCGGCGATATCCAGGGCATCCTCCAGGACCTGCCGGTCAATGCCGAGCGCATGCTGGGCGATGACACCCTGACCGTGGTCGCCACCTACCCGACCGGCGAGGTATACGGCTTTGCCGTCAAGGAAGAGGGCAAAGAAGCATTGCTCAAGCGGTCAACGAAGCTCTGGCCACCGTCAAGGGCGACGGCACCTACGACACCCTCTACGACAAGTACTTCAAGTAAACCCAACCTGAAAGTCAGCCTAAGGGGGACCCGACTAGGGTCCCCCTTATCGTTGGAGACTGGGGACGACGTCATGAAGAAGTCGACCAAAGCAAAACTCCGTCGAGGGAGTCCTCTACGGCACGCTGATCGTGATATTCGCCGGCTGGTGGTCATCGCGGCCGACTGGCCCAACAATCCAGAAAGCGTTCTTCAATCCTGAAATCGCCGCGGAGATGTTTCCCGAAGTCATCACCATCGGGGCCAAGAACACCATCATCTACACGGCTCTGGCTTTCACTTTCGGCTTGATCCTGGCCCTGATTCTGGCCTTGATGAAGCGATCCGATATCAAGCCCTACAAGTGGATCGCCACCACCTACATCGAGTTGTTCCGCGGGCTTCCGGCCCTGGTGACCATCATCCTGGTGGGGTTCGGCCTACCGATCGCCATGGGCGTGCGGATTCCGGGGGGCACGCTCGGCAAAGGAACGGTCGGTTTGGGGATCGTCGTGGCTGCCTACATGGCGGAGACTATCCGGGCCGGAATCGAAGCGGTTCCGCGTGGTCAAATGGAAGCCGCTCGCTCGCTGGGTATGACCAAAGGAGCCGCGACCAGGTCCATTGTCTTGCCGCAAGCCTTCCGTATCATCATCCCGCCGCTCACCAACGAGTTGGTGATCCTCATCAAGGACACCTCGCTGTTGTTCGTTCTTGGGTACCACAATCGCCACTAAGGAGCTAACCAAATTCGGGCGAGATTTCATGAATGACACATTCAACGGCACGCCGCTGATCGTCATCGCGCTGATGTACTTGATCATCACGCTCCCGATGACGAGGTTTGTTGCGCAACTCGAGAAGCGTGCAGCGAGGGCGAGGTGAACCATGGATAAGAACGTTCCTCCCATTCAAATCTTGGAGCTACACAAGTATTTCGGTGATCTCGAAGTGCTACGCGGCATCGATTTCCAGGTCAATGCCGGCGAGGTCGTCTGCGTCATCGGACCATCCGGGTCGGGCAAGTCGACCCTGCTGCGGTGCGTGAACCTCCTGGAAATCCCCACTTCGGGCAAGGTGCTGGTTGAGGGCATCGACCTCACCGATCCCGAAACCGACGTGGACGCAGTACGGGCCCGAATCGGCATGGTCTTTCAGCAGTTCAATCTCTTCCCGCATCTCACCGTCATGCGCAACCTGACCATTGCTCAGCGCCAGGTCTTGAATCGGTCGGAAGAAGAGGCCGATGAGACAGCCCGGAAGGTGTTGGAAAGAGTCGGCATGCTCGACAAGATCGACGAGTACCCGATCAATCTCTCCGGCGGTCAAATGCAGCGGGTGGCCATCGCCCGCTCACTGTCGATGGACCCGGACATGATGCTCTTCGATGAGCCGACCAGCGCGCTGGATCCAGAGCTGGTGGGAGAAGTCCTCGACGTCATGCGCCAACTGGCCGAGGAAGGCA
The DNA here is from genome assembly GCA_963823915.1 of uncultured Actinomycetota bacterium. Lineage (GTDB taxonomy): Bacteria > Actinomycetota > Acidimicrobiia > Spongiisociales > UBA4744 > UBA4744. The sequence goes on from CAWGNJ010000002.1 coordinate 135,087, forward strand.
TGACCATGATGGTGGTCACCCACGAAATGGGTTTTGCCCGGCAAGTCGGGGACCGGGTGGTGTTCATGGACGAAGGCGTGGTCGTCGAGGACGGTCCACCCGACGACGTGTTGCTCCGTCCCCAACACGAGCGAACCAAGAAGTTCCTGGAAGCCGTGCTGCAACAGTAGGAACTGCCATGGAATGGTACGAATGGATCCTGGCCGTGGGGTTTGTTGGGATTCTGGGATGGTTCATCCGATACGCCCGCTCGGTGTGGCGCGGTGACTACGGGCACACCAAAGGCTCCAAGTCTGTTTGGTGGACACCGGGCGGAGGCGGTCATGGCGGAGGCGGACAGGTCCCTCCCTTGATTGCCGACTCCGACGAGGACGAGATCAGGTGACTCCCCTCCCTGCAAGGGAGGGGAAGGCTCGCCCGCCAGGGGCGAGACAGGGGAGGGTCAGGCGACAGCCAGACGGTCTCGCGGCGAGGCGTGACCCCCATCCCCCTCGCTTCGCTCGGGTACTTCCCCCTTTCAGGGAGAAGAGGACCCCGACAGGCGAGGAACCTTCGTTCGTGAGGCCGGGGATCGAGTAGTATTTCCACTGAGGGCAGGGTCGTCGGAGACGGCCCGCTTTTTGACGTTGACTCACCCCAACACGACCGAGATCCACATTCCCGGCCGTGCTAAAACAGCAGGAGGAATCACTATGGGATCGGCGATCACCCTTATCGCAGGTGCCGCAATCTTCGCAGGAGCAAGCTGGCTCGGAAGATACGCCACATCAATCCGGCGGGGCTACCGCCACGACCCACAATCCAAATCCGTGTGGTGGACCCCCGGACAACTCCCCACTCCATATGTCGACGGGAACGACCGGGTCGGTGCCAAGTAGTTTCTAGTTTCTAGTTTCTGGTTGCTCGTTCCGACCTGGAACCTGAAACCTGAAACCGGGAACCTGCAACTGCGAGCGCTAGCTCGCCAGTAGCGCACTCGCCAGTGTCTCGGCCAGCATCCCGAAGTGCGGTCGGCGCACCAGGATGTCGGGACTCCGCCCGTGACGGCGCAGGGCGGCCGCCGTGGCCGGACCGATCGCCGCCACGATCACGCCCGACAGATCCCGCGCCTCCATCCAACCCTCCACGGCCAGCGGCGATTCAAAGACAACCGCCTCGACGGTGGCTCGCGCGGGAGCCACCGGAATCCACCCATACACCGCCACCGCTACCAGCTCTGCGGCGGCGTCTGCGAGGGAAACAACGATCCGGGGGTCAACGCCCTCCGCATGTGGGTAGGCAACGCGCTTGCCGGTTGCCGTGCGAACCAGATAGGCGGTGAAGTCGGATGGATCGCCGGTGCCGGCATGCGCCACCCGTCCTCCGCGTTCCTCGATACGGGCGGCTCCGGCGGGTGTCAACATGGCGATCGGTGGAGTGGGAACAGGACCCTCCGGCCAGAGCACATCAAACGCCCGCGAGGACGTCAACACCACCAGATCAGCCTCTTCCACCGCGGCGCGAGCACGGGCCAGGGCTACGTCATCAGCTTGCTGGATCCGGACACAGGGAAGGTTTACGGGGCGAAGACCGACCGCTACCAGCTCAGCGGCCATGCCCGCCGCGGCTTCAACGCTGGCCGTCACTGCTACCCGGGGAACCGTGTTCTCCACCCGTCCAAGCGTACGTACCTGACACGGACGGCGCCTCGCGCCAACGCTCTATGATTCTTCCGGCGCCGGGACGGAGAGACCGGCAGGACTTGGGGTAGGCGTGACGGAAGACGTGAAACCCAAACGGATCATTCCCGTCAGAGTCCGCGTCGTGTTGGTGCTCTTCCTCCTCTATCTCTTCCTGGTCGGAGTCAAGGCACTGGAAACTGGAATCAAGGGGTTCGGGGCGGACTTCACCGACTCGCTCTTTGAGGGGGTTTCTAATCCGTTGGCAGGTCTCTTCGTCGGGGTCCTGGCCACGGTCCTCGTGCAATCCTCCTCCGTTTCAACTGCCACTATTGTCGGGCTGGTCGGTGCCGGCACCCTCACCGTGCCATTGGCCGTCCCGATGATCATGGGAGCCAATATCGGGACAACCGTCACAAACACGCTTGCTTCGCTTGGCTACCTGCGCCGTAGTACCGAATTCCGTCGGGCCTTCGCCGGAGCCACCATGCATGATTTCTTTAATCTGTTGGCGGTCGCGGTACTGCTACCCCTCGAACTCGCCACCAAGTTCTTGTCGAAATCGGCGGAGGCGTTGGCGGGACTCCTGGGGAGATCGACAAACATCGGATTCGAAACCCCGGATAGTCCCATCAAGGCGGCCGTGAAAGCGCCGGTCAAGTTGCTCGAAAAGATCTTGGAGGGCCTGGGTGCCGGTGACACGCTGATGGGGATCCTGTTGCTCATCGTGGGACTTGCCCTGATCTTCCTGGCGCTGGCCTACATCACCCACAACATGAAACTCGTCGTGGCCGGGCGCATCGAACGATCCATGAATGCCGTGCTCGCCAAAGGTGGCGGATTAGCGGCCATGGCGATCGGCATGGTCATGACGGTTTCTGTCCAATCATCGAGCATCACCACCTCGGTGCTGATTCCCATGATCGCAGCCGGCATCCTTACCCTCAGCAACGCCTTCCCGATCACTCTCGGAGCCAATGTTGGTACCACCGTCACCGCCTTGTTGGCCTCTCTCGCTACCGAAAGGCCTGAAGGTCTGGTAATTGCCTTGACGCATACCCTGTTCAATCTCAGCGGCATTCTGCTGTTTTATCCGATCCCCCAGCTCAGAAGAATCCCCCTGTTCCTGGCTCAGAAGTTGGCACAAGTCGCAGAAGTCAGGAAGTCCCTCGTGATTGTGTACGTGATTGGAGGCTTCGTTTTGGCCCCCATTGTTGGGATACTGATACTGCAATAGATCGGAGCAAAACATGGTATTCGATTTCTTCCGCGGCGGCGGAGACGCTCAACTCGAGCAGATCGAAGCGCAGATCCGTCAGATGCTCGTCGACGACCGGCACACCTTCGACACTGCCATCAACGCCCTGATCGGCGGAACCGACCCGGCGCTGGTTCGCAAGGACATTCATAAGACGGACAAAGGTGTCAATAAGGCAGAACGTGCCGTACGAAGAGAATTGGTCGTCCATGTGAGCGTACGCGGCACCTCCGCCGATATCCCCCTCGTGCTGGCCTCGATGAGCGTCGTCAAGGACGCTGAGCGGATCGGCGATCACTCGAAAGACATCTGGGACATCGCCAACAGCGGCATCGACCTGTCCAACGCCGAGGACGTCAATGCACTCATGAGATGTCGGGATCGCATCTCGCAACTGATCGGTGAGACCGCCAGGGTGTTCGGAGAGAGGGACCTCGAAGCGGCCCACGCTTTACTTCAGGGCGCCGACGACATGCAGGACGAGTACGACGATCTGATCGCCGAACAACTCCACACCGACAAGCCGGCCATCGAGGCAGTGCCGCGAGCGTTGCTCTTCAGGTATTTCAAGCGAATCACCGCCCACCTGATGAACATCCTCACCTCACTGGTCATGCCGATCGACCGTCTCGACTATTACGACGAGGCCAAGGCGGATCGCGAGTAGCGAGCTGCGCTCGCGGTTTCAGGTTGCAGGTTTCAAGTTTCAGGTTTCAGGTCGATTTCTCGTTTCTCGTTTCTCGTTTCTGGTAGCCGGCGGTTGTGTCGGCCTCTCCCGCCGGCGGTGATCTATCGCGACTTTGGTGCGACAGTTTTGGCGTCCTCTCCCACCGAAGCGAAGGTGGGGGAGGTGGCCGAGGCCACCAGGCCGAGGTCAGAGGGGGCATAACGGCCTGGCAATCAAGGTCTTTGCCCCCTCAGTCTTCGCTTCGCTCAGACAGTTCCCCGCGTCCTCCCCCCCGGACGAGCAAAGCTCGTCGGACGGGGGTAGTGCCCGGGCAAAGTGAGGGCGAGGGGGGGGGGGGAGAGAGAGAGAGAGCACGTGTGAGGAGAGAGGTCGATATGTCGCACCTGCTGTGCAATGCAACGCCGACGGCGGGAGAGGCGCGGCGCTGTCACTCGGCAGCGCCGCGGAGAAGGCGGTGGCGATCGTCGTCGCCTACGGTCTAGGAGGTCTCATCGGGTTGGGGGTCGCAGCCAGCAAACGCCGCGTGGGAACCGGAAGGTGATCATTCCCCCGACCAAACCCCATCGTCGCCATCGATGAGCGGAAGCGATAGGCGGAACGTCGATCCGACCCCTAGTTGACTCTCTACCTCCACACGTCCGCCGTGCCGCTCCGCCACATGCTTGACGATGGCCAGACCCAGGCCGGTTCCTCCCGTGTGCCGAGAACGCGCCACATCAACCCGGTAGAACCGTTCGAATACCCGCGGCAGATCGCGGGTGGGTATCCCCACGCCGTTGTCGGCCACCTCGAGCACGGCTGCGTTACCAACGGGCCGGACCGCAATTCGCACCTCACCACCGGCCGCGTATCTCTGAGCGTTGTCGAGCAGATTCCGAACCGCCAGGCCCAAGTCAGATCGACTTCCGTAGACGGCAACCGGCTCGGTTTGCACAATCAGCTCTACCGGAGCCTTTCCACTCGCATGCTCGAGTCGCGCTGCCTCGTCTCTCACCGTCTCGTCGAAACGCACTCTCTCGAATACCGGATCCTCGGTCTCGAGGCGCGAAAGGTCGAGAAGGTCGCCGACCACCCTTCCCAAACGGACCGTATTGAGGCGGACCTGCTCGGCAAAGGTCCTGGCAGCCTCCGGATCCTCGTCGACGGCCCGCAGGATGGTTTCCGCGCCGGCCTGAATCGCTGAGATAGGTGTCTTCAACTCGTGTGAGGCATCGGCCACGAAGTCCCGCCGCATGGCCTCCACTCGAAGCGCCTCCGTGACGTCCTGCAAGACCAACAAGACGCTGCCCGGCTCATGGGGAACCACCGCAGAGGCCAAGAGCCGGCGGGAAGGGACGCCGTATTCAAAATCTCCGTGCACCATCCCGGCCCCGGAACGAGCTCGACCGGACAATTCCTGAAGTGGACCGGGTAGTTCGGCCAACAGTGGGCGAACACCGATTGCGTTACGGGCCCAGGGATTGGCGTAGGCAACCGAATCGTCGGCTTCGATCAAGATCACCCCTTCTTCGAGCGAATCCAGGATCCGGTCGCGCAGCAAGCGCTCGTCCTCACTCTGCTGCGCTTTGTGGCGAAGCTCAACCGCCATCCGGTTCACGGTATCGGCCATGCGCCGGAGTTCAACAGTCGAGGTGACGCCCACCTCCGCCGTACGATCGCCGGCAGCAATGGCCATCGCCGACTCTGTGATTTGCTGAATGGGACGCACGATCCGGCGGGCGATCAGCCAGATGGCCCCAACTCCCAGAAGGGCGGCGGCCAGACCGGCGAAGGCGATGGCAGTCCGTAAGCGTCGGAGACGTTCCGCAATGACGTTGACCGGCTCGGCCACGCGCACTACCCGGCCATCGTCGGTCGGAGGTATTGCGACGTAGCGGTACTCCACGCCAACGCTGGCACTGACCCTGGTAGCGATCCCGGTGCCCCCGGCCAGCGCCGTCTGTACTTCCGGCCGTTGCGCGTGGTTCTCCATGCCCGCCTCATCACGAGACGAATCAAAAAGGACCCCTCCACCAATATCGATGACCGTGACCCGCAAGCTCTCGTTGTTGGCCCACTCCAGAATGCCCTGCGTCAATTCGCCTTCGCCTGCCACGACAGCCCGCAACAGAAGCGCCTGCGATTCGAGTGAGTCGGTCAGATCATCGAGCAACTGATTCTCGAGAACCCGATTGAGTACCACCCCAAGGATCAGCAGGACCACCAGCACCGCGAGCGTGTACCAGATCAGGAGCTGGTTAGCCAGGGTTCGGCGGCGGAGTTCAGACATCAACGTACTTGTAGCCGAGACCCCGAACCGTCACGAGATGAACGGGCCGGTGGGGGTCTTCCTCGATCTTGTTTCTGATTCGACGGATATGAACGTCCAGGGTCTTCATATCACCGTAGTAGCCGGGTCCCCACACTTCTTCGATGAGGTATTCGCGGGTAAGGAGCCGGCCCATTCGGCGGAGAAAGGTTGAGACGAGATCGTACTCCTTGGGGCGGAAATCGACCGGTTCGCCGCGCACGGTAGCTTCGTGCCTCGCAACGTCAAGACGAACAGGGCCTCCCTCCAGGATTTCTTCGGCAAGTTCCCGGGTGGGGACGGCCATAGCCACCCGGCGAAGATTGGCCCTCACCCGGGCTATCAACTCTCTCATCGAAAACGGTTTGGTGACATAGTCGTCTGCCCCGATTTCGAGCCCCGCTACTTTGTCCGCCTCAGCATCTTTGGCAGTGACGATGATGATCGGAACGTTGGACTCGGATCGCAGCGCCCGGCACACATCGAGCCCGGCCATTTCCGGGAGCATCAGATCGAGCAAGATCAGATCGGGTGGCTCCAATCGGGCGCGTCGGAGGGCATCACGCCCGTCGTAAGCCACGTCGACGTCGTAGCCCTCTCGTTCGAGGTTGTAGCGGATCGAGTCGGCCAAACTTGCCTCATCCTCAACGATCAACACCCGGCGAGCGCGGTCAGTGGCCATCTGGCTCTGTGTCCGGTCTGCCGAACTCCTGGAACTCGCCGGTGAGCAAGAACGCCACCTGTTCGGCGATGTCGACGGCCTGATCGCCCACTCGTTCCAAGGCTCGGGACACCATCAACATGGGCACGGCCCACTCGAGTATCTCCTGGTCGGGAGCACACCGAGCAACCTCCGCGGTCATACTGCGGTTGAGCCGATTGACCGGTTCGTCCATCTCCGGAACCCGCAAAGCCAACCCAAGATCCCTTTGCACGAAGGCATCCATCGCCGTCCGTACCATCGGTTGCACCAGATCACCCATCTCCCGAAGGTGCTCGAGAATCATCGGTTCCCGGGAATGACCCTCGATCGACTTCACGATCTTGGCGATGTTGGCAGCCTGATCACCCATGCGTTCCAGGGTCACGAGGAGATGCAACACCGAAGACATCAAACGCAGGTCGATCGCCACAGGTGTCTGTAATGCCATCGTTTCCAGCCACCTCTCGTGAATGAGGAGGTACTTTTCGTCGATCAATTGGTCATCCTTGACCACGTCGCCTGCCAGGACGCTGTCGTTTCTGAAGAGGGCATCGACCGCCCGCCCTACCGCCCGCTCGGCCATACCGGCCATCAAGACCAGTTCCTGTTCGATCGCCTTCAACTCATCGTGGAAGTGCCGTCTTGGAACCGTCATCCGAACCGCCCGGTAATGTAGTCCTCAGTCTCTTTCTTGACGGGCCTCGTGAAAAGCTCCGCCGTCGCTCCAAATTCAACCACCTGGCCGGCCCGGTCCTGGTCCATGTTGAGGAAAGCGGTGAAGTCGGAGGCGCGGGCAGCCTGCTGCATGTTGTGAGTCACAATGATGATCGTATAACGCTCCCTCAACTCCTGAATGAGCTCCTCGATGCGCAAGGTGGCGATCGGGTCGAGGGCCGAGGTCGGCTCGTCCATGAGGATGATCTCCGGCTTGACGGCAATGGTGCGAGCGATGCACAACCGCTGCTGCTGGCCACCCGAAAGCGACAATCCGGATTGATCGAGCTTGTCGTTCACCTCGCCCCAGAGTGCCGCCTGGCGAAGCGACTGTTCGACAAGATCATCCATATTGCCCTTGTAACCGTTGACTTTGGCTCCCCAGGCGACGTTGTCGTAGATGCTCTTGGGGAACGGATTGGGTTTCTGGAATACCATTCCCACCCGGCGTCGAACCTCGACCGGATCGATAGATTCCTCGTAGATGTCATTTCCGTGGAAAAGGACCCGGCCCTCGACCCGCGAGGTTGGAATGAGGTCGTTCATGCGGTTGAAAGCCCTCAGCACGGTGCTCTTGCCACAACCCGAAGGGCCGATCAGAGCAGTTATGTAGTTGTCCCGGAACTGGAGCGAGACGTTCTTGACGGCCCGGAATGATCCGTAGAAAACACTCATGTCGACGGTCTCCATGGCATGGGTCACCGGGGCATCGTCATCTGCCGGACTCGGCATGCCGGGGGTGAGAGTCTCGATCCCCTGATCATCGATCGACATCTCAGATTCTCCTTGCGTACCGGTTGCGGAGTATCACGGCGGTGGCGTTCAAGGTCAACAGCATGACCAGCAGGACGAGAATGGCGGCTGCGGCGATGTTGCGGAACTCGTCCTGCGGACGGGACGTCCATTGGAAGATCTGGATCGGCAGCGCCGTGAACTTGGCAAAGGGCCCGTTCGGATCGGTGGTGATGAAGGTCGAAGCCCCCACCACTACCAGGGGAGCCGTCTCCCCGAGCGCCCGGGCGACGGCCAGAATCGTGCCGGTGAGGATTCCCGGCAGGGCATTGGGCAGCACATGGGAGCGGGTGGTTTGCCACTTGGTGGCGCCGAGGGCCAGGCCGGCCTGACGGAGTGACCGGGGGACCGCCCGGATGGCCTCCTGCGAATTGATGATGATGATCGGCAAGATCAGAAGACCCAAAGTAAGACCGGCGGCAACGATGGTTCGGCCGTTGGCCGTCGTGCCCTCACCTACTCCGAAGAGTGCTCCGCTCGAAAAGACCTCGAGAGCACGTACGAAGATAGCCAGGCCCAGCATGCCGTAGATGATCGACGGCACGCCGGCCAGATTGTTGATGTTGGTCTGAATCAGTCGGTTGAGCCGATTATCAGACGCATACTCCTCCAGATAGATGGCCGCTCCGACCCCCACCGGGAAGGAAAACAGCAACGTGATGGCGACGATCCACAGCGATCCGAGCACAGCGGTCCGCACGCCGGCCACCGCCGGGTCGGGAGCCTGCGGGCTGACCAGGAATCTTCCACTCACCCAGGACCGGAACACCAGTTCCGCTTGCGGGTACTCTGCGACCGCCAGCGCCCTGACTTCGCTTCGCGAGAACACCGATTCGAAAAGCGTCCACGTCTGCAGAACCGTCGGCTGCACGACTCTTTCGACCACCAGCTGGTAGACGCCCGCCTGGTCCCGGGCAGGAGCCGAACAACCGGAGACGGGCTCCGGACCCGCGCACAATTCCGCATATTTGGCTTCGCTTTCGAACACCAACCGGTCGTCGAAAAAGCGCTGGTCCCGCTCGAGCCGGCGACCCACGTTGTTGGATATCGTCAGCTGAAGCAGCGAGACGAGATCCGCTTTGGGGACATCGACCAGGTCTACCTCATCTCCAAATCCCATGCTCGCAACCAGTTCGCGGGGCTGCACCTCGTTTTCGAGCGCGACATACCCGAAGGAAGAGTCGATGACTTTCAGAAGCAAAGTGAGGAGCGCAACGACTGCCAGCATCAAGGCGGCCAAAAAGGTGAACTTGAAGATGGTCCCCCGTCGGTGCCGTCCGGCGACGGCCTTCGCCAGTTCGGCGCCATCCGGGTAGGCGGCCTCGGCCGGTGAACTCATTCGTAGACCTCCCGGAAGCGCGCCACGAACCGGCGGCTCAGCATGTTGAGGGACAGAGTTATCAAGAAAAGAGTCAGGCCGATCGCGAAGATGCTGTTGTAGTCGATGGAGTCGTAGCTGAGGTCGCCACCGCTGATCCTGACGATATGTCCGGTCATCGTCTCACCCGCCACAAACGGGTTGAGGATGTGCCCGAACAAGCTGTCTTGGCCCAGGGTGAAGTTCTTGGGTCCGGCACCGGCTGCGATCGCCACCACCATCGTCTCACCTATTGCCCGGGAGATCGCGACCACGAAGGCGGCCGCGATCCCCGACAGCGCAGCCGGCACCACGATCCGGATCGACGTTTCCAGCTTGGTCGCCCCCAGGGCGTGCGCAGCTTCTCGGAGCGACATAGGGACGGCGTGCAGGGCGTCCTCAGCCATCGAACTGACCAGAGGGATGATCAGAATCCCCACCACAATGCCGGCGGAGGCATCGTTGAAGACCTCCACGACGCCGTCACCCAGAATCGATCTGAGCAACGGAGTCATGAAAGTCAGGGCGAAGTACCCATACACAACCGTCGGAATCCCCGCCAGGACTTCGAGGATTGGTTTGAGGATCCCGCGCGCACGATCCGAGGCGTACTCGCTCAAGTAGATCGCGGTAGCGAGCCCAATCGGCAGAGCCACCGTCATGGCGATGACACTCACCATCACGGTTGCGAGCACCAGCGGCCAGATCCCGAAATCCAGGATGGCCGGTTGCCAGGTAGTCGACGAGAAAAACTCGCCGAGCGTCACATCCTCCGATTGGAAGAACAACAGCGCTTCTTTGCCCAGTTCAAAAACGATTCCAATCGTGGTCACGATCGAAATGGCGGCGGCCACGAAAAGCGATCCCTGGATCAGCATCTCTAGCGGACGCGGTCGCCTTCTCAGGCTCGTTGCCCGGATGTCTACAGCTGTAGAAGCTTCCGTCGCCATGATCATCCTCCGCGTAGGTGAGGGAGTTTGCTCAGCTCATCGCGTCGAGCCAGGCTTGTTGCGCCGCCTCGAGCGCAGCCTGGGGCGCCGGGAAGTAGCCGACCTCGATGATCTCTTCATTCACGTAGGTGAGGTAGAAGTTGACGAAATCACCCACTTGCGGCTTCTCCTTCATGATGTCCGCCGTGCTGTAGATGAACAGAGGTCGGGCGAGCGGATAGGTGCCTTCATCGACGTTGGCCTCGTTCGGTTCTATACCCTCGATGGACAGCACGTTCAGTTGATCGGAGTTTTCGGCGTAGTAGGCGAACCCGAAGAAGCCAACCGCGCAGGTAGTGGCGGGATCACCGGGATCACAGGCGTCCCCCTCGATGCCCTGGACGAGCACGTTGTCATCCTCGGATAGCTGCAGATTGGCAGCGTTCAGGATCGGGGCTTCGTCCTCATCGAAGACCTCCTCGACGAAGTAGTCGAAAGTTCCCGAGTCGGTTCCCGGAATAAAGCGCTGAATCGGGTTGGCCGGCCAATCAGAGCGGACATCCTGCCAAGTGACGGCAGTCGAGAAAAGCGTGGCCAGCTCTTCCAAGGTGATGTCGGTGGCGAAAGTGTTGGCAGGACTGACCGTGACGGCCAGTGCATCCGTGCCGACGCGAAATTCGATCGGCTCCCGACCGATGCTCCGGCACGACTCGATTTCCGAATCCTTGATGGGCCGGCTGGCGTTGCAGAGGTCGGTTTCCCCCTGCTCACAGAATCGTTCGAAACCGGCCCCGGATCCAATGCTGTCAATGGTGATCCGCCCGCCGTAGCCCTCGTCTTCGAATCGGGCCGCCATTGCTTCCGACAATGGGAACACTGTTGAGCTCCCAGCCGTGACGATATCGCCGGTGACATCCAGCGGGTCAACGACCGGCAGCATCCCGTCGGAGGGAGCGGCCGCCGTGGTGGTGGTTGGCTCCTGGACACCGGCGGCCGTCGTCGTCGTTTCTTCAGCGCCATCGCCGCAGGCTGCGGTGACCAGCATGACGACGGCGAACACCGTCGCCAGACGGTAACTGCGTCTCATCATTGGCTACTCCTTCGATTCAGGTTCAAATCAGCCGGATCTATGCCGGCGATCTGCACCCTACGAAGACAAGATGACCCCAATCCTGCGCCAAGGTAAACCGAAGGTGAACGTTTGAAACCGGTTTCGCCCCGACTGCAACTGAGGTTGGTGAAGAGTTCACCCAGGGGAAACGGCCCTGTCGCCAAGAGTTAAGGCAAGGTCCGTAGCGTTATGGGACCCAATGAGTGCGACGGCCATCCTCACAGTGTTGATCGTGATAGTCGCCCTGGGCATCGCGGCGGTCTTGAGCAACGTGTATTACGAACCGCTCGACGAGCCAGACCCCAATGTTGATCAACACAATCTCTAGTTCCCGTTACTAGTTCCTCGTTTCTCGTTGCCCCCTTCCGCCTCGCGGCACTCGGCCACTTCCTCGCATCCCAGCAAGGGGGGACGCCACACGACCGGTTCCCGCCGGCTTGATGCGTGATGCTTGTTGCCTCTTCATCGTTTCTCGCCACTCGTTTCTCGCTCGCAGCTGGTTGCCGGAGTTGGCGCGAAGCGGGCCGAAGTGAAACGCAAGGTCCTCTCTCGCCCTGAGGTCTCCACCCGCATGCGGCCGCGCCACGAGGAGTTAAGAACCAGGAACGCAACCGCTCCACGGCTGTTTCGGGAACCTTCGCGACCACTCTCTGCGTCGGAGGGGCAACAACGAGGGAGACACTCGATGCGAAAGACTTTTGGAATCCTCATCGCGATGACACTTGTAGCCACCGCCTGCACCACCGGCACCGTGGGCCTCGGCTCCAACCCGACCACCACCACTACTCGGAACCTGGGAGCACCGGTCTCCATGGGTTTTGCCCTCCAGCCTTTTGATGCCTGCGAACCATTGCTCGACTACGTAAAGGAGCATGCGCTGGAGTTGGTCGGCCCCTACGGACTTGGCTACGGCTACTGGGGTGGCGGACCCTGGATGGTTGAGGAGATGGCGATGGACGACGCCGGGGCTCCCGCCACCACCGGAGCCACCCGCAACTCCGTGCCACAAGCCGGAAAGGACTACTCGACTACCAACGTGCAGGAAGTGGGGGTCGACGAACCGGACATCGTCAAGACCGACGGCACCCGAATTCTGGCCATCGCCCAGGGAGTCCTCTACTACGTCGATGTCAGCGGCGACACTCCAGAACTGGTCGGCTCACTGCGACTCGATGACATCTGGGCCCAGGAGATGCTGCTGGCCGGCGACAAGCTGCTGGTCATGTCCCGCACCAGTCATTGGGATGTTCCGGTACGGCTGGCTCCTGAGATCTGGAATCAGGACGTCCCGTACTACGGATCAGGAATCTCGGTGCTATCCGAGATCGACATCTCAGATCCCGACGACATGCACGTTGTCAAGACCCTCTTCGTCGATGGCAGCTACTTGAGTGCTCGGATGGTGGGTGACACCGCCCGGGTCGTCGTCGACTCTTATCCGACCGGTCTCGAATTTGTGTACCCAACCGGCTCCGGGCTCCGAGCCGAGCGGGACGCGGAACGCACCAACCGCCAGGTCATCGAGGATTCGACGATCGACAACTGGCTGCCCTACTTCGTCCTGGAAGAAAAGCGCGGCAACCGTACCTTCACTACTGAAGGGCTTCTGTTGGATTGCGAGCAGACCTTTGCGCCGGAAGAGTTCTCGGGTCTCGGAACTCTGACTGTGCTCACGATCGACCTCTCCGAGGGCCTCGAACCGGTCGACTCGGTAGGCGTTTTCGCCGACGGTGACACCGTCTACGCATCCCAAGATTCTCTGTACGTGGCCACTCAGCGCTGGCACGACTGGAGCGTCCTCGACAGCGCCGATGACGTCGACGAGTTCGACAGCGTTACGACCGAGATTCACAAGTTCGACATTTCCGGTGAAGCGGCGGCCATCTATCTGGCCTCCGGCGAAGTGGAAGGCTTCCTGCTCAATCAGTGGGCCATGTCGGAGCACAACGGCGATCTGCGAGTTGCCACCACCAGCGAACCCGAATGGTGGGGCTGGCGAGAGGACTCTCAGTCCGAGAGCTTCGTACGGGTCCTCCGTGAGGATGAGGGAGTACTCGAGGTGATCGGCGAGGTTGGTGAATTGGGCAAGGGCGAGCGGATCTACAGCGTCCGCTATTTGGGCGAGACTGCCTACGTAGTCACGTTCCGCCAGACTGATCCCCTCTACACGATCGATCTCTCCGACCCGAAGGCGCCCAAAGTCCTGGGCGAGCTGAAGATTCTCGGGTATTCGGCGTATTTGCATCCGATGGGCGATGGATTGCTGCTGGGAATCGGCCAGGATGCTGATGAGAACGGCCGTACCAAGGGCACCCAGGTCGCGGTCTTCGACGTGAGCGACCCGGCCAATCCGAAGCGGATCCACAAGATGACCTTTGAGGACGGATGGTCCGAGGTCGAATACGACCACCGGGCATTCCTGTACTGGCCGGCCACCGGACTGACGATGCTGCCGGTCCAGGCCTGGTCGTGGGATGACGGGCGCGAAGACTGGTTCGCCGGAGCAATCGGCGTCATCGCCGACCGCGACGGTATCAAGGACGTCGGCACCGTCACCCACCTCGGACTGAAGACGAGTGGTGAGGGAGAGGAATACTGGTACGACTGGCAGGCCCAGATCCACCGGTCGATCGTGATCGGCGACCTGGTCTACACCATGTCCGAGAAGGGCCTCAAGGCCAGCAACTTGGACGGCCTCTCCGAAGTGGCCTGGGTCGGATTCCGGAACTGACAACTGACAACTGACAACTGACAACTGAACTCACCGGGCCATCAAGGCCCGGTGAGTTCTTTCGGCGTTACCAGCCAGCGCAACTTTCCCAGACCAAGATCAATGTTCTCCCAGCGGTCGATACTCAGATCGATCCGAGCCATGGCGGCCGTCGGAAAGCGGTATTCACCCCCGCCGGTCAGCAGTGCCAGAGCCTCCGACCAGGCAGGTTGATGACCTACCAACATCACCGAAGAGAGCGCCTCATCTTGTTGTCCCAGGACATCGAGAAGGTGGTACGGCGAGGGCAGATAGAGGTCGTCGAGGAGCTCGACGAGGCAGTCCCAATCGCCGGCTTGCGCCGCCCGTTCGAGGGTGTCGCGAGCACGGAGCGCCGTCGACGAGATCGCCAGTTGCGGCACTTCGCCTTTGCCCGCCAAAAAGCGTCCCATTTGATCGGCGGCCCGGCGACCACGTTCGGCGAGGGGTCGATCATGGTCGGACCCCGAAGGGGCGCTCCAATCTGATTTTCCGTGACGAAACAGGATGACGGTCTTCACCGATGGCCTCTCGTGCGATCCAGAGGGGCAATGCTACCGGCGGTCGAAATCGAGGAAACTGTATATTGAGCAGCAAGGCCCGCCGATAACTCTGGGATGAGGCCGTCCCATCCGCTCTATATGACGACTGCAAATCAACCCGAAGCAGCCCTGGTCGAAGACCTCGACGACCCTTCGTTGTTCACCAACCGGGAGCTGGGCTGGGTTCAATTCAACGGTCGCGTCCTAGAGGAAGCGCTCGACTACCGGCATCCGCTGCTCGAACGCGTCAAGTTCTTGTCGATCTTCTCCAACAACCTCGACGAGTTCTTCATGATCAGGGTGTCGGGTCTGCGCCGTCAGCTGCAATCTGGTGTGCTCTCAGCACCACCCGACGGAATGACTCCCTCCGAACAGCTGGCCGCCATTCGCCGGGAACTCCTCCCGCAATTGGCCGCCCAGATGGATTGCTGGCAGTCGGACCTCAGCAAGGCTCTTCGCGAGGCCGATCTGGCCGTTCTGACCTACGAGGAACTCAAGGGAAAGCAAAGAAAACTCCTGCGCCGACACTTCAAGCGTGAGATCTTCCCGGCGTTGACTCCCCTGGCTTTCGATCCGGGCCGACCGTTCCCGTACATCACCAATCTGAGCATGAACCTGGCAGTGCTGATCAGCGACCCCGCCCGGGGAGAACGGTTCGCCCGACTCAAAGTGCCACCGGCTTTTCCGCGGCTACTGAGGGTTCCCAGTGAGGAGAGCGCCGACAGCTACGAGAGCCTCGGGCTGGTGGAAACCTCCAATACTTTCGTGTGGATCGAAGAGGTGATCGCGGCCAATCTCGATCTGCTTTTTCCCGGTGTCGAAGTTTTGGCTGCGTACCCGTTCCGCCTTACTCGAGACGCCGACTTCGAGATCGAAGAAGATGAGGCATCAGACCTGTCGGTGGCCGTGGAACAGGGTGTCGGTTTGCGCCGGTTCGGCTCGGCCGACCGCCTGGAGATCCACCACGATATGCCGGAGTGGGTCAGATCCATGCTCGCCAAGAACCTGGGGCTCGCCCCGTACCAGGTATTCACGGTCGACGGCCCGGTGGGATTGGCAGACCTGATGGAGTTGGCCGCCGTCGACCGACCCGACCTCAAGTTCGAGCCCTTTCTTCCGGCGACGCCGCCTGCCTTCCGGGGAGCCAACGACTTGTTCGCGGTAATGCGGCAGCAGGATGTTGTCACCTATCATCCCTACGACAGTTTCGCTCCGGTGATCGAGTTGGTTCGCCAAGCGGCCCGAGATCCAAAGGTGCTCACGATCAAGATGACCTTGTATCGGGTGGGCCCCAATTCACCAATCGTCGATGCTCTGCTCGAGGCTCGCGAGAACGGTCGTCAGGTTTCGGTGCTGGTCGAACTAAAGGCACGGTTCGATGAGGAGAACAACCTCGGATGGGCCCGCCAGTTGGAGAAGGCCGGTGTGCACGTCGTCTACGGACTTGTCGGACTCAAGACCCACTGCAAGCTGCTCTTGATTGTGCGTCGCGGAATCCCGCGGTATCCGCCGGTATGTACACACCGCCACCGGTAACTACAACCCGGTCACCGCTCGCATTTACACCGACTTCGGGTTCTTCACCTGCGACGAGGAGATCGCCTCGGATGTCTCAGAGTTGTTCAACGTCTTGACCGGTTACGCCCACCAAACCGAATACCGAAAACTGCTGGTTGCTCCCTCGACCATGCGTGATGGGATCGCGGACCGGATCGAGAGGGAAACCGAACGGCATCGCCATCACGGCGATGGCTATCTGGCCTTCAAGATGAATGCCTTGGTCGACAAGCGGGTGATTCAAGCCTTGTACCGGGCCTCCCAGGCCGGGGTGAAGATCGACCTGCAGGTACGCGGCGTTTGCTCGCTGCGGCCGGGGATTCCCGGGCTGAGCGAGAACATATGGGTGACATCGATTGTGGGACGTTTCCTCGAACACGTCCGGATTTTCTACTTCCACAACGGTGGAAAAGAAGAGATGTTGCTGGGCAGCGCCGACCTCATGCCTCGCAATCTCAACCGACGTGTCGAAGTCCTTTTCCCGGTACGCGACCGGGCCCTCGAACTCATCCGCGACTCAGTCCTTTTTGTGCATCTAAGGGACAGTGTCCAGGCTCGGCTGCTGGAGCCCGACGGCACCTACATTCGGATCCAGCCCGGACCGGACGAAGAACCTCTCGATTCTCAAGCGTGGATGTTGGAACATTTCGCCACCCGCACCGAAGACGGCATAGCGGCCCACTTGCCGTACGAGCCGATCGGGTTTGGTCCACAGGAGGAAAGTGCGGATTAGCTCTCGGTGGCCATCAACCGGCTCAGCAGATCGCGATCGTGCGAATAGGTCAGGAGGCGCCGAGACTCCTCGATCCGAGCCCACCGCAGATCATCGATCTCCGAGTTGAAGACGAAGTCCTCAACATCACCCTGGAGCGGAACCATATGCCAGTACCTGACCAGCTTGGGGCGACCGGCGGCATCCCGGTAGCGAACTGAAGCAAGTTCGCCGGCCAGACGGCAAACCAGTCCCGTTTCCTCAGTCACCTCGCGTAGGGCGGCATCTTCAAAGGTCTCCCCGCGATCCAGCTTTCCCTTGGGGAAACTCCAATCGTCGTAACGAGAGCGGTGGACCACCAATACTTGAAGGTCGCCGTCCTCATCGACGCGGGTGACCAGACCACCCGCCGCCTGCACCTCGGTCACATCCAGCTCCTGAGCTTTGGGCGAGACAGCTTCTGCCAGGGCTCGACCCATCCGGCCCGAGCCGCCTCGGCCCTGACCAGTTCGAGTCCCGCTAGTTGGCCCGCGGCAAAGGCGACCGCGGGATGACCGTGGGCCGCCGCCGACAGCCACTCGTAGGCAACGGTTGAGTCCTGCAAATCACCCAGCTTGTCCTGGAGCCGGGCCGCGGCCGCCGCGAATCGAATGGCTTTCTTGCCGACCACCGGCGCGACCGCCTCCGCGGCATACCGAACGCGCTTGGCCCGGATGCGAATGCGGTGCAGATCCGGATCGGCCGGTTCGACCGGCAGTTCCTGAACTGTCCGCATCAGCCGCTCGAAAGGAACCCGCGCCAGGTCGAGCAACACGTCATCAGCCGGCCGATCGACCCGCGGCAAGAGACGAGGATGGTTGGCTGCGTCCACCATCTGGTCGAGCAGCCTTACGTACCGTTGCTCGCCCGTGGCATCTAGCAAAGCGCGGCGTCGTTTCTTTCGTTCGGCGCGCAGCATCGTCATCATCACACTCACAGGGTAAGCATCGGCCACAGGAAGCTGCCGGGAGGTCGCGGCCAGGCGCAGCGCAAGGACATCAACGTCGCGGACCGTTCCCAGCGCAGCACCCAACCAGCGCAGCTCACCCCGAAGCGACGAAACCCAGCGCTCATCGAGCAAAGGACCAAAGGTGCGAAGGTCTGATCGCAACCGCCGGGTGGCCACCCGGGCTTGATGCAGCGCCTCGGGATCCTCACCGAGTTGCACTCCCGGCATGTGAACGATGAAGCGGTGCACCGAACGAGCTATCGCGGCCTGAATCACGTCTCCGGCTCGGGGATCTTGCCCAAGATCCATCACGACCACATCGGGATTTCGCAAGGCCGGAGCTCCCAGCGCCCGGGCCAATTTGCTCATACGAGATATCGACCCGACGCCGGCATCACGCAGAGAAGACAAGAGCCCACCCAGAATCTGCTTATCGGTGCTCTCGGCCAGTTCGATCTCGATCTCCCGGAATCGGCCGGCCGGCCCTTGACCCCGATACGTCGATACATCGTCGTCGACAACTTCCGCGACGCACCTCCCCAGGCCGTCGATCAGCAAAACCGGCTTGCGCACGGTTCGCAATCGGGCGATCTGTTGAATCTGACCCTGCCGGGCAAAGACCCGGACCAGCGCCACGGCTTCGGTTGGAATCCGATCCCACCTGCCCTGGTAGTTGATCTCTTGTCGCTGTTGCAGATCGCCTTGGGTGTCTGCCGGCAATTTGACCGTCCACCCCTCATCGGTGCGATAGCGCAGACTGCAACCCCAACGAGCCAGCCGAAGATCGGCGGTGTCGTAGTAAACCGCGTCGAGGTAGCGGCGGGCGGCCGCGACCGCCTCCAGCCCTCCGATCGATAGATCGGGCAGGCGGAATGCAGCCGAAGCAGTGAGCTTCAATTCGCGTTCCAGCATCGGACCTCCGAGCCCGTCACCGGGAGTCCCCGGGACTCATTCTGGCACTTATGGGTATCGGCAGATCCGTGGGGGGCAATCAAGGGATCTGTGAATGACCGGGTACGAGGCCAGTAAATGGCAACAAGAAGCGGTAAGGGGCTTTTGTCCCTAGCGAAGACACCTCCGACAGTGCACTCTGTCCGGAGGGAGGCGTCTGCTCGTCCATGCGAGGTATGCATGAGGGCCAAGATCGGGGCGATCCTGCTGGTACCCGGGCTGTTGTGTCTGTGTGCTCCATTGGCGGGAGCGGCCGCGCCGGAATACATCGAAGTAGACGGCGAGTGGGAGATCGACCGCCGGCTCCATGATGCCTGTGTGGTTGCGGTCCCGGATTTCATCGGCGGGAACATCCATATCGAGGCCGACTTCGTGCAGGGTTGGATCAGCGGCTGGATCGAAGGCGACGGAACCTTCAGCTCCAGCTACACGCTGCCGGCTGAATGCGGACATGAGCAACCGGACGACTACGACAAGACCCACCTGGAAACCTGGACCGGCACGCTGTCCAATATCTCTGGCGAGTTCGAAGGAGAGCTCGATGTGGCAACCGGCGAGTTCGAGATAGATGTATTCATCTTCGTCGACAGCGTCGGCGAAAGAGTCACTCCCGGCGGCCAGTACATGTGTGACACCGACTACTGGACCCCCACTTGTGATCTGGGTCCGATCGCCACCGAACAGTGGGGAGTTGTCTCCGGGGTCGTGTTGCCCACGGGCGTGAGCGAAGGGGAGATCGACTGGTACACGGCTTTCTGCGCCAAGGTCTCTCCCAGTCACATCCAATGGGGTGAGGACTGCCCAACCATTGGTGATTGGGAAGCCGACGTCACGGAGGTCGTGTGGGGTGAGAATGAACCCCCCGAAGTCGGTGAGATTGGTTCGTCGCCGGCAGAACCCAACAGTGAAGACACCGTCACTTTCACCGTGACGGCCACCGACCTCGACAACGATGAGCTGAGTTACACATGGTTCTTTGATGGCGTCATCGATCCGGCCTCGGGGCCCTCAGCCAGTTGGCGCAAACCACCCCCGGGTGACCACGAGATCGAAGTCGACGTATCCGATGGGGTGGAAACCATTGAGCGATACCTGACCATCCGGGTTAGTGAACAGGTCGGAGCCGGAGATCAAGACGACGACGGTGTCCCCGATGATGAAGACCTTTGCCCGACCGAATGGGGAGATGGAGACGACGGCTGTCCACCGTTCGCGGCCACGTTGGGTTGCACGCCGGCCCGGCCCTTGCCGGAAGACACCGTCACCTGTACAGCCACGGTGGCCGGCATCCACGTCGGCGAGACCATGGAGTACGAGTGGTACCTAGACGGTGACAACATGCAATCCGGAGGTGGCGCATCGTGGACTTGGGCGGAAAGCACCAAAGGTGAACACGAAGTGCTGGTCGATGCCGGCGGGGAAGGCCGAACCGCTACCGCCCGGTTGGGGCTCGACGTCGGCGGGGGCGTGGTCGACAAGGAAACCGCCGGATTTTTCGTCGAAAAGCTGACCTGCAACAGCAACATAACCAGCGACGAGATCCTCGGTTGCACGGCCACTCTCAAGAGGGAAAACGAGGATATCGGGGCCCTGGCGGTGACCTGGCGCATCGACGGTCAGGCTGCCATGCAAGAGACCGTCGCAGGAAACAGTTCGAGCTGGTCGTTGGATCGGCCGGCTCCCGGAGATCACACAGTGCAGGCGTTGGTGGTCGATCCGTCTACTAACTTCGCCCAACTCGCTTCCGCCGCGGCCAAGGTGCGTCCCGGCCGCAATGAGGCCATCCCGCCGGCTGTACAGGCCATGGCGGCCGGCCTGTCGACCCTCACCATCGGCGGTTGGTTGTGGCTGGAGCATCTGCGGAGATTGCGAGAGGCGGCGCTGGCCGCTCCTCCACCGCCGAGGACCGATGTCCCCGACTGGATCAACGACAAACGCCCGCTGGCACAGATCTGGGCGGATGAAGCCGCCGCGGAGGCCGCCCGGCGAGGCTTGAGTCCCGACGAGTGGTGGCGGAACCCGGTTACCGGGGACTACGTACACGTGAAGGTGCTGGAGAACGAGGTCGACCGGCTCGAGCAAGCCTCGTTGAAAGATGAATGGCGTAGGTACGTCGACGTTCTCGGAACCTATGAAGGCTCAGAAGAAGTCGGCGCATTCATCAAACAAAACGAAAGCAACGTCTGGCGCGGTGATCGGATTGATCCGGAGCAGATGGAGCGTCTTCACCGTGCCATCGACCGTCTCCGCCGTGCCGAAACCGGCTTCAGAAAGGTCCCCGAATACACGGGCAAGCAGCAGATGCTCGACTACATGGGGTCGCTCTCCAAGAGCACGGGCGCTCGAATCGTGTTGGCAATAGGAACTGCCGGCAAGAGCGAAATGTTGCTCGCCCCCTGGGCTATGCACCAGCGCATGGTCGACCGGGTACAGGCTGGATGGAGCGACCTCGAGGTGGCAACCGCAACCTACAAGGAGTTCAAGAACGAGGCGATCATGTATGCCGGCGGCACGGCAGTGGTCGGCCTCGGGGCGCCGAGCATCGGCCGGGCGGCCCTCAGCGGAACCGGGCAAGTAGCAAAGAGGCTGCTGCCGACCGCCTGGACAAAAGCCCTTGCCAAAGCCGGAAAGAAAATCGTCGAGGTGGCCACAAGACCCATCGGCCCGGATCTCGGTGACATGGCCGCCAAGAGCACTCGGCGGGTTGTCGAAGCAGCCACCGGTTGGAACGAGTCGCTGCGACGGGCGGCCGACCGCACCATGAAGCTGGCCGGAAAGGCATATGAGTTCGGGTCTCAGCCGATCGGGCGTGCCTTGACCCAGGTGAGGAAATCATGGGATTTGTCGAGGAAGGGCGTGTCGGACGCCTGGAACAAAGCCGGTGATTATGCCCGTCTCTCGGATCTTCGCCAGGTCAACGCGGAACTCGCCGACGCCTGCTCGAGGACCTGACCACGAAGATCGACGACACAGGCGGAGCGGCGACCAAGGACGTACCCTCGTTGGCCTTCACGAGCCAGGAGCAGAAACACCTCTGGAAGATCACCGACGACATGTTCCGGCTGACCCCGGACGAGCTGGCGGCGGCCCGGTTGCTTCAGGAAATGCCCGAGGCCTACCAGGCGGCTGCCCGGCAGGGCCTGGTGCCGATTCGCACCCATCAACTGGTCAACCACACTCGAGACAAGATCCTCAAACATGCCATGGTTCGCGCCTACCGCAACGTTCCTCAGTACGTGCGCAACGGGTTGCAACGAATCGAAATCACAGGGACAGGGGCAAATCCACGATCGATAAGGGCTTCGACCGGATGGACCGACTTCGACTGCCGGACCCTGGGCGCCCAGAACTCCGAAGAGGCTTTCGTTCGGGCATGGCAAGACCAAGTGAGACGCGGTGCAAGCGAGGTGGGAATGCCCGGATACCGGCTCACCGAAGCACTAGATGGATTGCCGGCCATAAACGACTTGGACACCAATATGTTCGCCGGGTTGCGCACCGACGCGCCGGCGGCCGGGTACCGCAGCCAAAGCCTGCTGGAGTGGGTCGACGTCGACGGCAAGTTCTCCGGAAGGGCCCTCAGCCCGACCAAGAGGGGGAACCTCGTGATCGGGTATCGAGCCGATGCCCCGATGAGTGTGATCCAGTCAGTCGACGAGACCGGAGCCGCCGTTTGGGGTCTCGAGTCTCCGCCGAGAATGCCTTTGACGCCGGGCGGAACCGCAGGTGCCGAGGGCATCCTGGATGACGTCCAGCGGATGATCGCCGACCATCCCGCCCACAGCGTGATTGACAATCTTCGGGTGAACGGCAAGCACGCCTTGCGAAGCTGGAAGTTGCAGACGGTCGGCACGTCGTTTGGGGAAGCCGTCGATCCCGGCATCCGGATACTCGAAATGATGAAGGCCAACCGACATTGGACACCGAACGCCGAACAGGTTCGGCTGGCGAGCCAGGCATTTGAAAGGTGGAGCGGAATGAGCGCAGGTGTTTGAGATGCCAGACGCAATACAGATCTCGGTTACCGATGACGAACTGGCCGCATTGCTGTCGGTTGTCGGACTGTCACCCAATCAGTTGTCTCCAGTTCTCGAGCTTGCAGAGCAAGCCGGAGAAATGGGAAACGATTGCCGCTCAGAACTGATCCGCGCCGGGGTCTTTGAAGCCGACCGTGCTGCCCTGACCCAGGACGGCTACGACCTGCTGGCACGGCTGGTTCGCCCCCAGACCCGTATCGGGATCTGTGCGGGTACCACCGATTGGATGGCAACGACTATCTCCGTAGCCGCCGGTGATCTCTTGGGTCACGAGCCAATGTTGTCTATCGGGCGAGACGACGACGGCTGGGCGATCGGGTGGCCGCAACCGGCCGCCGAACTGGTCGCCATGCTCCAGGACCACTTCACCGGACCGGTCTTGAGTAGTCCAGTGCCGTTTGCACACACACTGCCGGTCAAGGCGTATGTTGCCTTGCTGGCGGTCTTTGACCACCTGCTCGCCAATCAATTGCAGGGCACACTCGATCGTCTGCCGGTGCAGGCTGAGCCTTTCGGTGCTCAGGAAGTTTGGCACCAGGTCGTCGAGGGCCGCACCGGCAGCAATCTGGCCTGGCAGGTCACGGTTACCCCCTGTTCTCTTCCCGGAATTGAACCTCGATCTTGACCAATCCGACGTAGACATAGGACTCGACGATCTGCTGCGACGCGGTCTGCTCTTCGCTGACGACGACGAAAACTTCTTGCCCTCGGAGGCACTTCTGGCCGTCGCCGAAGGGCTGATTCCCGTATTCCGGTTTGGCGCCGCCCGGGTGGACCGGCTCGTCAAACCCGATGTGGTGGAGACCACCCATTTAGCAATCCGAGCCGGTCTGGGAACGATCATGCTCGAGGAAGTCGCCGATAACGGGGTGTTCCTCCGATCGGTTGGCTCGATGCACTTGGAGGACCTGATCCTCAATTTTCGATTCCCTGAGCCAACCGAGCCCATCACCTCCGGACCCGCGGCCTCAGTTTCTGCGCCCGGGTTCTGTTCGCAATGTGGAACAGCCCTCAAACCCGACGCCGCCTTCTGTGTTAGTTGCGGACACCAAGTCACCGGGGCTCCGCCATGATCGGCCGCGGGTTCGGTCTCCTATCCATAGCCCTGATTTGCCTGGCCCTCTGGGGTTTGATCCGCCAGGTCCGCAAACCCCAACCACTTCGTCCCTCCGGGAACCTGATTGGGATCGTCATGGCTCCTGTCATGCTTCTGGTCAACCTGATCGTGCTTCGCCAAGCCGCTCCTGGATTGTTGGGGCCTGCCCTGCTGATCTTCGGATTGGGGTTTTGGCCTGGCCTGGGGACAGGTCGCCAAACTCCAAGCTCAGGAAGGACGGGTCGTCGCCGAGCGATCGATCCTCCACTTGCTGTTCTGGGGGATTTCATACACGGCAACCCAAATCCTGGCCACCTTCGCTACCGCTGCTTGGGTAGCCGGGGGGTTGATCGCCATGTTCTTTGCGACTGGAACCAGTTTGGGCACCAACGCCAATTTGCTGGTCCGCCAACTCCGATTGCGACGGTCGTTGGAAGCATGACCGTTTTGGCGTCGTGCGTACACGTCATGCGTGTCTGTGCGACGCCAAAACCGGATTAGACGATCCGAGCGCCGTCTTTCCACACTTGGGTGATGCGATCAGGAAGTGCGGCCACCTCGAATGGGTCGCCGTCCACGAGAACGAGATCGGCTCGTTTGCCGGGCTCGAGTGTGCCCAGCTCGTCGTCCAGGCCCATCAGCTCGGCAGCAGTGCGGGTGGTCGCCATCAAGGCCTCGGAGGGGGTCATGCCGCCTTCGACCATGAGAGCCAACTCCTCCAGGTTCTTGCCGTGGGGGGTGACCCCGGTGTCGGTTCCCATGGCGATCTTGACCCCGGCCTCCACTGCTCGGCCAAACGAGTCACGGTGAGCCTGGATAACTTCACGGGCTTTCGCCAATGAGGCCTCCGGGATCTGGGCTCCAGCTTCGGCGGCCCGCAGAACCCCGGTTGGAGCTATCAGGGTCGGGACCAGGAAGGTCCCTCGCTCCAACATCATCTCAATTGCCTGGTCGTCCAGGTAGATCCCATGTTCGATGGATCGGATTCCGGCCTGGATTGCGTTCTTGATACCGACCGTTGCCTGGGCATGAGCCATCACGCTGATACCGGCGGCAGCAGCCTCTTCGACCAGCACCTGCAGCTCGGCCAACCGGAAGTGGGCGTGGGTCGGGTCGTCGCGGGGCGACAGCACCCCTCCTGAGGTAGCAACCTTGATGACGTCTGCCCCATCTCGAATGAGCTCTCTCACTTTGTGCCGCATCTCGTCGACGCCATCCACGATTGATTCGGGCATTCCCGGATAGGGAGGGAAGAGGTCGACGGCACTTCCTGAGGCCATCCATCCGTCACCATGCCCGCCGGTCTGAGAGAGC
This sequence comes from uncultured Actinomycetota bacterium, assembly GCA_963823915.1. Classification (GTDB taxonomy): domain Bacteria; phylum Actinomycetota; class Acidimicrobiia; order Spongiisociales; family UBA4744; genus UBA4744. The sequence goes on from CAWGNJ010000002.1 coordinate 160,530, forward strand.
ATCTTGAGAGAGATGTGCATCCGCGGACCGACGATCAAACCATCCTCAACCGCCTGTTTGATCCCGAGATCCGCCCCGCCGGCGTCCCTGACGGTCGTGATCCCCGCTTTAACGGTCGCTTCGAGATTCCGGGCCGCCTCGAAGAACCTATAGGAGAAGGGGGTTTGCACGATCTTCCACATGTCGATGTGGCTGAGCATCACGTGAACATGTGTGTCAAAAAGACCGGGCAGCAGATACAGGCCGCCGCAATCGACCGTTTCGTCTCCATCCAGCCCGACACCAACGTCGACGATCCTTCCGTTCTCAACGAGGACATCGGCTACCGCCGGGGGTGCTCCCGTCGCATCAAAAACCGAGCCCCCTTGGAACAGGATCCGGGTCATCAGGCGCTGAGGCCGTGCAGCATGAAGTCGACCATGCTCCGAGTCACTTCGGGTAGGCGGTCGGACGGTTCCTTGAGGGCGATGACGGCCCGGGCTGCCGACATCATCAATTCCTGCAGGAAGCGGCCCGCCAGATCGGGTGGATAAGGGCGCAGCGTCCCCGACCCGACGCCCTCCATGTAAATGCGCATGAATTCGTTGGCGAACTCGCTGTGCGTCGCCCGCACCCGGAGCTGCGCCGAAGGCGAAAGCCGGGACGCATCGGTGTGGAGAATCCTCCCCAGCATGGCATCCGTCGAGACGAACTCGACCATGCGAGTAGCCAGGACGGAGAGCTGTTCGGCCGGGCCGACGTCACGCGGCACCGCTCCGATGATGTCGCTGATGATCTCGGGCAACGTGGCCTCGACGAGCGAGCACAACAGATCTTCCTTATCCGTGAAGTACTCGTAAAACGTCGTCCGGCCAATCCCAACTCGATTGGCGACGTCACCCAACGACGTGTCGAGGTATCCCTCGGTCTGAAAGAGCTCCTGAGCAGCGTCGAGAATCTGACCACGGGTCAGTTCCTTGTGCTCTTCGATGTTGGCGGCGCGAATGCGCGGCACGATGGCTCCTCCGGAGGCAGAGAGCTTGAGCATAGTGACACCGCTGAATCATGGCAGCCCGGAGCTGCCGGAAACCCTCCGCAAGGGTCTCCTCCGTCCGAAAAGGCCCCACCGGGCCGCACTACCATGACCAGGCGGCCAGCAAGGAGCCAATGCATGCCTGCCACGATCGTTCTTGGCGCCCAGTGGGGAGATGAGGGCAAAGGGAAGGTCACCGACGTATTCGCCGAATCGGCCGACCTGGTGGTTCGCTACCAGGGCGGCAACAACGCCGGCCACACCATCGTCATCGGGGAAGAGAGGTTCGCTCTCTCACTGATCCCCAGCGGGGTGATGTACCCCGACTGTACTCCGGTGATTGCTTCGGATGCGTGGTTGACCCGAAAGTGCTGCTCGACGAGATCGCCATGCTCACTGCCGCGAGGTGTCGATCTCGCGACCTTCGCATCTCGTCCAACGCCCACCTGATCATGCCCTATCACCGCAAACTCGATGCGGTCATGGAGCGGTATCTGGGCCGGCAGATGATCGGCACCACCAAGAAGGGCATCGGTCCGGCGTACACCGACAAATACTCCCGGCAGGGCATCCGGATCCAGGACCTCTTCGACCCGAAGATCTTTCGCGACAAGCTGGATGTCGCCCTCACCGACAAGAACAAGCTGCTGACCCGGGTCTACAACCAGTTACCGATGGATGCCGACAGCATTGCCGCGGAGTATCTCGGTTACGCCGAAGCACTACTCCCCTTCGTAACCGATACTTCTCTCCTGATCTGGGAAGCCATCGATGCCGGCCAAGAGGTCCTTTTCGAAGGCGCCCAGGGAACGTCTGCTCGACATCGACCATGGGACGTACCCCTTTGTTACTTCCTCCAGCCCCACTGCCGGGGGCGCCCTCACCGGGTCGGGGATTGGGCCAAAGGCGATCGACCGGGTGGTCGGGGTCGCCAAGGCGTACATCATCCCGGGTGGGAACCGGGCCGTTCCCGACCGAGCTTTCGGACGAGATCGGCGAAACGCATGGTGACCGTGGGCGGAGAGTTCGGAACCGTAACCGGGCGGCGGCGGCGTTGCGGCTGGCTGGATCTGGTTGCCCTCCGCTACTCAGCGCGGGTCAACAGTCTCACCGACATCTTTCTCACCAAGCTCGACATCCTCTCGGAATTCGACACGCTGCAGGTGGCAGTGGCGTACAGCTCCTTGGGAGAGACCTACACGGAACTGCCCCGTCAACAACGTGTGTTGTACAACTGTGCTCCGGTGTATGAAGAACTTCCCGGTTGGGGGTCGGACATAACGGGTGTCCGGACGTTCGCGGATCTGCCCAAAGAAGCCCAGCAGTACATAGAGTTCATTGAGGACAGCACCCGGGTACCCATCGGATGGGTTTCAGTAGGACCCGAGCGGCAGCAAGTGCTCAACCGGTCCACATGAAGGTACTCCTGCTCGGTGGCGGCGCCCGCGAACACGCCCTGGGGTGGAAGCTATCCCGGAGCCCTTTGCTCGCCAGTCTGACGTCGTTGCCCGGCAACCCCGGGTCTGGCCGAGCTGGGCCCGATCGTGGAGGGGATCTCACCAAGTGATCCCGGCGCGGTGACGGCCTTCGCACGACAGGAGGAGGTCGACCTCGTCGTGGTGGGGCCGGAGGCACCACTAGCGGCTGGAGTTGTCGATGCCCTGACCCGGCAAGGAATCAGAGCGTTTGGCCCCACCCGCTCTGCTGCCCGACTGGAGTCCTCCAAATCGTTCGCCAAGGAAATCATGCAGCGGGCCGGCGTGCCCACTGCCGCCGGCGGCACCTTCTCTGATCGGCTACCGGCCATCGACTTCCTCCACGACCAGCCGGGGCCGTACGTGGTGAAAGCCGACGGGTTGGCGGCCGGCAAGGGGGTCCTGGTAACCGACAACCTCGTCGAGGCGGAGGCCTGGGTCGATCGTTGTTTGGATGGCGAATTCGGGGAAGCGGGTCGGACGTTCGTAATCGAGGACTACCTGGCCGGACCTGAGGTGAGTGTCTTTGCGCTGTGCGATGGACGGGATGCGGTACCCCTCCAACCGGCGCGCGATTACAAACGACTCGGCGAAGGGGACGGGGTCCCAATACGGGCGGAATGGGATGCTATTCGCCGGTTGACGACCTGCCGGCCGGTTTGGTCGATTGGACCGTCGACCATGTCATGAGGCCCGTTCTCAACCAGTTGGAATCGCAAGGGACTCTGTATCAGGGGTTTCTCTATGCCGGATTGGTGCTCACCGATCAAGGCCCGCAGGTTTTGGAATTCAACTGCCGGTTGGGTGATCCAGAGACGCAGGTGGTCCTTCCCTTGCTGGAGAGTGATCTGATCAAAGCGATCGTCGCTTGCCTCGACGGCGAAGCACAGGCGGTCAACTTGACATGGTCGAACGAGGCCGCCGTCGATGTGGTTCTGGCCGCGGCCGGCTACCCGGAAGAACCGCGCAGAGGAGACCCCATCACCGGTATCGCCACCGCCGCGCGACTGGCCGGGGTCCTCGTGTTTCAGGCGGGCACCATCCATCAGGAAGGAACGCTGAAAACCAACGGTGGTCGGGTAATCAACGTCGTCGGACCGGGGACCCACCCTTCCCGAAGCGCGCCGCAACGGGCCTACACCGCCGCCGAAGAGATCAGGTTCCGATGGAAGCAATATCGTCCAGACATTGCCGGAGTATCGAGAGGTTCGTGATGAGCAAGGTCGCCATTGTGATGGGATCCGCCAAGGATCAGCCAAAAATGCAAGCCGCCGCCGATACCCTGGCCCGGTTCGGCGTCGCGCACGACGTGCGGGTGCTTTCGGCCCACAAGACCCCCGATGCCGCTTTCGAGTTTGCGGCTACGGCGGCCGACACAGGGCTTCTCGGTCATCATCGCCGGGGCCGGGAAAGCCGCCCACCTGGCCGGGGTCATGGCGGCCAAGTCACTGCTTCCGGTGATCGGAGTGCCGCTGAGTGCTTCTTTGCAAGGTCTTGATGCGCTGCTGGCCACCGTGCAGATGCCGACCGGGATCCCCGTCGCGACGGTGGCGGTGGACGGTTCGGCCAACGCCGCTCTCCTGGCCGTCGCCATCCTGGCGCTGCACGACGATGGGCTGGCGAGAACCTCCGCGAGTACCGGGACGAGTTGGCGGAGCAGACGCGTCAATAGGTTTCGGGTTCCAGGTCTCAGGTTCCAAGCATCAAGCCTGCGGATGGCGGACAGCGGAAAACTGACCACTTCCCTCTTTTTCCTCGCCCACTGGTGTGCTTTGCCTCTCCTGCTTGCGGGAGAAAGGCGCGGAGCTGCCGAAGGCGGCGAAGCGGAGAGGGTGGAAACTGAGAACTGACGACTGACAACTGATGACTGCTTCTTCCACCCCTCCCCCTAGCCCCCTCCCGCCGGCGGGGAGGGGGGAGAGAGTCAACTGACAACTGGCTACTGAAAACTGATAACTTCTTCTCATGATCCCTCGTTACACGTTGCCCGAGATGGCGGCCATCTGGTCGGAGGAACGCAAGCTGGCGGTGTGGCAAGAGGTCGAAGCCCTCGTTGCGGAAGGGTGGAGCGAACTCGGCGTCGCCCCCGCCGAGGCAGCCGCCGCTGTACGGCAAGCCGCGCCGGTTGACCCCGGGAAGTGGAAAGAGCGCGAGGAAATCACCAATCACGACCTGGCCGCCTTCGTCGATTTGCTCGCCGAGAACACCGGACCGGGAGACGAATGGGTTCACTACGGCCTCACCTCTTCAGACGTACTCGATACGGCTCAAGGTGTACTTCTCAAAGAAGCAGCCGACCTATTGCTGGAAGAAATCGGCCGTCTATTCGCAGTGGTGAAGACCCGAGCCTTCGAACACCGCGGCACTGTCATGGTGGGGCGTACCCACGGGATTTGGGCAGAACCGACCACCTTTGGCCTAAAACTGGCCACATGGGCATTTGAGCTCGCCCGCGATCATGCTCGCCTCGCTCGGGCACGCGGCGCCGTGGCCGTGGGGAAGATCAGCGGGGCAGTCGGGACCTATGCCCATACCCCTCCCCGCCTCGAGCAATACGTTTGTGAGCGTCTCGGTCTGGGCATCGAGCCCGCTTCATCACAAGTCACCCATCGTGACCGCCACGCCGAGTTGCTTCAGGCCATAGCTCTCACGGGTGCCTCGATCGAGCGGTTCGCCACCGAGATCCGCCATCTGCAACGATCAGAAGTGGGAGAAGCGCAAGAAGCCTTTCGGGTTGGTCAGAAGGGGTCGTCGGCAATGCCGCACAAGCGCAACCCGATCCTGTCAGAACGAATGACCGGGATGGCTCGCCTCCTCCGCGGATACGCCCAGGTGGGTCTGGAAAATGTAGCCCTTTGGCATGAACGCGACATAAGCCATTCTTCGGCTGAGCGGGTGATCCTCCCAGATGCGTGCACGGTGCTCCACTACATGCTGGTCAGGTTTGCCGGGTTGGCGGAGAAGCTGGTGGTCAACGGCGATCGAATGCGCGTCAATCTCGAAGTCCACGCGGGGCCTCGTCTTCAGTCAGGCCGTTCTGCTGGCCCTCGTCGAACAGGGATCGAGCCGGGACGATGCCTACCGGATCGTGCAACGCAACGCCCTGACCGCGTGGGACGAAGGCGAGCACCTCCTCGACCTCCTGGAGGGCGACTCCGAGGTCGATCTGCCGACCGAAGCCCTGACCGCCTGCTTCTCTACTGAGAGGTTCCTCGCCCACACGCCAATCGTCTTTGAGAGACTCGAAGCTCTCGAGGTCTAGTGATCGTTGGCCTTTTTGCGTCGGCGATCTACTTCGGCCTGATCAAAGGTCAGCGAAGTTGCCGGTACCGCCAGCAGGACAACAACCATGGCCGATATCACGCCCACCAGGATCGCCGTCATGGAGTTCTCCCCGGGTGGATTGGCGACCTGTCCGCTGATACCCAGGGGAATCATGACGATGGCGAACGCAGAAAAAACCCCGAGAGCGGCTTCGCGAAAGCCTTGCCGGCGCCGAGCCACACCGATCAGCGCAACAGTCGCCACCAGCACAAAAAACAAGATGACGACGCCGGAAATGGTCGAGATCACCCCCATTTCCCGGAGACCCGATGGGATTCCCAGCTGTACGGCTGCGCTGCGCGGTCTCCTCGCCGACCCTTTGGGGATCGAGCCGTCGAGAAAGAGCTGCAAGCCGGCGAAAGCAAAAGCGATAGTCAGCGATCCGCCCAGGAAGACAGCCGCGGCGGTGGTACCGAATTTGCGAACCAAGCGCCCATGGGAAGAAGTTATCAGTTTTCCGTTGTCCGCAGTCCGCAGTACGCCGTCCGCTGTCCGCCAGGTTTCCGGTTTGATGCTTGATGCTGGTTCGTTCCTCGTTACTCGTTTCTCGTTCTCTCCACCCTCTCCGCTTCGCCGCCTGCGGCAGCTCCGCGCCCCTCCCGCAAGCAGGAGAGGCAAAACGCGCTTCGGGATAGTCCCCCTGCAAGGGGGAAAGTACCGCCGCCGAAGGCGGGGGTAGGGGGTCTTCCGCGCCTTGATGCTTGATTACCTGAAACCCGAAACCCGAAACCTAAGACCTGGAACCGTCTGGCTTCGCCTGACCCCCATCCCCCTCGCTCCGCTCGGGTACTTCCCCCTTCCAGGGAGAAGACGAAAACGCTTCGCTACCGCGTTATCGGGCGCCTGGGATCGAATTGACGGTGATCACCGGTACGGAGGTGGCAGAAGCCATAGTGGTCGATCTCGTCATTGAGAGGACGTAGCTCTGGTTCTTCGATGTCACACAACCCAATCCTGGCGATCGGACAGCGGGGATGGAAGTGGCACCCGAGGGGCGGGTTCAACGGCGAGGGGACTTCCCCCTGCAGGATCTGGCGGTTGCGGGGCCGATCGGGATCAGGCACCGGGATGGCCGACAGCAGAGCTTCGGTGTAGGGATGCAGCGGGTTGCGGTACAGAGTGTCCCGATCGGTCAGCTCGACGATCTTGCCCAGATACATCACCGCCACCCGATCGGAGATGTGCTCGACCACCGCCAGATTGTGGGCCACAAACAGGAAGGTGAGATCGAGTTCGGACTGCAGCTCCTTCAGAAGATTGAGCACCTGGGCCTGAACGGAAACGTCCAGGGCAGACACCGGTTCATCGGCCACCACCAGATCCGGCTTGAGAATCAGCGCCCGGGCGATGCCGATCCGCTGTCGCTGGCCACCGGAGAACTCGTGCGGATAGCGGTCCGCATGACCAGCTTTGAGGCCGACCAGATCGAGCATCTCCCTCACCCGGGCCAGTCGCTCGTCCTTGTCGTTGACACCGTGCAGGCGCAAACCTTCCGCAATCGCATCGCCAATCTGGGTACGCGGGTCGAGCGAACCAAGGGATCCTGGAAGATGATCTGTGCTCTCCGCCGGAAAGGCTTGAGCGCCTTACCCTCGAGGTGGGTCATGTCTTCGCCGTCAAAACGAATGGTCCCTGAGGTCGGCTCGAGAAGACGAACCAGGATGCGACCCAGGGTGGTCTTGCCGCAACCCGACTCGCCGACCAGGCCGAGAGTTTCACCTTTACGGATGTCGAGATTGACTCCGCCACGGCGTTGACAGTGGCTACCTGGCGCTGCAACAGGCCGGCCTTGACCGGGAACTGCTTGACGAGGTCACGGATCTCGACCAGGTTCTCAGCCATCGGCTTCCCCGTCCTGGTAGAGCCAGCAGCGGACCTTGTGCCCTTCTTCGATTTCGAGAAGGTCAGGTTTCTGTTGGGTGCAGATCTCCAGACCGTGCTCTAATCGTGACACACACCGCGCAGCAAACCGGCAGGCGGCGGGGAGGTCGATCAGCGATGGCACCACGCCGGGGATGGTGTCCAGCACCGTCTTGAGCTGCCCCAGGACCGGGATCGACCCGACCAGGCCTTGCGTGTAGGGGTGCAGCGGTTTCCTGAAGATCGTACGAACGTCGGATTCTTCAACGATCTCACCGGCGTACATCACCGCGATCCGGTCGGCCATCTCCGCCACCACTCCCAGATCGTGGGTGATGAGAATGACCGCCGTGTTGGAGGACTTTTGCAGGTCGCGTATCAGATCGAGGATCTGCGCCTGGATCGTCACATCCAGCGCGGTGGTCGGCTCATCGGCGAGGAGTAGCTCCGGTTCGCACGCCAGGGCCATGGCGATCATGATCCGCTGAGCCATGCCGCCGGACAGCTCATGTGGATACGATTCCGCTCGCCGTTTGGGATCCGAGATACCCACCTGGGTCAGAATCTCGATAACCTTTTCTTCTTCAACGTCCTTCGACCAATCGCGGTGCAGTTCGAACACTTCTTTGATTTGGGCACCCGCCCGATAGACCGGATTGAGAGCAGAGGTCGGCTGCTGAAAGATCATCGAGATGTGATCGCCACGCAGCTTGCGGATCTCGTCCTTCTTCATGGTCGTCAAGTCCTGACCGTTGAAGAGAATCTCGCCGGCAACGATCTCACCCGGGTGCGAGATCAGACCCATGATGGAAAAGGAGGTCACCGATTTGCCGCATCCCGACTCGCCAACCAAGCCGAGCACCTCACCGCGGTTAACACGGATATCTACCTGATCAACGGCCCTCACTACGCCCTGGCGTGTATCGAAGTGCGTTTTCAAGCCGCGGACGTCGAGCAGCGGCTCGGTTGGAGCGACTTCCGCCAGCGGCTCGTCGACGAAATCCTCGGGGAGGGGGACGGCGGCGCTCATCGGTTGAGGGTGGGGTCGAGAGCGTCGCGCATACCATCGCCCATCAGGTTGAAGCCGAGCACGGTGAGCATGATGGCCAGTCCGGGGAAGAAAACGAGGTGCGGGGCATTAAAGACCTGGTTGCGTTCCGAAGCCAGCATCGAGCCCCACTCGGCCAAGGGTGGTTGAGCACCCAGACCCAGGAACGACAGACCGGCCGCCTCGAGAATGGCGGTCGCCACCCCGAGAGTGGCCAGCACGACGAGAGGCGTGAGTGCATTGGGAACGACCCGCCGGAACAGAATCTGCATGGACGACGCGCCGAGGGCGCGGGAAGCAGATACGAAGTCGCTCTCCTTGATGGAGAGCACCTGGGCGCGCATGACCCGGGCGTAGCCGGGCATGGTGACAATGGCAATGGCAATCAGAGCGTTGCGCAACCCGGGACCGAGCACCGCCACAATCGCGATGGCCAGCAGCAGGGAGGGGAACCCCAGAATCACGTCCATAAACCGCATGATGATGTTGTCGAACCAACCGCCCCGAAAACCGGCCAGGGCACCGATCGTAGAGCCGACGAGCAACGCCAGGGTCACAGTGAAGAATCCCAAGGTCAGGCTCACCCGCGACCCGTAGATGATGCGAGAGAATTCGTCCCGCACGTTTCCATCGATGCCCAAGATGTGTTGAGGCGTTTCTTCAGAGCAACCAAGGAAGTGGATACACGGCGAGTCGTATCGCCCCACGTCCTCGATCCCGATGAGAATTTCTGTCGGACCATAAGGCGCCAGCAAGGGCGCAAATATCGCGACCAGCACCAAAGTGACAATGATGCCCAGGCCGATCATCCCGGACCTCCTCCCCCGGAACCTTTGCAGCGCCAGACGCCACTGAGTGGAGGGCTTTTCGAACAATCGCTCGATATCTCCGGCCTCGGCCTGGAGTTGCTCAATTGCTTCGCGGCGGTTGAAGGAGGTCATTCGAGTCTGATCCTCGGATCTAGGTAGGCGTAGGAGAGGTCGACAAGAAGGTTCACGATCACATAGACGCCGGCCACGATCACCGTGAACCCTTGCACGATCGCGTAATCACGACCGGTGATCGCGTCAAAAAGAGCGCGACCAACACCGGCCAGGTTGAATACCGTCTCGGTGAGAACCGCGCCGCCCAGAAGAGCGCCCAGCTGCAGTCCGATGATCGTGACGACCGGAAGAATCGCGTTGCGAAAGGCATGGCTCCTCACCACCCAGCGCTCTTTGACGCCTTTGGCGCGGGCGGTGCGGATGAAGTCCTTTCCCATCACCTCGAGCAAAGAACTCCGGGTGATACGAGCGATGATCGACATTGGGATCGTGGCCAACGCGACGGCCGGCAAGATCATGTGCTTGACCAGATCCCCAAACACCTCCCACTGACCGGTGATGAGATTGTTGAAGATGTAGTGATTGGCAATGTATTCGTGTACCCGGGCGATTGCCGAGCCCTCCTCGAGCTGCCACCCCCACACCTCGAAATAGGGAGTAGAGAACACCCCGGCGCTGATTCGTCCCGAGGGAGGCAGGGCAAACGCGGTATCTCGCAAGAGCAGAGCGAAAACATAGGCCAACATCAAGCCCAACCAAAAGACGGGCATCGACACTCCAATATTGGCCAGAGCCATGGTGCCGGTATCGACGGCCGTGTTGTGCCGTCGAGCCGCCATAACGCCCAGCGGGACGCCGACAAACACGGCGATCATCAGCGCCGACAGTGCCAGCTCAGTGGTCAACGGCAGCCGTTCGATGAGCAGTTGGCTGACCGGCCGTGAGAATCGAACGGACTCACCCAGGTTGAAGGTGAACACGTTCTTCATGTAGATGCCCAGCTGGACCAAGACCGGCTCGTTGAGTCCGTTGGCTTCATTGAACTGCTCGCACGCTTCCTGGGTAGCCCGCTCGCCGAGTAGAGAAGTGCACGGATCACCGGGAATCGCGCGGATCAACAGGAACACCACCACCACGATCCCGATCAAGACCGGGATGGCGAGCAGAATCCGGCGAGTGATAAACGTAATCATCGAGTGGCGTGGAGCATAGACGAGGGGGAGGCGCTCAGCGCCTCCCCCTCAGCTATTCGTTGCTCTTGTCGACTTAGCTCTCTGGTTCGTTGATGCAGTGGTTCCACAGATAGCAGTAGTACTCGAACACGCCGGAGTTGCCGACGTGCAGCGGATTGGCTACATCCAGACCCGCCGAGTATGAGGTCACCACATCGTTGGCATCAAAGCGTCGATCCATCGTGGAAAGTCACACCCTCACGGAGCGAGCAGGTCCACAGGCTCAGGTCGTCGTTCGGCACACACTCGGTGGCCAACTGCGGCCGAACAGCCCCTTCGATGTCGTAGGAGTAGAGACCCTCCACCACCTGGCCACAGGCCCGAATCGACTCACCGTCGGTCTCATCAGAGCAGTAGAGCGAGATCGGCTCGTTGCCCTGCATGAACACCACCGTATCGGTGCCGTTGTCCCACAGGTTCAGCTGCACATGGCCCCACGGCGTTGCGTGGGCCCCTTGCACATTCGCCCCGGCCGCGAAGTACGCCCCGGCATGAGCGACCGGCACCATCGGGACCAGCTCCTTGATGGCGTTATTGACCTGCGCATAGAGCGGGGCCGCTTCCGCCGGATCTGTCACCACCGAGGCTGCCGCCATTGGTTCGTATATCTCCGGATGGGGATTCCCGAACTGAGAGTTGTTCTCGGCAAAGTGGAAGTTCGGGAAGTTGGTGATGTGCGGATAGTCGCCCGTCCATCCCAACAGGTGGATTCCGTCGCAGGTTCCCGCCGTCGAGCAGGCCTGAATGAACTCACCCGACTCCATCTGGACAATCGTCGGCGTCGATATTCAGGTTCGTCTTCAGTTGAGCCTGAATGTCGGCCGCCACATCACCCGGTGTCGGCAGATAGCCACGGGTGACATCGCGGTAGTAGATCGAGGTCGAGAACCCATCCGGGTAGCCGGCGTCGGCCAGCAGTTGCTTGGCCGCATCCGGATCGAAGTCGTACCACGACTCGCCCTCACACCCGAACTCAACCGAGCAGGGCGTGAAATGCGAAGCCACCTCGGACCCGGGCGCATAGAACGTATCGACGATCCGCTGCCGGTCGATACCGATGCCCACGGCCTTGCGGACATCGACGTTGTCCCAAGGCGGAAACGCCTCGCCGGTTTCGCCGATTCTCGGATGTGAAGCCGACATAGAAGATATTCGGCTCCGGCTTCGTCAACAGAGTCAGGTTGGGATCGTTCTCGATTGTCTCCAAGTCCTCCGTTCCGGGGAACGTAATTCCGTCCACAGTGCCGGCTTGAAGTTCCAGCAAACGTCCGGCGCTCTCCGTCGCCCACTTCAGAACGGCCGTTGTGTGTTCCGGCTTGGTCCCGTAGTAGTCGTCGAAACGCTCGAACACCACCGAATCACCACGGACCCACTCCCTGAGCGAGTAGGGACCGGTGCCGACCGGGTTGTCAAGCGGGGCGCCGCCGGTAGCTTCGAGATGCTCCTCAGACTGAATCCCGAAGACCCCGTAGGCAATCTGCGCTAGAAACGCCGGATGCGGATCGCATAGGTCAAATTCGACGGTGTATTGATCCAGCGCTGTGATCTTCTCGATCCGGCCGCCGTAGTCACAACCGCCGGCATCGAGGACCTTGCCTTCGAACTCCATGGGCGCTTCAGTCGTGCCCGGAGCGGCAGTCGTTGTCGTCTCGGCCGCGGTCGTGCCCGGTGCCGCCGTTGTTGTCGTATCGGCGTCGGCCGCACAAGCGGCGGCGATCAGCGTCAGTGCCAATAGCACCGCCAAGATTGGTAGTCGTTTTTTCATATCCCTTCCTCCATTCGTGCATTCAGTGAAGAATGCATGCGCCCAACTTAGCCAACGACCGACAGCAGTGCACTACCGGATCGGGCCAAGCGCTCATCCCATCATCGCCCGATTTGACATGAAATGACAGTCCAGATTTTCCTCAGTTGTCACAGCCGAGACCAAGGAGCGTGAGGACATGGCAGCGGTGACGATCACCTGGGAAAAAAGGCTGCGTTTTGACGGGATCGACTCGAAAGGAATACCCGTCGATATCGATGGAAGCCAGCAGTTGGGGGTGCGCCCCTCCGATCTGTTGCCTATGGCTTTGGCTTCATGTTCCGGCGTTGATCTTGTGAACCAGCTCGGGGAGAGTCTCACCGGGCTGGAGATCGAAGTCACTTTCACGAAGGAACCCGATCCCCCGTGGAAGTTCCAGAGATTTCGTCTTCACTACCGGGTGTCCGGCTCCGATCTCACCACCGTCCAGGTCGAGGCGGCCATCCACCGCAGCCACGCGGAAATGTGCTCTGTCGCGGCCGCTATCCGTGGCAACGTCCCAGTGGAAACCACCTTTGAATTGGAATAGCCACCAGCCACCAGAAACTAAGAACAAAAAACCAAGAACTGCGAAGCAAAGCTTCGCCCGCTATCGCCCAGCGGCTGGGTAGAACAGGGCGAGTCGCTCGTTGAACGAAGCCGTAGGAAGAAGCACATATGCTCCGCCCGAGGTGACGTAGTCCCGTGACGTGACGTTGACTCGCAACACGTCGGCTGATTTCAGACTTCGCAAGTTCCAGGCCAGCGAAAGGGCGTCACCAAACGAGAACCCCTCATCGAGGGCAACCGTGTCGGCCACGCTCTGGGCCACTTCCGAAAACGAGGAAAACGAACCGAAGGAATTGAGCTTCCCGGCAATCTTGAAGAGCATGTCCTGCTCTTTCCGCTGCCGGGTGAAATCGCTCACTCCGGCGACCTTCTGCCACGCACCATCCACCAACTCCTCCGTGCGGCGGGAGCGAACCCAGGCGAGCGCCTGAAATCCGTCGGCCTGTGAGCAACCAGCAGGGAGATCGAGAAACGACTTGGCATCGCGGACCGGGTTGTCGACACAGATCTCGACTCCGCCCAAGCCATCAATGACTCTCTTGAACCCGCTGAAGTCGATCCGGGCAAAGTGGTCTACTCGGATGCCTGTGAAGTCAGACACCATCAAGGACAACAACTCCGCGCCGCTGGCGTAGCCCTTGCAGCCCACCAGACCGGCATTGATCCTTGTATATCGCTGCGTACACGGGTTGGGCAGATAGAGGTCACGGGGCAGCGACGTCATCAAAGGAGCCGAACCATCCTGCGGCATCAAAACCAAGATGATGGCATCGGCCCGGAACCCTCCCTCGACCCCGACCAACAAGTAGGAGGTAAACATCTCGTCGGGGAGCGCGGGACTGGAGACAAAAGGAAACTCGACGACTTCCTCAGGCCCGAGCTCGAGGTCTCCCCGACTCTCTAGCAACGCGGCAAGCACGTCCTCTTCAAGCTCGGCAAGTTCGGCCAAGCGGGATGCCTCTTCGGCTTCATCTTCCGCGGCCCGCAGCTCTTCGACCTCGGCGACCGGAATCGTCGCCAAATGCTCGGCGGCTTCGACCGCGTCACCAAACGTCACCCGCTCGATATCTTGATATGCCGACCAGGCGCTCCACCCCGAAATGGCGACGAGCACTACTCCGGTGGTCCCCAGGAGGATGGCAAGACGGCGCAGCCTGGCACCCAATTCGGTGATGTTATGGGCGTGGCGGTGTTTCCCCATGGCCGACGCATGGTAGATGCTTCCGGGGAAACAAGGCCAGTTCGGAAAGGTTTCAGGTCTCAGGTTTCAGGTTTCAGGAACAGGTTGCCAGCATCAAGCCACGAGCAAGTATCAAGCAACAAGCAACAAGCAACAAGCAAAGAACCAAGAACCAAGAACTAAGAACCAAGAACTGGCTTCGCTCTCTTGTCTCTCAACTCACGCAATGCGAGCACCATGAAGAAGATCGCTACCGACATGAAGGCCATGGTTGCCCCGGCGGCGGTATCGGCATGCCAGCTGATCAACAGGCCGCTGACCACCGCCAGGATCCCGAATACCACTGCGGCCACCATCATGGTCGGAACTCGGCGAACCACCAGCGAGGCGGTAGCAGGGGGGGCCACGATCAGTGCAAAGACCAGGAGCGTCCCCACCGTGCGAAAAGAAGTGACGATGGCCAGGGTCAGCAGAGACAACATCACCAGGTGAGCAAGCCCGGGCCGCAACCCGAGCATTTGAGCCTTTTCCTCGTTGAAGGAGAGCACCAGGAAGGCCCGGTAGAAGATCAGGATCACCAACAGAGTCACGGCTGCCGCGCCGGCTTGGAGGATCACATCTTCGGTTCTGATGCCGAGCGTGTCGCCAAACAGGATTGTGGCCAAGCTGCTCGAGAACGAGGGCAATCGAGACATGATGATGACACCGAGCGCCAGCATGCCTACGAATAGCAGCCCGATTCCGGTGTCCTCGCGCAGACCGGCCTTGCGATGAACCAGATTGATCCCCAGCGTCATCGCGACCGCGGCCCCGATTGCTCCGACGGTGAGATTGAATCCGACCGCAAAAGCCAGAGCGATCCCGGGGGTGACTCCGTGGGCGAGGGCGTCGCCCATGAAACTGAGACCTCGCAATACCACCCAGGTGCCGATGAGGGAGGCCGTCATAACCGCCAGCGCACTGCCCACCAGAACTCGTTGCATGAAGGGTTCAGAGAGGGGTTCGACTAGCCAATCCACAGAAAGCCTCCCGGCCTGGCTGGTGATCTGGTCACGACAGATTCTCAACGATCAGACGGGTGGTGGCCCGCATCATATCGAGGTAGGTCTCGGCGCCCGACCCGGCTTCGCCGAGCGATCCGGTGAAGAGCTTGACCACCTTCACCTCGTATCCGACTTCGTCTGCGAGGGCGTCGGCCAAAGTGGTCGGCTCGGTTGTGGAGCCAAACACCACCGAGACCCGCTCTCGTTCGAGAAGCTCAATGAGCGCTGCGAAGTCTGCGGCGCTGGTCTCAGATCCGGTTGTGGCGGCGGGGATCACCGTTCCCAGCAGGGCGAGTCCATACCGATCTGCGTAGTAGCCGTAGGAGAAATGGTTGGTCACCATTCTGCGGTCTTCGGGGGGAACTCCCCCAATCAGGCCGGCGATCTCGTCGTGCATCTCCAGGACCTGCGTCCGGTAGGCGGCAGCAGAAGGAGAAACATCAACCCCCGCCACACTATTGAGGCGGTCGGCAATCAACCCAACCGCGTCGGCTATTCGCACGGGATCCATCCACACATGGGGATCTAGCCCGTGCCCGTTGTCTTCGCCATCAAACCCAACCACAAATGGTTGAGGATCGAGAAGCTCGCCAATCTTGATAACGGCAACGCCATCGTCTTCGGCCGCTTCGATCACGTCAAGCAATCCCTCTTCGAGACCCAGGCCATTGGCGACCACCAGCACCGCGTTCCGCAATCTCGCCGCCTGCCGGGCCGAGAGGGAAAACTCATGGGGATCGGCCCCCACCGGCATGAGCACTTCCACCCGAACCATTTCGCCGGTCGAGCTCGCGACGATATCGCCGAGAATCGTGGTGGTAGCGATGACCAAAGGCCGATCGTCGGTCTCTTCCGGCGTACTGCAGGCTGAACCGACCACCGCCAGTGCGACGGCCAACGCAATGAGTTCTTTCATGGTGTTTCCCTAAATGAGAATGGTTCTCATTCGCAATCAACGCTACCATCGAGCGCACAATGCGTCAACGCCCCGACACCCTCACTGCCGCGCAGCACCGCCTGGAAGCCAACCAGGCCCGGTTCACGCCGGCTCGCCGAATGGTGATTGAGGCTCTCAGCGGGTCAAGCGGCCCTCAATCGGCCGCCGATCTGGGCGCCAGACTTCTGGGCGCCATCCCCCTTTCTTCGCTGTACCGCACCCTCGCAGTTCTCGAGAAAAGCGAGGTCATCGAGCGCTTCCCCGATCAGGCCGGCGTGGCCCGCTATGAGCTGGCCGAGTGGCTGACCGGGCACCATCACCACATCACCTGCGTCGTGTGCGGCACCACCAGCGACGTCGAGGTACCCAAAGACTTGGAAGCTTCTGTTTCCGAACTGGTGACTGAGGTAGGCAGTCGGTTCTCATTCGAAGTATCCGGTCATCGCCTGGACCTGCAGGGAGTGTGTTTGCAATGCCGGTGAGAGACATAGCCATCACCGCTCGGGGTCTCCAGCTTGCGTACGGCGATCGAACCGTCTTGGCCGCTTCCGATCTCGACATCCCGGTTGGGACAGTGACCGCGATCATCGGACCAAACGGATCCGGGAAATCAACGCTGTTGAACGCAATCGCCGGCCTCCTCGAACCTGTCGGTGGCGAGCTCGGAGTGTTGATCACCTACCCAAAACACCGCGGCACCGCCTACGTGCTGCAATCGACCAAGGTGCACGAAGAGATGCCCATAACGGTGGGCGAGGCTGTTTCTATGGGCCGCTACGGACGGCTGGGGATGTTCGGCCGATTCTCAGGTGCCGATCGCGAGGCCTGCCGGGTGGCCATGGAGCGCCTCGATGTACTCGACCTGGCGGACCGCCACCTCGACGAGCTATCCGGGGGCCAGCGCCAGCGGGTGTTCGTCGCCCAAGGCCTTGCCCAGGAAGCTGATCTGCTGCTACTCGACGAACCGGTCACCGGGTTGGACATCGTCTCTCGTGATCGCATCTTGGAGGCAGTAGCAGCCGAACGGAGTCGGGGTGTAACGGTTCTCATGACTACTCACGATCTGAGCGAGGCCGCCAGCGCCGACCACGTCGTCCTTCTCTCCGGCCGGGTGGTTTCGTCCGGCCCTCCTGAAGAAGTGCTCACCGCCAAATGCCTGACCGAGGCCTACGGCATCAATCTGATCACCACCGAGGACGGCTCGGTGATGTTGGATGATCCCTACCACCAGGCGATCGCCGGCCGCCATCGCCATTTCGATCGCACCGGACACGCCGGGCACAAGGAGTAGCCAGCCACCAGCCACCAGCCACCAGCCACCAGTCACCAGTCCGCAGTCCGCAGTCCGCAGTCCGCAGTCCGCAGTCCGCGAGAAGCAAGACTGACGGCGGATAGCGGTTGGCGGATAACTACGCTTTTCTCATGCCTCCTGTAGAAAAGGCTCTCGCTCGATCACTCAGATGGCTGTCGGCCGGGTTGTTCGCATCGCTGCTGCTCGTGGCATTGCCCGCTGCCGACTCCGACCGCTTGCTTCTGGTCGTGACCTTCCATCTCGGTGCAGTGGTCGCCTTCGGGTTGGGCGTCGGCCTGGATCTAGCCCGTTTCACTGATGGTCCCTGGTTCGTAGAGACCAGAGCCGGTTGGTTCTGGCGTCGCTTCGGAGCAATGGCGTCGATCGTCGCCTTGACCACCGGCGTGGTCGCGTTGGTCACCCTGGCTTCGTCTGCAGCACTTGGATACCAACCGTCGCTGCAGTTCCTGCAACTTCTGTCGGCACTGGATATCGCCTGGGCCACGGCCGGATTGATGTTCGGTATTCGCTTGATGGCGGGCGATCGATGGGCGTTGCTGGCCGGTCTGGCTGTGGCCGTTATCTGCATCTGGTCGATCTGGCGATATCTGGATGTGGTCGGGTTTGCCGCCGACGGTGGCTGGTTGCTATCGGGAGCGGATCTGTGGAGGTATGTCCTGCCCTTCGATATCGCCGCCGCGCTGATGGCCATCGGGGCTCTGGTCATTGGGATTCGTTCCAGTCAGCCGACGGAACACCGCAGCCCCCAGTCGTAGGGCTGGTACTTGACTGCCGCTGGGCCGGATGCCAACCAGTCGGCCGACTCGTCAAGCCACGGAAGCAACACCCGTGGCAGAGCCGCCGGCCGGGCCGGAAGCCAGGTTGGCATGCTGGCCGGCCTGGTGAAGTCGCCCCCGTACCAAAGAAACACCCTGGAGAGATGGACTGTCCCCGTGCCCTGGTCAAGCTGCGCTCCACCTCCGGCCAGAAACCGACGCATCTGGTCGTCCAGTTGCGAGTCGAGCTCTTCTCCCCGATACGGCTCGAACCGCAGGGTCGGACACGAGACGGATCCACAAACAAGAGCGCCGTGAATGCGCGGGTCACCAAAACGCCGGATCTTGCCGTGCTCAATCGCGTCCAGTGACAACTGTTCCCCGGCGATGTCGAGCACCGGACGGTCAAATGCGCCGGGCACCCGCAACACTGATTCACGTCCGTCCCTGAGCGCTCGCCTGGCCAAGTCGAGGGCAGCAGCGTTGTACAGGTTCAGCCAGAAAGCGAGAGCGTCGGACCGAGTCAGGGTCGACGGGTCGACAGAACGAGCCCCGCCTAGATACCTGCCGAGATCATCCTCAAGCCGAGCGAGCGCCGGAGTCCCGCCCTCATCGAGAGCGTGCAAGACGGGTTCAAGGCCCTTGTGTTCGAGATGGGCCACCCCATGCCGAAGTGGTGAAGCCACCCGACGCGCCCGGACCATCGACCAGGCGGCTCGAACAACGTTGGGTGACTCCATGGTGTGAGCAACCCGACGTGGAGGTCCGATGTTCCCGTCGCGATCAGGAACCGAATCGGGATACTTCCTCAACCCAAGCACCGAACAACCGATCCGCCCGATCATGCAGCGAAAGGCGAACAGCTCGCACGGCGTCCAAGAACCCATCGGGGCTCAACCCGACTTCGAGAAGAGAGTCGCCGTCGCGGTTGAGCCATCCCTCGAGAATCGGGATGGTCACTTCGGGGTGGAATTGAACCCCGACCGCCGACCCGACCCGGAAGGCCTGCGGGTATTGATCGGAGACGGCGAGGAGGCTTCCCCTGGTGGAAGGTCCCAGCTGTCGTTATGCCAAGAGACCATGGGACCTTCCACCGCCATCCCCATCGGATCACCAAGACCATCCTCAGTCAGCCGGAGATCGACGAGACCGGCTTCCTGCGGCTCGACGCGGTAGGCCCTGCCGCCCTGAGCGTCGGCAATGATCTGACATCCCAGGCAAATGCCCAAGACGGGCACGTTCAGATCCACTGCCGACCTCACCATCTCCTTCTGGACTTTCAGGAACGGATGGGCGGCCTCTTCGTAAGCACCCATGCGACCCCCGAGAATGGCCACCCCCGACACCTCCCCGAGATCCGGCAGGGATTGACCCCGAAACACCTCGATGCACTCAACGGGCACCTGTCGCCGGGCAAGACTCTCACCGAGTAGTCCGGCCGGCACCGATTCGTCGTTCTGCAAAATGGCAATGGGAAGCAAACCAGTTTCTCGTTTCTCGTTCTTCGTTTCGCGTGACCCCTCACCTGAGACCTGAGACCTGAGACCTGCAACCTTCCTGATTGGTCACTATCCACTACACACTACGAACTTCTCGCTTCCCACCTTCCACCCTCCCCCTAGCCCCCTTCCCGCCGGCGGGAGGGGGGAAGTGTTGGGCCGCCTTCGACCTCGCTCAACTCTGTAGGTCTTCAGCAACCCTCCCACTACGCTTTTTGTATGGCTGACGGTTATTGCTTCGTATGTGATGCTGCCGCGGAGGCCGAAACCTGCCCCACTTGCGGAAGCGCTACCTGGCTTCCCCCGGAGGAGGTCGCCCCGCCCGCGGACGAGCACCTTCCGGAATTCGCCGACCCGGCGCCGCCGGCCCCGGTCGAGCCGCCACCGCCTGAACCTCCGCTGCCTCCGCCCGACCCGCCGGCTGGAGCCGATCTGCCCGGGTCGCTGCCAGACGTGAGCCGAACGTCACCAAGCACACCGGGCCGGTGGGCACCCATCGCCGCCGTCGTGGTGAGCGGCATCGTGCTGCTATCCGTCGTGGCCGGTCCCTCCGGGAACGCTCCAGACGAGAACGATCCCGACACCCCCACGATCACCGCGCAAACCACCACCACGGTGCCCACCCCGGGGAGTTCCCGCGGTTTGTGGTGGCCGGTCACCGGTACCTGGGTGGGAGGCTTCGCCATCACCCCCAACCGCCCCCACGTCCTATTTGGACCATCGCTGCTTGCCGGTTTGCTCGACATTCCTTCGGAAACCGTGATCGTCGATTCGCTCCCCGACGGTCGCCTCGTCGGGGTCGCCGCCGATACCCAAAGTGTCCTACTGATCGGAACGGAGGATCCCGGGCCCTCTTCGGAAGTCACCCCACTTCCTTTCCCGGGACCGCAGAGCACTCTCCCGCTTCTCTCACCGGATGGAACCCAATTGGCCATGATCGACGCCAGTGGAGTTCCCTACGTGTGGAAAGTTGGATCCGAGTCGGCGTTGTCGCTGGCGGATTCGGTTTCCACCGCGGTGGAGGCGATCGCCTCGGTGTCGTGGTCGCCGGATTCGAAAAGGCTGGCCCTCAACGCCTTTCAAGGTGGCTACTACCTATGGGATCTCCGTACCAACGAAGTCAGCCGGACTTCGATGCCGGGGAGGGCTATCGCTATGTCCAACTCCCGGGTCGCCGCCTGGGGTAGTGATGGTCTCGAGCTCCGCGATCTGACCGGAAGAGTGCTGCGCCGGTGGAACGACCTTCGCGACCCTTTCCAGACCGATCCCAACCCGGCGCCGGCCGGACCCGGCGTACCCGTGCATTTGGAGGGCGCCTTCGATCCACTCGATCGGTACCTCGCCGTGCGGGGCTGGGTGGGCCAATCCGGTGTCGAAGGTCAAGAGGGGCTGACAGTGCTATCCATCATCGGCACGACCCGCCAACTGCTGACCACAGATCCGGTGCAACCTTTCGCCTGGTCGGGCGATGGAAGTGGGTTGTACTGGATAGACGCCGCCGGTCTGCAGGTTTGGTCTGCCGATCCCGAACGGGCCTCGACGACCCTGGTCGAGAGCACCGGCGACCAATCCTTGAGCCGCTTGCGGACTTATGACCCGGCCATCTCGCCGGTTTTTGATCAGCATCTGGCAACGACCGCCCTATTCGAACGCCGGGAAGGCAGCGTCTATATACGAAGAACTGACCGTTTGGAGCAACTCGAGTTCGAGGAGGGATTAGCGACGATCACCTCGTCCGGAGTACCCGGGTACTACTTCTTTGTGGCGCGAGGCGAAGCCGACCAACCGGTCACTCTCGCCAATCCGTACCTCCCTGGGTCGGAACAGTTCCTCGGAAACCTCAACACGCTTCAACTCCCCGAGGGTGCCCGGATCACCCGGGCCATTGCCCTGACTCCCTTTGACAGCGACGGGAGGTTCACGCCCGCAGAACTGGATGCGACTCGTTGGTACCTGGAGACCGACAGTGGCTCGATTCTTCATGGCCCCGAGGCCGGATTGTTCACCACCGCCGCGGAAGGAAGCTCGCTTGGTTTTCTCGGTGGTACAGCATTCCATGTGACCCCGGATGGGTCGGCCATCCGCACCATCCCCGTCGGAGTCGGGATCAACACGGTGCTGAACGCCGAGGATCTTGCCGCGGAACGCATCCTGGCGGTCGGAACCGTACGCCGAGCCTTGTTTGTGCTGGTCTCGGGCACCGACGGAGACACTCATCTTTGGCAGGTCCCGGCCGATAGCCCCCTCCTCACCACTCCCCTCTTCCCACCCGCGCCCTCGATGACGTCGGAGGCCTGGATCGTTTACACGTTCCCGGAACCCGCCAGCGGTGGTTGGATCCTCACCGACCCGGACTCGGGGCCGTCGGGTGAGCTGCTGGCCGCCCGGATCGACGGTCCCACAGGTCCGATCACAGTGGCGATGGCGGCACCGTTGGCACTCGAATCCGTGTGTGGCGCCAGCGCCGGGGGCGCCTGTGTGCTGACCATTCTTTCAGGTAGCCCGCTGGGCTTCTCGCCGGACGGGTACTGGTTGTTGGTAGGCGAGGGCGACCGGTACGTTGCTCTCTCCACCGTCGGACGGGGCTCGGTTGAACTACCCGACGGATCGCCGGACGATGTCGCCTGGGTGGGAGTCGATCCATAACCGGCGACGAGCACGAGCGAAGCACGTCTCAATGTTTCGTTGTTTGTAATCGTCCCTGCAGCCTGGTACCCGGTGTGCCGAAGTACGTTGTTCGGATGAAGCGCTCCGCGTTCGCCTTGTTCGCCGCCGGTCTGTTTCTGACGGCTTGCGCGACCGGTGACGCCGCAACGACCACCAGGGTCCCCGACCGCGGTTCGCCCACTAGCCCACCGCCATCCACTACCGCGTCGACGATTGCGTCCAATGTCCCGCCGCCCCCCGAGGTTCCTCAAGGACCGCTCGAAGCGTCGCTGGTCGACGACCTCGAAACGCTCATGGCCTCATTGGCAACCGGCGTCGACCGTCAGACGATTGTCCGCATTGGTGACTCAAAAGACGCTCGCGTGGCCTGGGTGCTGGCCGATTTGCTCCGCTTCGTTCAGGTAGGGACTAGTGCGGAAGCGGCCGAGACAGCCTTCGCAGACCTAACCGGGACCAAACTCGACCCGAACCCTTTCGGTTCCGGCTGGGTAGACGCCACGAACTTGCTTATCTCCTGGGACCTGTCCGCGCCACCCGGTTACCTCGACTACAAACGTCGCATGTTCACACTCGTGGAACCGCTCTGGGAGCCGTTTTTTGAGGCCGACGCCAGGATTGACTGGAGGTACGTGAGCTGGGGTGGGGTGTTTATCGACGACCGTCCCCATGGCGACGACTCACTATGCCCGCGGGGCTGCATTCCGGCGCTTGACGATCCGGCAGTGACGGCCGCTTCCGAGGGCTCTTGGTATCCGGACACTTCAATTGTCTTCGGGATCGTGGTCGGCGACGAGGCGCGCGCCTACCCGAAGAACATCATGGAAACTCACGAAATGGTCAACGACACCTTGGGGGGTCGCCGACTGGGGATTCCCTACTGCACCTTGTGTGGCTCCGCCCAGGCCTACCTAACTGATCGGGTCCCCGCCGGAGTCGAGCCTCCCCTGTTGAGGACTTCCGGACTGCTGGTCCGCTCAAACAAGATGATGTTCGATCTCAACACTTACTCGCTGATCGACACTTTTCGGGGCACCGCCGTCTCAGGTCCTCTCGCCCAAACGCCATTACAACTCGACCAAGTCTCGGTTGTTACTTCTACGTGGGGGGAATGGAAGGCGTCCCACCCAAAAACCACCATCGTGGCTGAAGACGGTGGCATCGGCCGGACCTACGCACCCGACCCACTGCGCGGACGGGACGCGGGTGGTCCGATCTTCCCTATCGGGCCGGTCGACCCGCGCCTTCCGGCGCAGACCCAGGTGTTCGGAGTTGAGACCCCCGGCGGGCAGTTCCTTGCCTTCCCGGTCACCGAGGCGAAAGACACGCTGGGCAGCGGATCCAGTGTCGAACTCGCCGGGGTGGTCCTGGTAGCCGATGGAAGCGGATTGCGAGCTGAATCGAGCACGGCTCGGTGAACTGGCCGGCCACCAGTCCTTCTGGTTTGCCTGGAGCCAGTTCCACCCCGAAACGCTTCTGTGGTCGCCCGGATTTGATGGATAGATCGGATGGCCAGCCGTCCCCAGGCCAGCCGCTACCATCCCGCCCGTGCTGGCGCTGGAACACGTTGGGTCGGGAAAGGTCCGGGAGATCTACCGGATTGACGAAGACCGGTTGCTCTTCGTTGCCACCGACCGGATTTCTGCCTACGACGTCATCTTGGACGATCCGATCCCGGACAAAGGACGAGTACTCACCGGCCTGTCGCTGCACTGGTTCCAATTGCTGGACACTGCCCATCACCTGGTCACCGCCGAACTCGATGCCGTCCCCGGACTGACCGATGAACAGCGCTCCGAGCTGGCGGGTCGAGCGATGGTGGTGCGTCGGGCCGAAGTGATTCCTGTGGAATGCGTCGTGCGAGGCTACCTCTACGGATCTTCCTGGCGGGAGTACGCCGGCGGTGGTGGGCCCACCACCGAACATCTCCCGACCGGTTTGCAGATGGCCGAACGGCTGCCGGTACCGATCTTCACACCGGCAACCAAAGCGGAGTCGGGCCACGATGAGAACCTGACCGAGGCTGAAGCGAGGGCGACACTGGGCGACGGCCTCTACGAAGAACTGCGGACCCGCTCGATCGATATCTACCGGCGTGCTTCCGATCACGCCGCCCAGCGTGGCGTGATCCTCGCCGACACAAAATTCGAGTTTGGTTTCGCCGACGGGGAACTGCTCCTCATCGACGAGGTGTTGACCGCCGACTCTTCTCGCTACTGGCCGGCAGATCAATGGGAACCGGGGCGGACGATCCCCTCCTTCGACAAGCAATACGTGCGCGACTGGCTCGATTCGACCGGGTGGGACCACTCCCCGCCGGCCCCGCGTTTGCCGGCCGAGGTGATCGCCGGTACCCGCGCCCGATACGTGGAGGCCTATGAGCGAATCACCGCCGGAAGCTTCGCCGATTACCTAAGAGAGGCAGCCGGATGAAAGTGACCGTGCTTGTGCACCGCCGGCCGGACATAGCCGACCCGCAAGGCACAACGGTGCGGAGAGCGTTGCGTGACCTGGGCTACGCGAACGTTGCGAAGGTCCGGATCGACCGCACCATCGAACTCGAAGTCGAAGGTACGGATCCAGTTGTCGTCGAAGCCCAGGTCCGCCAGATGTGCGAGAAGCTGCTCGCCAACCCGGTAATGGAGGACTTTGAGGTGGTGATTGGTTAGTGCCCGGTCCAGCCAAGGCCGCGGTGGTCGTATTTCCGGGCACCAACTGCGAACAAGATGCCGTCTACGCCCTGGCCTCGGTTGGAGTGGAAGCCGAATTGGTTTGGCATCGCGACACGGACCTCAGTGAATTCGCCGGAGTGGTGCTTCCGGGGGGTTTTGCCCACGGCGACTACCTCCGCGCCGGAGCAATCGCCCGGTTCTCTCCAATCATGGATGAGGTTGAACGTCTGGCCAGCACCGGCGCTCCGGTGTTGGGCATCTGCAATGGCTTTCAGGTTCTCTGCGAAGCGGGGCTGCTGCCGGGAGTGCTACTCCAAAACGCTGGTCTGCGGTTCATCTGCCGGCCGGTTCGGGTAGTCGTCACCTCAACCGATTCGATCCTGACCAGAGCTGCCCGGCTTGGACAAGTCCTGCAGATACCCCTCAACTCCTACGAAGGCAATTTCACCGCCCGCCCCGAGACCTTCGAGGAAATGATTCAGAACGACCGCATTGTGTTGCGCTACGCGGATTCGTCCGGCGAGGTGACGGAAGACGCCAACCCCAATGGATCTATCGGCAATGCCGCCGGAATCACCAACCCGGCCGGCAATGTGGCCGGTCTCATGCCCCATCCGGAAAGAGCCATCGAAGCCGTACTCGGCTCGTCCGACGGACGAGTGCTGATGGAGTCCTTTGCGATGAGCTTGAACAATGCCTGAAGAAGGTCTTCATCGAGCCCTGGGGATGACCGACGACGAGTACGCGGCGGTGTGCCGGATACTCGATCGGCCCCCGCGGGACGCCGAGCTCGCCATGTATTCGGTGATGTGGTCGGAACACTGTTCCTACAAATCCTCGCGACCCCACCTCAAACGGTTTCCGGCGGAGGCTCCCTGGGTGGTCGTCGGTCCGGGTGAAAACGCGGGGGTGATCGATCTTGGAGATGGCTGGTTGGCCGCTTTCCGGATCGAGTCGCACAATCACCCATCTTTCGTGGAGCCTCACCAGGGGGCTGCCACCGGGGTGGGGGGCATCCTGCGCGACGTCTTCACGATGGGCGCCCGGCCCATCGCGGTGTGGGATCAGATCCGTTTCGGATCGCTCAATGACCCCCACAACCGCTACCTGTTCGCGGGGGTAGTGGCCGGTATCGCCGGCTATGGAAACGCGGTCGGCGTACCGACCGTGGGCGGCGAAGTGGCCTTCGAAGACTGCTACGGCGGCAATCCTCTCGTGAATGTGATGGCCCTGGGCATTCTTCGCCGCGAGCAACTGGTCCTGGCCGAAGCGGGCGACGCGGGCACCGAAGCCGTGCTGCTCGGCTCTGCCACCGGGCGCGACGGGATCGGCGGCGCCTCAGTGCTCGCCTCGGCCAGCTTCGACGATGCCAGTGCCTCCAAACGCCCCTCGGTCCAGGTGGGCGATCCATTCGAAGAGAAGAAACTCATCGAGGCGTGTCTCGAGCTCTACCAGCGCGGCCTGGTCGTCGGCATCCAGGACCTCGGAGCCGCCGGTCTGTCCTGTGCTACTTCCGAACCCGCGGCCAATGCCGGTATGGGAATGGAGGTCGATCTCGGCCGGGTCCACGTGCGGGAGCCCGGCATGACGCCGGCGGAGCTTCTCATGTCAGAATCGCAGGAGCGCATGATGGCCTTCGTCAGCCCCAACGACGTCGATGAGGTCCTGGCCATCGCCGCCAAATGGGAGATCGACGCCTCTCGCATCGGAACAGTGTCCCGCGGCGGCACTTTGCGGGTCTTCGAAGACGGCCATCTGGTTGCCGAAGTCCCGGCCGCTTCGCTCTCCGAGGACGCCCCTGTCTATCACCGTCCGCTGCGGCGCCCGGACTGGCTGGACAATCTGTGGGCAGACCAAGCGGGGGAAGCAGTGCCGGACGCCGCGACGGCCCTGCTGACGTTGCTCGACGATCCCTCTCTGGCCGATCCCGCCTGGGTGTACGAGCAGTACGACCACATGCTGTTCCTCAACACCGTCGTCGGACCGGGACACGACGGGACCTTGCTACGCATCAAGGGAACCAGCAAAGCGTTGGCCGGGACCACCGACGGCAATGGGCGCCGCTGTTACCTGGATCCCCGCCGCGGGGCGGCTCGGCTCGTGTATGAGGCCGCCCTCAACGTCGCTGTGACGGGGGCGCGACCGATGGCGGTGGTCGACAATCTCAATTTCGGCAATCCCGAGAAGCCAGAGGTGATGTGGCAGTTTTCCGAAACGATCGATGGGATATCGGAGGCCTGCCAGAACTTGGGGATCCCGGTGGTCGGCGGCAATGTCTCTTTCTACAACGAGACCGACGGCATCGACATCTACCCGACTCCGATAGTCGGGCTGATCGGCCTGGCCGACCCTTATCCGGAGCGCCCCCCGCGGCTCGATCGCGCCGTGGCCGGGATGGACCTCTGGTTACTCGGTCCGGACACCTCCAAAGATCTGGCCGGGAGTGCCTACCAAAAAGTCCTCTGTGAAGCCATCACCGGGCGCCCCTCAGAAGGCGAACCAACCATGGCTGCCAGGACGACCGACCTGGCTATCCGGTTGGCAGCTCGTGAGATCACCCCCGTCCTCCATGATCTCTCCGAAGGAGGGCTGGCTATGGCGGTAGCCAAGGTGTGCATCATCTCCGGCATCGGGGTCGAAATCGAATGGGACGGTCACTGGTTCGCCGAAGACCCGCACCGTCTGGTGGCCGCCGTCCTGCCCGCGCAATCGGATCGCCTCTTCGCGATAGCCCAGGAGTCGGAAGTGCCGGTGCGTCGGATCGGGTCATTCGGAGGCAACGAGATTCGTCTAGGGCAAGCCAGCATGGGTGTCGAAGAAGCAACCATGGTGTGGCGCAATGCCCTTCCCCGCCGCATGGGGTGAACGAGAAGCGAGCTTCGAGCTGCGAGCTGTTTAGGAGACGCCGGAGGCGGAAGCGGCCACAACCGCGATGGCAACCAGCAGCAGGGCGACCACAACGATTGCCACGATCGCCGCAGGGCCCAACCCGCTCGATTGATCTGTCTGGGTCGCGCCGACCGTCATGGGGCGAGGAAGTCGTCTCTTCGGCTCCTCCTTCTCGCGATAGAGCGCCACGCCGCAACGCGGACATACCTCACCCTCGGCGGGCGCGTCACAGCGGAAGCAGTAGCCGGCTTTGGTCACAGCAGACACCAACGGGGCACGCCCTCAGTTAAGTCTTTTCTCGCAGCTCGTAGCTCGTTTCTCGTGACTCGAAGCTCGCAGCTCGTGACTCGAAGCTCGTAGCTCGTTTCCACCCTCTCCGCACCGTTGCCTCCGGCAACGCCGCGCCTCTCCCGCCGGCGGGCGAGGCAAACACACCAACCACCCGCAGACACACACGTCCCACTGCACACCGGCCGACGAGGCACAAGTCCCCCCTCCCGCCGGCGGGAGGGGGCTAGGGGGAGGGTGGAGGAACCAGTTATCAGTAGTCAGTAGTCAGTTGTCAGTTGTCAGTTGTCGGTTGTCAGCAAACCATCCTCGTGACTCGTGACTCGTGACTCGTGACTCGCAGCTCGTTTCTCGTTGCTCGTTGCTCGTAGCTCGTAGCCCCTCCCTGGAAGGGAGGGGAAGCATCGCCCGGAGGGCGAAGCAGAGGAGGGTGAGGCGCTAGCCAGACGGTGCCGCGGCAAGGCGTGACCCCCCTCCCCCTCGCTCCGCTCGGGTACTTCCCCCTTTCAGGGAGAAGCCAGCACCTCGCACCTCGAAGCTCGAAGCTCGTAGCTCGGCGCTCGATCCGCCTACAATCCCGCGCCTTGGAGAGCGCGCTGACCACCTCCAGTTGTTCCGATTCCTCCAGGCCCGGTGAGGCCTGTGGGGTATTTGGCGTCTATGCCCCGGAAACCGACGCGGCTCACCTGATTTCGTTCGGGTTGTTCGCCCTGCAACACCGTGGCCAGGAAAGCGCCGGCATCGCCGTATCCGACGGTGAGACCGTGACCGTCTCCAAGGACATGGGTCTGGTGAGTCAGGTCTTCGACGAGAAATCGCTGGCCGGATTACCGGGTCATCTGGGCATTGGTCACACCCGTTACTCGACGACCGGTTCGACGACCTGGGACAACGCCCAACCGGCCTTCCGGCAGGTGGGGACCACCGGCATAGCGCTGGGTCACAACGGCAATCTCACCAACACGGTTGAGCTCGGCGACCGTGTGGGACCGCAAGCCGGGTCCAGCGACAGCGACCTCATGCTGCAGGCCATCTCGCTTGAAGTTCAAGACGGGCGGGCCGACGGGCGCCAGTTGGAACGGGCTGTTCTTCAGGCACTCCCATTCTTCCAAGGTGCGTATTCGTTGGTAATCATGGATCAGGGTCACATCATCGGCGCCCGCGACCCGCATGGGTTTCGGCCCCTATCCATCGGCCGGTTGCAGGCGGGCGGTTGGGTCCTCGCCTCCGAAACGGCCGCCCTCGACCTGGTCGGAGCAAAGCTCGTGCGGGACGTCGAGCCCGGCGAGATGGTGGTTATCGACGCCGTCCGGTCTCCGAAGTTTCGCTCCGATTGAACCAGCAGAAGCCCGGCTGTGTGTCTTCGAGTTTGTCTATTTCGCCAGGCCGGACAGCCTGCTCTACGGACAAAACATCCATGCTGCCCGCCAAGACATGGGCCGGGTGCTTGCTTCCGAATCGCCCGTTGATGCAGACGTAGTTGTACCGGTTCCAGAATCCGGAATTCCCGCTGCGCAGGGCTTTTCGGCGGCCAGTGGGATCCCCTACACGGATGGGTTGGTCAAGAACCGGTATGTGGGCCGTACCTTCATCGAACCCAGTCAGATGCTCCGTGACCGCGGTATTCGGCTGAAGCTCAACCCCATCCCGGCCACGCTCGAGGGCAAACGTGTGGTTCTCGTCGACGACTCGATCGTTCGCGGGACTACCACCCGCCAGTTGGTGGCGATGGTTCGCGAAGCTGGGGCAAGAGAGATTCATCTGCGCATCTCCTCACCTCCGTACCGGTGGCCATGCTTCTATGGGATGGACACCACCGACCGGTCCAAACTCCTGGCCGCGCACATGAGCGTCGACGAAATCGGCACTTTCCTCGCTTCCGATTCACTTGCCTATCTGTCCCTGGACGGATTGCTGGCAGCTACTGGAGCAGACGAACAAGGCTTTTGCACCGCTTGTTTGAGCGGCGACTACCCCACTCGCCTCCCCACCAACGGCCATAAGCTGGCTCTGGAAGGAGGGGAGTAATGGCGACTTACCGGGAATCGGGGGTCGACCTCGAGGCAGCCGATCGTTTGGTTGCCCAGATTGGCCCCGCCGTCCAAGAGACCTGGGGTGATCGCGTGGTGGGGGGCTTCGGCGGCTTCGCGGCCGGAATTCGGATCCCATCGGGTTACCAGCAGCCGGTGCTCATGATGAGCACCGACGGGGTGGGCACCAAGATCGAGTTGGCCCGGGCCACCGGGCGCTTCGACGGTCTCGGCTTCGACCTGGTTGCGATGTGCGTCGATGATCTAGCGGCGGTGGGAGCCCAACCTCTGGCCTTCACCGACTACCTGGCCGTCGGATCGCTCCGACCCGAGCGAGAGCACGCGCTGATCGAGTCGGTGGCAGCTGCCTGCTCGACCGCGGGATGCGCCCTCCTGGGGGGCGAGACGGCCGAACACCCCGGAGCCATGGCGAAAGACGCCTTTGACTTGGCAGGCGCCGCCTTGGGAATCATCGAGGCGGGCAAGGAGATCACCGGCGCCTCCATCCGACCCGGTGACCTCGTGGTCGGTGTGGAAAGCCCCAATCTCCGTTCAAATGGCTTCTCGCTGGTCCGGGCTGTGCTCGGCGACATTGATCTCGGATCGCCCCTCGACCAGGACCGATCCATTGGCGAAGCCTTGCTGGAACCGTCGGTCATCTACGCCCCGGCGGCGCTGGACGCAGTTGCGACCGAACAGGTCCGGGGCTTGGCCCACATCACCGGAGGGGCCCTGCCCGGCAATATCCCTCGCATCTTGCCCGCCGGGTGCGGGGCTCTCATCGACCCGACCACCTGGACGGTTCCACCGGTATTCCGCTACGTGCAGGAACTGGGATCCATCGCGGATGATGAGATGTTTCGTGCTTTCAACATGGGAGTCGGGTTCGTGGTGGTCGTGGCGGGTTCGGAAACAGCCGAGGTCCAGGGAGCGTTTGCGTCCCATGGCCACCCCAGCTCGGTAATCGGGGAGATCACAACCGACCCGGACCAAAAGGTTCGCTTCATCTAGGTGAGTGCCAAGTTGTCATGAACATACGGATACCTCTCCTCGTCGCCGTGGCCTTGATCGCAGCCTCGTGCGCCGGATCGAACGATCACACCCACCTGGGGTTCGAGATTCCCGACGGTGAGGCCGTTCCCACAGTTGAACTGACGGCAGTCCAGGACTCCGTCTCCGGATGGAACCTGCACCTGGTCACGACCAACTTTGCGTTTGCGCCCCAACAGAGCCGGCCGGGAGGTGGTTCTCGGCGAAGGCCACGCCCACCTCTACGTCGACGGCACCAAACGGGACCGCATCTACGGTCCCTGGTACCACCTGGCGAGCCTCGACACCCGGCCGCCACACCATCGAAGTGACCCTCAACAGCAACGACCATGCCGTCTATCAGGTCAAAGGCGAGACCATCGCCGATACGGTCACCGTCGAAGTCACCGACCGCCGGCCCATGCACGAGGAACAACCCCCTGTCGAGGCCTCCCCACCCATGACAGTGGAGCTGCGAGTCCAAGACGATCCGGTCGGTGGATGGAACCTCTTCGTTGACACGGTCGGGTTTAGATGGGCTCCGGAAAGGCCGGTCTGGAGACCGCCGGTGGCGAAGGGCACGCTCATCTCCACATCGATGGACTGAAGACGGCACGGATCTACGGTCCCGCCACGTATCTCGGTTCGCTGGATCCGGGAACGCACACCGTGATGGTCAGCCTGAATGGGAACAACCATGCCCCATACCTGGTGGCGGGCGAACCGGTGACAGCGGTCGTGACCGTCGCGGTCCCCGGCGAGCCCGGCCCGCCGGCCCACTCGATCGCGGTCGATGTTCGGGCTGGAGAGGTCCATGGAGGCGTGCAAAGAATCGAGGCAACCCAAGGCGAACTCATCGAGATCACGGTCACCACGGATGACCCGGACTCGGTACATGTCCACGGCTACGACCTCACCGCCGCCGTCGAATCAAACCAGCCGGAAGTAGTCGTCTTCGCGGCAAAGATACAAGGGATCTTCGAGATCGAACTCGAGCAAAGTGGCCTTCTCCTGGCGGAGCTCATCGTCCGCTGACCGGGTCGACGCCGGGACTGCCACCGGTCTGTTGTGGCAGAATGTCACATGTCTCTGACCGTCATCTGTGTACCTCGCCACACGCGGCGTTCGCTTTTCGCTTCTCCGTACGGCTTCGCGCCACCAATGCAGTCCGCCCGCGAGAAGGAGCCCCAAGATGATCGATCACCTCAGCCGCCACCAGGATGTCGTAGCCCCCGTACTGGCCTTCGACGTTGACATACTTGCCGACCGGGCCGAGGGCCTTTGGGTTTATGACCAAGCAGGCAACCGGTATGCCGACTTCGCCTGTGGAACGGCCGTTACCAACCTTGGCCACAACCATCCCGACGTGGTGGCCGCCGCTCGTAGCCAGATGGACCGCTTCATTCACGCCGGTTGTGTCTTCCGGTATGAGTCGATAGTGCGGCTGGCTGAGAAGCTGCGGGCGATCACTCCGGAGGGGATCGACAAGTTCGGATTCGCCAACTCCGGGGCGGAAGCAGTCGAAGCCACGGTCAAGATCGCCAAATACCTGACGGGCCGGCAGGGTGTCATCACGATGCGCGGAGCCTTCCACGGGCGCACGATGGGGTCGGTCTCCTACACCACCTCCAATGCCAGGTACCGCGATGGGTACCACCCCATCCTGGGATCGGTTTTTGTCACACCCTTCCCGCGTCCCTACCGCTGGGGAAAGTCCGAAGAGGAATCCGTCGAACTTGCTCTCGATGAGCTTCACTACAAGTTCAAGCACGAGGTAACCCCCCAGAACATTGCGGCGTTCCTCGTCGAGCCCATGCAGGGTGAAGGCGGGTACTACCCGGCCCCGCCGGCCTTCCTGGAAGCCCTGCGCGAGATCGCCGACCAGCACGGGATCCTGTTGATCTTCGACGAGGTGCAAAGCGGTTTCGGTCGGACAGCCGAATGGTTTGCTTCCGAGCACTACTCGGTGGATCCAGACATCATCGCCATGGGCAAAGGCATCGCCAACGGTTGGCCTCTTTCGTCCTACGGAGCCTCGGCGGCCATCATGGATCGCTGGCCGGTCGGCGCTCACGGCACCACCTTTGGCGGGAACCCGGTCTCCTGTGCGGCGGCCGGGGCGGTCATCGACACCATGGACGGGCTGCTTCCCCACGCCCGGAAGCTCTCGGCGCATGCCTTCGAAAGGCTCGACAAGCTCAGCGTGACTCACGAGACCATCGGCGAGGTGCGCGGGCTGGGTTTGATGATCGGGATTGAACTCGTCAAGAACCACGAGTCGCGAGAGCCCGATGCGGAGGCGATGGACTTTGTGTCTCGCTACGCGCTGGAGCACGAGTTGATAGTCATCTCCTGTGGCCCTGACGCCAACGTAGTCCGGTTTATCCCACCTTTGGTAACGACCATCGAGGAACTCGACCAAGCCATCGACACTATCGACATGGCACTGACCGAGTACGAAGAGGCATGACGGCGCCTCATCGAACCACGGCCGAACTCGAAGCCGAACTCAATGACTTGAGCATGGGGCCTCGCGATCTGGGCGCTGTCGAGATGATCGTGCAACGCCCGAACGTAGACGAACGCCGAGTCGTCCGGGAGGCCGAGCTCGATGCTGCAGTTGGTCTGGTTGGAGACAACTGGAGTGCTCGCAGTTCCGGCCGCATTGATCGTCTTGATGCAGAACGGCAGCTCACTCTCATGAACGCCCGGGTTGTCGAGTTCCTGGCAAGGGACCGGGATCGGTGGGCCCTGGCCGGCGACCAGCTCTACGTGGATCTGGACCTGGGGGTCGAGAATCTCCCAACCGGGACCAGGCTCGTCGTCGGCTCAGCTGTTATCGAGGTAACCGCTCCGCCCCATACCGGTTGCGCCAAGTTCGCCGAACGGTTCGGCATGGATGCCGCACGGTTCGTAAATTCGGATACGGGCCGCCATCTCCGCTTGCGTGGCCTCAACGCCAAGGTGATCGAACCGGGCGCGGTCCACCAGGGTGACTCCATCTCCAAGGTCTGATAATCGCCCGGGGGTCGCCGGTCAGGAGACCAGATTGCGGGCCGCTCGCATCCACAGAAAAGCGGCGCCTCCCGCTATCAGAACGCCGAGCGCTATGGCCACAATGGTGATCGGCGAGGACCCGCCCTCGGAATCACCTTCAACGAGATCCCCGGCCACCGCCGTCGGATGATTTCCGGCAGCAAGGGTTTCTTCTCCCGAACTGGTGGTCGTGGTCGTCTCCTGGATCTCAAAAGTGACTCCCGCAGCCAACGCCTCGGAGAACACGACCAAAGCATCGATCTCGGCGTCGCTCATCCGATCGGCGAATCCCGGCATTGAACCGACGCCATTGCGGATTATCTCGTCCAGTTCCGCCGCGGACATGTTGATGTTTGCTACCGGACCGCCGAGGCCTCCTTCACCGTCTGTCCCGTGGCACGCCGCACAAAACTGTCCGTAGAGGGAGTGTCCCTCTGCCAGCTCAGGGGGAATGACAGGTTCGCCCACGGGGGCACCATCTCCGCCGTCCTCACCGGTCGTCGTCCGGCCGGAGCTCGCCATTCCAAGGATGTGATCGGCTATGGCGGCGATCTCGCTGGTGGACAACTGGGATTTGTAGCCTGGCATGCCACCCGCACCGGTGGTCGTGATCGAGATGATCTGCCCCCTGTTCATTGACGTTCCGGCTACCCCGCCACCGGGGCCGCCTTCGCCATGCAACCCATGGCAAGCGGAACAGTTCTGCATGTAGAGGTTTGATCCGGAAATGGGGGTGCCCGCCGGGACAGTGGTTGTTGTCACACCGGCGCTGGTCCCCACCGACGCCACGTATTGGGACACGTTGTTGATTTCCGCGCTGCTGAGCTTGCTGGAATAGCCGCTCATCGTCCCCACTCCATTGGTGGTTATAGAGATGATCTGGGTCAAGCTCAACGTGTGACCCCGCAGGTTTCCACCGCTGGCGCCGTGACAGAGCGAACAACTGGCTGCATAGACGGTCGCTCCGCTACGAGGCGAGGTCGTCGTCGTTGTGGCCCCGGGAAGCGTCGTCGGCGGCACACTGAGGTTCAACAGATAGTTGGCCACATTGCTGATCTGCGTCGTACCCAATTCTGGGAACCCGCGCATCGTTCCGACACCGTTGGTGATGAGCGAGACCAGTTGAGTTTTGTTCATAGAGGTTGGGACGACATTCCCGCCGTCGGCTCCGTGGCAGACGGCGCATTGCTGAGCCCATACCGTGGCGCCTCCGGCGGGTTGGGTGGTGGTGGTCGTAGCGCCCGGTTGGGTGGTCGTCGTGGTCGGAGGCACCGTCCCGGTGACGTAATCCCAGATGGCGCCGGCTTCCTCGTTGCTGAGGTTCGCTTGCGGAGGCATACCGCCCTGTCCATTGACGGTGATATTGATGAAGGTCGACCGTCCCAGCGAGGTGCCGCTCAGGTCACCCCCGTTGGGGCCGTGACACACCGCGCACCGGGCCGAGTACAGCGCTTGACCATCTGGAGGCGTCCCGGCCACGGTCGTAGTGGTTGTGGGGGGTGTGCTGCTCGTGGGATCGCCAGGCAGGGAAAGTTGTTGGATCTCCTGCCCATTCTTGACACCATCACCGTCGGAGTCCCGATTGACCAGGGCAGAGGCCAGATAGTCCTTGTCGCCGAAGTCGCCATCCTCCCAGTCTTCGCCGTAGTCGTTGAGGTTGTCCTCATCGGGATCGACCGGGTCGGTATGACAAAGAAGGCAGGAGTCGAGTGGCGTACCTGCCGCGGCCGGGTAGGCCTGGGCGAAGCCGGACATGAACTTCTGTTTGGCATCAGCGCCGGGGGTCAGAAACACAAACCCAACGCCGACCATGAGCACTGCCGCCAGCAGGAAGGCAAGCTGGAGACCCCGCATCCGCCTTCGCGGAGCAGGGAACCTGTCGGCTATCTCATCGGACGACCAAAGCCATCGCGCCATATCTACCTTCGCTCTCTCTTCGGCACGCCCTCAGCAACGCAGGTCCCCTACCCCGTGCCAGGCTCCTTGATCGTCTCCTAACGGCCTTCCAAGGAACGGTTAAGGGATTGATAAAAACAAAGTCGTCAGTCATCAGTAGTCAGTGGTCAGTTCTCGCCCCGGGTACATCGAGCTGAGTGCTTTGAGATCGGTCGCTAGGCCCGATTCCTGTAGGAGATCAATAGCGCCGCGAGAAACCAGAGGATCGCGAGGAGATAGGGCCATTCGCCCAACGTCGTGTAGACGGTATTGCCCGAAGAACGCACTCGAACCTGGCCGGTGAGAACCTCGGCGGTGAAGAGACCGGTGACCGGTCCGACGGTGCCATTGTCGAAGATGATCGTCGAGCGGCCGGTCAGGGCGGCATGGATCACATCGACTCCCAGAGCCGATGCGTGCATGCGAGTCATACCGATGAACTGATCAGACGCCGGACCCAATCCGTAGCTCGAGTTGTTGGTCGCCACCACGAGCAACTTGGCTCCGTCCCGCACCGGACCCCGCATGATGCGAGCAAAGGCTCCCTCAAACGAGATCACCGAACCAAGCGAACCCCAATCCGTCGGGAAGACGACCGGACCCTCACCGCGCAGCATGTCGCGAGACGCCGCCCGAAAATTCTCCGTCCATCCAAAGACTGGTCGCCAGGGGATGTACTCACCGAACGGCACCGGGTGGGTCTTGAGGTACTCGCCAACGATGTTTCCGTCAGGATCAACCAGCAGGTTCACGTTGGCGAAGTGGTCCTCATCAACCGGACGATCACCACCAACCAATAGGTAACTGCCCAATCGGACGGCTTCGGCCGTGATCTGACCGGCGACCTCCGGATTCACGGTGGGATCGGTGGCATAGCCTGTCGAGCTTTCCGGCCACACCACGAGATCGAAGATACCGGCGGACAGAGATCGAGTGAGATCGAGGTGGCTCTGGGTGATTTGCTGACGTTCGTTGGCGCACCGCTCGGCCGGACAAGGGCTGTTGCCCTGAACGAGGGCGACCTGGAGACTCTCTCCATCGGCGTTGGCAGGCCACAGAGATCCAGCCCCCACCATGGCCAAAGCCACCGATGCCGCAATCGCGGCCCAGACAGCACCCCGACGGGCTTGCAACCAGAGCGCCATCCCGCCCGCCACCATCATGGCGAGCACGGTCCACCCGGACACGCCAATCCATTGGGCGGCACCGCGGGCGCCATCGAAACCGCTCATGGCATATCCCAGCCAGCCCCAGGGAAATCCTCCTACCGGCAAAAGAGACCGCGCCAGTTCGGTCAACGCCCAACCGCCAACCACCACCGCCATCCATTGCCAATCCGGACGGCGGCGGGCGCGGAAAAGCATCCACGCGAAAGTCATCGGAAAGAGAGACTCCACAAGCACCAGCGGCGCCCAGGCGATGACGCCCATCTCGGCGATCCACTCCAGCAACGGCCCGAAGAACGCGAACTCCGAAGGCCAATCCCGTCAGCAACGCCTGACGTCCCGAATCCGCCCTCCGCACCCCTACCAATAGAGGGACGGGCGCGACGAACACCAGAGCCCCCAGACCAAGGGGCGGAAAGGCTGCCCACAGCAGGAATCCACCCAGGGCGCCGAGAAGCACAGAAATCATGACGGAGGATTCTATGACCGGCCTCACCCATAGCACGCGACCCGAGCCGACCATCCTTCGACCGGCCCTAGAGTCAGCCGCATGGAAGCTTCCCTTCAGCAAGACCTCGACCTCGCCGTATCAGCCGCCCAGCAGGGGGGTTGAGGCCATCAAACCCTGGGTGGGTCGGCTCCAGGGCGCCGACTTCAAAGGTGAGGTCGATCCGGTCACCGGGGCTGATCGCGAGTCAGAAGCGGTGATCATCTCCGCCATCAAGGCCACCCGGCCCGCGGACGACATCCTCGCCGAGGAAAGCGGAGGCGAGGCTCTCGGCCAAGGGCGCCTGTGGATCATCGATCCGTCTGGATGGCACGGTCAACTTCCTCCACGGGGTCCCCCACGTCGGGGTATCCGTCGCCCTGTACGAACATGGGGTGCCCCGGGTGGGCGTCGTGGTGGACGTGTTCCGGGACGAGGTCTTCACCGCCGCGGCGGGGAGCGGCGTCCCGGTGCAACGGAGAGCCGATTTCCGTTTCCGGTCAGGCCGACCTGGGGGCAGCCCTGGTGGCGACCGGGTTTCCTTACGACCGTCGCCAGTTTGGACCCGCCTACGCACAGGTCTTGGGTGCAATGCTTGCTCACGTCCAAGGTGTCCGGCGCATGGGCACAGCTTCGCTCGACCTCGCCTGGGTCGCGTGCGGCCGTTACGACGCTTTCTGGGAAATGAAACTGGCCCCGTGGGATGTGGCGGCCGGGATCTTGCTCATCTTGGAGGCGGGAGGACGGACAACCGACCTGGCCGGCGAACCCGCCCGTCCCGGAGACTCGCTCCTGGTCGCGTCCAACTCGGCACTCGGGAACGTCTGCGCATGAGCGAGTAGCCGGCGCCATTCCTCCGGGGTTTCTCTAGCCCGACAACTGGAGGCGCCGGTAGGCTCGGATTCTGCCCACAACGAGGTGATCAATGAAACCGTTTGAGCCGTCGCCCGACACCTACGAACGGATCGTCGGTCTCCGGGTCGTCCGCGTGTTCCGACCCGGAGTCCGATAGAGCCAAGATCAAATCGAGATGATCCTCGAAGCCGGCCGGTGGACGGGGAGCTCCAAGAACACCCAACCCTGGGCGTTCGTCGTCCTCACCGATCCGGGCGAGCGGCAACGGCTGGCCGAGTGCGGCAGCTTCACCGGCCCCTGATCGGGGCGCCTCTGGTGGTGGCCCTCGTCCGGCTACCGGGAGGCGGTGACTTCGACATAGGCCGGGCAGCACAGAACATGATGGAGGCGGCTGCCGCCCTGGGCATTGGTTCGTGCCCGGTCACTCTGCATCGGGAGACATGCGCCCGGGAACGACTCAACGTGCCCGACGATCACGGGTGCCGCTTTGTCCTGGCCTTTGGGTACCCGGACACGGAGGGAGAGCGCAGCTCCGCAAGGGCATCCGGTCGACCATCCCCCGGGGACGCAAACCTTTGGCCGATCTGGTTCTTCACCGGCCGCTGGGGAGCGAAAGAATGAAGGGCCACCCCGGACCGGTGGTCATGCAATCAGGGCGCCGATGACCACGCGCTTCGTCGCCGCCGACCTAATCCGGTCTGGGTCGGGGATTGTCGGCGACGCTCTGTTGATCCGCGACGGGCGGGTCGCCGCTGTCGGGTGGGCCGCCGACCTGCGGGAACCCGGGCACGCCGAGCGACATCTCCCGGGCTGCACGTATCGTCCCCGGGTTTCGCGACGCCCACATGCATCCACTCCCCTATGCGCAATCGCTCAGCCAGAACGACCCTGAAGGAGGCTGCTGACCTCGATGAGCTCCTCACCCGACATCCGCTCGGCTGCCGCCGAGCTTCCGGCCGGAGAGCCACTGATAGCCATCCGGATGGACGATGAGACCCTTCGAGAGCGGCGCCTCCCGACCCGACATGATCTAGACCTGGCGGCCGACGACCGGCCCGTGCTGGTTTACCGGTACTGCGGCCACATTGCCGTCGCCAACACCCGGGCTCTCGAAACGGCCGGTATCGGGTCCATTGTCCATCGACCCGATCGGCGGGATCCTGGATCGCGACGAATTCGGGCTTCCCAACGGGATCCTGCGGGAAACCGCCATCGAACAGGGTGGCAACCGCTCTGAGCGGTTTGACGGCCGATCCCGATCCGGAAGTCAGTACTGGCCGCCTCTGCACGGTTTGGCGACCCTCGGTCTCACATCGCTCGGCGCCATCGTTGCGGTCGGCGCCGGACCGTGGTGTGACACCGGCAACGAATCGCAGATTCTCCTCGACATCGCACCACGGCTCCCCCTCAAGCTGGCGGTGCTGGTCATCGCCGGGGATTCGGCCGAACTCGAACAGGCAGCCTCCGTCGATCCGGGAGGTCGGGTCCGCGCCTGCGGTTCCTCGGACTCAAGGAATTTGCCGACGGCAGCCTGGGCGGTCATACCGCGGCCATGAGCGCCCCCTACGCCGACCAGCCGGGCGAAGGCGGCACGCTGCGCCTCGATCCTGTGGAAGTGGTGGCGCGAGCACGGGCCGCTCTGCGCCTGGGCGGGAAGGTGGCCGTGCATGCCATCGGC
Source organism: uncultured Actinomycetota bacterium (assembly GCA_963823915.1). Taxonomy (GTDB): domain Bacteria; phylum Actinomycetota; class Acidimicrobiia; order Spongiisociales; family UBA4744; genus UBA4744. The sequence goes on from CAWGNJ010000002.1 coordinate 201,113, forward strand.
GACGTTGCCAACGCCCGGGTGCTCGATCTGTTCGACAAGCTCGTGGCGGAGGGGGCCGACCCGGCCGATCTGCGGGTGGAACACGCCTCGATCCTGACGCCGGATCTGGTCGCTCGCTTTGCCTCCGGCGGCTTCACCGCTTGTGTCCAGCCGGCCTTCATGGCATCTGAAGCCAACCTGGCTCGAGAAGCGACTCGGCCCGCAACGGCTCGCCCACGCGTACCCGCTGGCGTCGCTGGCCGCGGCCGGGGTGCCTCTGGCCGGTGGCTCGGATTGTCCCGTCGAACCACCTCATCCGTTGTGGGGAATGGCGGCTGCCCGTGATCGGGCGGGAATCGAACCGCACCAGGAGGCGCTATCCGGGACCCAGGCGCTGGCACTGTTCACCGATGGTGCCGCCCGGGCCATGGGCGAACCGGCCCCGCTGGCGCTTGGGCAGCCCGGCCGACTTCGTGGTCCTCGACCGGGACCCGGTCGAGGCGAGCCCGGACGAACTACGCACCACCAAGGTGTCTGGCGACCTGGATCGACGGCGAACGAGGTCGCCTTCCTCGACGATCCGGTCACCTGGAGGGGGTAGATCCCGTTCTGGCGTCGACCAGCGGCGCACTGCGCGGTAAATCGACGAAAGAACGGGACTATCGGGAGCGGATCGGCCCGGCCACCTCCTCATATTCGGCGTGACGACCGGTGGCCTTCTTGCTATAGACCAGGTCCCCGTCCACCTCGACCTCGAAGACTCCACCCCGCGAAGGAATCAAGGTGAACTCTTCGATTGAATCCTCAAAGTCTGCGAAAAGTTGTTCAGTCATGCGGACCGCACGATCTGTGTAGTGTCAAGCCGCGCAGTACTCGAGCCGCAGCTTCACAGGCTTCCTTTCGAAAGACAGACGCTGCAGAGCCTAACCGCCGCTATTCATCCCGGATCACTGGACTTCAAGCCGGAGACTGATCCGCAGAATGTTGTTCGCCAAGACTCTCAGGGCACCAAGCGCCCTTCCATGCCACCAGCCACCACGACCACCTGCCCGGTGAGGTGCCCCGACAGCCGGTCGGAGGCCAGCACTACTGCCTGGCCCGCCACATCTTCGGGAGAGCCCAACTTCTTGAGAGCCATCGTCGATGTCACTCGCGCCTCGAGATCCGGGTCCCGACGCGCTTCCGAAGTCATCGGGGTCACGGTCCACCCGGGGCCACCACGTTGACTCGCACCGACTCCCCCAGGCGGGCCGCCTCATTCTTGGCGCTCAGCAACAGACCCGACAGGATGGCGCCTTTGGCAGCGGCGTAGTCGGCGTGCCCCGCTTCGCCAAAAACGCCTGCCGTCGAGGCGATCATCACCAGGCTTCCCCGGCCGGTCTTGGCCGCATGCCGGAGAAACCCCCGCGCAGTCAAGAAGGTGGCAGTCAGATTGGCATCGAGCGTGGCTCTCCATCGCTCAAGCGGGAGCTCCCAGATCGGCTCGTCGGCCGGCGGCCAGACGCCGGCGTTGGCCACCACGACGTCAACCCGTCCCAGCGCCTCCACAGCTCGAGGGATGAGGTCGTCGGCCTCTTGCTCGATCCTGAGGTCGGCGCCGAGGGCTGAACCGCCCACTTCCGCCGCCAGACGTTGAGCTGCCTGCTCTGAGGTCCGGTAGTGCACGGCCACGGCGGCGCCTTCTGCCGCGAAAGCTCTCACGATGCCTGGCCGATCCCACCCCCGCCGCCGGTGACAACGACGCCCTTGCCCGCCAATCCTGTGTCCATGGGGAAGAACTTATCAGTCCCCGTAGAGAGACGTCGCGCTGGACCCGGGCAAAGGCTTGATTGATTTCCAGAACATCACCGGGATTCAAGGCGCGCTCGAGACGAATGGCGGTAGTGCTGCGGTACATCTCCCGTATGCCCCAAGCCATCGCGCCGGCGAGGCACAGGACAACAACAAGGCCGAGTATCGACAGAATCCAGACCATAAGACGGAATCGGCGTGAAGTGACCGCACCTTGAGCAGCGACCGCAATCAAACGGTTCGTTCGGATTTCGTCCCCCGTGTAGGGTTCTCGCTCATGCTCTTCGATTACCCCCGGATCAGTGCTGCCGTCCTTGATGAAGCCGTCACAGACGAGATCGCCCGGGCCGAGGCAACCGTCGCCGCCCTCATTGCCCTCGATGAACCGAGGACGTTCGAAAACACTATCCGCCCTCTGGAAACCATCTCGGTTGCGCTCCAGGAGACATACGGACGCGGCCCCTTTCTTGGCAACGTCCACCCGGACGAGGCCCTCCGGGAGGTCGCCCGCGATGCCGAAGAGCGGCTCGAAAAGTGGCAGATTGAGCTGAGTTTCCGGCCCGACCTCTTCGCAGCAGTCAAGAGTTTTGCGGAGACCGAAGCCGCCGCCCGCTTGACCGGCGAGGCACAACGCCTGGTTGCCTTTCTGCTGAGGGACTTCCGACGGGCCGGCCATGAGCTGGCTCCCAAGGAACGGTCCGAGGTGCAACGACTCCGGGAGCGGCTGGTGGAACTCGAGGTCGCCTTCCAGCGCAACATCGCCGAGTACGAGGACTATCTCGAGGTAACCCGTGAGGATCTTGCCGGTCTACCCGAAGACTTCATCAATCGCCTCCAGCGGGGCGAGAACGACACCCTGCACGTAACGATGGCCTATCCGGACGTGATCCCTTTTCATCGAGCAAGCGGAGCGCCGCGACTTGCGTGAGGCTCTTTCCTTCAAGTTCAGCAGTCGGGCGGTGGAAGCCAACCGACCGGTCCTTCAGGAAGCCGTTGAGGCCCGGGAGCGAATCGCCCAACTTTTCGGTCTTGATTCCTGGGCCCACTATCAGATGGAAGAGAAGATGGCCAAACACCCTGAGGCCGTCGAAGCGTTCTATGCCGAATTGGTTCCACCGCTCTCGGAAGAAGGAAATGCGGAGATCGCCGCCATGGCGGAGATGCTCGCCCAGGACACCGGCTCCCGGGACCTGCAGGTTTGGGATTGGCGGTACTACGACACGCAAGCTCCGTTTGAGGGACTACGGCGTCGACACCAACCGGGTAGCCGAGTACTTCAAGCTCGAAGATGTCATCGCCGGGATGTTTGATCTGACCGCGGCTGTCTTTGGCCTGACCTATCAACCGGTGCCCGAATCTCGAGCCTGGCACGAAGATGTGTTGCTGTACCAGATACTCGACGCCGCCAGCGGCGAACACCTGGCCTACTTCTACGCTGATCTCTTTCCCCGCGACGGCAAGTACAGCCACGCCGCGGCCTTTCCTCTCTACCCTGGACACCGAGAAGCCGACGGCACTTATCGAAGGCCCGTGTCGGCCATCGTGGCCAATCTCACCAAACCGACGGCCGACAAACCATCGTTGCTCCAGCACACGGAAGTTGAGACGCTTTTCCATGAATTCGGCCACATCCTTCACATGTCGCTGACCAAAGCCGACTTCTCCAGGTTCTCCGGGGCAAATACCGAATGGGATTTCGTCGAGGCTCCCAGCCAAATCATGGAGGAGTGGTGTTGGCAACCCCAGGTGTTGCAGACGTTTGCTCGCCACTACCGAACCGACGAGCCCATCCCCGAGGATTTGGTTCGTGATCTCGTGAGAGCCCGGCACTTGAACGTGGCGCTGCACACTCTTCGCCAGGTCTCATTTGGAGTCTTTGACATGGGTTTGCACGGCCCGGGCGATCACAGCGACCTGGACGTCATCCACGAGCAGGCCGAATCAGTCGGATTGCTCCCTCCTCATGAGGGAACCTTCTTCCCAGCCAGCTTTGGGCATCTTCTGGGTGGCTACGACGCCGGGTACTACGGGTATCTGTGGTCGCAGGTCTTCGGTCTGGACATGTTCAGTCGTTTCATTGAAGAAGGAGCGACCAACCCCGTGGTCGGAATGAGGTATCGCCGGGAGATCCTCGAGCCCGGTGGTTCTTTGGACGGCGATCAACTCTTGAGGAACTTCCTCGGCCGTGAACCCTCCAATGAGGCGTTTCTGCGCCACATCGGGATTGAGTGAAGTCGAGTTTCAGGCAGCAGGTTTCAGGTTTCAGGCACCAAGCACCAAGCAACTGGCAACTGGCAACTGATGACTTGCCTCGCCCGCTGGCCGTGATCTATCGCGGTTTGTGTGCGACGGTCTTGGCGTCTTCCCTCACCGAAGGTGGCGGTGCATATGGTGGGAGGCGAGTCGATGTGTTGCCCCTCCCTGCAAGGGAGGGGAAGCGTCGCCCGGAGGGCGATGCAGGGGAGGGTCAGGCGTAAGCCAGACGGTCTCGGGGCGAGGCGTGACCCCCATCCCCCTCGCTGCGCTCGGGTACTTCCCCCTTTCAGGGAGAAGTCAGTGCCATATTGAGAGGCGAGCCGGAGTGTCGCATCAGTTCTGCAATGCAACACCGCCGGCGGGAGAGGCGCGGAGCTGCCGAAGGCGGCGAAGCGGAGAGGGTGGAGAACGAGAGACGAGAAACGAGAAACAACTGCCAACCGCCAACTCTCTCCCTGTTTCCCGATCCTTCACCTCTCCGAAATTCCGCCGAAACACTCATCTGGAATCGTTGCCACTACGAATACATCTGAAAGTGGCGGAAAACTGGAGTAATTTTTAACATCTACATAGTGGAAATTCGCAAAACGCCGAGCTACAGTCACCTAACTCTGACGGCAGAGAATCGGAGAATCGGGAACAAACGACCGCCCAAGGGCGTTGAACCGATTCCAGGACAGACACTGAGGAGGCCATCCAATGGCTGACACACTCAAAGGAAACAAACTCCGCGGAGGCATTCGACCCTCCCGTAAATTCGGTGAAGGCCGGGTCTGCGCCGACCAAGGTTGCGGTACCTTGTTGTCTCAGTACAACCGGCGGGAATACTGCTTCGCCCACGCTCCGGTCCGGTTCCCCCGCGTGCGCGGCCGGGTCGTTACCGAAGGCACCTGAGCCCACACATCCGCCAATTTGGCGCCATCCTGGGACCCCCTCCATGAAGTTTGGCGCCCATCTGAGACCCCGGAAACCCTCCTCCGGGGTCTCACCCTTTCCGAGCACCCATCTCCACCCCACCCCACCCCCGGTGGGGTGGTAAACTCTTGTCATGCAAGAACACCATCAACACTCGGCTCTCAACCGCCTCAAGACGGTGCGGGGCCACCTCGAAGGCGTAATCGGAATGGTCGAGGATGAGCGCTACTGCCCGGACATCATGAAACAGGTTTCCGCCTTGCAGGGATCGCTGGAACGGGTCAATCGCATCCTGCTCCAGAATCACCTCGAAACGTGTGTCAATGAGGCTGTGGCCGAAGGTCGCGCGGCGGAAATCGTTGATGAACTGATGGAGACAATGAAGTACACAGCAGCCGTCACCGGACCGGCCGCAATGAGGGAGGACCTGTGAGCAACGAAACTATTTCCGTGCCCGATATCTCCTGCAACCACTGCAAGATGTCGATTGAGGGAGCCGTCGGCGCCCTCGAAGGCGTCGACAAGGTTGAGGTCCATATCGAACGGCGGACCGTCGACGTCGATTTCGACGACGCCTCCATCTCACTCGACGCTATCCATGCGGCCATCGAGGAGCAGGGTTACGAAGTAGCCACCGGTTGAACCGGATGACCGACTCGCTCACCGCTAGACGGGCCGACGACGGCAGCCTGATCTTCGATGTTGAAGGAATGACCTGCGCCTCATGTGCGGTACGAGTCGAGCGCATCCTCAACAAACAAGAGGGGGTTGAAACGGCCGTCGTCAACTTCGCCGGATCGGAAGCCCGGGTGCGAGCAGAGTCCGGACTGGACCTCAGCCTCCTCACCGACGCGGTCGGCAAGATCGGCTACGAGATCCACTTGGTCCAGGAGGAAGAGGAACGCAAGAGCGTTGTCGAAAGGTACGACGAGGAAGTCCGTTTCCAATGGAGGAACTTCGTGGCGGCCGCGCTTTTGACCTTGCCGGTCATCGTCCTGGCCATGACCGGACAGGACGCCCGGTGGAGTCTGATCACCCAATGGGTCCTGATCACGCCGGTGGAGTTCTTCTTCGGGAGACAGTTCCACATGCCGCTATCAAGCGTCTCCGGTCTTTCGGAGCGAACATGGACACGTTGGTTTCGATCGGGACCCTCGCGGCGTACTGCTATTCGGTCTGGGCCTTCTTCAACTCTCAACCGGTTTTCTTCGAGACTGCGGGCGCCATCATCACTCTCATATCTGCTGGGCCGATTCTTCGAGGCACGCGCCAAGGGACGCGCCTCGGCAGCCATCACCAAGCTGCTGGAGTTGGGCGCCAAGCAGGCACGGGTCATAAGCAACGGGGAGCCCGCGATGGTTCCCATCGAAGACGTCCGGGTAGGAGATCTGATACTGGTCAAGCCTGGCGAAAAGGTGCCCACGGACGCAGCCATTGAGGACGGACACTCTTCGCTTGACGAGAGCATGTTGACCGGCGAGTCGGTGCCTATCGACAAGGGGCCCGGGGATGCCGTATTCGGAGCCACCATCAACCAGCAGGGCTTGTTGACGATCAAGGCCACCAAGGTGGGATCTGACACCGCTTTGGCCCAGATTGTCCACTTGGTCGAGGAAGCCCAGGCATCCAAAGCACCGGTCCAGAAACTGGCGGACCGTATCTCTGGAGTATTCGTCCCTATCGTCCTGCTGATCGCGCTGGGCACCTTTGGGGTGTGGTTCCTGGCGACCAACGACGGCGCCCAGGCGTTGATCGCGGCGGTGGCCGTTCTGATCATTGCTTGTCCTTGTGCTCTCGGATTGGCCACCCCGACCGCGATCATGGTGGGGAGCGGACGTGGTGCGGAGCTGGGCGTGATATTCAAGGGAGCCGAGGTCTTCGAACGGTCGCGCGGTATCGAGACCATCTTGTTCGACAAGACCGGAACGCTCACGCGAGGCCTGATGAGCCTCTCGGACATTCAAACCGACGAGGATGAAAACCGCCTTCTCTACCTGGCGGGATCGGTCGAGGCGGCCAGCGAGCATCCGGTCGCCCGGGCCGTCGCGTTGGGCGCCGAGGAACGGGACATCGAGTTGGGGAAACCCTCAAATTTCGAGAACTTCGCCGGCTTGGGAGTACGCGGCACCGTGGATGGTGTGCAGGTGATTGTCGGGCGAGCCAAGCTGTTGGTCGACCACGGGATAGTGATTCCCGACCGCTACCGCGAAGAAGCCGGCCGGCTGGAAAGCGAAGGCCGGACGGCGTTCTTGGTTGGCTGGGACTCTGAAGCGAAAGGCGTGCTGGCAGTGGCCGACACGCTGCGGGCCAGCGCCCGCCCGGCGGTGGAAGCGTTAGGCCGCCTGGGGGTGGAAGTCGCCATGATCACGGGAGACAACCATCGCACGGCTGCCTCGATCGCGGAGCAGGTCGGAATTGGTTCGTTCGTGGCCGAAGTCATGCCCGGCGAAAAGGCCGACCAAGTCCGGCACTTCCAAGCGCAGGGCAAGACGGTGGCGTTTGTCGGTGACGGGATCAACGACGCTCCTGCGCTCACCCAAGCCGACCTCGGCATGGCCGTCGGTACCGGAACGGATGTTGCTATCGAAGCCGGAGACGTCATCCTCATGTCTGGAGACCCGACCTTGGCGGAAACCGCCATGAAGCTGGCGCGGGCTACCTTCCGGACCATCAGGCAGAACCTGTTCTGGGCCTTCTTCTACAACGTAGCCATGATTCCCCTGGCGGCCGCCGGGCTCCTCAATCCGATGTTCGCCGCCGCCGCCATGGCCTTTTCCAGCGTGTCTGTGGTCACCAACAGCCTCCGCCTGAGAAGGTTCAACGCGTAGCCCGCTCTTGGCATGTTTGCCTATCAGCGCGGCCTTCTTTCCACCCTCTCCCGCGAGCGGTGTTGCATTGCGCGACAAGTGCGACACATCGGCTCGCCTCTCAAATTGGGGCACTGACTTCTCCCTGAAAGGGGGAAGTTCCCGAGCGAAGCGAGGGGGATGGGCGTCACGCCTCGCCCCGAGACCGTCTGGCTAACGCCTGACCCTCCCCTGCTTCGCCCTCCGGGCGACGCTTCCCCTCCCTGGCAGGGAGGGGAACTCGCGGAAGTACCGCGATTGATTACCGCTGGCGGGAAGGGGGACAAGAGAGATCCCGCGCCAAAACGAGAAACTAGAAACGAGAAACGAGAAGCTCTCTTCTAATTCACGTCGCCGAGGTAGTGCGGAACCCCGACGCCGTCGCCGATCAGGTCCACAAGGTGCGGTACGAGCGCCAACGGGAAGAACCGCAGGCCGGGTAGATCTTGGACGGGGATCCAGTCCACGGACAGCTGCCAGGCGTCTTCTTCGACTGGCACGCTAGGAGGAAGTGACCGGTCGACCGAACAAGAGAACATCACTTCGATCTGGTGTACCTCCGGCTCGTAGGCCGCAAACTCGTGGCTGGCTCCGATGTAGTCCCGCACCCACAACACGTCCCCGACTTCGATCGGGTAGCCGGTCTCTTCGCACACTTCGCGCCGTAGGCATGCATCCAACGCCTCCCCATGGTTCTGACCTCCGCCGGGAAGCAGAAAGAACTCGCCATCGGGATCTTCTGGATGGAGATTGCGGGTCAGGAGAATCTCACCGCCGGAAATGATGACGGCCTTGGCGGCAACGCGGATGCAGCGATCAGGCATACGTCGAGAGGGTAGTGGCAACCCGGTGCGGCAGAATGAAGCCGATCCGGCAGGCTGGCGCCGCCCGAACAGCTAGACCCGGTTCGGAATTCTCACGATCTTCTGCTGGGAGGGTGGTCCATTCCCATGTAGATGCCTCCCAGCTCTAGTTCTTCAAGCATCTGGAGCAGCCGTTTTCGGCGAGTCTCGGGGCGTTTCGCTCGGCCGATCCACGCCAGGTAGTCGTTCCGCTGATAGAACGGTCGCAGGTTGTAGCTCTCCGACAGCGCCGCCTCGTCTAGGGCCCGTCGCACGTCCTCGGGCATCGGTTGAGTGGGCCGCCGGGGCATGTCTCCATCGTACTTGGGAAGTCTTGCTCGGACGGGCCCGTAGCCTGTGGTCGTGCGACTCGAGATTGAGGCGATTCTCTTCGACAACGACGGCGTGCTCATCGACTCCCGCGGGAAGGTCGAAGCAGCCTGGGTTCAGCTTGCCAGGGAGTTCGACTTGCCGGTTGACCGTTTGCTGAGCGAGCTCGCCGGGGTGCGGGCTTCAGACACACTCGGGAGATACCTGGGCCCTGACCTTCTCGAACGGGCCGTGTCCCGCTTGGAAGACATCGAAGTCTCTCTGGCTGCGGACACCCGCTCGATGGCCGGCGCCCGAGAACTGATCGAACAACTGCCGACCGGTTCGTGGACGATTGTCACATCGGCCAGCCGTCGACTGGCCAATGCTCGGTGGAATGGCGCCGGCCTCGCCGTCCCGGGAATCTTGGTCACCGCCGAGGATGTCGTCGCGGGGAAGCCAAACCCGGAGCCGTTTCAAAAGGCCGCCGCACTACTCGGAAGCGTGCCAGACCGCTGCATTGCGTTTGAGGACTCACCGAGCGGTGCCCTAGCCGCCCGAGCCGCGGGCGTACCGGTTATCGCCGTCGGCGATCAGACCTGGCCGGTTGATCCACTCGTCAGAATCCCCGATCTCACCTCCGTCGCTATCTCCTCCGCCTCCCCGGGACCCGGCTTGGAATTGGTCATAGACCCTCCGTCGGAGAGCCTCCACCGCTAGCGACGGTTGGATCGTCAATCCACCAGGGCGCCGGCAATTGAATCGGCCCACTGCTTGATCTCGTCCCAGTCCCGGAAATCGCCCTCGGGGGATCGGACGGCGGCCACGATGGCCCGCTCCGCAAAACCGAGATCGCTCTTGATCAGTTTCCCCGCAAAAACGTGGTGGCCGCGCGGTTGGATGGCTTCGAGGATGTGGTCCACTTCCACCGTATCCTCTTCCGGCTGAGGAGGATCACCAATGGGACCGCTGGAGAACAACCAAACCGGAAGGTTCGCCAGTATCTGGACGTTTTGGTCGACGAGGCTCTTGGCTGCCTTGATCCATTGACCGGCGTAGACCCCGCTACCCAGCACGACCGCATCAAATCCTTCGACGCTCCCGATCTCATCTGCCTGAGCGAGGGTCACATCTAGTCCCCGTCCACGCAGAGTATCGGCGATGGCCGCGCCGATTTCGGTAGTTGCCCCGTGCTTGCTGGCCGTAGCCACGAGAACCTTCATCACCAACACCTCGGCGGTAGACGACAAGAACCAAGGCTATCCGCAATCAGCCGGCTCAGCCGCGGGTCGGTAGATCCAGACGGCCCTTCTTGCGGCCGGATGCGCCATTTCCCCATTGTGCGGCGTTCAGGGTTCGTTGAGGAGCCGGTCGAGGTCGGCCGGCCACGTCTCATCACCGAGGCCGCCCATAACCAGCACATCGCGCCAGTCGATTCGCAGCAATTCGACGCCGGAGCGGAATCGGATCATGTCATCCTCCCCGATGAAAGCCAGGGCGGCCTGCATCCGTTCCTGGTCTTGCCGACCCAAATCGTCGGGGCGACTTTCGAGATCCACCAGCTCTCTGAGCACCGCATCGGCAGAAATGCCTACGTAATTGGATCGAATCCACTTCTCCAGCCGTGCGCTAACCATGGAGGACAGGATGCCACCTTCAGTAGGCCCCCGTCGCCTATTCCAACGCACAACTACTCTGGAGAGCAATGGACGTCGTCGAATGGGAAACCCGACCCGAACTCCGCAATCCGGTGGCTGTGGTCGCTTTCGAAGGATGGAACGACGCCGCCGACGCGGCATCAGGGGCGGTCGGCTTCATACTCGATCAATTCGAGGACATTGAACCGTTTGCCGTGATTCTTCCCGAGGAGTTTTTCAACTTTCAGAAACGCCGGCCCGAAGTCGAGATCACTGCCGGGGGCACCCGCGATATCACGTGGCCGGTGGTCGGCTTTTACGCAATCCCGCTTCCCGATCAGGAACGCGATCTTGTGGTCGTCCTCGGCGAGGAGCCCCACCACCGCTGGGTCACGTTCGCAACTCACATCGTCGAAATCCTCCAGTCGGTCGGCGTGCAAGAGGTAATTACCTTGGGGGCCTTCATCGGCCAGGTCGCCCATACGTTGCCGGTACCCATCATTGGCGTAGCCACCGATCCGGCCACCATAGAAAGCTACCAGCTATTGACTTCCGACTATGAGGGCCCCACCGGCATTACCGGTGTCGTCAACCTCTCCTGTGCTGAGGCGGGCATGAAGGCCGTCAGCCTGTGGGCCGCCACCCCCCATTACCTGGCCGCCAATGAGAACCCCAAGGCAATGCTGGCCCTGCTGTCCAAGGCGGTGCTGATTGCGGGGATATCCATCGAGGCGACCGAGTTGGCCGTCGAGGCCGGAGAGTTCGACTCCCGGGTCAATCAGGCGATGGACACATCTGATGACCTGTCTACCTACGTGCACCGGCTCGAAGAGGGTTCCGGCGAGGCGGTTTACCCGGCCGTCGCCGACCAGTTGGTCGACGAGATCGAACAGTTCCTCAAAGGCGATGATTGATCGTGCCTGGGGACGAGCTCATCGAAGTCATCGAATGCTTCACGACCGCCGAGGCTGAGTTGGCCCGCGCCCACCTCGCCGCCGAAGGAATTGAGGCCAGGGTGGCGGCCGATGATATCGGGGGGATGTATCCCGGGGTCTCCGTGGGGAGAATCCAACTTCTGGTTCGCCACTCAGAACTGGCAATGGCCAAGCAGATACTCGAGGTCGAGTGATCAACTGCAATGTGGGCGCGCGAAACAGCGCAGAGTTGTTTCTGCTGGTGAGCCAGGGCGTGGTCGGCGCCTCTTAAACCGGCCGGAAGAGCCGGTAGCTACTTCTTGCGCTTGTGCCGGTTGGCCTTGAGGCGCTTCCGGTACTTGTGCTTGCTCATCTTCTTGCGCCGCTTCTTAACCAGCGAGCCCATGCAAACCTCGGATAGACGGATTCGGAGCCAATAGCTTGCCTGCTCAACAGGGTTAGCGCAAACGCGGGACGCCCCGGATGCCTAGGACCCCGGATGACCGAGTGCGTTGAATGAAGCATCGCCGACGGCCAGAAGGTGGTCGCGATCGTGCCAGCGGCTCTCGTCGTGGGCTCGCCGGGCAGCCAGCAACGCCCGCAGGCCGCCGTAGAGAGGGATCGTCACTTCAAAGGCCGCGGTCCGGTCCTTGTCGGCGTCGTAGCCGGCCAGCAGGTAGCCGGTCTCGGCGAGATGGTCCACCAGGAACCCGCCCAGGTCCCACGCCGGGTCGCCGCTGCGTCGATCACCGAAATCGACGATGCCGGTGATCTCGCCCATCATCGACCAGTACATGGGCCGGATCGAATTTGCCGTGGAGGAGATGTCCGACCGGACCCAGTTCGAGGTAGTCGGCATGATCGGCCACGGCTTGATCGACGCGATCTACCTCAGCGTCATCGATCACCCCACCGGCCCGAAGCACCGGGAGGGTGAGGTCCAGCACCTGATTCAGAAACTCTCCCCACGAGTCGTACTCGCCCTGCACCTGAGCAGTGCGCAGATACGTCGATTCCTCTAGCAGTCCGAAACCGGGAATCCCGATCTCATGAACGGCTCGGATAGCCCATCCCGCCTCACGGATCAAACGGTGACGTTCCTCCACCGCCCAGATCAGCCTGCGCGAGGGGTACTCCAGGCAGTTTCTCGATGATGATGAAATTGCGGGGATAGGTTTCCCGCCCAAGATCTGTGGCCAGGACCCTCGGAACCGGCGCACCTAGCTCTCTAGCTCGTTGATGGGCCCATGCCTCGAGAACCACTGGCCTTGGCCAACCTCTCGATCCGCCTTGAACACCACCGTGCGGTCGTCGAATACGGCTTCGAACACTTCCTCGCCATAGCCCGAGCGGCATTTGGATCAGGTGATCGGGCCGTGCCCCAAGGTGGCTCTCAATTGATCTCGCGACAAAGGCCGCCCCGGCGTCCATACAGTCAAACTACTCGCCCAACAATCAGCACGAAGTCGGTCACAAGATCCCGGCAACGGCGATTTCGGGGGTAAGACCTCTCCTCGGCCGTCGAGAACGGACGCCATGGCTGCGGCAACTTCGGCCTGTTGGGAAACGGAGGCCAAAGCCAGCACTGAAGGGCCGGCGCCCGACCAGCAGGCAAAGCCCGCTCCGGCGGTGAGGGCTCGTTTCGATCAACAGGGTGGCGGCCGGATTGAGCGCGGATCTCGGTCGCTCGTGGATCTCGTCGTCACCCGCTGCCATCAGCAGTTCCGGCTGGCCGGACCGCAAGCCCTCGATCAGAGCAACGGCTCGTTGCAGAGATCTGACCACGATCTCTCGCGAGAACGAGGCGGGCAGGACGGCGCGGGCGTCATTGGTGAAAAGAATCGCATCCGGCACGGCCACAACCAGGCAGAAGCCAGGATGCAGCGTCAATCGGTGAGCGGCGCCGACGACGTCGACCGATCTGCAGACCACCGAAAACTGCGGCCGCGGCGTTGTCGGGGTGACCCTCGAGGCTCGGCGACGAGGCGAAACAGTCTTTCCCGGCTCGGGTTCCACACCAGCCGTCCGCCAAGCGGCCAGCGCTCCGGCGGCGAAGGCGGCGGCCGACGAACCCAATCCTCGGCCCACCGGGATGTCGCTGTCCACCGTCAGACGCATCGGATGTTCGGTGCCGACGGCCAGCTGGGCGGCCCGAGCAACACGGCGTCCTGCGATCCGGCGGTGGGTTGATGCTGGCCCGTCGTGGGTTCGACTTCGCCATTCGCTCGGAAGATGTCGGCGCCTACCCGACAACGAAGCTCAATTGCCAGCGCCAGAGTGTCGAATCCCGGCGCCCAGGTTCGCCGAGGAGGCCGGGGCGGACGCCTCAGCCATTGGTTCGGGTCTCGAGCTCGACGAAAATGTTCGCGGCTCCGGGGAGCACTTTTCGGATCTCCGACTCGATCTGGTCGATGACCTGCTCGACTTCGTGGTCGGCCAGCCCGTCGACGAGATCCACTTCGAGGTTGACCAGGATCTCCTGGGGGCCCATGTGCATGGTCAGCAAGCCGACCGACAGTTTCCACTTCGGGCAGCGACAGCACCGACATCCGCAGGGCCGCCCGATCGCGGCGGCCGGCCGCCTCGCCGAACAGCAGTTGCTTGGTCTCCGTGGCCAGTAGCACCGCGACGACCCCCAGCAGAATCCCGATGGCGACTGAGGCAACCCCGTCCCAGACCTCGTTGCCGGTCGCCTGGGCAATGGCCAGTCCGATGACGGCAAACACCAGGCCCAGCATGGCCGCACTGTCCTCGAGCAAAACGACCAGCAGGGCACTGTCTTTGGTCTCGCGGATGCTGCGCCACATGCCGCGCGACCCCCGCACCTGCGTTGAAATGCTTGTAACGCCACCCGGAACGTAAATCCCTCGATAACGATGGCGGCTCCCAGCACGATGTAGTTGGGGGTGAAGCTCGTGATCTCGTGGGGATGCTGGATGGCGTCGATTCCCCGTTGTATGGCCAGCACCCCGCCGGCCACGAACAACATCACCGCCACCATCAAGCTCCAGAAGTAGACCTCTTTGCCGCGTCCGAAGGGGTGACGGACGGTGGGCGGCCTTTTGCGACACGTTGATGCCGCGCAACAAGCAGCACCTGGTTGCCCGAGTCGGCAACCGAGTGGAAGGCCTCGGCGATCATCGCCGCGCTCGAAGTGAGGAAGCCGACGACGAACTTCGCGACCGCAATCAGCGAGTTTCCGATGAGAGCGGCGATCACCGCCGACTTTGATCCTTCAGTAGCCATGGGTGCAGTCTAAGAACAGGAGCGCGCCTCGGTCCCAACTCGTGTCGGCAGATGGACGCCGAGAAGAAATCGAACATCGCCCGATAGCGACGACCCGGATGCTGCCAGTTGCCGTGGGTACCCGGGAAACATCAGCAGCTCCTGGGAACCGCCGAAAGCCTCATACAGTGCCGTGACCGAGGCACGGCTGAAGAACTCATCCCGATCTGCGCTCACCAGCAACACCGGCCGGTCCCGGATCAGGGGCGCATAGGTCGCAGGATCGGTGGTTCCGGTGCCGGTGGCTCCACCGACCGCAAACACACCTGCCCGGATCCGGGCTCCGACGCCATGAAGTGGGACGCCGACCAGAGCTCCCATCGAGAACCCCAGATATCCGAGGGGTGCGGCCACCAAACGCGAGTCGGACTCGATCGCCGAGCACAACCGGCGAAGATCGCCGACGGTCTGAATGAGAAAAGGTTCGTTGCGGGCCAGATCGGGGACCTGATCGAGCGCCCGATCCCCGTGATAGGGAGCGTCGATGGCGACCACCACCAGGCCGTCCCGGGACCAACGCTTGGCGGCGCCGCGCACGTACGGGAGCCTTGCGATGACCCCCGGCGACCGTGCATCGCCACGACCATCACCCCAGGCGGCGTCTGTTCGGCGGGCATGTACACATCGCCCGGAATGGCGTCTCCGTATGCGCCCCTGCATCGACCAATCCTCGAGCAGATGACCGAGTCCTTCTTCGGACGTTCGAACCTGCAAGTCGAGGGGCCCGTCCGGTTCGGTGAGTGGAAGACGAATCGGTGTCACGGGTCAGGTCTCCAGCCACCGAACTTCGTCCTTGCGCACGGTCCCCCCGATCCTGGCTCGGCCAGCGTCCCATGGCAGATTGATCGTGGACGGGTGACCGATCTCGCTTCCCTGGCTGACTTGCCAGTTCGCCCGAAGATCCGGCCTTCGGTCCGCAGGGCGGCGGCCAGCGCTACGGCGGCGCTGCCGGTCGCCGGATCCTCGAAAACGCCGTGTCCGGGAGCAAAGAACCGGGCCCGCACCGCTCCTGGTGACTCGAATGCGTACAGGTAGACCATGTCTGCGCCGGCCTCCTGGAAAGACATCCTCGGGAGCAGGAGTGGCCGAGGCGACAGCCGCCGGCGATTCTGCCTCGATCAGCAGATACGGCACCGGCATGTCCACCCAGCGGCCGAAACCGGCCCGGGCAGATCGACCGCCGCGGCCACGAGCGCCGCTGGGGAGCCGAACGCACCGGCTGATCAAGGGGAACGTCGATCGCCGCTCCGTCCCCTTCGAACCGGATCGCATACGTCGAAGGCCGCGGCAGCTGCAGCGTATCGGGACCACCGGGCCCGAGTTTTTGAGCGTCCAGGCCATCCCGACCAGCGGGTGCCCGGCAAACGGGAGTCTCGGCTCCCGGGCGTGAAGATCCGCACCGCGGGGAACCTCTTCTTGTTCCCAATCGAGAAAGATGGTTTCCGAGAAGCCAAGCTCAACGGCGATGGCCTGCATCGAATCGGCAGTCAGGCCGGTGGCATCGGTGACCACCCCCAGGTGGTTGCCTCCCTCATCGCCTCGAGTGAACACCCGGAGCACGTAGCAGTGCCTCGGCATGTGGCTCCTTTCGAGGTGGCAACCATACCCGCTACCGTTGCGGGCCATGGACGACATCTTTGGGTTGGAGAGCTTGTTTCCCGAAGCCGTGCTGGCGATCGGGTTGGCGATGGTCATCGGCAATGGCCTGGCGATCTACAAGAACCGCCGTGGTGAACGGCCCCCAGGTGTCGAAGGGGAGTTTCGGCCGGGCCGGGCCTGGTTCCTAGGAGCTGTCGGGGTCGTGTTGACCATTTGGGGGGCAGCCAGCGTCTTCTCCTGATCGGTACCAGGGTCCCAGCCAACCCGGGGGCACTCACCGCCACCGATGCGTTGGTATCATCGCCCTCCCTGCGGGTGTAGTTCAGTGGTAGAACACGAGCTTCCCAAGCTCACCGTTCTGCGTTCGAAACAGGCGTCCTACCTGGCGATAGGTTGTTGTGGGACTCGCCAGCTGCCAGGAACTCGCCAGGAATCTGGGCTTTCGTGACCCGAAGGCACTACTCGTCAAGGCCTCTTCCCGGAAGTCCGACACGATCATCATTGACGCCGGCCTACGGTTCCTCGACGTCCAGCGATTCACAGACCGCCGAACTCGAAGCGCTTCGACTCCGCTCAGGATGAACCCTCAACGTCGCCGACTATGAGTAGATCCCGCCACGATTGCCGGGATCGCGCGGGCTGGGTGGGGTGGGTCGCCCGGCGGCCAAAACAAAACGGGTGGGGGTGTCTGTCCGTGGCCTCCTCCCTCCCTGGGCTTATCGACGATCCTCCTCGCCCTATCCTGGTCTTCAATGGTGCGCAACACAGACTGGGCGATTACCCAAATCGAAGAATATCTAGCGGTGATTGACCGCTGGGGTGAACCCGGCGCCCGTGAATGGATCACAACGCAACAGGGAGTGGTCGCTCAGATCGTCGCAGACACCATACCGGGCTTGGGGTTCCCCCTCCTGACCGGCGGTCAGTTCATTCCGATGGCCACCATCCCTCAACAGGAAGAGATCCTGCGCACTGTCCTCGGTCGGCTTCGTGCAGAGGACGACATTCGGAAGAACTGGCTCAAAGAGCCACTGATCGAGCTCGATCCGACACAATTACACCCCTGGGTGTGGGATGCGGCCAAAGGACACTGGCTTGCAGAACTCTGGGGGTCATCTGTAGAAGCCGCTGCAAAGGTGATCAACGCACACCTTCAGCAGAGACTGGACCGGCGAGACGTAAGCGGTAAGGGCCTCGTCGAACAAGCATTCAGCCTCGAGCCCCCCCAACCCGGCCGACCTCGATTACGCCTTTCCGAAGATGATGGATCGGAATCCTTCACCAGCCTGCATCAGGGTGCCATGCATCTTGGACAGGCATGCTTCCAGCTGTGGCGGAATATCGAAGCACATGAGGTAACTGACAGCAGCCGACAGGAATGCCTGGAAGCCCTTGCCGGTATGTCGGCATTAGCCAGGCTCGTAGATAACTCGGAAGTCATAGCACATGACGATGCCTAGTGGCATGCCATCGTCAATTCACATGAACCTCGCACCGGATGTGATCGATGGCGCTATGGAGTTCATCGCCCATGCGACAAACGAACTCTGGGATGAGAGGCTAACTCCGGCACAGAGACTCAAGTTCTCCACCATTGACCTCTACACCGGCATCGAACTCCTGCTGAAGGCCCGGCTCATGCAGGAGCACTGGACGTTGGTGTTGAGAGACCCTGACCGATATCGACAGGAGTCTTTTCTGGAAGGGGACTTCAACTCCGTCACCTACCAGCAAGGGCGCAAACGTCTGTCCGATCTATGCGGAATCGACCTTGATGAAGCAGCGCACAACGCTTTCGATCAACTCCGGACCCTGCGCAACCGGTACGTTCACTTCCGATGTGACGAACCGGAACCCAAGGTCCAAGCTGTTCAGCTATCAGCATGGCACCACGTATTACAGCTCCTGGAAACCGGGTTTCTAGGCCAATTGACCCGGGAACAGAGCGTTGCTACGGACGAGGTTAAGGCTGTGATGCTGCGGTCTGAACACTTCCTCGACGAACGACTGGCACAGGCGCAAGGTCGATTGGTGGCCGCAACATCAAGCGGACTTCTGGTCGGCACTTGCCCGACATGCCAGCGCAAATCGTTGGTTATTGGCGACGGTTTTCCTGACTGCCTCGTGTGCGGGGAGTATGAAGCATCACCGGCGAGGCTCGCCTCTGCATACGCAAAGCTGACCAATCCTTTCTGGATGCACCCTCGACACGGCCCAGACGACCAGGTCGCTTGGTGTGGGGAATGTGAAAACGAGGCAATAGTTCCTGCTGGGGCCGAGTTGTTGGAAGATGCGCCGACGTCTATTGGACCCGACTCAGGTGGTCTGTACGTCTGCATGGTGTGTGGTCTCTTCTCCCTGCCGTCGGACATTGACCAGTGCCCTCGCTGCGGGTCGAGCTACACCGGCTCCGGGATGATTTGCCCCGCCTGCACCGTTTGACCAGAACAGACACTGCACCTGGTGATACCAGTCATCAAAGCGATGAATCTTCGCTGTTCTGTACTCGGGCGCCGAGTCCAAGATGTCGTTTGAATACAATGCCGGGGATGACGACGGTTGCGAACGTCTACGGCGAGAAGCCCAGACCAAGAATCCTATTCCTGGGCGCCATTGAAGATACTGAGGTCGTCGAAGACAGCTTTCGGTCAGTATTGGGCGTCCGCACGGTTCGGGTCATTGAGAATCTGGCGGACGTGCACCAACCCGAGTGGGATGCTGTCATTTCGCCGGAATCGGTTCCTTTGGACGCTGCTGAGCATCTTTTCTTCATCACATTTGGATCGGTCAGCTCCGGATGTCCCGACCAGATTGATGAAGGTTTATGGCCGCGATCCACGGTTAGCTACTGGGGCGAATCGCTCGCCTCTGAGCTTCTGGTGCCTGCTGGACTACCGAGGCAAATAGCTCGACTGGTCAGGTCTGACCTTCTTCCATACGCACTTAACCTCGGCGAACACGAGACTCTGGTGCTCGGGAAGAATAAGTTGAACCATGTGAAGCAATTGCCAGCATCGTTTGTTCCCTTTCTTGCGACGACCGCCGGAGACTCATTGGCAGGGATGTTCACGAGAGCGGGTGGGATAGCTCAATGCTGGGTGCTACCTGGATATGCAGATCCAAATGCTTGGGTAAGGCTTGCCCTATCGGAATGGTCTGCCATCGCACCTGAACGGTTTCCGCATCCACCAGCATGGTGGGAATCCACTCAGTGGCAAACTCATAACGAGAAGGTTCAAGTCGACGAACTCGATCGGCTCGTGGATGAGCATCGAGAGATCCGTGCCGAACTCGACAGACGTGTATCGGCGGCCAAGGAATCAATTCAGCAGGCGAAGGAGCAGGCAGATCTTGGCGTGAGGCGGCTGTTGACCACGCAGGGCAACGATCTGAAAGCTGCGGTATCGGCGGCATTCGAGTTCCTTGGATTCGAAGTCGAGGATGTAGACCAAACCAGATTTGGTCCCGGGCAAAGAAGGGAAGATCTCAGACTGACCCTGCCGGACCGAGGTAACTGGGTGGTGCTTGTGGAGGTGCGCGGCTACACGGGCGGAGGCAGGGCCCTTGATCTGATGAGGCTTCAACGATTCGCCCAGCTCTACGAGAGCGACGAAGGGTTGGCTCCGTCAGGTGTGTGGTACGCCGCAAATCAATTCCTGAATGATCCGCCGGACGAGCGCCCAACATTGCTTGACTCGGCAGATGAGGAACTGACATTCCTTGCGGCCAATCATCACGGCCTTGCTATGGATACGGTTGACTTATTCAGATTGGTCCAAGCAGTCGAGCGTGACGATGTCCCGGCGCAGACTGCGAGAGAGCTCCTTCTGTCCACAGAGAAGCTTCTTCAATACCCGTGATCACTCTTTGTCACTGACGGATGGAACGTCCATTGTTGGACTGTTTCCGTCACGAAGCCTGCCAAAGCACCGCCCACGTGCGAGATGAAGGATTTCGGCCTTTGAGGATCTTCCGGATGGTGCTGGCAGAAAGCCCGGTCATTCGAGCGAGGTCGTTGGCGCCGCCGGGATCCTCGCGCCACGGCTCGAACACGTTGACGACGAGGCATGATGAGCTTCGGAGAGACGGCAGCTTCGCAAGCTCGCCGCCTTTCCCAGCTTTCAGTTCCTTGCGGGTGTCGTCCCGGAGTTCTCCTGAGAAGAGGGCATCGGCTGTCGAAGCGAACGCGGCTCCAGATGGGGAAAGATCTACGCCGCGGTCGACGGCCCAACGTCGCTGCGTTTCCATCACCTGGGCACAGACACTGTGAAGTGCAGCCACTATGGCTGCTCCGCGGAACAGCTACCGCTACCTGACGATGCGATAAAGGAAGAGGATCGCATCTTCCACCCTCTTCTTGATCGCGCCAAGTTGTCGGAGGTCGAAGCGGCCTGCGCCGCCGTGGGTCCCGTCGTTGAAGTCCCGGAACAGCTCGATCACGTTCTCGAGGTCATCGTCAACGAAGGTTTCGAGGTCCGCGTCGTAGGTACCCCGCCGGTCAAGGCAGTGGCGGATACGAGCACGGCGGGTCACGCTACCCTCTGGGGTTATGTCGGCGTCCGGGTTGCCTGCGATCACTTGGTCGTCCGGCGCTGCGGACTCCAGGATCGTCGCCAGAATCTCCCGGGCGCTCGTGCAGAAGTGGCGAGCAGCATCCGGGTTGCTGGAACTCAAGGAGAAAGGGCGCCGTGCCATCGGGCATCCAGATCAGGGGAGATCTCCGTCAGCTCGCGGGTGATGGATGTGCGTTGCAGCGATAGCTCGAGATCGGTCGCGCCCGCCGGCCCCCGCTCGGTCAGAAGAGCATTCAGGACTGCAACGCTATTGGCCGTCTCGCCCTCGCTGAGGTCGAACAGGTCGGCCCCCCCGTGCCACCTACCGGCCCCGGCTGAAGTCTCGATACGCGAGAACGACTGCTGAAGCGTCACCACCGATCGCCGGTAGACGACGTAACGGGTCGTGGTTCTTGAAGAGTTCAGACGTGCCACCTCGTGCTTGAGCCGTTGTCGATTCGCCCTAACTTGGGCGTTGTGGGCCGCCGCCTCCCTGTTGTACTAGTCGACAGCGCGTTTTCGGTCGCTGTTGTACTTGCGAACGGCAGTGTTGTATTTGTTGATGGCCTGTCGCTGCTTCTGCTGTGCCTGGCGAAGCTGGCTTCGAGCCTGGGCTGGGGTGATCTTTCTGGCCACGCCGAATCCTCATTCCAAACGGTACCGCGGTCTGCGCTACCGACTCGTCACGATTGTAGCCGCAAGGAAATAACAGACGAACGTCTGTTCGACGGGGAGGGGTAACGATAGCCTGGTCTGACCTTGAACTACCTCCGCCTTGGCGGATCCGATGACTTGATCGCGGACGGTGCGAGGGTGGGCGCCCATGTCCGTGCCGGGCCAGCGAGCCGACATGACGCGGAATCGGCGGCTCCCGATCTCTATCAGTCTTCCTTGGACACCACCGGAAGCGCGAGTCCGCATATGAACGCATTCGACTCAACGAATGAGCGATGGTGTTCAACGAGTGCGCGCCACACGGAGGCTGGATACGGATTGGCTGGCAGTTCGGCAGGCGGAGGCAGGGCGTTATCAAAGAAGTCCAAGATGCTGATCTGATCCCCTGTATGTCGGATGCCCGCTCCGCCGTAGTAGGCGTACTGGGAGTCACCAGGATCGCCCGCGAGATCTACGGTCATCTTCGTGGCCTGCATGGCATGTACAAAGAGCGGCGCCAAGTCACCCGGATCGAGCGTCGATGGGTGCTCTTCGAACGATGCGAGTGCCCCGAGAAAGAGGTAGAAGCTCTCAAGCAGTAGAAGCATGCGAAGCGGTCGGTAGATCCGCTGGTAGTCGCGGGTTGACGAAACGAGGAACACCTCTCGGAATTGTGTCTCGACCAGGGCGGATCTCAGTTGAGGTGTCACCACTTCGTTGACCGCAAACTCAGGATGCGGCCCAAACGGCACGTCGAAACGATCAAGGACGATGAGGTTCACATGACTTAGACCCGATTCGTAGTCACCAATTCGCAGGCTCTTTCGGCGGATGGTGGCAGCGAGTGCGTCTGCGTGCTCCAAATGGGACGGGAGCTGCCGCACGATTGCTGGTACATCTGTCTGCTTGAGCAGGCCGTCCTTGTCACGAATGGAGACTGACGCCACATCGAGGATGGCAACATCGTCCTTGTGCATGTGAGTGCCACGCGGAAGGAGTTCGCTCACGTAGCGTGGATGGTGCGTAATGCGAGCATCCGATTCCGTCTGATAGAGCTCGGTTACCTCCACTCCGAAGCTCGAATCGGAACTCGAATGCCGGAGCGCGAAAATCTGGCACGTCCTGGGGCTCCACCGACGCAAACATCCCCTCGTCGTATACCATACGGAGAATCGCACGTTCTTTCTGGCGCTTGTCGTTCATCATCATGAATCAGTCACGGGTCCCACACAGCCGCCCGGTGGCGACAGCAGCACAGTATCGGCGTGGCTCACACCGTGGGAACGGCCTTGAGTGTGGCCCGGCGATGCTCAGCGTTACGTCCACTGTCGTACCCGCCTGTGGTCTGGACTGAAGGTCGAGCGGCAGAATGGCTCCCGAGAATGGCTTCCACAGCATGGCCACCGGCGGGTAGCACCCTTCCGAACGCCTGCCGAAGCCCCCGCAATCACAGGGGTTTGGGTAGCGCGCCCGGAGGGACTCGAACCCCCAACCTTCTGATCCGTAGATCTCCAAGCGGCGTCCACAGCCGTCCACAGCCGTCCAAGCAGCCCGAACCGCAAGGCTTCCAGTTCCATCGGCGTCCACAGCCGTCCACACAAGTCGGCAGCGAATGGCTCCCAATTGGCTCCCAGCGAGAGCGAGAGAACGGATGTTTCGAAAGGCACGATCGGAACCGAGAGACCATCCGGAGGCGACGCAGGCTTCCGGATCGGCTCATGATGGGCAAGGAAACGTCCTTCGGGGGAGCGCTGATTGAGGCTCCTATGGTGTCTAGGGTGCCCTGGATCGCTCGAAAATGTGTCGATCCGACCAGGGTATGCCGAAGCCGGCCCGTCGTCCATGGCTACCCGGAAGAGCCCAGTAGGTCCTGCCGTTCAGGATCCTGCCTGGATCCTCGTCACACCCCCTAGTGGTCTTTGAGTTGATCGGCGATGGCTTCTCTCGCAAGCCACGGCCAGCCGAGGGGGGCAACAGCAAGGGTTAGTAAGACCGTCGATCCAGCCGTGCGGATAGCTATGAGCAATTGATCCTGGCCCGGCAGGTATCCGACTCGCGCCGTGTGTAGGGCAGCTGCCCAGAGGAAGGCGACAACAGCGCTAGGGAAGATGGTGAGGAACACCTCGAGTTGTCCTATCGTCCAAAGCGTGCTTCTGGCAGTTCCGACAGCCTGGTATAGGCCGAGTTCTGACCTCCGAAACCAGACTCCTAACCACACAAGCACACCAAGGAGGAAGGCCGCAGGTGCCCATGCTCGAGCCTGCGCGGCGACGTGCGAATTCAGCTGCTGGATCGCGCGCGAACTCATCGAGCTGAATCCAAGGACGAACGCTGAGTTGACTTTCCGCATCGGCGAAGAACACCCCCAAAAAGTCCATGCCAGCCCTTAGTGTCCCAGGAGAGAACTCGACCCAGCACTGGTCGATCTTGCCGGTGGGCGGCAGGACCGAGATCAGCTGACGGGATGCGAGAGGATTGCGACGTTGGGTGTCAATCACTGCAGCAACCGGGATAGGATCACTGCTTTCCGGTAGGACGATCATGCCGGTTCTTAGCCCTAGCTCTGCAGCCGCGTTGGAACCAACGGCCAGTCCGTTGGAGAGTTCAAGAGTAGACACATTGTCATCGGCCCATAGCTGAATGGCGCCGGGTGTCGCTCCGCCGGTCCGGAACAATGTGCCGGGAGCAGTGGCGATTTCGGTCAATGTTCCGTCCGCATCCCCACCCGACGAAACGACCTCCGGTCGGCCGATCAGGCCGTCGCAGCGTCCAGCAGGAAGCCCATCCTCATCGGTCGCAACGGCCACCCAGCCTCCTGAGCGTGCAAAATCGAGCTGGAAGCGGATCAGGTCCGTTGTGGTTGCGAGTTCGACCCAAACGAGCGAGCCCACCACGGCCGCAGCTGCAAACATAATCATAACCGTCCGGGCTCCTGCAGCCGTGAGGTTACGGACGGCCTCCTCAACCAGCGAACGGAATCTCCATGTCCTCAACCTCGCTCCTCTTCAAGTCTTCCATTGACAAGGCGGAGAACCCGACCGCACCGAGCGGCAATGTGGAAGTCATGCGTGGCGACGATGATTGCTGTACCGGGTTGACGAGCAGCCCACAATGCGTCAAGTACCACACGAGAGGTGTTTTCGTCCAACTGACCGGTAGGTTCGTCTGCGCACAGGAACCGGGGAGCATTGGCCAACGCTCTGGCGATACACACCCTCTGCAGCTCGCCCCCAGAGAGCTTGTACACCGGTTGGTCAGCAAGCGAGCCAATCCCCAATTTGTCGAGTGCATCACCTGCAATCTGGGCAGCTTCATATCGTGCCATCCCGCGCGCGAGGAGGCCAAGAGACACGTTGTCAATAGCTGAACGGCGACCGAGTGCGTTTACCGTCTGGAACACCCATGCGAAGGTCTCTGCGCGAAGCCGTGCACGGGGTTGACTCGACCTAGGCAGCGAACGGCCATCGAGCCGTATCTCGCCCGAGCTGGGAATCTGCAGCAACCCGATAATCGAAAGGAGAGTGGTCTTGCCCGATCCCGAGGGGCCCATCAGGGCGACATCATCCCCCTCCGCCACGTCAAGGTTGACGTCGACAAGAACGCCCTTTCCAGGTTGGTATGAATGAGAAACACCGGATAGGCTTATGGGCATGTCGTGTCCTCGAGCACGTCTGCCGGGTTGATCAGCACCTGATCGCCCGAGTTGACACCTTCTAGGACATTGACTCGGCTAGTTTGACCCGTCCCAAGCGTGACTTCTCGGGGATCGAATCCTCGGTTCCCAGGGACCCACACGCAGGTCTTGCCAAACTCGTTTGAAACGACAGCCGTCGCTGGCAGTTCAAGAACCTTCAAAGGAACAGCCCGTCGTACTGCCGCAGACGCGGCGTCGCTGCCGGGTTCCAACTGTGACATCAAGATCAGGAAAGCGTCACGACCGACGGCACCCTCAATGAGCGGGATCTCCGTCCCGGCGAACAACAACACCCATTCTCCGCTCAGGCTGAGGGGTTGGCCTTCAGGATCCTGTAATCGTATCTCAGATATTGGCTGGGGAGCTATCAGCAAAGGGGTTCCCGGAGACGGCGCCGGAAACCCCATCCTTGCCTCCACGTTCTCGACTCTGAATTCCATTACAGGCAACCATACGACCCACGCCGGGTCAAAGGCTCCGTCGGGTTCGGTCACGCCTAGTTCAGTTGCCCAAGTCTTGACGGCCACGATCGACATCGATCCATAGGTGCCGTCTGCCTCACCTTCGAACATTCTCAGATGGCCGAGCAACTCCTGCAATACCTCCACATCTGCTCCGGTGTCGCCTCGAGCGATCCGTCGGAGGAATGGCTGAGGTGTAGCCGCAGCGATCCGTGCGATCCCGTCGATCTCAACCAAGACATCGCCGGATCTGACGGTATCCCCAGGTGCGACCACCACTTTCGTAATAGTGCCCGACCACGGGGGAGCCGCTATCGCCTCGGCCTGTCCCCACCGAACATCTAGGACTACCGGCATCTGTCCCCAATCCTCACGCAACTCGGCGTACATGACGACAGGATCCGGCCGAATATGGACATCATTCAGATGCTCGTCAACGCCAAACCGCGCCCAAAAGAGGACCACGCTCGGAACAAGAAGCAGTAGCACTGAGGCGAGGAGATTCCATCGAACCCGGAACCGGTCGGAGCGCACCTCCTGTGCGAGTGAACTCGCTCCTGTCCGAGGGATTCTCATTCGTTGCATAGTTTTCTGGCCAGTTCCCCTTGACTTCGAATGCCCAAACGTCACGCCAGAATCATCAAGACCGGCTGATCCATACCACTCTTGCCATCCAACACGTTGGCTAGGCTCTTGACTAGAAGCCTCAGACCACCTCTCAGCCGCCACCTCCCAACGTCGGGCGCTCGAGAGTACCTACCGGTATCCCAAGCCAAGCACAAAAGCGATCCGGGACTCAGGTTCGGTTTAGGGAAATAGTTCAAGGCACTCGATAAGCTCGCTGAAGTTATTAAAAACCAAGGGATAGAAGTCACCTGAATCCATATCGTCCGAGGTATCAAAGCCTCGATCTCGAACACATCGTCGGCGATTGAGTTCACGCTCCTGCAATTCTGTCTCCGTTAGCTCAACGCTTTCGGCGTACACCCTAGCTACCTGATCAAGGTGTTCTTTGAAGCATCCCTCGAACGCTGCTTGCTCTGCTTGAAACTGCTGCGGCGAGGCATCAATATCAAGCCCGCCGTAGTCGAACGACAGACTCCGCCCACCCTGCTCCGAGTAGGGTCCGTACACCCGGATGCCTTCTCTCTCGAGACAGGACATCGTGTCAAGGGTTGCTCGTTCATACTCAGCGTACGTCACACCATCAGCGAGAAGGTCCTGCTGGTAGAGGCTCGCACCTGCCGACGCGGAGGCGTCATCGGTATCAGAGCCGTTGGAGCAGGCTGCCATGGCGCCAAGGACCAGGACGAGGAATCCAGCAAACGTGAGAATTCTCGTCCTGGTCATATTCGCCTGCCTCCGGGCCGGAGCTAGCAATCCAACACGAGGCGCCTAATTGTAAAGGCGGGTTGAGTTGATCCAACTGTCCTTTGCTCGATGGTCGGTCCAGCTCACTCCGTATCCACTGCGGCTTACCCAGTCCTGGACCCCATCAGTGTCGGAATCGTATGCCGTCCGCCATTGCAAACTCAAATCCAGGTACCGCATGTACTGAACGTCAACAAACTCGCAGAAGTCAGAGTACTCGGACGTTGTACCCCAGGACACGGTACCAGGGTTGCCGTTCGCAATGTAGTGCACGCACGGATCGTAAATGATGTCCGACGCGCCGAGAGCCGGAATGGATATCGCCACGATGGCTAAAAGCGTGAGAAGAACGGTCATTTTCCGCATATTCACCTCCATCTTGTCTCGGGCCTGTCGCCGCGCTTGACATCATGCGTTTTGTTCGTCAAGCCTGCCCTATTCACGGTTTTGGCTGCGACGGAGCATCAACGTGGCAACCTCCGGCACGAACCTGGCACTTGAGAAGGACTTCTCGAGGTCACATCCCAGCCCACCGAAGGTCCGCAGACCCTGCTCCGTGGCATCTTCAGCACTTACGAAGCCGACGTTCTTTCCTATGGGAATCCCGATGCGACAGAGATCCGCAAACACAGCGATGTCAACATCTTCATCACGCGATACCGGACGCACCAGCTGGTCAGGCGATCGCATACTGCGGGGGAATCGTGGTCAACATCACGCTCGACCAGACCGCCCCGGGAGATCCGGTCGAAGACACCATCGAAGCCATACTCGAAAACGCGGGGTGATAATGAATGGCTAAAGGTGCCTGGGCTCAAATAAGCGACAGCCCACAACCACACGCCTTCAATAGTTCTAGTACGGAACGTCAGATTGCAGGATTTGGACCCAACTGGAAACTATTTGAACTCCGTCTTGGAGCGGAAAACCGAGGAACTACAACGGAAACCGGCCGAACTGCGGTCTCTGCTCGTTCCTGAAAGCCTGATCTGGCCATAAATGACCGGATCGCGGAAGGTAGTCGCGGACCCTATGGCTCGATGGCTCGCTTGAGCGCTTCGAGTCCACAATGGTCCTCGAGCCGCTCAGCGGCACCGACCTTCTCGTCAACCAAGTCACCCGATGTCTCGAGTTCCGACAGGCGAGGCACTTGGCAACCTCTATGCCTTTAGTCATAGGAACGGTTGGGGGGGCTCACGCGGATGGAGGCAAGGGAACTCGGGCATTAGTAACCATAGCGACGGCGTCTCCTCTCGAATGCCTTACGACCGCCTTCCAGCGCTTCGAGCACGACGCGGATAGCTGGTTGGTCGAGCGAGCCTATGTGCCCATCGTCCACGAAGGCATGCCCTCCGGCTGCAGCTTCACCGTCAGCGGTAAGGCGTATCACCTGTTCCGCATCACCGAGGACCGGGATGTTGGGGTTGTGTGTTGAGAGGAGGAATTGCCTCGAGTGCTTATCAGCGCGAACCGTGGCACGACGTCATCAGCAATGAAGGCGTTGTCCAGATCGTCTTCTGGTTGATCGACAACGAGCGGAGCGCATGCAGTCGAGTCAAGCAAGAGAATCAGGAGTATGGCCGTAGCCTTCTGACCAGTGGAAAGGTGATCCAATCCTCGCCAGATCGGCTTGCTGTCCGCCGTTTCGCCCACTCGAAGCTCGACCGAGGTAGTTGGTTCAAGCCAGATCTCCTCCAGCTCCATCAGGTCGGCGGTGGCAAGCTGAGCTGTGTTCTCCACCTGCTTGCCTTCGATTCCTAGGTACTCCTTCAGGGCATCAGGCCCTTGCCGACATGCTTCGGCGAAATCGTGGGGCTCATCCCTTCGGCTGCCCACACAGCCTTCTCTACGTTGTTGAGTTGACCTGAGATCTGGGAGCGCAGGAAACGCATGAGCTCAGACCTCTCTCCCCTCAGTGCAGGAACGACACGCACGGTGGGGCTTAGCGCTTGGCTGACGTGCTTCGCTGCCGTCTTGAGGCGTTCATACTCCCGTTCCTGAAGGCCGCACCACTCGTCTAGTAGCTTCTCTCGGGCTTCGTTGAGTTCTGTCGCTTTCTTCAGAATCGGGTTGAGCTTCTTTCCTTCTCGCTGGAGCTCGGCAAGCTCTTGTTCAAGCTCGAGATACTGCTCACCGTCAATGCTCTCGGCCTGCAAACCTCTTAGCTTGGCCAGGTATTCGTCCTTCTCCTTCGTGTGACGGCGATCTCGAGTTCCGATCGCACTCTTGACCTCGCGGCGAGCCACGTCGATCGCCTCACCAATTCCCTCGACACCAGTGGTGACACCGCCGTCTAGCTTCTTGAGTGCCTCCCTTATCGCGGTGAGATCAGTCTTGGACGGCAGTTCCTCGATGGCTTCATCATTAAGGAAGCTAACGTCTACCTGCTCGATCCGGTCCAACTCTGACTCAAGACTGTCGACCAGCTCGACAGCTTGATCCAGAAGAGGTTTCTCTCGTCGATATCCAGCCTCACGCTTGAGCTTCTTCTTGACCCCAGCTGTGCGGTATGCCTCGAGTCTGGCTTCCACGATGGGCAAGCGCTCAAGCTGTTTGTCGAGCAAGGCTCGATCTTGCTGCAGCTTCAGAAGATGTGTTCGATTCTCAGCTAACTCTCGGCCGAGGCTGTCCCGCGACTTGGCAGGGGGCGGCGTAGCTGGGATGAAGCGGTCGAGCAAACGCGACCTCCGTGCTCGGTAGTCGCGGAAGTTCAGCAACCTCATGCTGCCCAAACACCTCTACGCGGCCGACAAGATCCGTCGGCTTCAAGTCAGACGGAGACCCGCCAGGTCCGACCACAGCCGCATCACCACCCGCGACAGCGCGCGCATATTCGCCAAACACCCTCGTGAGCATCACTGCTGACCTCTAGTTCAACTTCCGTTCCGGGCTGCAGTACTTCAGAGATGAACCCATCATGCGCCCCTTTGGCATCGTCTCCGAGAATCTCGGCACCCAACACGAAGCGGATGCTTTCCAGAACCGTGCTCTTGCCCGAGCCGCGGGGGCCAACGACAACGTTGAGCGCTGGATTGAAGGGGATCTCAACCCCATCCAAGAACCCACCAGTCCAGCTGACGGATATGATTCGCCGGCGAGGTGATTCTTGATACTCACCAGGGAGACGTAGCGTGAGCCGGGATCAAGGAAGCTATGACGAAGACTGTCGATGGAGGTACCCGACACCTTAATCCAAGACCATGATGTGTCGTCATTGAGCTTGTTTGGGTCCGAACATCCGCCGCAAAAATGATGGCCACAGGATGGTCTCGTTCGTAACCCTTCAAAGTGCCACGGATCATCTGTCCTTGACCGCGTGTCGCCACCGCGCTAATAGGCGTCGCTAGTGCTGCAGCGATCAGCGACTTGTTTGTCCAAGCCCGCTGCCGTGCACCTCCCTCAAGCACTTCCAGAAGCCCACCCCTACCGGTGATGTGCGCCGCTATGACGACAGCATCCCAACCGGCCGCAAGATCCAGAAGCTGCGCGAACGACTTCTCGGCAGACCCCTTCTCATCTTCATGCTCCTGAACTCCGCAAGCACCTATGCAGCGTTCAATCTTCTGCTTCTTCGTTGTTGGGTCAAAGAGGCAGAGCGCATGGATGCCCTCCGAGGTCACTGCCTCGAACCCAGGGAAGACGATCAGACCATGGTCAGTTGCTTGCCGTATCAGCTTGAGGCTGCCTTCGATCGCGAAGTGATCGGTGACCGCGATTATCCGGATGTCGTTATCCAGACAACGCTGAATCAGGGTCTCGCCATATGACTCTTCATCTACGAACGAGGTCCTCTTGGCTTGCTTCTTCAGGTACGAGAATGGGTTGACCTGCAGTGCCGCCTTGACGAAATGGGCTCCGTTCGGGAACTCGGCTGTAGTTGCGTCAGTCATAGTCGCTCATTCTCCGGCTCTTCTGAGCTTCGGACAATCCCAGGTGTGCGTCAAGCACTCGGTATCGGCAGTCTCGCTGCCAGCTTCAAGACAGGACCGCGCTAACTGGTCGGATCAGCAGTCCGGCAGATTGTCGAGGTTGTTGCGTGATGTTGTATCGGCGACTGTCCGCAGATACTTCCACGCGAGGTCCCGCTATGACC
Organism: uncultured Actinomycetota bacterium; assembly: GCA_963823915.1. Lineage (GTDB taxonomy): Bacteria > Actinomycetota > Acidimicrobiia > Spongiisociales > UBA4744 > UBA4744. The sequence goes on from CAWGNJ010000002.1 coordinate 232,312, forward strand.
TTTACCCAGGCAGCCTCTCCTTCTTCGCGGACGTAGTACCGGTGTATTCCACCGTCAATGTCGGAGATGGCACCTTGTTTCGATCGTGGCGACCAGGATTCGCCGTGATAGCAGAGAGATGTGATATCGCCGTCTTTGTCTTTGCCGCTCTGTCGGACTCTTCGATCAGCCATAGATCCTCCTAGTCGACTCTCTTCTTCTTTGTCGGAGACGGCAAATCTCTTCTCGTCCACGAGTCTGTGAGCATTCGGTTATGCCTTGCTGGGGAGACGCCAGGCAAGTCGTTTTGCTCCCATGCGAACTTGAAGGCCGGCCAACCGAGGGCGACGCCAGATTTGGGATGTTCTCTGAATCGCTGACCCGGAGGGCAGCGTTGGCGGGGTAGGGGCGGCTTGCCCGTCGATGAAGGAGGGTTCAGCCGCTCCTACTCCCGCCCTGGATATTTGGTTGGGGTGTCGTAGGTCTTCGAAATGAAGAGGATTGGAGGGTTGGGCAAAAGAGCTAAGAACCGTCGATGAAGGAGTTGTCATGTTCGACGTGGCTGCGTCGCTTGCTGCGGCTTTGGTTTTGGCTGCGGTACCGCTGTCCGATGTCCCGGTGTCCGAGGTTCCGGTCGGGCCGGCGGAGACCCATTGTGTGGTGTTTGTGATAGATCAGCTTGCCGACGGTGAGCTGGTCATGTCCGAGCCGGACTGTTTCGCCGATGAGGCGGCGGCGGAGGCGTGGACCAGTGTCGGCCACAACCTCAAACTCGCCACTGAGTGGCTGTCTGGCGGTTCTGGTGGGGTGGCTGCTCTGTCGACGTTCACTCTGGGCAGGCACTATGACGGCTTCAATGGAACCGGCTCTTCGATCCGAATTGTTGGATCGTCATGTAGTGGGGGGTATTGGAACACGAGTTCTTGGTGGGATAACCGGATTTCGTCGTCATATAACGGTTGTGCACATCTCAAGCATTGGGACGATCCTTACATGTTGGGGGCTTCTGAGAACACTTATGGGGCGGGAACGACTGACAATCTGGGCTATCTGAACAATCGGACCGAGTCCGTGTCGTACTATTCGAGCTGACCGTCGGTCTGGTGGGTTAGCGTCGGTTCGGTGTGACTGATAGCGACCGGACCGATGCGGAGGTGATCTCAGCCTCATTGGAGAACCCTGCGGTGTTCGGGGTGGTTTTCGAGCGTCACCATGCGGCCGTGTTCCGGTTCGCAGCGCGGCGTATCGGCCGGCAAGAGGCCCGGGATGTCGCTTCTGAGGTGTTTACCCGGGCTTTCAAGATCAGATACCGGTATGACGTTTCGAAGGTGAACTGTCTTCCTTGGCTGTATGGGATAGCCGGGAATGTCATCGGTGACCGGCTGCGAAGCCTGAAACGTGGTCGCCGGTTCTTCCTGTTCGCCGAGACGGCCCTCGATCGCGTCGAACCGTTCGGAGATGCGGACAACCGCCTGGTGGCGGACTCGGTTGCCGACGTCTTGAACGATGCTCTGGGTCGACTGTCGAAACGTGACAGGGAGACACTGCTTCTCTTCGCGTTGGAGGGTCTCACATACGCTGAAATCGCGGTGGTGCTCGACATCCCGATCGGAACCGTGGGTTCCCGGATTGCGCGGGCTCGACAACAGATCGGTGAATCGATTCCCGATCTGGAACAAATGATCACACCGATGACACAACCTGACGACCAGGAGAGCTCTGGTGACTGAACCTACACATCCGGTCGACGACCTTCTCCGGGCGCTGGCCGGGACACCCGAACCGTCCGAGGCCGACCGCGAATACGCCTACCTCCGTCTCGCCGAAACCATCGACCGATCAAGCAGGTCAAGGCCTCCTCTTGGAGGGCGATGGAAGCCGGTGTGGGCGGCGGCCGTTCTCGCAGTTCTGGTTGCCGTGTTCGTGGTGTCTGAGACCGGACGACCCTCCCCGGCTGAGGCGACCATGGAAGAGATCGCTCGAGTAGCAGAGATGACTGACCCGCTTGTAGTGCCCGACGGAGAATTCGTCTATACACAATCGGAGATCAGAGCCCCAAACGTGATTCCCCGTGAAGATCTGGTTGGTGTTGCCTATTCGGCCGACAACCTTGTCTACCTGGCTGTCAGTACACGCGGAACCTGGTATGGCAGGAAGGGAACGGTGCAGATCCGGACCACCAACCACGATCCGGTCTTCTTCAGCGATGGCGATGAGCAGGCATATTACGCAGCCGGGTTAGACGTCGGAGACCAGATCGGGGAGACGATCACAACAACAGTCGTCGAACCGGCTCCAGAGGACTGGCCGACTGATCCGGGCCCACTCGACCAGGCGATACGCGACACTATGGCCACCGATCGGGGTCTCCCCGACACGGTCGAATACCTTGATGTCGCCCTCGACATTGTCGGCGGATCGTTCTCCTCCCCCGAACTGAGGGCGGCGACACTGCGGCTCATAGGACGACTCGACGGGTTGACACTCGACGCAGCCAGCAACGGGACCACCACATTCTCACTTCGATACATCGACCGGAATGTCGCGGTCCACCAGGTCTTCACTATTGATGCCAGCGGCTATCTGCGGTCGAAACAATTGGTCAACATCTCATCCGACGACCAATACGGCATACCAGCCGACACCGTAATCCTGAGACCTCTCCTATTCGGTTCCCCGGATCGTGTCGGATCTCGAATAGGAACAGGCCGTGCCACAAATAGAAAGACATAAGCAGATGTGTCGCCGAGGGAGAGGGGGTTCTATTTTCGTCCACGGTCCTTCATTTATTCATTGGGAAGCGACAGACCAATGTAGGAGTTAACCGTGAAGCACACAAGGTCTCTGGGTCCTTGTCGAGATTGACTGCCATGGTTGGTGTTCTCGCCGTCATCCTTGCTGTGACGACGTACGCACCTGAGAAGGCAGAGGCATCGAGCTATGCGACTTCGACGTGGCGGCGACAAGAAGGGGAGATGAGAGGGCGATTGGTTCTCCAAGACCCGGCGGCGTTGTTGCAGGCTCGACTTGGACTAGGTCGATATTGAACTCCTTGTTCGGCAGCCAGACAACCCACCCCTGATCGAAGACATCGCCCGGCTTCTCCACACCGAGCTCGACCGCAAAGAGCCTGACAGCCTCGGCGGTAGACCGGCCGTAGATGCCATCGACCTCGTCGGAGTAATGGCCGAGTCTTGTCAGGAAGGTCTGCAACTGGGCTACGTCCGAGCCCTGGTCTGACGGCATGAGCGATCGCCAGAATGGCTGGTCTACCGCAGCGGCTACGCGGTCGACACCGTCGATGGAGAGCAAGACGTCTCCTTCAACAACTCGCGTGCCGTGGGCCATGAGAACTCGAGTAATCTCTCCGGTCCAAGTAGGGGCCTTCAACTCTTCGCCTTCGGACCAAGCGAACCGAATTCGGACGAGTTGCTCGCCCCATAGAGTTGCGCGGCCTGCCTCAACAATGAGTGACTCTGGCTGGACCACCAGGTTGTCTATTTGCTCGTGTTGGGAACGAACCCAAAAAAGGAACGAAATTGCGCGCGAGAACCAAAAAGGCGACGACAACTGCCGGAGCGAACTTCCGCAATCATTCCTCCATCAGGATACTTGTGCCAGGCTAATACCCTCTGGCTGACCGGCAGCATGAATCGTTCCCGGACGACACCTGACCGGGGAAGGACAATCCGGACCGAGTGTCGGCGTTCCCGCCGCTTTCCATCGAGACGCCGCTCCAACCATTGACCACGACCCGTCGTGGTCGGCGCCGCCGATATCGATAGGGCGCATATCGAAGCGTTCAAACTCAACCTCGCCAACCATGTGAACCCGAACGACTTCCCAGCTCCTTCTGGGAGTTGTGCCGGTCCCTCGAAGATGAAGCGAGAGCATTGAAATGACACTTGGTACGGTCCATCGGTCGGATTCTCCTGGACGGGCTGATCGCGGTAGTCGTTGGTTGCCAGCTCGCGCAGAAGGTGGCAGACGGCATTGGATGCACGACGCTCCGGGAAATCTGCGTCACCCCGCTCTCGGGAGCTGGTGACACTCTGACCGGGAAGTCGAATAATGGTTGGGAGTTCGAAGATTACCGGGAACGACTACGTCCGCCGCGCCGTGTACGACCTGTAGGTGATTCCCTCGAATCCGCCCAGGAAACGCTGCACAGAGCGCTGTACCGAGTGAAGGGCCCGCCGGCCGGACTGACAGGGAGGTCAGCCCGTCCGTCAGTTTGGACCTCTCCACGAGAGCAGGCGGCTGGCCGAGGACGGCCCCCAAGGGCCGCCCGCAGGCCGGCCTCTCTTGATTCTGTAGAGAAAGTCCTCACAGCCGGACTCGCGCTTGGTGTCGATCTGGCGTACGCGTGGAGACATGGAGATGAGCGCCTGGGCCGAAGATCACGCACGACGCTGCTGAGTCCGCTGGGACGTCGGTGGCGGCATGCGCGGGCAGTGGCCGAGCGGCTCGGAATCTGGCGAGCGGACTGACACCGGAGGATGCCGACGTCTGGTGGCAGCGGCGTATCTGCATGACATCGGCTACGCGCCGGAGCTGGCGATCACGGGATTCCATCCGCTGGACGGTGCCCGGCATCTGCGCGTCACTCGGGCACGAGCGGCTCGCCGGATTGGTGGCTCACCACACCCGAGCGCGTCACGAGGCCAGGCTCCGAGGTCTGGAGGAGGCAGCTTGCTGAGTTCGACGACGAGGACAGCCTCGTGTCGGCTGCACTGGCGTATTGCGATCTGACAACCGGGCCAAGCGGAGAGCGGATGACGCCGGAGCAGCGACTGCTCGACGTCGAAGCTCGCTACGGCGAAGACAGCCCCGTCACCAACGGTCTGCGAGCAGCGTGGCCCGAGCTGATGGATGCCATCGGGCAGGTGGACGAGCTTCGAAGGCAACCCGCAGAGACCGGTGGCCGCTCAGCCGAGGTAGGGCTCGGGCCGCCTGCTCGAGGAAGTGCTGGATCCGGAGCCGGATCGATGGGTGGATCTCCATAGCCTCGAGTCTCGTCCGGGCTGAAGTAGCCCACCTCGCTGGTCTCGTCACTCGTCGCCAGCTCTCCGCCGATGCGGCGGCAGACGAAGCAGACCGAGAACTGCTGGCGTACCTCACCGTCGGAGTACTCGACGACATGCTGCGGGTTCGAGTAGATCCCGACCAACGAGACGACCTCGACGTCGATGCCGGTCTCTTCCTTGACCTCCCGGACCGCCGTCTCTGCGATCGTCTCGCCTGGCTTCATCGTGCCACCGGGGATCGTCCAGAGCTCGTTGTCGGTGCGCTTGCGCCAGCAGCAGACGGCCGTCGTCGTCGGTGACGACTGCTGACGCGGCGGGAACAAGCCGGGTTGCACGGGGAGCGTCGGGGTCGTTGAAGTGGTCGATGCGGGTCATGGTGCCGGGATCGGTTGCGGAGACGGCCCAGATCCGTTCGAAGTGAGCCACAAAACCGTCGAACATGCCGTCATCGGTGGATCGGCGGATGTGGAGCAGGGGCGCTCGGTATCCCTTCAGGCGCGTATAGGTGGGGTGTCACGAACATCTGGTCATCTCCTCGGAAGACTGAGTTGTACATCCTGGTCTGGTGGAACCGCAGGTCGATGCCTTCGACGCCAAAGAGCGGCTCGAAGTGGTCCACGGTGGTGCGGATCCGATCGGGGAGAGTGCCGCCGAGGCCCTCCTCATCATCACGCTCGGCAACATAGGGCGAATCGGGGTTGGCCAGGGCGATCCGGACGCGGCATCCGGCGGCCGCCTTGTCGATGAGGAGGCGGTCGAGCCGTGAGTGGTCTTCGGGCAGGAACTGCATGGCGTAGCCGAGCAGATCGATGTTGTGCTCCGCAGCACTGAGCATGGCCCACCAGCGTGCCTTGGGAGCGTCGGCCCGGTGAGCCCACACCGTGACAACCTCCTCCGTCACCTCCCGGTCCTCGTGCATCTGGGGAGCGCGGGGCGGCGCCGGCCATATGTCGGACTCGTCGACGCCAAGAGACGTCGGCGACTCGCGTCTTCATGGCCGACCCGCCGAGGGATCACGCCCTTGTTCGTCCAGCGCCATACGGACTTCGGGTCGACGTCGACGGCCTCGGCCAGCCGATCGGCAGAAACCCCGGCTTGGTCCATTGCCTTGCGTAGTCGGTCGTTGCGCACCATTCTGATTCTCCCAAGGACATAAGGGGCACCTGGAGAAACGCGATCGCGACGCGATTTCGCGTCCGCAGACGTCTCGTAGCCGCGGTTGTGCCGTCCGTCGCCTCGTGACGTATCTCTGAGAGAGGCGCCAAACGTGCGCCGGAAAGGAAGGTGGAGGTGAAACTCCCAATCGATACCACGGGGATGACGTTCCTCGCAGCCGGCCCACCCGAGCCGGTCCTCGACTTCGAGTCGAAGGCCCCGAAGGTGGACGAGAACGGCGCACCATTGCACTCGGTGCAGGTGGTGGCGCTGAACGACGGAGGCGCCGAGGTGATCTCCGTCAAGGTGGCCGGCCAGCCAAAGGGTGTCAGCCAGGGCAGCACAGTGAAGATCGCCGGGTTGGTGGCGACGCCGTGGACCATGGGCGACCGGAGCGGCGTGGCGTACCGGGCCGAGCAGATCGAGCCCACGTCGGCCAGCCGGTCCGCGTCGTAGTCGGAGATGGCCTCGATGATCCCCGCGCTCCGTCTCAACCTCACTCCGAGGAGTGGCGACCATGCGTAGCCACGAAGAAGACGTTGCTGAGGCAATCATCGAGGCCATCCTTCGCGTCTCTGTGGGCGTTTCGCCTGGAGCTGACTCTCGCGGCGCCTTCGGAACGTCTCGGACTCGATGGCCAACCACCTCCTGGGCGAAAGAGGCGGATGGCTGGCACCAGCGGTAGTCGTTGCGCTGGTGCTGCTTGTTCCGCCGATCCGCAGGTTCGTCGGGACGTCGACTCCGGCACGCCCGAGTTCGGCGGCAATGGGCTCGGGCGGTGCGATCTGCCCGCATCCCCTCCCTCGAGGATCGCGTCCCGAGCGTGCACAGGATGAAGGACATCCCCGCCGGTGAGCGATTCGAGGTGCGGGTCCCTCGGGGAGCAGCGTGCCCGAACTGGAACATGCGTCAGAGGTGATCGCCGCCGCCCTCCGCATCCGAGAGTTGCGGGTGCGGCGCGCTCGCCGACAACGCATCCCGCGCCGAGATCGTCGTCGCCCGCCGAGACCCATTGGCCGTCGGTCCGCCGCTCCCCTGGCCGCAGGTCGGCGCAATCCAGGCGAGCCTGTGGCAACCGATCCCGGTCGGAGTCGGCGAGGACGGCCAGGCGGTGACGGTGTTGCTGCCGGAGCGGAATCTCCTGCTCGGTGGGGAGCCCGGAGCCGGCAAGTCGGTGGCGCTCTCGTTGCTGGTCGCAACCGCAGCGCTCGATCCAGACTGCAAGCTCTGGCTGCTCGACGGGAAGCTCGTGGAGCTCGCCACGTGGAACCGCTGCGCTGAAGGAAGCGCCGGTGTCAGTGTCTCAGAAGCGATCGAGGTGCTCCGCAGCCTGCAGGAGGAGATGGACCAGCGCTACGCCCAGCTGCTGCGAGCCGGCAAGCGCAAGGTCGCCCAGGGTGACGGGCTGCCTCTCCACATTGTCGTCGTCGACGAGCTGGCCCACTACCTCACCACGTCGGACCGGAAGGAGAGAACCGAGTTCGCAGACCTACTCCGCGATCTCGTCTCCCGCGGGCGAGCGGCAGGGATCATCGTTCTGGCGGCCACCCAGAAGCCCTCCGCTGACGTTGTTCCGACGTCGATCCGCGACCTGTTCGGGTTCCGGTGGGCGATGCGGTGCTCGACGCCCCAAGCCTCGGACACGATCCTCGGATCGGGCTGGGCATCGGCCGGGTACTCGGCGGCAGACATCGACCCGGCCTCCCGGGGTGTCGGCTACCTGCTCCACGAGGGAGGTATCCCTCAGCGCCTCCGGTCCTACTACCTTGACGACTCGGCGCTGGCGTCCATCTCGGCTCGGGCCGAGGCACTCCGGGGATATCGCCCCAGGTTCCGGGGGGTGTGAGGTGGCGGCGACCATGACCGACCTCGACTTGCTGCTCAACCGGGCGTCGGACCCGGCAGCGTTCGAGCGATGGCTCGACCTGGCCCGCTCCACCGGTTGGTGCGAGCGCCCGGTGAGACTCGCCGGAACTACTCACCAGATCGATCCCGGCACCGGTGAGATCTTCTCCAGCTACACCACGGCCGGTGAACCGGACGGCCATCTCCTCAAAGCCTGCGGGACCAGAAGGGCAACCGTCTGTGAGCCTTGCTCGGCAACGTACCGGGCCGACGCCTGGCACCTCATCGCCGCCGGGCTGCGAGGTGGGAAGGGAGTGCCCGAGGACGCCGCGACCCATCCCACGCTGTTCGTGACCCTCACGGCTCCTAGCTTCGGCCCGGTCCACTCACGGCGAGAAGAGAACGGCTCCGCCGCAGATGTGCCACCCGCGAAGAACACCGCCATGCCGGCATGGCAGGCCGCACCGACTGCCGGCAGACGCATCAACTAGACGACGACAGGCTGGGCGAACCGCTCTGCCCGGACTGCTTCGACTACGCCCGTGCCGTCCTGTGGAACGCCCACGCCACCGAGCTGTGGCGTCGCACAACCATCGGTATCCGACGAGAGTTGGCGAAGGCGATGGGTGTGGGAAGCTCGCACTTCTCTGATCATGCGCGGGTCTCCTACGCCAAGGTCGTCGAGTATCAGGACCGAGGCCTCGTCCATCTCCATGTCGTCATCCGACTCGACGGACCGACCGGCCCAGCGGAGCCCCACCGGAAGGCCTCTCACGCCGAGCGGTTCGAGGCGGCAGTGGTCAGCGCCTGCCAGCGCAGCCACTTCTCATATCCCACGAGCGAAGGCGTCACCGGCGAGATCCGGTGGGGCAAGCAGATCGACGTCCGCCAAATCGCTCTCGACTCGGTGGCACCCGGGGCGGTGGCTGCCTACATCGCCAAGTACGCCACCAAGTCGACCGACGCATTCGGCCGCCTCGACCATCAACTGCGGGAGACGGACCTGGTCGACGCTCGATGTGCGTCCCCATCTCAAACGCCTCGTCACCACAGCATGGGATCTCGGCGGACAGGCCGGAACTCGAGACACCTGAAGCTCCGCCACTGGGCACACACCCTCGGGTTCCGGGGCCATTGGCTCACCAAGAGCCGGCGCTACTCCACCACGCTCGGTGCACTCCGATCGGCCCGCGCCCAGTGGTCGGCGAACCGGCGAGATCCAACACCAGAGTCACCCGATGTCAGCCGCGGTCAAGGACTGGCGGTACCTGGGACGCGGGTGGGACAACCCCGGCGACGAGTGGCTTGCCCGCACAGCAGCCACCGCAGCGGCCGAAGCCCGGAAGTTGGCCAGGGAAGCACGTCTGGCGGAGAGAGATGGCTGAGGGACCAACCGTGGAGAAGCTACTCCTCACCCAAAGCGAAGCGGCCAAGGCGCTTTCCATCAGCCGCTCGAAGGAGCAGCCGCGCATCTCAGGTCCAGCTGAAAAGGGTGATCCCAGACTCCAACAAAGCGCCCTTGAGCGTTGGCAATTCACTCCGCATATGGAGAGGCTGCTGACCGTTGCCGACGTCTGCGAGCTGTTGTCGATAAGTCGTGCCACCGTCTCACCGCCTTCGCGATGACGATTCATCTTTCCCCAATCCGATCTACGTGACTAATCGAGGGCCTCGGTGGCCGGCTCGCGATCTGAACGCTTGGGTGGAGTCCCGCCGCGAGCCCCGCAACACCGAGGTCCGTCCTTCTCTCCTCAGCGGCGGCGAAAAACGTGGACCGGTACGTCGAAGGTCGTCGACCTGAAGAAGGTCTCGCAAATGAACAGCCACAGCGCCCCTCCACAAACCTTCCGCTGTCAGATTCACGATCGAGGTGACCGCATAGCGAAATCGGGCCGCTCGGGATTGCACCGGTTCCCGGACGCTGGTGGGTGCGCGATATCGCTCGAGAAGGCCGCTGATCTGGGCGGGCCCAAAAGCGGAAGCCGCAGATTTATTCACGACCGATGGGCTGCTGCTTGTAGAGACAGGCGTCGGGTGTCTGGTTGTCGTCGCTAATGAATCGGGTGGTCAGAAAGCGCCTTCCAGGGTCTTTGCTGCCCGCTCCAGCGCCTGTGAATCGACGTTGACGTACCAGTTGTAGGTCGTAGACACTTGCCTGTGACCCAGCATCATGGAGACAGTGGGTACCTCAACCCCGAGACGAATCCAGCGGGTTGCGCAATAGTGGCGCAGGTAGTGCCACGTGGCGTCCGTGGGCCACCCGGCTATCAGACCGGCGTGACGCCAGAAGACCTTGCCTCTGGCTGAGCGACGGAATGGGTTCCCGTTTCGCGTGGACAGCAAGAGTCGCTCAGGCAAGCCTCCATCGACATGGGGACCGGTTTCCCAGTCGTCGTCGAGGTCGGCGATCCATGCACGAAACACGTCCGAGACGGGCGATTCCAGAATCACTTCCCGTGATCGGGCGTTTCGCTTACCCGGTGCCCGGAATTGAAACCGTCCTTCATCCGACTCGACACACGTGCGAGTGACATGCAGCCGCCGTTTTCCGAGGTCGACCGAGCCGACCGTCAGGGCCGAGAGTTCACCCCAACGAACTCCCGTGTAGGCAGCTACCGTCGCCATGACTCCATATACGGGTCGGTCAGAGGCCATTCGGACCACCAGTTCTTGGACCTGGTTGTCCGTAGGAACCATCGCCAGATCGGGCCGACCATCCTCGACCCTCGTCCGTGAGCGGGGCACAGTGACCCCGACAAGTGGGTGACGGGATCCATCCCAAACCTCGCGCTGGATGCCTTCGTCGACGGCAAGCTTGATGACGTTGCGGGTGTGTTTCATGAAGTCGTGGGAGTACCCCTCCAGGGCCATATCTTGGAGAACCGCAGAGAGGTGCTGGCGGGTAATCTGCTGGGCAGGGAGGCCGCCAAGCCGAGGAATAATGTGGATACGAGCGATCCGCTCCACTCGGTTGGCCCAGTTCTCGGTCCAGTCTCGGTGACGGGGATCTATCGCTGCCGAAACGAGCGCTGCGAAAGTTGTGTCGGCGGTAGCGAGTTGCCCGCCCTCCGTCCATAGCCGCGCCGCCTCGTCATGGGCAATCTGTTTCGCCCCTTCCAAGGTGTTGGCTCCCCGTTCCCGCTGGCGCTTTCCCTCCGTCCATAGGATCCGGTATCCTCTCGGCTTGCGATTGACAACCCGAACTGGTCCAGCCTCATAGAGGGAGTTTGCCGGGTCTCTGGGTCTCGCCACGGGGCCCTCCTCGGACGTATTCTCAGGTGAGTCGTTGCCAAGAATGGATGTATGTTGGTGCGGACCGGCACCCAACTACAGGATGCCAGGAATGCCAGGAAATAGCCAGGAATTTCTGAGATAGCAGGAGACGAGGTGAGACATCCGAAATAGGCCTTTACCAGGTAGAATGTCCATCCTGCGGGTGTAGTTCAGTGGTAGAACACGAGCTTCCCAAGCTTGGAACGGGGGTTCGATTCCCCTCACCCGCTCTCAAGAATCTGCAGCCTCCAGCCGTCGGCCTTCAGCCATGAGCAACGTCCTCCCTCGGCGAGAGACGGGGGAGGTTCCGAGCACCGCGAGGTAGGAGGGGGCAAATACTTCCCCCCTCCCGCCGGCGGGAGGGGGCTAGGGGGAGGGTGGAAGAAACACCGTCAGTCGTCAGTCCTCAGTTGTCATTTTCCACCCCCCTCCGCATCGCTGCCTGCGGCAGCGATGCGCCTCCCCCGCCGGCGGGAGAGGCAAGAAAGACGCAGCCCCCCGCCCGACGGCGGGAGAGAGCTAGACGGAGGGTGGAGGCACTTTCGTGGTTACTACTCGCTCCTCCGGGTAGACCCAATCGGCAACTAGAAGATCACTTGTCACCGCCGCCCGGGTGATGGCCGTGACGACCGCCACCACGCACACAGCCGCGGTTCCCAACACCAGATACATCACCAGCAGCTGAATCACGACCGCCTCGACCGGCTCCACGCCGGCCAGCAGCAGCCCGGTCATTGCGCCCGGCAGAGCAATCAGGCCGACCACTTTGGTGCGTTCGATCTGCGGGATCAGCGAGGTCCGGGCAGTACGCGGGGCCATGAAGCGGACAATCTGCCGCCGATCCAGACCGAGAGACAGAAGCGCCTCGAGGTCGCCAATCCGCTCTCGACTCGAATCGACCGATCGATTGACTCCCAAGACTGCCGACGGAACTGCGTTGCCAATGGTGATCCCGGCGATAACAACCAAGGACACTGGGGCATAGTCGATCACCCCAAACCCGAATGTGACGGCGATGCTGATCAAAGCCGATCCGAGCACGGCCATCCCCGCCACCAGTGCCAGGTGTTCGATACGGTATTTCGCTCGACGCACTACCACCGCCGTCGCAATGACGATCATGCCTGCCACCCACAACCAAGCCCAGTATTCGGCACCGGTCGACTTGAAGATGAGGGCAAACACATAGCCAACCGCCAGAAGCTGCGCGGCGGCCCGCAGGGAGGCCACGATGAGCAGGCGTTCGATGCGGAGACCAAGCCCCCAAGCCAACCCCAAGGCAAGGATCACCAGTGAGAGCGAAGCCAACACCACGGGCCAACCAATGGCACCTGAGGTCAACGATGACTGCGCAATGACCGGCATGATCACAACGGTAGAGCCCTCGCGGCCATCCCGGCGAGGACCGGGGTCATTTTTGGCGGGTGCCCCGGGGAGGCACCTTCTCCCGGCACGACCCACGCCACTAATCGGCCGTTGGGGGCCAACCCTCCCGGTATCGTTTCTGACAGGAGGACACATGTCGCTCCGAGCGCTATTGCGAATCGACCTGAAGGAAGCACGGGAGGTCAACGACTCCGAGCGAGTTGCTCTTATCCGAACACTTATCGCCGCCATCGACAACGCAGAAGCGGTGGACGTGCAGTCATCATTAGCGGCCGGCGGTTCGGGCGAGGTCCCTCGCCGCAGGCTGTCAGATGATGAGATCGTCCGGATCGTCCTCCGGGAGGGTGCCGAACTTCGGGCAGCCGCGGAGGACTACGAAAAGCGCGGCCGATCCGACGAGGCCGACCGTCTGCGCTCGCTGTCGCTGGTAGCGGACCGATACGCCGCCCAGATGAAATGAGGCCTGGCGAATTGCCAACCCAACTCAAGGGTCGAGTAGATCGACGGGATTGACCTGCCCGGCACCGGAGTCCCTCCAGGTCCCGCCCTCCGCTAGCTCCTCGATCTGCTCCTCGAGGAACCGCCGATCCGCCTCCGTCACTGCCAGATGGGCGGCACGTTGGTAGGCCGTTCGAGCTTTGTCTCGTTGTCCGAGCCGGCGCAACGTGGCACCGCGGGCTGCGTGCATCAGGTGATAGTTGTCGAGATCGGGGGCAATGGCGTCGAGCGCAGTCAACGCCGCACCGGGACCGTCAACCTCGCCGATGGCAATGGCCCGATTGAGGGCAACGACCGGTGTCGGCATCACGTAGAACAGATGGTCGTAGAGAGCGACGATCTGTGGCCAATCGGTTGCCTCGAACGATTCTGCGTCGCAGTGCACGGATTGGATCGCCGCCTGAAGTTGGTAGGGGCCCGGTTGATCGCGCCGAACGCAGCGCGCGCACGATTGCGTGCCCCTCTTCGATCATGGCGCGGATCCCACTTGGTCCGGTCCTGATCGCGCAGGAGCACCAGGTCCCCTTCGGCAGTGTCGGGCGGGCAGCCGCGATTCGCTGAGCAACATCAGCGCAAGCAGCCCTGCTGCTTCGGGTTCGTCGGGCATCAACTCGACGCAGAGCTCGGGCCAGCCGAGATTGCATCGCGTCGCAACTCGGCCCGCTCTGGGATCATCGGCCCCGGTGTTGTAGATGAGGTACACAACCGAGAGGACCGACCGGAGTCGCGTCCGGTAGGTCGGCCCCAACAGGCACCCGATAAGGGATGTTGGCGGCCTTGATCTTGTATTTGGCCCGGACGAGTACGCTTCGCCATCGTCGACTCGCTCACCAGGAACGAGCGGGCTACCTCGTCGACGCTCAGCCCACCCAACAGTCGCAGCGTCAAGGCCACTTGATGCTCGATTCGCAACGCCGGATGACAGCAGGTGAAGATCAGTCGAAGTTGGTCGTCGCTCACGAGTCCGTCCTCCTCCCCGTCCTCGGTGGCCGCGTCGAGCGCCGCGGCAGCGGCCGCACCGAGTCTGTTCATGGAGTTCCCGGCCCCGCGCCGAGCGGCGCTGGTCATCGATTGCTCGGTTTCGGGCGGTCGTAACGATCCATCCTGCCGGATTGGGTGGGATACCCTCGCTCGGCCAACGGTCGCTGGCCACAACGAACGCGTCCTGGACAGCGTCTTCGGCGAGCGTTATGTCACCGAACAAACGGGCCAGGGTGGCCACCGCCCGGCCGAACACCTCACGGAACACCCGCTCGACGTCCGTTGCATCCCCGTCGGCGGCGACGGCCGGGGTCACGCCTCAGGCACCAGGCATGTGATCGGCCACTCGACCGGTCGCTCGGAAGGGGCGAACTTCGATCGGGTGGTTGGTGGCGTCCGCCACCTTGCCGGCCCAGGCCAGCGCCGCGTCGAGGTCGTCCGCGTTGATGATGTAGAACCCAGCGATGTGCTCTTTCGACTCAGCGAAAGGGCCATCCGTCATGACCACATCAGCATCGCCCATCCGAACGACGGTCGCTGCGTCGGGGTCATGAAGTGCGCCGCCAAATACGAAGGTACCGCTGGCGTCCATCTCGGCTTCGAGAGCTATGACCCGCTCCATGAATGTCTGCATCAGTTCGGGCGTCATCGGCGCCCCCGGGACCCCACCCTCGACGGCGTAGGTTGACAACAGGTACTGGCTCATGAGTGCTCCTTGTGCTGGGGCGGGTTTGTCCCACGCTCACCCTATTTACGAACGGGATCGGCCTATGAGGACACCCCGGAACAAGAATAATGCTGCAGGGGTTTTGGACCCGGACGCCGACAACGGCTCTCCCCGGGCAGACCTGACGGGTAGTTGGAAAGCATCGCGGGTTAGTTGTCGTAGCCTTGAAAGACCACTCCCGACTGTGGATACTTCACCGCGAGGTCGGCATGCATCAACTCAGCTGACTCACTCGGATCCCTTTTTGAATCGCACGACCAGCACAACGGGATCAGGCCTGTTCCAATTGGGCCACGAGGCCAGACTTGCTCTCCAGGAACGCAACGGCCGCTGGGCTGGGTCCTCTGGGTGTCCTCGATCTACGATCATTGGATGTCTACCGACGCGCCTGCCACCGGTGACGAGAAAAGGAACTCCTCGGCCGCTGATCCGGCGAGCCTGGGCCGGCACTTCGGTGGTGGCGACGGCTTGTTGCCGCTGTGGATCGCCGAACCCTACGTCGAACTCGCTCCAGAGGTCACCGCTGCCCTGGAGGCGAGGGCGAGCAGCGGGTGGTATGGCTACGAAACGCGACCGCGGAACGTCTTCGACTCGTTCTGGGCTTGGATGGACGCCCGTCACGGATGGGACGGATCTGAATTGCGGACCTCGGTGAGCCCAAGCGTGGGGACATCGGTCGGCGTCCTCATCGAACATCTCACCGAGCCCGGCGAAGGTGTGATCCTGCAACCTCCGGTGTTCACCGACTTCAAGCCGCTCATCACCTCGGCAGATCGAACCGTCGTTCGCAATCCGCTGGTCCTCACCGAGGATGGGTACCGCGTGGACTTCGACGATCTCGCTGCCAAGGCTGCTGACCCAGCCAACCGTATGTTGATCTTTTGCAATCCTCACAACCCGGTCGGTCGCGTGTGGACACGAGACGAAATCGCAGACATTGCCACCATCTGCGCCCGACATGATGTCTTCGTGATCGCCGACGAGATCCACGGCGACCTCGCCCTCCCGCCCTTCAGGTTCACGCCATTTGGCTTATCCGCGGCCGATACGGGGGTCTCGTGGGCGGCCACCCACGGACCAATCAAGACCTTCGGTCTTGCCGGTGTGTGTGACACCCTCTTGGTAACCGACGACGAGCACCTCACCAGGGTGTTTCGGTCGAGGAGCTCACAGCTCCACCTCACCCGCAACAACGTATTCGCAATCGCCGCGTTTGAGGCCGCCTACAGCACCGGCGGGTCATGGCTTGACAACTTCCTCGACCTCGTCGCAGCCAACGTCGCTCTACTCCAAGATCGACTCCCGGATGGCGTAGAGCTGATCGCTCCGGAAGGTACCTACCTCGGGTGGCTTGATTTCCGACAGCTCGACATGGACGTGCCTGAGCTGGCTGCGTGGCTGGTTTCATCCGCGCATCTCGCGCTGAGCCCGGGACATTGGTTCGGACGCGAGGGTGCGGGCTTCGCCCGCATGACGATCGCTACGCCCACTGAACAGATCCAGGAAGCAATTGATCGACTCACCCGAGCAGTCGCCGAGACCCGAGACTGAATCCTGGGTCCTGTCCCGGATCGACCCTGTGCATCCGGTAGCCCCCAGATCGACCGATCCCGAGCGAGAACGCCCACACACCCGTGAGCAGTGGATCGGCACACCTCGAGCGGCGACCCGACGGATAGTGTCGGGGTTGACGCTTCGAGAGGGCGGAGATGAAGTTCAGCGTTGATGTCCCGAATTTCGGCGTGTGGTCGGATCCCAGGCGGTTTGCCGAATTCGCGACGCAGGTCGAGGACGCCGGGTGGGATGGGCTCTCGGTGTGGGATCACATCCTCATCGAGGACGGTCTGGAAGTGGCCGACCCGTGGGTGATGCTGTCGGCGGCGGCCATGGTCACTGAGCGGATCAAGCTCATGATGCTCGTCACCCCCATTCCGCGACGCCATCCGTGGAAACTTGCCCGCGAGTCGGTGACGCTGGACCTCCTGAGCGAGGGACGACTCATCCTCGGAGTTGGTATCGGCGCGCCGACGGATCCCGAATTCACCCGCTTCCACGGACCGGAGGATCTCCGGATTCGGGCCGACATGCTCGATGAGGGGCTTGAGGTCCTCACCGGCCTGTGGTCTGGTGAACCGTATGAGTTCCACGGGGAGCACTACGACCTGGAGCAGGTGACGTTCCGTCCCACCCCCTTCCAGCAGCCAAGGATCCCGATCTGGGTGGCGGCCCAGTGGCCCCGCAAGAGGCCGGTTCGGCGGGCCGCGCGTTGGGACGGCATCGCACCGATCTTCTTCGACAGCGATGCTGAGGAATGGCTGGAGTCAACACCGGAGCGGCTTCGAGAACTCATTGCCTACCTTCGGCAGCATCGAGATCCAGCCGAGCCTTTCGACATCGCGCTGGGAGGCCATCCCGACCGCATGCAGGACTTTGCCGACGCTGGCGCCACGTGGTGGCGCGATGGTTGGGAACCTGGCTGCGGATGGGAACTCGATAGGTTTCTGGAGTACGTGTTCAACGGCCCTCCATCGCGGTCGTAGACCTCGAAGTACGGTTCCGAGACCTGCCGAGATCCTGACAACCCGGACATGGTTGCGGGGCGTCACCAACCTCGTCGAAGCGCAGGCGAATCGATCGAAACCTATGCCTGTGAGCGCCTCAGAACGTAGATGCGCGATTCGAGTTTGCCAAGCATCTGGTTGATGCTCCACAGTGCATTTCCGTAGACGACCCGGTAGGCCACTTCGCCGATCTCGGTAATTAACGCGTCCTGAGCTCGGCGCAGCCGGGACACCTGAAGCAGGTAGTTGGACGCCGTACCTGCTTCTTGGGAAGCTTCGTACCACTCGGATCCGAGCACCTCGACGTCTTCAATAGCGAATCCCGCTGACAGGGCGGCCTGCTCGAATCCGTCGGCGGAGAACCGCTCGGGCACAGCGGCCGTGTGTCCAAAGATCTGCTCCGCCTCGATCGGTTCCAGCAGGTCGGTCGCGAATACTTGATGGAGCACCATCACCCCGTTCGTTGCCAGCACGCGGGCGCACTCGGAGAGAGCCACGTCAGCGTCCTCGACATGGGCGAACATGTCACGGGAGAACACGAAAGTGAACGAGCCGTCGTCTGCAGGGATCTGCTCGATGGTTCCGAGGACAACCTCGACCAGGTGACCGAACTGGTGCTCAGCAACTGCGGCCTCCCCGTCCTGGAGGTTGGCGAGAGCCGGATCGACCGAGACCACACTGCAACCGAATCGCTCCGCCATGATGAGACCGTGGTGGCCGTCCCGCCCACCGATGTCGAGCACCCGGTCAGTCGACCCCAGCCCGAGCGACTCGAGTGTGTCGAAGATGGAGGAACTCGGGCGAGGATCCAGACTGCGGTCGACCGCCGCGACCGCTGCTTCCCAGTCCCAGTCGCCGTACATCTCTTCCACGGTCACCGGGTCGGACCACTTCTTGTCAGCCATGTGATGGACGCTAGCGGGGCGACCGGGTACAACGAGATCCGGGCGAAGACAGGCAAGGGGCGAGGTCGATCCAATACATATCTCTGCGGAGACCAAGAGCAGGCTCATTGGAGAGTTCCGGCTCGAGCCGCTCGGGCCCCCGAGAAACGAAGAACCGACAAGCGGTTGAGACCTCCCTCGTACTGCAACGCCAAACCTCAGCCCTCAGGCTCGGAGTGCTGGCGTAGCCGCTCAACGCGGCGGTGCTCGATCAGCAGCACCACGAACAACACGACTACGACGAGCGTCAACAGATTGAGGCCCTCGAATGAGGACCCAACGAAGACGATGCCGGTAATGACGATGGCGCCGACCAGCCGTTCTCTTGCCTGCGCCCGGAAGGCGCGCCAGCACCGCCAGGAAGACTCCGATCAGGAACAAGAAGAGGCCGGCGGCCATCATCGCCCGGAACTCGAGAGGGACGGTGTCGCGGGGGTGCAGCGCGATCTCCTCGAGCGCCGCGGCCGCCAAAATGATGCCGGCGACGATGGGGGCATGGGCCCAGGTATAGACGTCGCGGACGTACTGGCCGACTGCTTGGCCATCGAGCTTGGAGGCAGCGAATTCGAGACCAGGGCTGGGCCGATCGAAATACGCCCACCACAGCAAACCGGCGAATGCGCCGGAGGCCAGCAGCGCCGAAATGGTTGCCAGGGACAAGCTGCCGTCCTTCTCCAGGGCGGCGACGACGGGAATCCCGATCGCAACTATCACCTCGCCCAGAGCGATGATGATGATCAGCCCGTGGCGCTCGGCAAAGTGACCCGGACGCACCATCCACTCGCCGTCGGAGGCTCTGAACATCGCCCACAGCACGATGGCCACCGTGCCCAGCCAGAAGGCCAGCCGGACCGTTCCATCAAAGAACGAACCGACGACAAGCACCGGACGGCAACGACATTGGGAGCGATCCAGGTGAGAGCGGCAGAGCGGTAGCTGATCTCGTCGGTCGATGCCCAACGTCTGCATGCGGAACCCGATGAGCATGATCCCGGTGAGAGCGATCGCGAACACCGGTCCGCCCCCGGCAAACGCAGTCGAGGTCGAGGCCGCCATCGGGATGCTGACCACCGTGGCGACGAGGAACAAGATGCGCACCGGCCGCCCGTTACCCGAAATGGCATTCGCCGCCCAGGTCAGCTGCTGCCACGGCAGCCACAGCAAGGCAAACAGCAGCGCAGCCTTGCCCGCCCCGCCCAGGTCGGCTCGTGTATCAGCAGCGCAACCAGCTGCGAGAAGGCAAACACATAGGCCAGGTCGAAGAACAGCTCAACCGGATCTGCCGTGAAGTCCTCGGTCAGCGGAGGTAGTTCGATGCCCTTCATGGAGTGGGATAGTAGGTGAGGGAGCCGCCTTGTCGCGTGAGTCCGCTACACGGGTAGCCCCGTCACCGGTTGCCTTCGATCGTGGCATCGGAGCGGTGACCGGCACGGTCAGGCCCCATTGTGGGATCATTCAGCTGTGAACGAACCGATTCTCCGAGCCGTTACAGAGTCTGGCACCACGTGGGACGATCCCTCGGAGGACCTGCTTTTCGAACTGCTCTCTGATCTCGAGCGTGGTGAGGAGTCGTTCTTCGTCGTGAAGCGACTTGGCGTTGCCGACGTGTACATCCAAGTGCTGTTTCAGGATGATCGGCAGTACCTCGTGGAACGCCGTGATGGTGGAGCGCCATCGCACTTCGCGGCGACTTGTCCGGACAAGCGCATCGTGCACGAGATTCTCTTCAAGTGGGCCTTCGAGCTTCCCGGATGGCAGGGACTGCTCGATTGGACCCCAGTAATCTTCTGACTCGCTTTTCCAGCATGCAACCGTGGGATGAGGTTATGGCGTTCCTGACCTCCCACCCACAACGGCACATACTGGGCGGGTTAGGTCACCTCACGGCATCCCAGTCTCATTGTCACCTGACCGGCAGCGCTCGGTGTTGCCGGATCCGGAGCGCCGGTTGGTGCTCGAGATAGCTTTGAGCGGCGAGTGATATGGGTGGGCCTCGCGGAAGTTCGGTCCCCGGGCGAGACAGGGAGCGGTTCGGATCCCAGACAGGTTTGACGTGATGGTTAGGCGGCCCGCGACCACTCGAGACGGTGGGGGCAACCGGGCGTCTCGCTGCGCCATCTGCGAGAATCGCCTCATGTCGACACCGAAGCAAGACCTCCACCGGTACCTGCAAGTTGGGCGTGAGGCCGTTCTGTGGAAGCTCGACGGTCTCTCTGAGTACGACGCGCGCCGGCCGCTCGTCCCGACCGGGACGAACCTACTTGGGTTGGTCAAGCATCTGGCATCCGTGGAGCTCGGCTACTTCGGGGACTGCTTCGGCAGGCCGCACGGAGTAGCACTTCCGTGGTGGGACAACGATGCCGAAGCGAACGCAGACATGTGGGTGACGCCGGATGAGTCACGCGAGGAGATCGTCGCCCTCTACCGCCGGGCTTGGGCTCACTCCGATGCAACGATCGAGGCGCTCGACCTCGAGTCGGTGGGTCGGGTTCCGTGGTGGCCGACCGATCGAAACGACGTGAGCCTCCACCGCATCCTTGTCCATGTGGCGACCGAAACGTACAGGCATGCCGGCCACGCCGACATCGTGCGCGAGCTGATCGACGGGTCCGCCGGCCTGCGCCCGGACAGCGACAATCTTCCTGACCGCGATGCCACCATGGTGGACCGACTATCGCGCACGGATCGAGCAAGCCGCGAGCAGTTTCGAGCCCGGCTAGGAAGGTCGCGGCCGATTCCCGGGGTGCCGAACGCGGTGCCCGAACCATTCCTGCGATCGGTGAGGCAGCCGGAAGAAACTGACGACGGGCTTGCCCCGGCCGTAACCCATCCGCCATCAGCACAGATCGAGCCAAAGAATCCGACGTCCCCCACCCGAGGTTCTCTCAATGTCACCTGAGGAGGAGCGCTCGGGATTGTGCCGGTTCGAGGACGTGGTTGGGTACCCGATATCGCTGACTGCAAGGGTTCTAACGTGACGGGAGCCGCGCCATACTGAGGGCATGGAATCTGGATCGCGTCGCCCATTGGTTGTTTGGGGTCTGCTCGGGGCCGTAGCGGTCGTGACTGTGCTGGGCCTCGGATCGTGGCTGTACTGGAGTGCCGATGGCAGGGTCGGGACGCCCGAGGAATTCCGCAACCAGGTCTCGGCAACCGGTTTGCAGATCGCGTGGTCGAACTCCGGGCCCCGAGGCGGTAGCGGGTTGGTCGATACGTCGTGTGGCTCGATCGAAGTCTCGGTCGACGATATCGACGGCGAGTTGTGGATCCGATGGTCGGACAATAGAGAACGGCTTACCGCCGATGTCGTCGACGCCGTGCTGTCCTGCACCCGCCAGTGACGGTGTGATCACGCGCAGCGTTTCACACGATTCGGGCAAAAGGGTCCTTTTCCTCTGGTCTGATTGAGCGGTTCGGACTATCGATTCGATTGTCGAGCTGTGCCTGTTGTGGCTTGGAGGTGGCTTGTGGCGCAGGTGCCAGAACCGTCGGGCTCGAGAGAGTTGGGGGATGCGGACACACCCGGTAAGCCGGATCAGCCTTCTCCGATCGCGCCTCAGGCGGAGGAGCCATCTCCGCGCAGCGACGAGTTCGACGCCCTGGTGGAGGAAGTTCGGAGGTGGTATGGCTGGGATAGCGGAATCCTCCCGTATGTCGAGGATCAGATTCGGCGGCGCCTAGGACTGGCACCTTTGAGTGCGGCGGCAGTGGTGCTCGCCGGGTTGATGGGGGTTGGTATCAGGCTGGCGCTTGCGCTTCTTGCCACTGCCGTGGTGGGAGAGTGGGCTGGAATCCCTTGGGGTCGGTGGGCGGTGGTCCTCACGTTCTATGCCGGATTCGATGCGAGCCGTCCCTTCGTAGGTCCGCCAGTTGATGTTCCGTCGGGGCCCAGGGTCAAGCGGATCGTCGAGGACTGGACGCCGCTGGTTCCCACCATCGTACGGGAGTCCGACCTGCGAGATCTGGCCGGCTTCTTTCATCGCTGGTCTCGGCCGCTGGTGAGCACGGCATTGGGTGTAGTAGTGGCAACCTTCATGCTGACAGCGGGCTGGTGGTTGGCTCCCGTCACAATGGGCGAACTTCCGGTCGGAACCATCGTTCTCTTGGCATTCCTCCTGTTCGACTTCGGGGCCACACCCATCCACGGGGGAGTTGTAATCCAATGGGCATTCATGGCCCGAGAAGCCAGATACGACCACCACCTGTTCTGGCCGAGTCCGGCCGACTCTCCCGAAGTCAAGAAAGCGATACGGAAGACGACCGCCCAAGGGTTCGCGGCCGGGTGGTGGATCACCGTCGCCTTGGTGCTGACGGTGGTTCTCGTGTCGTGGGACTCGCCGCTGGTGCTGCCGCTGGCAGTCGGGTTCGTGGTGCTCGGTTACCTGAGCACGATCGGCGCCGCCCTAAGCGGGCGCGGCAGCGTCCAGAGGATCGTCCAAAGAGTCCGAGAGCAGCGTCTAGGAGGCCTGCGAGAACGCATCGATGGCTTCGGACCTAACTACACAGACCTGTCACCACGGGAGTCCCAGCAGCTCCGAGATCTCCTCTTCCTTCACGACACGATCCGGGATGCCCCCACCTCACCCACTACTGCCCGCACCCTCATTCGCACCGCAGCAACGCTGATCGTCCCGACCATCATCTTCGTGGTGACTGTGTTCGGAGAGGTGTCGGCCGAACGTTTCCTCGACGCCGTCCTCCCCTAAAACGACCAACCCGAACCAGGCACCAGCCGCAAATAACGGCACATATTGAGCGAGAGGAATAACCACACCACACCCGAGGGTCTCTCAATGTCATTTGAGCGAGACCGCATATTGAATCCGGATATCGAGCGGGTCGGCGGGCGGTGGTCTCGGCTGATATGCGCTACTGCTGGTCACGTTCCACTTGCGTACCGATCGTCTCGCCAATGACCGCGAGGCAGTGGTCGAGGTGGCTGTCCGACAATCCGTGTCCGGCGTCGCGGAGCAGCCGCGCTTCGCCCCGTGGCGGGATCGTGTTGATGCGGTCGATGAGCCGTTCGACGTCGAACGCCCCTTAGTGTCACTTGGCCGGAGAGCGGAGATTGCTGGTTGTGGCCGGAATGTCCGCTCGTTTGGGATGATTCGCGACATAGGCTCTAGAGGGCAAGAAGGACGTTGCATGGTCAGACTCGCTGCTCATCCATTGGGAGCGTTCTGTTTCATAGAGGCAGGTTCGGTGGACATGGAAGTGTCGCACCGTTTCTACGAGGGCCTCTTCGGATGGGGGGTCGATGAACGGTCACTGCCCAACGGCGGTCGGTATTCGAGGTTCCTCACGCGAGGACTGCCAGTCGCTGGTATGTACGGCGGAACCGAGCAGGAAATGATGGCTATCCCCTCCCAGTGGCTGTCCTATGTTTCGGTTGAAGATGCGGTGGCCACATTGAGAATGGCGATCAAGTTCGGAGCGGCGCCGTTTGGCGATGTGGTCGAAGTGCCTGGAGTGGTGACTGTCGCGGAATTCGTCGATCCCGCAGGTGCGATTTGTGGACTGTGGCAGCCGGGTACTCACATCGGAGCTAGCTACGTAGGCGAGGCGGGCACATTGACCTGGAACGAGTTACTCACGCCGGATGCTGACGCCGCAGCCTCCTTCTACTGCAATGTGTTCGGTTGGACGCACGAGACTGAGGAGTCGCCCACCGGGCTGTACCACTTCTTCAGAAGCGGCGACACCCTCCGGGGTGGGATGGCAGCGATCAGTTCGGACATTGTTGAGGTGTCTCCGTGGTGGAGACCACACATCGGTGTCAAGGACCTCGATGCTGCGAAAGCCACGCTCACCGAACTCGGCGGATCCGTGTTACAGGATGCGCACCACTCCGGGCTAGGGCGACGAACTGTCGTCAGAGATTCGGTCGGCCTGAACTTCATGCTCATGGAGCTGGCCCCGCACAACTAAACCGCTGACCGCCCGCTTTGCCCACATTTTCATCGAGCAAAGCCACCTCACCCCACCCGAGGGTCTCTCAATGTCACCGGAGGCACGTTGTTCGCACCCATGTTCTTTCGACTGCAACCCGAAACTCGTCGGGAACTTCGCTGGTGTGGGCCAGTTGGATAGGAGTGATGGTCACAACACCTTCTCGCAACAACTCCACGTCGGATCCCGCCAGATCGCCGGTCATTCGCAGACCGGTGTTGAAGTCGTGAATGAACCGGCCCGGTTCGTGTTCACGAAAGATGTTGTCGTAACCCACCTTGGCCAAACTGGTAATCGCCCTGGCTGAATCGATGCTGGCCCCATCGGGGATGTTGACCGACAAGACGTCTACCCCATCGGGAAAACCCGCCTCGAGAATATCGGCAAGCACGTCCACAGCGATGGCGGCCGTGGCCTCCCAGAACGGTCCGGCCGCTTCCTCCCAGGCTCCTTTGGCCCATCCCCGATGGTCAAAGGGTGACCCGGTCGAGAAGGCGATCGCCGGCAGCCCGGCGATCCAACCTTCGGCGGCTGCTCCGACGGTCCCGCTCGAGAGCAGGAATCCGAGCCCCTGGTTCAAACCGATGTTGATGCCCGAAAGCACCATGTCCGGCTTGGCACCAAAAAGCGAGTGCACACCCAATTGTGTGCAGTCGGCCGGGTACCCGTCGGCAACAAACAACTCAACATCTTCTCGAACGGTGCGTTCGACCAGGATCTCGTCGAAACGGGTGATGGCCTTGCCGATCCAGCTGCGTTCCTCTGCCGGCACCACCACCTTGAGCGGGGCGATTTCGATGAGTGCCTTTGCGAATGGCAACAAGGCAGGCGAGTTGACACCGTCATCGTTAGTAAGAAGCAGATAACCCATAGAGCCGGAGGTTACCGGCCGGGCCGGGCCTCGGGCTCACAGAGCGGCGTACCGCTATCCGCCGATGGCGAACTGGACGGTGACTACCACCGAAACCGAAGACTCGCCGGGCTGAATGGGTGTCGAAAAATCGGCCCCGGCCTCAGCCCTGGCGGTTGCATAGGCGATGGGCGGCGGCGCGGAGCTGGACGTTTCGCTGATGGAAACGGCCTTGCCCAGCCGAACCTCGGCGAGAGCTGCCAACTGCTCAGCCTTGGCCTTGGCGTCATTCCAGGCGGCCTCACGGGCGGCGGTGATCAGGGCACCGTCGGCCTCGAGATCGAACCTGATGTTGCTAACAACTGCATCATTGCCACCAGCCGCCACGGCGGCGTCGATCACATCACCGGCTTTGTCGAGGTCCCGGATCTTGGCACTGACCGTGTTGCTGACCCGGTACCCACGAAGCGTCTGGGTGTCGTTCCGGTAGTCGTACTCGGGCCAGATCGAATAATTGGTGGTCTGAATGTCCTTCTCGGCAACACCCTGTGCTTTGAGGGCGTCGATGACCGCCTGGGCGAGGCGGGCCGATTCCCCGGTGGCTTCGCCGACCGTTGGTCGCAACACCTGCACCCCGAGGTCGACTATCAGCGTGTCGGGCGTTCCGGTGACCTCACCAATGCCGGACACTGCGATCGTGTTACTCATGAGCGTTTCTCCTGTTGGTGCGACTTGGGCGGCGGCGTTGGTTGAACCCGCACAGCCAGCCAATATCAGGCTGATTGCGGCAACGGGCAGAAGCAATCTACGCATCGTTTTCTCCTTGGTGAGCGTGTTCAGTATCACTCAGCCCTACGACGGTCCCGGGGACCGTCCAGGTTCCCGACGTGCTCGCCTCCCTGCCAGGGAGAGGAAGAGTCGCCCGGGGCGAAGCAGGGGAGGGTCAGGCGTTAGCCAGACGGTCTGGCGGCGAGGCGTGACCCCCATCCCCCTCGCTTCGCTCGGGTACTTCCCCCTTTCAGGGAGAAGTCAGGGCCCCATTTGAGAGGCGAGTCGATGTTTTTCACCTGTTGAGCAATGCAACACCGCCGGCGGGGAGCGCGGCGCTGCTGAAGGCAGCGAATCGGAGGGGGTGGAAGCGGACGACGGACCGCGGACCGCGGACGGCGCTCTTGCCTATCCCGCCAGCGGGAGGGGGGAAAGGGAGGAACCTCTTGGCGTCTTTGGTTCGTCATAGACCCGAACGTGCCGGGAGAATGGTGATATGGCAAGGCGTTTGGTATCGACCCTCATCGGGCTGACCGTTCTAGCGGCCTGCTCGGCCGAAGTCGCCGCCGACGACCCAACCTCGACGACGGCCACGACCGTGACCACGACTGCCACCACCGCCGTGACCGGAGAAAGACCCCCAGGAGCAGTTCTGGTCAAAGCAACCGGAATTCTGGCCAGCCGCTCCGATGGGACCCTCGAGATTTGCCCCGGCCAAGGCGAGGAGTGCGCCGGGATTCGGCTCACAGGAGACATCGCCTCACCAGACACGGATCCGCCGGTAATCCAAGCAACCGGCTGGTATGACGGGGCGGAAATCTCAGTTGCTACTTCCGAAACCCCCCACTCATCGCTCTTCACTGAAACCGACTTCTCGACGCCTTGTGAAGGTTTGCAGGGGGCAGGATCGGTGAACCCTCCCAACGACCCGGTCAATGCCATCGCCGCCTACACCGAGACCATCGCTGATCGCTTCGCCGGCATGTGGTGGGACCGGGCCAACGCCGTCATGACCGTTTGGCTGACCGGATCAGACCTCGAGGAGCATCGTCTGGCCATCGAAAAGGCGGCCGGAAGCAACCTAACCGTGTGCGTGACCGGTGACGCAGACTTCTCCGAGACGGAGCTGCTTGCCATCCAACAAGCGATCCACGACATCATCGACCTGCAAGCGACCGCCATGTGGGGGACGTCGGCTGACATCCTGACCAACCGGGTCGAGGTGATGATGGAGTACCTGGACACCCCGACCCGGAAGGCCGTTTCGGAGCAATTTGGTGATGCAGTGGTGTTCCACGCATTCTTGGAGATTCTTGAGGGAACCATCGCCGACCTTCCGGAACCGGTGCCTGCCCGCCCCGGTGATGTGGAACTCCTCACCCAACCCAACCGGGCAGGAGGGGGCATGGAGGCGCTGGGCACCTTCGAGGTCGCCTTCGACGAAGAACGCCGCTGTGTCTACTTCCCCGGTGATGAGTTCAGCGCAGACGGAAGCAGCCGGATCCTCCCGGTATGGCCCTTCGGGTACACCGCCGGGTCAAACCCGCTCCGGATCTACGACCAGGCCGGCGAGCTAGTCGCAGAGGAAGGCGACACCATCCAAATGGGAGGCGGGTTCGTCGAATATGTGACCGAGAAGGAACTGTGCGGCGCTGGGGGCGCTTGGATCATGAGCAGCCCACCGGTGCTCGTCGAGTCCTAGAGGTACGGGAAGTAGGCAGCGCTATTCGGGTGTATCGACAACCCGTAGGCGTCCGATTCAAAGTCCGAACGCGACAACCAGGCATATTTGGAATGCTGCTCATCGGGCGGACTTGGGTGGTCGCCCACATCGATGCGGTAGGCCAGCACCACGTAGTGGGTCGTGATGTCGGGGACATCGGCGAAATTCGTGTCGTACAGATGCTCAAAAACCCCAAGCAGGCTCGCATCCGACCGCCGCCAATCACCTTTCCCCAACTCGGCCTGAGCGATTCGGTGAAAAGCCTGGTCCAACAGCTCATCTTTCAAGATTCGCCCACCCGGAACGAACCAGAACCCTCGGGCGGGCTGGTTGACCCGCCATCCGCACAAGACACGTTGCTCGGAATCGACCACCACGAGATCGATAGAGACCAGCGGCGTTCGGTCGACCACCTCTAGAAAATGAGAATCACCCGGGAACATCGCCTTCTACTGGCTTTCGTAGCTCTCGACGGATTCGTCGACGATGTCGAGGGTCACACCGGCCTGGGCGAGGATGTGGCGGGTGTCCTGTCCAGCGTGATAGCGGCGGCGGGCCACGACCCGGGAGATTCCGCTGCTGACGATCAGCATGGCGCACACCCGGCACGGCTCCATCGAGCAATAGAGGGTGGTTTCTTCCAGCGAAAGGCCGTAGCGAGCGGCCTGGCATATGGCGTTCTGTTCGGCATGGACCGTGCGAACACAGTGCTGGCGGGTGGTGCCATCCTCGTCGATCACTTGTTTGAAATCGTGGCCGGCGTCGTCGCAATGCGGCATGCCGGAAGGCGACCCGACGTAGCCGGCGCAAATGATGCGCTTCTCCCGGACCACCACGCAGCCGCTCTTTCCTCGATCACAGGTGGCCCGCGTCCCAACCTGATCTACCAATTCCAGAAAATATTCGTCCCAGCTAGGTCTCATGACGGGACACCCTAATCGGCGCTGCTCACTTGCGAGGATGTCCGTAACCGCCTCACTCCTGAACCCTCAATCCGATAGGACGGCAGCCAGGGCCTGGGTGATGCGCTTTTCGCTGACCTTGCCGCGGGTGCCGAGCGCTTGAGCAAAGAGGCTGACCCGAAGTTCCTGAAGCATCCAGGCGATCTCGAGCACTGCCGGCGAGTCCGGGAAGGCTTCCCGCAGCCGATCGTGCTCTGCCTCCAGAGTTCGAACCGCGCCATCCGCTGGCGGTCGCGTTCGGGGTGCTACCAACTAGTTGCTCGAGGCGCCGTTCGATGGCCTGCACGTATCGGTGTACGTCGGGAGGCGGTCCGCCCCCACCCCGGCCACAAACCCTGGATAGATCAAGCGATCGATTTGTTCCTCAATGTCGCCGAGGGTGCTCTCGAATGCTTCCGCGGCCCTCGGCCATCGCCACCCGGACCGAACGGAGGGTGTCCAGGATCTGCAGCGATTCCTCGGCCACCTAGGTGAGGTTGTCGTCGCAGTTGATCGCGGATCGCGGCTCAGCAACTCTTCAAAAGCGACCCCGTCCCAGACCGGACCACCCACCTTCGTCCATGATCTGATCGACGGCGCAGGTCAGACAGTCCTCGCGCCCAATCGGAGGCGGTCGCATCGGGACCGCTCTTCACGGCCGCCGTCGCCTCGTTGGTCAGCAGCGGGCGAAGCAGTCGACCCGCCGACGGGAGGTTCAGCACCAGCAGTCGGCGGGTGCCGTCCCACATGGCTTCAGCCTGCTCGGCAGGTGTCGCCAGCAGACGGACCCCAACGGAATCGCCCTCGTCGATCAGGGCCGGATAGGTCTTGACGGCGTGGGCGGCTCCCCTGACTCTCGACCACCCGGGGAAGCTCCCCGATGCTCCAGGCAGTCAATCCGGTTTGCTCCAGTTCGATGGCCCGACGCGGCCATCGTCGCCCGGGCTTCCTCCCGCAGTTCGCATCTTCAGGGCAGCCAGATCGACGCCCTCGGCGAGGACGCTGCCTCGGCCATCCACTACCCGGAAGGTGGGCTGAAGATGGGACGGGAAGACGGGTGAAGATCGAAGGCATCGACCGGGATCGGGGACGCCACCGATCGCGGGTCAGTTCCTTGCGTAGGTATCGGATGAGGCCCCCGTCGTCCGGATCGAGACCGTCCAGCAACGGTCGGACCGTGTTGGGGACCGGCGAGAACCTTTTCCGCAAGTGTCTTCGGCAGCGACCTGATGAGGGCCGTGATCAGCTCTTCGCGCAGGCCCGGTACATGCCATTCGAAAACGGCCGGGTCGACCCGATCGAGACCCTTGAATGGGCACATCTACGGTGATGCCGTCGGTCGGGCTGGACGGGTCGAACTCAGTAGGTGAGGGGCATGACCAGATCGCCGTGGGTCCACACCTCCGGGAAGGCCTCTTCGTCGATCGGGTCGGCGCCGGGATCGATGAGGACGTCGAGGCTCAGATCGAGCAAATGGTGGATCCCGGCGACGGGTTTCCTTCCACCAACGATCAAAATGGCGGACCGAAGTGATGTCATCTGGGATCCGCTCATCGAAGAATCCGTAGATGGTCTCGTCATCGGCCAGCAGGTCGGCCCGCCGTTGCCGCGCCTCGAGAGCGATGAACCTCATCGACCAGGGCCCGATTGTGCTGCATGAAATGCGTGGTCGGTCTCCCATTCGCCGGCGACCAGGGCGTGATAGATGAAAAGCTCCCGGGCGCCGGCCGGGTCAACCTCGCCCATACTGAACGGTCCGGTCGGTCTGCAGCGGCAAGCCGTACAGGGTGACCGTCTCCCGGGCCATCGACGTGCCCCGCTCCGGATCCCACCAGGGGTCCGAGTGGGACCGCTTGACCAGGTGGGCACCGGCCTCTTCGACCCATTCCGGGTCGACGGCCGCCACGCCGCTGGGCCCACAGCCGGGTGGTGTCGACCAGTTCGGCTGCCATCACCCACTCCGGGCGATCGCTTGAAGAGGGTCGACCCGGGATTGATGGAGAAACGAGCGCCCCGCGCCCCGCGGTATTCAAAGCCTTCCGGATCCTTGTGGCCGACGTGGGACAGCAGGCCGGCCAGCAGGGTGCGATGGATGGTCTCAGGGGCAGCCGGGCTGCCGGTTGGGGGTGAAGCCCAGTTCGCCGGCGACGTCCCGCAACTGGGCGTGGATGTCCTGCCACTCCCGGACTCGCCGGTAGTTGAGGAACTCGTCTCGGCACATCCGCCGGAATTGGTTGGAGGTTCGGGCGCGGCGCTCGTCGCCCAGGTACTCCCACAGGTGGAGCCAGCTCAGCAAGTCGGAAGCCTCGTCGCGGAAGCGGGCATGCAACTGGTCGGCGTGTGGCCGTTGTTCGACCGGCCGTTCGCGGGGATCCTGGATGGCCAGGGCCGCCGCGATGACCAGGACCTCCTTGAGGCAATCGTGCGCGCTCGGCTTCGATCACCATGCGAGCCATCCGGAGATCGAGCGGGAACTCGGCGAGTTGCCGGCCCAGCCTGGTCAACCATCGCCCGGTCCCTTGCTGGTCCGGGCGAACTGCGCCCAACTCGACCAGAAGGGCGATCCCGTCGCGGATGGTGCGGGCGTCGGGCGGGTCGAGAAAAGGGAAGGTCTCGATATCGCCCAGATCACGGGCGGCCATCTGCAGGATGACCGAGGCCAGATTGGTGCGCCGGATCTCCGGTTCGGTGAACTCGGGTCGAGCCTCGTAGTCGTCCTCGCTGTACAGGCGGATGCACACACCGGGACCGAGACGCCCACACCGGCCGGCCCGCTGGTTCGCCGAGGCCTGGGACACCGGTTCGATCGGCAGACGCTGGACCTTGGTCCGCCGGCTGTAGCGGGAGATGCGGGCGGTTCCCGCGTCGACCACGTAGCGGATCCCGGGCACGGTCAATGAAGTCTCGGCGACGTTGGTGGCCAACACGACTCGCCGGCCCCGGTGAGCTCGGAAGACCCGGTGCTGCTCGGCGGCCGATAGCCGGGCGTAGAGCGGCAGCACCTCGGTGTGCGGCAGATCCAAATCCGGCCAGGGCATCGGCAGCATCGCGGATCTCCCGCTCCCCCGAGCAGAACACCAGGATGTCCCCCGACCCCTCGGTGAATAGCTCAACGACCGCGTCGCTGATGCCCTGCGGCTGGTCGCGGGGTTCTGGCTCGGTGGGATCGTCGAGCGGTCGATAACGCACCTCGACCGGATACGTCCGGCCCGACACCTCGACAACCGGAGCGTCGTCGAAGTGCTCGAGCAAACCGCTCGGTATCGATCGTCGCCGAGGTGATGATGAGCTTGAGATCGGGACGTTTGGGCAGCAGCGTCTTCAGATGTCCCAGCAGGAAATCGATGTTGAGGCTGCGTTCGTGAGCTTCGTCGATGATGATCGTGTCGTATCTGCTCAAGCTGGCGGTCCCGATGGATCTCGGCCAGCAGAATGCCGTCGGTCATCACCTTGACCAGGGTGTGTGTCGCCGACCTGGTCGGAGAACCGGACGGTGTAGCCGACCATCCCGCCGACCGTGGTCCCCAGCTCCTCTGCCACCCGCTCGGCAATTGACCGGGCGGCGATCCGCCGGGGTTGGGTGTGGCCGATCATGCCTTCGACGCCGCGGCCCAGCTCCAGGCAGAGTTTGGGCAGCTGGGTGCTCTTCCCGGAGCCGGTCTCCCCGGCCACGATGACCACCTGGTGGTTCCGGATGGTGTCCAACAGGTCTTGTCTGCGTTCGGTGATCGGCAGTTCGGCCGGGTAGGCGAGTTTCTTGGGAGCTGCTGCCCGGCGGGCATCGATCCGCTGCCGGGCGGCGTTGATGTCTTCTGCGATGGTGGCCAGCACCTTTCGTTGCCGCTTCGGGATCGGGGATCCGGTCGGCGCCGGTCAATCGACGCCGAAAACGCTGCCGGTCGCTCGGCGTTAGCCCGTCCAGACGGGAGCGGAGATCAGACAAGGTGGGGAGTCATTGAGAGCTCGTTGAGCGACCCATGATGGCCGATCCCGGGACTGGTCACCAGCCCATTACGCGGTGTCCAGGCCATCCAGGAAGGCGGCGGGGTCGATCAGCGTCGGAGGAAGCCCCCATAAGATTCGAATGGTGATCTCGCCTCACCTGTGAATCATGGTCAGGCTGTCCGTCGCTCGGTGGATTCGGCGACGTGCAGCATGAGAGCATGCTCTGTTTCGTGCAGTTTCACGATCCGAGCCACAAACGGAGGAAACAACGGCATGACCTGGTCGATCGGAACAACCTCCGGCTCGTTCACGGTGAAGCTGCGGCCCTCGAGTTCTACAACACCCTGGCCTGCGGCCTGCAGGTTGCGCAACCAGTCGGTCTCTGTGCCATAGGGCAGTGGGATGATGATGGTGTCCTCCGACCTGTGGGCCGTCAGCGGCGTCGCGTAGGTCTTGCCCGACCGTCTGCCGACGTGATGGAGCAACGCGTCGCGCGATGACCGTCCGGAGAAGAAGCGGACCATCACCGGATTCTCCACGTGTTTGTGGTACCAGATGAGCCATCCGAGCACGCGTGGGTTGCGGCTCTTGAACGCCCACGTCGACAGCACCGTCTCGAAGAGCTGCTCGATGACGATGATGCCGAAAAACACTGCCAGCACCCTGAAGAACCTTCGCATACTGGCCCCCAACTGTTGCCTAACCCCTCATCGTCACAATCTGACACACACGGCGGAAGAGGACAAGGTCCCAACCGCCCATAGCGGCACCTCGGCGCTCGTTCCGTTTGCGGCTCCTCAGCACCGCTGCCCTTCCCGCCGAGATCAACAATCCTGTCGGCACAAGGATCAATCCCGAGAGTGCCGCGTACCGGCACTTCGAGGAGCGGATGGTCGTGAACCCGACTGGCTGAACCCCCGTACTAATGGAGTACCGGTAGGTTTCACGACCAGCGACGGAGACAAAGATGCAATCAGGTATCAGCCGACGAGGTTTCCTATTCGATCTTGGCAAAGGCTCCTTGGCGCTGGCCGTGTTTGGATTGGCGGCCTGCACGGACGGAAGCGAACCAACCGGCACCGTCCCCACCAGCCCTTCTACGACGGACGAACCAAGCACTTCTACGACTACTCAACCGGAAACCACGACGACCGCAGCGGCACCCAGTGCCGAGTTCGATTGGCGCCGGGTCGTGCTCGGATCTGTCTCGGCCTACATCGTGGTGCGGGAAGGAGAGGCGGCGATTGTTGATACCGGATCGCGGAACAGCGAGTCCGATATCGACGCCGGGTTGGCTTCCCTGGGACTCAATTGGGGCTCAGTCGGCCACGTGATTCTGACGCATCGTCACCCCGATCACCAGGGGAGTCTTCCGGCCGTTCTGGCCGCGGCCCCCGATGCTGCCGGGTACGCCGGTGCCGGTGACCTGGCTGCGATCACGTCGCCCCGGCCCCTGGTTTCGGTAGGTGACGGAGACAAGGTCTTTGACCTAGACATCATCGAAACGCCGGGCCACACTCCCGGTCACATCAGCGTGCTCTCGGCCGACGCCAGTCTGCTGATCGCCGGCGACGCGCTGAACGGCAGCAACGGCGGTGTGATCGGAGCCAACCCCCAGTTCACGCCCGACATGGCTACCGCCAACCTTTCGATCCAGAAACTGGCGGGCTATCAGTTTGAAACAGTGGTGTTCGGGCACGGTGAACCCGTCGAGGGCAACGCGGCGGCGCTCGTCGCGGAACTCGCGGCAGGCCTCTGAGGCGGCCAGACGGGAAACCGCCACTGAGAGATCAGAGGTCACCCGATGGCGGCGAAGACACTCCACTCGCCTGGAACACCCTTGAGTTGATAGGTCCCCCGGTCTGTGAACTCCAAGCCGGACCCGGCTACGAGGTCGCGCACGGTACCCGAGACGAGGACTTCGCTGGGTCCGGCCAGATTGGCGATCCGGGCGCCAATGTGAACCGAAATACCCGCAACGTCGTCGCCCACTCGTTCCACCTCACCGGTGTGGACTCCAGCTCTCACTTCGAGACCGTGCTCCTTCACCAACCGCCCGATCTCCAGAGCACACTGGATGGCTCTGGCCGGACCGTCGAAGGTTGCGAAAAAACCATCACCCGCCGTGCTTACCTCCACCCCCCGGAAGCGGGACAATTGGCTGCGAACCACCGTGTTGTGCGCCTCCAACAGACCTCGCCACGCTCTATCACCCAGAGCGGCTGCTCGGTCGGTCGATCCCACGATATCGGTGAATAACACGGTTGCCAGCACACGATCCGGCGTCAGGGAAACCCTGTGTCCGGTCAAGAATTCCCGGATCTCGCCGATGGCGCGGTCCGGCTCAAACCACGGGAAATGATCGTCCCCCGGTAACTCCACATACCGAGCGTTGGGGAGTTCGCGCGCCAGGTACCGGCCATTTTCCACGTGGACCATGCGATCTCCAGTGGCGTGGAGGACAAGCGCCGGAACATGAACCGACGAGAGGATGTGCCGAACGTCAATGTCGAACGCCATCCGCATGAACGCCTCGGCACCACCCGGCGTATTGGCGTTCCTTTGGAGGCGGGCCGACCAATCGATCAACCAGCGTGTGGCCTCTTGGCTCGGCGCAAAATACTCGACAAACCGTCCCGCCTTGCCCCACACCTCAGAGATCGACGCCATGGAAGCCTCGAACTCTTCCTCGGTGGACTGACCCCAAGGCCACTCGTCGTCTTTCCGCTCTCGGACCTCTCCACCCATGAGGATCACCGACTTCGCCCGCTCGGGATGGGCGGCCGCGAACATGAGGGAAAGGGGGCCACCCTCCGAGGCACCGATGAGGCTCGCAGAATCGCTACCCACCGCATCCATCACCGCCCCGATGTCATCCATCCGAACCTCGAGCGGAGTCGCACCCGGAACGCGATCCGACATACCCATGCCTCGCTTGTCGAAAAGGATGACCCGCGCGAATTCGCCCAACAGTTCGCAGAAACGTCGGTACGCGGGTAGCTCCCAAAAGACCTCGAGGTGCGACCACGCTCCCTGCACGTACACGATGTCCACGGGGCCGTCGCCGACAATGTGATAGGCCACATTCACGTCATCGCTCCGGGCGAATTTGATGTCGAGCATGGACGGACTGTAGCGGTGAAGGGTGCCTGGAGACCGGGTCGCCTGCGGACCGTCAACAGGACCTGCCGGTCGCTCCGGAGCTCTTTGCGACGGCCTAGGGAACCAGCAACACCTTGCCGGTTGTCGCCCGTGACTCCAACGCCCGGTGGGCTGCAGCGGCCTCAGCAAGGGCAAAATGGGCGCCCACCCTCACTTGCAGCCGTCCCTCTTCGATCCACTCGAAAAGGTCGCTGACTCGGCTCTCCAATTCAACCCGGGTGGCGATGTAGTCCATCATGCTTGGACGGGTGAGAAAGAGGCTGCCTCCCTGGGTGAGTTGCAGCGGAGCGACCGGCGGAACCGGTCCGCTCGCATTGCCAAAAGTGACCATCAACCCACGCCGGTGTAGGACCTGCAGACCGCCATCGAAGGTGGCGGCACCAACGCCGTCGTACACCACGTCGACGGCCCGCTCACCTACCAGCGACTCCACCGCCTCGACAAAGTCAACACGTGTGTAGTCGATGACATGGTCCGCCCCTGCGTCGGCGGCCAAGGCGGTCTTCTCTTGTCCCCCGGCGGTGGCGATCACCTCAGCTCCCAGCAGTTTGGCGATTTGAATCAGCAACTGACCGACTCCCCCGGCACCAGCGTGGATCAGGCATCGGTGACCGGGACCCAGGATGAATGTGTCGGTGGCCAGATAGTGAGCGGTGACTCCTTGCAGCATGACCGCGGCCGCCGTGTCGAGGTCGATGTTTTCGGGCACTCGAACCGCTCGATCGATCGGGACGGCCACCCGCTCTGCGTACGAACCGCCAACATCAGTCCAAGACACCCGGTCGCCCAACCGCCAGCCTTCGGTTCCGGCTCCCAGCATTTCGATCGTCCCGGCACCTTCGAGACCGGGAACAAAGGGCAGATCGCGGGGATACAGGCCGCGCCGGTGATAGGTGTCGATGTAGTTGAGCCCGGCGGCAGCCAGCCGGACAACAACTTCCCCGGGGCCCGGGATCGGACTGGTTACCTCAGTCCATTCCAGGACTTCTGGTCCCCCAATCTCGCTGATCTGAATGGCGTGCATCGGACGGCTCCTCTCCACATCCGACACTAGGACACTTACTGGGAGGAGGTCGGAGCGGTCGAATCTGAGACGGTCCGAACCGACCTATCAAGCTCGCCGGAGTTGGTCAGGCGAATACCTCGAATTCGATACGGTCGAGTACCCGACCGTTTACTTGCAACTCGACGGAGTGAGTACCGGGCAGGATGACTCTGGTCGACAGCGGTCGAAGGTCGACCTTTCTCCGTATCTCGACACTGTCACCCGGCGCTAGGTCAACCACCGGTCCCTTGAATACCTTGCGAGACCCTGTCCCGGAAACGTTCTGGAACTCGACCGCGAAGTCGACCATCAGACGCTGGCCTCGCGAGCCGGTGGAAACGACCTCGAAGCGAACCCGGACCGATCCCCCGATCGGCGTGGCAACCGGTTCCACCGCGGCCAACGCAACAGCCACCTCAGGATCGGGTGAGAATCCCATCAACCTCAAAGCGCCCGGGTCACCTTTCTTCAGCAGCGTCCGCAGAGCATGTTTGGTCAAGGTATCTGTCTCGGGGGTTCCGTCCTGCCAGGACGACAGAACCTCGACCACCAGATCGGGGTGATCCTTGGAAATGTCGTTGAGATTGTTGGCCACGCTGCGCCGGACGTCCTCAGACGGGTCTCTTCTCAGAGCCGAGAGAACTGGCAGGATCGGAGCAGGGTCCATTTTCAGGGCAGCTATTCCCATCCCCCAGGGCAGCCGAGGACGGGATCCTTCACTGGCGAGGCGGCGTACTCGCCAATCGTCATCCTTCGCCCAGGTGAGAAGCTGCTCGATGAGACGATCCGGATACCGCTTGATGAACGGCCGGACGGCGAACTCTGCCGAAACGAGGACAGTGAACTGTTCGAGCGCCGGCAGTGAGACATCAGGATCCTCGAGGCCGTACTGCTCCACGAAATCGTTGAAAACCATGGCGGTGAACCCGAGTTCGTCTACCTCAGCTGCAACCCGCCGGAGCAGGTCGAGTGCCGCCCGGTAATCCGGTGGAAGGTGTTGGCGGAGGACCACGGCCACGTGCCGGATGCGTTGTTTGAGCTCGCGACTCGACCACTCGGAATCGAACACGTCCTGGACGATTGCCTTGGCATCGATTTCCGGTTGGGCGACTTCCACGGCCGCTGCCAACGTCGTCACCGAGGGTTCGTCGATGAGATCCTTGAGAAGCAGCCGATCTCCCGCCATGGACTCGCAGGCTACCGGCGGATTATCAACCGCGCCGCAGCTTCAGCCACTGAAGAACAGCGAAGTCGAGCATGGCAAGGTGGAGAATCTGCGCCCGGAAACGTTCTTCCCGGCCGACGCCTCGTCGGCGGCCGCTCTTCATGCCTTATCCGAGGCCTAAAGATCTGAGCCGGGCACAATGAACCGAGTGAAGCCCCTCAATCTTGCCGTGCGGTTCCTGATAGAGCTCGGCGCTCTGGCTGGTTTTGCCTACTGGGGCTGGCAAACGGGAGCTTCGGTTGCCAGCCAGATCCTTCTGGCCGGGGTTACGCCCCTGCTCGCCGCCCTCATCTGGGGCCGATTCATCGCTCCCAAGGCGCCCCATCGGCTCGAAGACCCTCTCCGAGTCGGAATCGAAATTGTTTTCTTTGGAGCGGCAACGGCAGCTCTGATTGTCGCCGGGGCTCCCACCACCGGAGCATTCTTCGGGATAGTGGCCGCAGTCAGCCTGATCTTGATGTTCGTCTTCGGCCAGCGGGGCTTGTGATGGTTCGCTAGGCGACTACCACCGTCTTTGCGTTCATGAATTCCTTGATACCCAGGTCGGCCAGCTCTCGTCCATAGCCGGACTGCTTGATTCCCCCGAACGGCAACCGGGGATCGGAGGCCACCAGCGAATTGACGAATACGTTGCCGGCTTCGATTCGTCTCGCCACAGACTCGCCGCGGGCCAGATCCCGTGTGAACACCGCCGCTCCCAACCCAAAGACGCTGTCGTTGGCCACTGAGACGGCCTCATCTGCATCGCTCACCTCGATGACCGCCGCCACTGGACCGAAGATCTCCTCGTCGTAGGCCGGCATGCCCTTGGCCACTCCCGTCAACACAGTCGCCGGGTAGTAGGCGCCCGGCCCGGGCGGAAGCTCACCTCCCAGGGCGATGCGGGCCCCCAGAGCGACACTTTCCTCGACCTGGCGATGGACGTCGTCGCGGAAATCTGACCTTGCCTGGGGCCCTACCGCCGTTTCCGGATCGAGCGGATCGCCCATCTTCCTGGCAGCCATACCTGTCACGAGCTTCTCGGTGAACTCCTCAATGACGGCTTGATGAACGATGAACCGCTTGGCCGCGATGCAACTCTGACCGCTGTTGATCAACCGGCTGGTGGCGCAGGTGGAGGCAGCGAGGTCCAGATCCGCATCTTCCAGAATGAGATATGGGTCACTTCCACCGAGCTCCAGCACGGTCTTCTTGAGATGCTCGCCGGCTGCGGCGGAAACCGCGGCTCCGGCCGGTGCCGAGCCGGTCAAGGTGGCGGCCCGAACCAGCGGGTGGGCAACCACCGGCTCGACCCGCGAGGAGGGAATCAGCAACGTCCGGAAGAGACCTTCCGGAAGCCCCGCATCGAGAAAGATGTCCTGAATGGCCAGGGCGCAACCGGAGACGTTGGATGCGTGCTTGAGCAGGCCCGCGTTTCCGGCCATCAAGGCTGGAGCGGCGAACCGATACACCTGCCACAAAGGGAAGTTCCACGGCATGACCGCCAGAATCACTCCGAGCGGCTCGTAGGTCACATAGCTCCGCGCGGCTTCGGTTTCGATGACGACATCCCGCAGATAGCCTTGCGCCTTCTCGGCATAATGCCGGCACACCCAGGCGCATTTCAAGGCCTCGCCCTTGCCGGCTGCGACCGGTTTGCCCATCTCGAGAGCCATCAACACGGCCAGTTCGTCTGACCGTTCTTCCAGAAGGTCGCCGGTCTTGTTCAACACTCCAGCTCTGGCGTCGAAACTGAGCCGGCTCCACTCCCAGGACTGCTGGTCGGCCACCTCGATGAAGCGATCCACCTCTTCCGGTTGATGCTCCTGGTATTCGGCAACCAGCTCACCCGTCGCCGGGTTGATCGACTTCATCACTTCTGGCCTCCAGCGGGTACTTCATGGGCTCCGGTCAGTTGAGGACCGGCGCCTTCCAGGCTATCCGTATCCGGGGTCCCGTTGGTTCGTTCCGGATCCACGGTGGGAACAAGGAAGATGCTATCGAACATATGTTCGACTATGATCGGCCCATGGCTGCTGGAGCAACCATCCTCCACGCCGATCTCGACGCCTTCTACGCATCGGTCGAGCAGCTCCTCGATCCGACGCTTCGAGGCAAGCCAATCGCGGTCGGGGGTGGAGTGGTGTTGGCGGCTTCCTACGAAGCGAAAGCATACGGGGTTAGCGGCGGCATGGGAGGCCGCCGTGCCCGCGAATTGTGCCCCGACCTCCAGTTCGTCGGCGGACATTTCAAGGAATACCAGCGGCTGGGCGATCAGGTGATCGAGGTCATGCGTGACTTCACGCCCTTGGTCGAGAGGATCTCCATCGACGAGGCCTTCCTCGATGTGGTCGGCTCCGTTCACCTTTTCGGATCACCGACGAAGATGGCCAAGGAGATACGTCGCCGCGTGCGAGACGAAACCGGACTCCCGGTCTCAGTGGGAGTGGCGCGCACCAAGCACCTGGCCAAGATCGCCTCCCAGGTCGCCAAACCCGACGGACTGGTCGTGGTACTCCCCGACCATGAGCTGGCTTTCCTTCACCCTTTGCCGGTTGAGTTGATGTGGGGTGTGGGACCGGTCACGAAAGCTCGATTGGCGGAAAAAGGCATCACCACCATTGGAGAACTGGCCGCGACTCCGGGCCAGTCTCTTGAGATTCTCCTGGGCCGGGCGGTAGGAAACAAGCTTGGCTCCTTGGCTTGGAATAGAGATCCGCGCGCCATCGAGACCACCCACCGGGCGTCGTCCGTCGGCGCCCAGTCGGCGATGGGTCGCAAAGAAGTCTCGGCCCAGCTGATCCGCATGACCCTCCGCCATCTCGCAGACCGGGTAGCCACTCGGCTGCGGGCCAAGGAACGGGCGGGCAAGACGGTAACGGTCCGAGTCCGGTTCGCCGAGATGCAATCGGTGACCCGATCGATCACCCTTCCTGGGGCGATCTCGGCAACACCGATCCTCGCCGCCGTAGCTCACTCTCTCGTGACGACGGCTCTGGACGACCATCCGGAGCAGAAGATCATCACCCTGCTGGCAATCTCGGTCTCCCAGTTGGTTTACGAGCCTGCCCTCCAGCTGGAATTGCCGATCGAACTCGGTGACGAGGAACAACGCCCCGGAACTGCCGCCGGTGCGGCCCGGTGGTCGCTTGACCGGTCGGTCGACGCGGTGCGCGACAGGTTTGGCCGCAAATCTGTCGGATACGCATCGGTTTCCCTGTCCGAATTGGGGTCCGTCCCCGACGAATTCCGCGAGCTCGCCGAGAAGGATGGGTGACTCGCTAGATGCTGCCGGAGAGCTGGGCGTAGGTGCGTTCGACCACCGAGCGGCTCACCGCGGCGGGAAATGGCGCCTCCCCAACGTCTACTTGGTCCGACGGTATGCCGGTCTCAAACCCGGCTCGGGCAATTCTCACCGTCCCAACGATGTCGGACCGCTGGCCTGCGACGAACCCCCTATCGACCGGATCACCGTGACCTGGAACGACCGGGCCCTCAACGTGGTCGAGGAGCACTTCCAAGGTATTGGGCCAATCCAATGGATAGGCATCACCGAACGCCGGTGGACCTGCTTCCTCAACGAGGTCGCCGGCAAACAAGACGCCGGACGCAACCACGGAAATGTCGCTGTCAGTGTGTCCACGCCCGTGGTACCGGAGGTCGACCGCCCGACCGATATCGATCGAGACCCGATCAGAGAAGGTGTATTCGGGAGGGATGATCTCAACCTGCCGGACTGCCTCGTGGTGTTCGACGGGGAGATATTCCAGCACCTGGAGGCGGGCGACCTCTCCCCTTTCGAGCAAAGCCAACCTCGTGTTCTCATGGCCCCAGATCTCAGCAGTGCGAAACAGGGCATTGCCCCAACAGTGATCCCAGTGGTAATGAGTGTTGACGACCCAGCGGACCGGCAAGTCTGTGAGAACGGTCAAGTCGTCCAGTAGTTCCTGGGCCTGGCGGTGCGAAGCACGGGTATCGACCAGCAAGACACCGTCATCCCCGACCACCGCACCGATGGTCAGAGCCAACGAGGCGTAACGCCGCACGAAGATCCCGTCACCTACCGCAAGCCAGTCCATGACTCTGTTCTAGCGCGTCATCGACTCCAGGGTGTCGAAAACCCGTTTGGCTTCATCCCAACTGAGCCTCCGCCCGTCATCCACTAAAAGGAAGTTGGTCAGCTCGGATAGCATCACAACGGGTAGGCCGTCGACGCTGTGCCCCGTTAGGGCAGAACCCACGAAAGCCAGCACGGGCTGTACATCAATCCCGAGCAGCTCCTCCAGTTTGCGCGCCTGGCGCATGGCTTGCTCCACCGGCCCGTTGTTGCGGCGCCCGTGCGTGTGAAGGCCCCTGGCATTCGCTACCACCGCTCCCGAGTAGTTCTTGACCTCTACGTTGAAGACCCCACGCGTGGACCCGCCACAACATGGTCGATGTTCTCTCCATTCAAGTCAACGTCGTGAAAGACCCGCCAGGCCTCGGGCATCCCCCGCAGGGCCCGGCCGACCAGCGATTCGCCGCG
Source organism: uncultured Actinomycetota bacterium (assembly GCA_963823915.1). Classification (GTDB taxonomy): domain Bacteria; phylum Actinomycetota; class Acidimicrobiia; order Spongiisociales; family UBA4744; genus UBA4744. The sequence goes on from CAWGNJ010000002.1 coordinate 274,800, forward strand.
ATATCCCTTGATTTTCGCCTTCACGTCCCGGGTCGTTTCTTCTCCCACCAACACACCCAGAGCGGAAACGAGGGCGCCTTTGATCAAAGATCTCCCCGGGGTTCCACGCTCGATTGCCACATGCCACTCATCGGCAAGGAAGCCCGTTGCCTTAGCCAGAGGTCTCTAGCTCGCCACTGGCTGCTCGACTGAGGCGGCTTCCCGCCCCTGCCACCCGGCCGTCGCGCCGGCGATCAGCACCAGAACGACTCCGATCCAGGTGAGCGGATCTCCCGTCTCCCCCAGAAACAAAGCGGCCCACACCACGGCTGAAGCGGGCTCCATGTAGCTGAGAACGGCAACGGTGGCGACGGGGAGGGAGGCTAACGCTCCTCCAGTACACGTACCCGGCGACACCGGTGAGGATCACCCCCAGGATGGCGAGCTGCCACCAGGATTGGCCGACGTCCGGGAGGGCCGTCAGCATCCACGGAGTCATCAGCAACGCCGCCACCGTTGTTTCAAGGGCGGCCAGCCGCAAAGGACCGATCTGCTGGGCAACCGGTTTGCCGGCCAGAACCAGACCGGCGAAAGTTGCTGCGGCCACCAACCCCGAGATCACGCCTTCGGTAGTCGCCCCCTCCCCCGGTCTGGCGACCAGGACCACTCCCACCAGCGCAATCGCCAGCGCGGCCGCGGCTCGGGAACGCAGGGGTTCGCCCAGGACAATCGGCGCCAGGGTCGCCATCGCCACCGGAGCGAGGTAGACGAGCAAAAGGGCGATCGCCACCGTGGTGGTATTCAGGGACCAGAAGAAGGCCACCCAGTGGAAGGCCAGCAAGGCGCCCAGACCGACCACTCGCCACCAATGTGATTTGCTCATGCGGGGCACGCCGCGGGCGAGCAAGACCACCAACAACGGCAGGGCCCCCAACCACAATCGCATCGCCACGAGTTGCTGACTGGACAGGTCTACCGATCTCACAATCAAAGGAATCGTGCCCCAAGCCGCGGTCAGGACAACCAGAGAACCCATGGCGCTGGAGCGGGACTGCATCGAAGGAGGATATCGGGCGCGATCGATCCCCGAGCTGTGGAGTGCTCGGGGATCGTCGCGGAGGGGATCTGTCTACAGGTGAGACGTCGCGCGGCGTTCAGAAGTTCCTCCAGATTCTTTCTCAAGAAACGAAGGCGAAAACCCGATGAACTCATTAACAAGTTCTCGACCGGTCTCATGCACGCCGAGCAATACGGAGTTCCCCCTTCCTCCGACTCTTCCCGAGAAGACCGACCGAGAACCAGAGGCCCCCTCGTCGGCGGAGGGGGTCTCGCCTTTCCCCGAGGGTTTTGGCGTCGCACAAACACCTCTACCGTGTACGTACGACGCCAAAACGGGAGCCGATGACCAAAGACCCGCGCGCCTATTGGGCAGTCAGGGTGGGCACGGAGGGAACGAAGTGTCCCCAGTGTGGACTCGATACATCGAGCATCCAGGTGTCGAGTCGACGGCAGCGTTTCTTCGCCTGGATGATCGATCGCCACCTATCGCCCATCACTCGGACATGCCCGAATGGTCACGTTTGGGGAGTCAGCACTCACTTGGTCGGGGTCGTTTCCAATGCATGGTGGAACCTTCCGGCCCGGTTGATACGGGTCGTGTTGCGTGCTCGACCCGCCGATCCAAACCCCCTCACCTACCTGATGGCTGCTGCGCTGGGGATCGGTCTACGGAGCCCTGCTCGACTGGTGGCTGGGTTGGTCGTGGTGGCTGGTAGCCGCCACCTTCGTCGCCCTGGTGTGGATGTTGTTCCTGGCTACGGCGTTCGGGAAAGCCGCCCGTGGAGATCTGTGGGTCAACCCGGTCGGGTATTCAACCCACTCCGGGCACAGGTGATGCGGTACCGCAGGCTCGCTGCACTCGCCGGCCGGGCAACGTTCACGATCGTTGGGCTATCACCGACCTGGAGCGGAGAGCGATCGTTGGGCGGCCATGGCATCTCCGACTCGCAAGGCCTCACGCACCTCGAACTGGTTCACGGAACCGATGACCCATCCCTACGTCATCGTCGATTCGAGAGGACCACGCCGGAACGACCTTGCCGCCGCCAAGCGCTATCTGAGCCGAAGGCTTTGGGAAGGTGCCCTCGAATCGCCCACGTTCGTCACCCCAGAAGCGCTGCATGAGTGGCACGAGCAACAAACAAGGGAGTTCAAGGAGAAACCGGAGCCGGAGTGGGGCGAAGTCACAGTTGAACTCGACGGCCGATCGCATCTCTTCGAGACTCGCTCCGACGGCGATCATTGGGTGGCGGTAGGGACCGTCGACGACACGATCATTGCCCTTGAGTTTGGCGGGCTTCGCCCGGATCACGTTTCCCTGGTGAGGATCGAGGACTTCACGCCCTACGTCGACGGATCCATTACCGCCTTCGAGTCGATGCAGCACCCACCAAGAACATAGGTACGAGGTTCTCGCCTTTCCCCGAGGGTTTTGGCGTCGCACAAACACCTCTACCGTGTACGTACGACGCCAAAACGGGATCTATGCCCGGCCGTGCTCCTCGAGGAAGCCTTGCAGCAGGTCGCCGAGGTCGGGTTTGCCTATCTCTTCGAGGTCGTAGAAGACCCGGGTATTGGGCTTGTCGATGTTGACGATCCGGTTCAGATCGATGGGCGTACCAATGACCACCGCATCGCAATCGGTGGCGTTGATCGTCGCTTCGAGATCTGCAGCTGCTCCTCGCCGTATCCCATGGCGGGCAGGATCGTCACCGATGTCGGGATAGATCTCGAAGGTCTCCTTCAGCGCCCAACCAGATAGGGACGCGGATCGACGAACTCGGCGGCCCCGTTGCGCTCGGCGGCCACCACCCCGGCGCCGATCTTCATCTCGCCATGGGTCAGGGTCGGTCCATCCTCGACCACCAGCACTCTTCTTGCCGCGGACCACCCCGGGTCGTCGATCGTAGGGTCGAGGCGGCCTCGACGATCGTGGCGTCCGGGTTGACCGCGCGATGTTCGCCCGGACCTGTCGATGCCCTCCGGTCGGCGCTATCGATCTTGTTGATCACGACCACATCGGCCATCCGGAAGTTGATCTCGCCCGGGTAGTAGCGCAGCTCGTGGCCGGGTCGATGGGGGTCGACCACGGTGATCGGCAGGTCGGGCTTGTAGAACGAGAAGTCGTTGTTGCCGCCGTCCCAGACGACCACGTCGCAGCCGTCCGGATCGTTCTCGGCCTCTCGCAGGATCGCCTCGTAGTCGACGCCCGCGTAGATCACGTTGCCGCGGACGATGTGCGGCTCGTACTCCTCCATCTCCTCGATGGTGCACTCGTGCGTGGCGAGGTCTTCGAGTTCGGCAAAACGTTGAACCCTCTGAGCGACCAGGTCACCGTACGGCATCGGGTGGCGGACCGCGACCACCTTGAGACCCTGGGCCATCAGAATCTCGATAACCCGTCGGGAGGTCTGGCTCTTGCCGCATCCGGTTCGGACCGCACATACCGAGATCACGGGTTTGGTGCTCGGGCAGCTGGGTTTCGTCCGGGCCCAGCAGCATGAATGCGGCTCCGGCCGCCTGGACGACGGCGCCCACCCCCATCACATGCTGGTACGAGACGTCGCTGTAGGAGAAAACGCATTCGTCGACGTTGTGGTCCGCGATCAGCCGGGGAAGATCATCCTGGGCGTAGATCGGGATGCCTTCGGGATAGAGCGGGCCGGCCAGCTCGGGCGGATACCGCCGGCCTTCGATATCGGGGATCTGAGTGGCAGTGAATGCAACGACCTTCGACGAATCGTCAGTCCGGTAGCGGGTGTTGAAGTTGTGAAAGTCTCGTCCCGCCGCTCCGATGATGATCACGTTACGCCGCGTCACTGCATCCTCCAATCGAATGGTTCTCTAGATCATCCTACGGGGCATGCAACACTTGCATAACGGCTGAGGACGGAAAAGTTGCCTGACGCGCTACCGGCCAAGATCGCTAGTCTCCCCTCCCCAAAGACCTGGAAGATCACCATGCGGGCTCGGGATTCGTACGGACTGGCGGACTCTGAGTGATGATCGACCGGACGGCCCTTTCGAGAATCGCCGGTTGTTGCTATTCGGCACTCTGGTCATAGTCATCGACCTTCGCATCGACGGTTTCGATCTCATCAACGACATGATCGGCGCGGTGCTGGTGATCATCGCCGTCGCCGGGTTCCCCAAATCCGTGCCGGAACCAGTCCGTATCCACCTGCCGCTTCTCGGGTTGGCGAGCATTGCCCTGATCGCGGCCGTCGCTCAGCAGATCGACCCGGAAAGCGTGGTCACCTCTGCACTGGGGTGGTCCTACGCCGTTGGTGCCTGGCTTACCGCCAGAATGCTGGCCACCGCCTTCGGTGATGAGAATGACGACATCATGGCGGCGCAGTGGTCCGCCTCTGAGCGTTTGCTTCTGTGGTTGGGGATAGTCCCGATTGTCGGGCTGTCGATCGTTGGATGGTTGATCGAACCCACCGGAACCGGAATTGCCCCGATAGCGGTGGCAACGTTGGTACTGACTTTCCTGCCTTTGCTCCATCTTCTGGTATCGCTGTACAGGACCACCTTGCTTTCGCCTTTGCTCGGCGACGATGCCGCATGATCGGCCGGCACCTAGGATCGCTCTGTGGAGATTGTGACGCTGACCGAGCGGCCCGATCTGGCCAACGCCCATTGGGATCTCACCTCGGGGTGGCCGAAGTTCATGCTCAATGATCCCATCGCCGAGCTGTACTACTCACAATTGGAGTTTTGGTCGGATCATGTGTTGCTGGCCCTCGCCGGTGACCAGGTCGTGGCCCGCGGATTCACCGTTGCCTTTGCGATGGGTGAACCCGTCGGTCGCTCCAGCCTCCCCGCAGATGGGTGGGACGGGGTGGTTCGCTGGTCATGGCTCGATCAGATAGCCGGACGGGCTCCAAACCGCGTCTCGGCCCTCGAGATCATCGTGCGCGGGGACCTGCAAGGCACCGGTCTGGCGACCGAGATGGTCAAGGCAATGATCAGGAACGTGGACCGGCTCGGCTTCCGGCAACTGGTCGCTCCGGTGCGCCCGAGCGAGAAGCATCTCGAACCGGCTACTCCCATGGTCGAGTATGTCCAACAAGTCCGGGACGATGGGCTTCCTGCCGACGGGTGGATGCGGATTCACGCCCGGTTGGGCGCCGAGATTCTCGCGGTCTGTCCCAACTCAATGGTCATTTCCGGATCGCTCGCCCAATGGCGGACCTGGACCGGCCTGCCCTTCGACGCCAGCGGCACCGTGGAAGTCCCGGGAGCGCTGGTTCCGGTGCACATCAACGTACCCCAGGACCAGGCGGTGTATGTCGAACCCAACGTGTGGATGGTGCACCGCTGGTGACGTGTTGTTACTTGTTGGAGGAGAGGGCCCGCACAACAAAGGCAACCACCGCTAGCAGGATCACTACCCCGATCACCCATCTGAGGATGGCGAGCAATTGGCCGAGTACGACGAGCGCCACGATGATGCCGATGATCCACAGGATCCGGGATTGGCTGGTCATGACAGGAAACCTAGTGAACCCGGCCGCGCCAGTCGCCCCAATTAGGCATCCCGCAGATGAACGGCGTGGTCCACCAACTCACCCAGCCGACTCAATAGTGCGGGGGTCAGGACGTCGACTGTGACATACCTCACCTGACCACCGCCGGAATCGAACACCCCGTGGGGATCCGGCAGAAGGTAGCCGTGCTCGAACCCGACCCGGACATGGTCGGCGGCGGGGAACAGGGCGCAGCACATAACCGGCCGTCGGATGGTGGAAACCTATCCCGTGCCACCCGAGGTAGATCTTCTCGGTGGCGTCCGGCATCAGCGATCGGATCAGGCCCCGAAGTGCCAGCACCAACTTTCCGACCTCCGGCGTGTGATCGTCGAGGAGGTCCTCGATTGACGGTTTGGCGGTCAAACCGAAACGTCGCGACCCAGGTCGGCGAAGAGGGTGAATTCGGGAAGGAAGGTCATGTCGACCCGACCCGTGGACCCGGCCCGGTGCTTGGCGATGATCACCTCGGCCAGACCCTTGGTGTCCTGGGCTTCCGGGTGGTAGTACTCGTGGCGGTAGATGAACATCACCACATCTGAATCCTGCTCGATGGCACCGCTCTCCCGAAGGTCACCCAATCTGGGGCGCTTGTCTTCCCGAGCTTCCAGACCTCGGTTCAGCTGCGAGACCGCCATGATCGGAATGTCGAGTTCGCGGGCCAGGTTCTTGAGGGACCGGCTGATCTCGGCGATCTCCTGCTGGCGGTTCTCGCGAGCGCGATCCCGTCATCAGCTGGAGATAGTCGATGATTACCAGGTCCAGCCCATGTTGACGTTTGAGCCGCCGACACTTGGCCCGGATGTCGGTCACCGTCAGCTGGCCCGAATCATCGATGAAGATCGGGGCCTTGTACATCCGTGAAGCGGCGTGCACAACCTTCTGCCACAGCTGGGGGCCGAGCTGACCGGTCCGCAGCTTCATCGAGTCGACCCGGCCCACCGAACACAGCAATCGTTGCACGATCTCTTCGCGGCTCATCTCGAGGCTGAACATGGCCACCGTTCCACCGTCCATCGCCACGTTGGTCGCAACATTGCTGGCCAGGGCCGACTTCCCCATGCTCGGCCGCGCGGCCACGATCACCAGGTTGGCGGGCTGCAATCCGGCCAGTTTCCGGTCCAGGTCACGGAAACCGGTGGCGAGCCCGGTTAGCTCAGATCCGCGGGCTTCCATCTCCTCGATCACTTCGAGAGTGCCGTGCAAAAGGGGGCTCATGGCAATGAGACCTTCGCCGATCCGCCGCTCGCCGACCCCGAACACCGCTTGTTCGGCTCGGTCGAGCACTGCCGAGATATCGAGGTCGGTCATCACGGCTAGATCGCCGATCTGACCACCAGCGCCGATCAACCGGCGGCGGAGACCATGTTCTTCGACGATCTCGGCGTAGTACTCAATGTTGGAGGCGGTCGGTACCCCCTCCATCAGGTCGGAGAGATAGCCCGCTCCGCCGATGCGATCCAACTCGCCCTTCCGGTGCAGAGCATCCGATACCGTCAGCGGGTCGATCGGTTGGTTGGCGTTGTACAACTGAACGATCGAGTCGAAGATGGCCTGATGAGCCGGAACGTAGAAGTCCTCCGGTTCCAGCTTGTCCATTACCAGGTTGGCGGCCTCGGCCGACAGCATGATCGCCCCCAGGACCGACTCCTCCGCCTCGTTGTTGTGAGGCGGGACGCGGCCTCGACCGGAAACACTCCTCGAGGGAGCGGCAATCCGATCGAGGTCTGTCATGGGCGCCTCACGCAGGAATCACGTCGAGGGTCAGCGCAAACTGAACCTCCGGATGCAGTTTCACCATTACTTCGTGTAGTCCGATGGTCTTGATCGGGGCGGTCATCAGGACGGTGGAACGCTCGAGTTGCACACCGGTGAACTTCATTACGCCGTCGACCACGTCGGTGGTCGAGATCGACCCAAAGAGCTTGCCTTCGTCGCCAGCTTGAGCAGCGAGTACGACCCGGGTTCCAACCAACGATTTGGCGGTGGCCTCAGCCTCTTCGAAAACCTTGCGGAGGGTTTCCTCGTGTGACTTGCGGATGGCGTCGGCATCCCGCAGGGCTCCGGAAGTCGCCCTCATCGCCAGCTTCTTGGGAAGGAGGTAGTTGCGGCCGTAGCCATCGGCCACCTCCACAACTTCGCCCTTGCCGCCCAACCCGGCGACGTCGTCGGTGAGTATCAGTTTCATCCCCGCCCCACATACGGAAGCAGCGCCATTTCACGGGCATTGCGGATGGCAATCGCCACCTGGCGCTGGTGCTGAGTGCAGTTGCCGGTCACGCGTCGCGCCCGGATCTTGGCCCGGTCGGACATGTATTTGCGGAGCACCGCGACGTCTTTGTAGTCGATGTGGTCGATCTTCTCGCGGCAGAAGTAACAGACCTTCTTTTTGTATTTCTTGGCGTTCTTGGGGTTTTCCCGCCGACGCCGGTTTGAGTTGCCGGCCATTTTGTGTCGTCCTCCTACTTAAAAGGGTGCCTCGTCCGGTCCGTAGTCGTCGCGGGCGACAGGAGCGGCCGGAACGCTTTGGCGTTCGCCACCGAAGTCGGTTCCGCCGGATCGGGCCGTTTTGGTGACCGACGCGGTTGCCCAACGAAGCGAAGGACCCATCTCGTCGATGCGAAGTTCCACTACCGATCGCTTTTCGCCTTCTTGGGTTTCCCATTGCCGCTGCTCCAGGCTGCCGGTGATGATCACTCTGGCGCCTTTGGTCAGCGACTCGGCTGCGTTTTCAGCCGCCTCCCGCCACAGGGTTCCACCAAAGAAGCTGGTTTCCTCTTGCCACTCATTCGATTGGTCACGCCATCTCCGGTTCACTGCCACCCGGATTTTGGCCATGGCCACTCCGGACGGAGTGAAACGAAGTTCGGGGTCTTCAACAAGATTGCCGATCACTGTCACGCTGTTCGTCGCCATTCTTCTCTCCTTACCTGGCAGGTTCACCCTCACTGTGCCAGGGGGGTGTGACACCTGCCGAACGGTCACTTCTTGTTGAGGTGAAAGATCTTGTGCCGCATCACCAGGTCGGCAAGACCTAGCACACGGTCCAGGTCATCGACAACGTCTGGTTCGGACTCGAATTTGAGCACTGAGTAGTAGCCCTCGTTGAGATGCTTGACCTCATAGGCGAAGCGGCGCTTGCCCCACAGATCAGTATCGAGAATGTTGGAGCCGCGGCTACGGAGAAACTCCTCCGTCTCGCTCACCAACGTTCGGTAGTCGGCATCGGCCAATTCGGGTCGATGGATTGTCATCAGCTCATAGCTGCGCAAAGGCAACCTCCTCCTGTGGACAACCGCTTGATGCGGAAGGCCCCGCCGTCTGACGGAGCAGGCTCGGGTAAAGCATTGGTTACCCGGGGAAGCGATGGCAGTGTAACCAACGATCGGGGGGTAGGGGAAGCCCGGCGGCAAGGGAGATTTCGCGGAAACCAGCCGCCGGCCGCCAGCCGCCAGCAACAAAAGGATGCCACGTTGCCGGCTGGAGGCTGGAGGCTGAAGGCTGGCGGCTTCTATTCGTCTTTGATCAAAGGAAGGAATGGATCGCGGAGGACATTGAGGCTTGCCTCCGGCACAAGATCGTTGAACCTCCCCGAGGGGACCTCAATAGCCCACTGCCAAGGCTGATCGACGCCGTACTTGGGGCACGTATCCGAGGTACACGGTTCCATGGTGAGCACACCAAGCAACGACCCATCGGTCGCAAAGAAGGCAATGTCCAGCGGAATGACGGTGTCTTTCATCCAGAACCGGGTGGTGGCTGGCTCAGGGAGCAGGAACACCATGCCGTCGAGACCACCCAAATCGGTAACGCCCATCAGGCCCTGTGCGCGCAGTTCGGGAGTGTCGGCCACGGCCACCAGCAACGACCGGCCGTTCAACATGATTTCGGCCGTTTCAAAACCGGGCAAACCATCAACATTGGGAACCGTGGTGGTTGTGGTGACCACACCCGTGCCGGTCGAGGTTGTCGTTTCCGCCACAGTGGTCGCCGTTGACGCGACGGACTGAGCCGACGTCGTGGTTCCCGACGTGTCAGTGCAGGCAGCCGTTACCAGGACAAGGGCCAGGACAAGTCGTCGCGTGGCTCCTCCTTGAAAAGCTCGGTGGCCGCTTCCTCGGTCATGTGGTAACTCTCTTCGTCTCCCGGGAACGCTCCCGTCTGCACGTCCCCGACATACGCTTGCAGTGCAGCCACAGACTCGTCAAAAAGGTTCGCATATTTGCGGACGAACTTGGGCACACGGCCGGGGTGAAGCCCCAGGACATCGTGGAAGACCAACACCTGACCGTCGGTGTGCGCGCCGGCGCCGATGCCGATAGTCGGAACAGAGATCTCTTTGGTAACGAGCTGGGCGAGAACGTCGGGAACACCCTCCAGAACAATGGCGAAGACCCCTGCTTCGACCAGCATCTGAGCATCGTCGAGCAGTTCACGAGCGGCGGAGGCGGCCTTGCCTTGAACCCGATATCCACCCATGGCATGCACGGATTGGGGGGTAAGCCCCAGATGACCCATTACCGGGATCTCGGCCGCGAGGATGGCCTCCACCACCGGGACCCGTTTGCCGCCGCCTTCCAACTTGACGGCCTCCGCTCCACCTTCGCGGACGAATCGGCCGGCGTTCCGAACACTGTCGTCGATAGACACGTGATAACTCATCCAGGGCATATCCCCGACTACCAGGGCTTTCGGCTCGGTACGAGCTACGGCCGCGGTGTGGTGGATCATCACGTCGATATCCACCGCCAGCGTGTCCTCGTGACCGAGTACCACGTTGGCGACTGAATCTCCGACCAGGATCATGTCGACGCCGGCCACATCGGCAATCCGCGCCGTCGGGGCATCGTAGGCAGTCACCATGGTGAGCTTCTGACCGCCCTTGCGGGACAGAACGTGCGGGACGGTGATTTTGTCGGCCATGTTCGATTCCTCTCTCCCCACCGCCTTGGGTTGGGGGACTTTGGCGAAATCTTCGGCTGTCTATTGGGCTCCTGCAAACCTCAGCCGCCCGCGACGGGTCGACCGTGCTCGAGCACCGTGTCCTACATTACCGGACCCGCATGAGAAACCCCGGGCGCCGGCCCGCCGGTACGATGATGGTCATGAGCGAACCACACACATTCCTTCCTGATTTGGTGGCCCAGACCGAGATCCCCGCCGAGGGAACCCTCAGCAAAGTCGTGTTCAAGGACGACCAGATTCGGGTGGTGGTATTTGGCTTCGACGTGGGTCAGGAACTGACCGAGCACACTGCCTCCTTGCCGGCCATCGTGCAGGTCTTGTCCGGACGTCTCCGACTGACCATGGGGACGGAGACCTTTGAGGTCAAACCGGGCGAGTGGGCCCATATGTCGGCCGGACTCCCCCATTCCGTCGAAGCGATCGAGCCGAGCGTCATGTTGTTGACGCTGCTCCCCGCCCCGATCACCGACCTTTTCCCGGGCCGCAAACGCCCTTCGAAGTAGGTCTACTCAGGTTGGGTCGCCCGAACCGGTCCGGACCGCCCGTTTGGCAACGACAGCTCGAACTCGCTGCGGCCTCTGGCTGGCCGGTAGATGAGAGTGCCCTCCATTACCTCGGCCAGCTTGCGGGCCACCGACAAACCCAGACCGATCGAGCCGGGCAGTCCCGGCGTGTTGTGAGCCCGGCCGAAACGGCTCAAAGATGATTTCCCGCTCCGACTCGGGGATCCCGGGCCCGCTGTCGGCGACTATCACTCGGCTCTTCGTCCCGTCGGTGGCCATCTCGATCCAGATATCTTCTCCGCCGTACCGGAAAGCGTTGGTCACCAGATTGCGGAGAATCTGTCGTACCCGCTGCGGATCGGCCAGCGCAGAAACGGCCGACCCGCTGAGCGAGATCGATCGGGTCGAGGCTGGTCCGTAAGTGATTGGTTTCCGCCAACACGCCTTCCACCGCCCGCTGGAGATCGACCTCCTGAGAAGTCACCGCGACCCTGCCAATGTCAGACCGGGCCACCACCAACAGATCCTCGACAATGGACGAAACCTCGTGACTTTGGTCGGCGATCATCCCGATGAATTCCTCCGTCTCGGCCAGATTGAAAACCTGATGACTGGTGCGCAGCTCTTCGGACAGGCCAACGACGGCCGTCAGCGGAGTTCGCAACTCGTGGGCGATGGTGGCGACGAACTCGTCTTTGGACCGAACCAGGTTCGCCAAAGCATCTTCCGCGGCCACTCGCTCAGATACATCAGTGGCCACCCCGATCACCCGCTCGAGGTTCCCCCGTCTGTCGAGCAAGGCCGTGAAGGAAACCTGAAAGAACAACTCTCCCAACTGAACAACGGTGGAGAAAGATTCGCCCTGGAGGGATCGGAGAACCCCCGCCAGAACCTGAGGGGCCTCCGCATAAACATCCTGAACCGACAACCCGACCACCGCGCCGGGAGTGAGCCCCAGCTTCTCCAAACCGGCCCCCTCCGACAGGGTGAAGACACCTCGAGCGTCGTACTCAAAAAGAATCAACGGAGCACCATTGACGGCGAGTTCGAGCTGGGTCCGGCTGGCCATCAGTTGCTCGTCGAGACTCTCGGCGGACTCGAGAGCTGCCGAAGCCGACACCAGGATCGCCAGCATCCCCGGCAAGAAGGTCAGCAAGACAAGGATTCGCAGGAGCCACAACTCGGGTCCCGACCAGTTTGCGACATCAACGAAAATGGTGTTGACGGCCCACCAGGCAAGCGGGTACGCAGCGAACCAACCGGCGCGTCGCACGTGGAGCAGTGAGAAGACGCTTACCAAGAGGTAGGTATACGGCAGAATCATGACTTCTGGCGGAACCCCTCCCAAGAGGGCGGCAGCACCAATCGCCGTCGAATCCACAGTCAAAGGCAACACCGGCGATTGTGACCAGCGGTTCGAATAGCGCATCCATGCGTCGGCGAAGGCTCCGCCGGCGACGACCACCACGAGCAGGCCCGCCTCCCAATTGGAAACGATCACCAGGACGAGGCCGACCACAACCACTACTGCAGAGATCACCAATCGAGTGGCGTGGTACCGCTGGGCCAGAGTGCTGTCGAGACCCCCCGGCCGGGGCGGATCGCGACGATCAACACCGGCCGATTCGTCTGGTCCCGGCCGATCGCTCCGGCGACGCGTCTCGATTGTGGTGCTTGGAGACATCTGTTCTCCGGTTATCGGCACCAACGTGGCCCGTCTTGACCAGCGAGTATCGGCAAAACCCCAGTCAGAGATACACGCTCTAACCTTGATCTATGCCCAACAACCGCCAAGCGATCGTTGCGAGTGAAGGGGGCCAAACGACGGAGTCGGCATTGGTCGTGCCGGTGCCCGAGGCGGAATCGGTGGCGGGAGATCTCCGCGCTCGGTATGACCCTGCCGCCCCCGCCGGGGTACCTGCCCACATCACCGTTCTCTACCCATTCCTACCCCCGACCAGCACTAGACCAATCGATCATTGATGAACTGCAGGCGATATTCGCTGGAGTCACGCCCTTCCCGTTCACTCTGGTCGCGAATCGCCCGTTTCCCGGACGTGGTTTACCTGCCCCCACCCGGTCGAACCCTTCTCCCGCCTCACCGCCGCGATCGCCACTCGATGGCCGGAAACACCTCCATACGGGGGCAGTCTACGACCAGGTGTACCTCATCTGACCGTGGCCCACACGGAGGATACCTCAACCATCGCCGACATCCGCCGAAGATCGAACCGGCCTGCCGATTGTCTGCTCCCTGCAGAAGCGTGGCTCATTGCCAACCGGGGAGAGCAGTGGATGGTGGAACAACGGTTCCCCTTCGAGGGCCCCGGGAGCCGATAGATCTCCTGTGCCGGATCGCCTGGAAGGTCAAGCCGGACGCCGCTATTGCCGATAGATGTCGCCATGGACAATGCGCCTTCGGATCCTTACGAACTGCCCGCCGATTCCTTCGAGCGCTCCTCGAGTTCCGGCTTGGTGCAAGCCACCTCTGAGGCCGGGTCGATCTCCCCCAAGAGGCGGGGCCCGTGGATGATGATGGCCAGTGCCATCGCCGTACTGGCAGTCGTCGGCGGGAGGCGGGTTTCTCGCCCTGCAGGCGTTCACCTCAGCCAGTCAGGAGCCGGCGAATTCGATGCCGCCCGATACCAGCCTCTATTTTTCGGTAGATCTTCTCCAGTTGACCGGAGAGAACACCACGGGGGCGTTGGTCGATACCGTCCGAGGGATTCTCGAGAGACTCGGTGAAGATGTCGCAGAGCCCGACGATCTGATCGCCGACCTCGACGCGGAGTTGCGGGCCTCGGCCGGGTTCGATTTCAGCAACGACATCCAACCTTGGATCGGCCGCACCATAGGCGTAGGGATCATGGACGAGACTGGGATCCACCGACTACGCATCGACGCCGGACGTCCTGTTCGCCGTCGAAGTCCGGAACGAAGGCAAGGCCGCGGAGTTCCTTCAGACTCTGCAGGCGCGCCTCGGCCCGAGAAGGGCCTTGCTCTGATCCAGATCGCGACTATCAAAACGTCGGAGCTCATTGTGGGACCAAGGAGGACACCGGGCTAGCCATCGGCGTCTCGATGGGATGTTGCTGGCCGGCACCACCCGAGCCGTCCAACGGGGAATCGATGCTCAGAGCGGTCGCTCGCTGGCCGACAGCCCCAGCTTCATCGAGGCCACTGGTCTCTCCCAGATTCACGGCTGTTCACCGGATGGATCGATGCCGGTTTCTATCAGGGCATATACGAAGACATCTTGACCACGGGCTCCGGCTACCAGCTGGTCACGCCCGACTCCGGACCTTCCCCGCCCAACGTCGAAGTGTTCCAAGAAATGATGGGGGGATGGAAAGGCGTGGCCCTGGCTGTGACCGTCACCGAAGCAGGCATCGCCTTTGATGGCAATGTGCTGTTCGAAGAGGGTCAAGCACCCGATTGGTACACGACCGCCTTGCTCGACACCGGTTCGGTCCCCGCCTTGCTGCCGTCCAACACCCTGGCCTTTGTCGAGTACGGAAACCCGGCCGGCATCTGGTCCTCAACCGCAACCGCACTGATGGGACTCAACCCAGCTATGAAGAGGAGCTCGACGAGTTCGAGGAACAACTCGGCTTCCATCCCATCGATGATTTCCTGGCTTACCTGGACGGCTCGATGGGTATTGCATTACTGAATCGCAGCAGGGGCTCTTGGCCGCCGAGACCGGATTCCCGATCGGACTGGTCGGCTTTGCAGGAACCTCGTCACCGGATCCGTTGCGGTCGACCCTCGAGCAGGTGAACGCCCTTCTCGCCGACGAAGGAATCAGGCTGCCACTACCCAAGCGGTGGCGACGGGTACTACGTGTACGAGGACTCCGGCCGAGGAGATGATCGCCTACGGGGTCACGGATGAGCGGCTCGTGATCGGTACCAGCAGCAACGATCTGGCCAGAATCGGCGCGACGGCGACAACCTCACCGCCAATCCGACCTACGCAGCGGCTGTGGACGCCCTGGATGGCGAGGATTTCGCCGTGGCCTTTTTCGCCGACGTGGCCGGGATGGTCGATGTGTTCGGTGCCACAGGAGACGTTCGAATAGCGCTCGAACCCTTCACTGCGGTCGTCGGCGCCAGCCGCATCGACGGCTCGCTCTACCGGGGCACCGTGCTGGTGTTGATCGACTACGACTGAACCCCGTTTTGGCGTCGAAGGTACACGTGACACATGGCTGATTGACGCCAAAACCGTCTTATTCGCAGGGGATTTCCGCCGCGGCCAGCGTTCGACGCGGTCGTCGTCGAATACCAGATAGAGATAGTCCTCAATATCCGACTCGGCGACCCAGACCTCCCGGAAACCATGCCGGTAGCCACTGGCGACGGCATCGGCGGGAAGCTCGGCATCTTCACTGAAGGTCAACAATCCCCCCAATGGATTCTCGAGCGCCCCCAGGGCACTATCGAGATCTTTGGCGTAGGTCCGTCCGACATACTCGATGAACACGACATCTTGGGTTCCACAGCGGATTGAATCCGTCGTATTCAACGATGATGCCTCCCGAGGCCAGGTTCCCGCTCGGGTCGGTCCACGGACCGTGCGTATCGCAGGCGGTCAGAACCAGCACTGCCATCAGGGTCAGGGCCGTCCGCCTCAGAACCATGCGTCCTCGCGGAATGTGCCGGCCACAATCACCAAGGTAACCAGAATGCCCAACGCCGCAGACCGGTAGGCGGTGGGCTTGCCCGATTTGATGGCTCGACCGACCAGCGCATGCCCGACACCCAGAGCGATCAGCATCCCGGCCGGATGAATCCATGCTCGGAACACCTCGAGATCCCAACCGGTGCCGGCGATCCAGACCAGGAGGCCGATCAACACTTGGATATCGAGCAAGATCAGAGCGAAGGTGAACGGTCGGGCGGTGCTCTTTTCCAGGGAGCCGCGTTGGACGATCGAGAGAACCCATAGGCCAGCGCCACGACGAGGCCGACCAGACCAGCCAACGCCAGATGGAATGGATAGTCACCAGTGTGTCGGCCATGGGGCAAACGCCTTTCTCAGTAGATATCGGATTGTCGAGGGTATCGCCTATCAGGTCAACGCGGGTGGACGTAGTTCCGGACCCTGGGCAAGATAACCATGCGACAAGCCCAGGGTTTTGGACGACCCGAAATCTCTAGGCCTCCCAACGCCCCGAAAGGAACCCAACTTGAGCGAGATCCGCGTTGCCATAGCCGGAGTCGGCAACTGCGCCAACTCGCTCGTGCAAGGTGTTGACTACTACCGAGCAGCGATCCGGCGACTCGATTCCCGGGCTCATGAACGTGCAGATGGGCAAGTACCACGTGGGCGATCTGCGGTTCGTAGCCGCTTTCGACGTTGATCGTCCAAAGTTGGGATGGATATCTCAAAGGCAATGTGGGCCGGTATGAACAACACCGTGCGTTTCGCCGAGGTTGGTGATCTGGGAACGGAAGTCCTCCGCGGGACCGACGCTTGACGGCCTGGGCTCCTACTACCGGGAGGCGGTCGAGGAGTCGATGACAGAGCCGGTTGACATCGCCGTTGCTTTGCGGACCGCCGAGGTGGACGTGCTGGTGAATTACCTGCCGGTGGGCTCGGAAGAAGCCGCCCGTTTCTACGCCGAAGCGGCTTTGCAGGCCGGCGTGGGGTTCGTCAATTGCATTCCGGTGTTCATCGCCTCCGATCGGTCGTGGGCCGACCGGTTTCAGCCGCTCGGGTCCCGATCATCGGTGACGACATCAAGTCGCAGGTTGGGCGCAACCATCGTGCATCGGGCGTTGGCCCGCCTGTTCGAAGAACGAGGAGTGGATCTCGAGCGGACGATGCAACTCAACGTGGGCGGCAACATGGACTTCAAGAACATGCTGGAAAAGGACCGCCTCGAGTCAAAGAGGATCTCGAAGACGCAAGCGGTCACGTCCCAAATCCCCTACGACCTCGGCGACGGCAACGTCCATATCGGTCCATCCGACTTTGTGTCATGGCTGTCTGATCGCAAATGGGCCTATCTTCGGCTGGAGGGAAGATCGTTCGGCGACGTCCCCCTCAATCTCGAACTGAAGCTCGAGGTATGGGATTCTCCCAATTCGGCGGGGGTGGTGATCGACGCCATCCGGGCCATCAAAACTCGCCCAGGACCGAGGAATCGGAGGACCGCTTCCGGGCCCTTCCGCCTACTTCATGAAAAGCCCGCCGGTGCAATACCTCGACGAGAAAGCGCGGGATTTCGTGTTGGATTTCATTGCCGACGGAAAGTCCGAGGAGTCCCGCATCGAGGCCTACCTCAACGGTCAACCGGCCAGCCAGCGGACCAACCAGTAGACGGCCGCCCCAAACAGGATCGTTCCCACCAAGGACCGGCGGGTGACCGCGGCGCCGACCACCCCACCTACCGCCCCGCCCAGCGCCGGGGTTGCTGCCAGCGAACCCTCCGGGGCAGCCAAGCCGCTGGTGGCCAGGGCGATGAACAACGCCAGGGGAAAGACCTCCAGGAACCGCCCGACGATCCCCTCCGGAACCGGCCGGCGGCGAGCCAGGAAGACCACCCGGCTCCCAAAGGTGATGGCGGCGACCACCAGGATCAAGGTCAGGTCATTCACGGATCGCCGTCCCGACCAAGGCTGCCGCGGTGGCCGCTCCGGTGATCTGCCAGGCCTCCGGAAGCACCAGCGTGGCCAGCAGGGCGGCGACCACTGCCAAGCCGACGACCAGCCAGTCTCGACGAGATGCGGATCAGCGGGGCGGCCAAGCCGAGAAACAGAAGTGCGAAGAGCACGTCGATCCCCAGGACGGCAGGATCAACGGATCGACCCACATAGGCGCCCACCGCGGTACCTGCAACCCAGGCCGAATAGAGCATCAGGTCGGCGGCAGATTTGTAGGCAACCAGGTCGGGGACCCCGGTTTGCGACGCACGAAGGGTGAGACCGAAGGTCTCGTCCGTCAGAACCCAGGCAAGCCGCACCCTGGTGGCGAGTGGCCGATCCCCGATCAGATCCGCCAGTTTGGCCGACATCGGCAGGTGGCGAAGAGCCAGGCCGGTGGTGGCCACCAGCACCGGTCCGGGACCGCCGGCCAGCAGCCCAACGAGGGCAAATTGGGCTGCCCCGGAAACGATGACGACAGACGAAACAACGGCCAGCCATGGCGCCAAGCCGACTTGAACCGCCAGCACTCCGAAGGCCACCCCAAACATGACGACGGCCAGAAAGACGGGGAAACCATCTCGCAGCCCACGTCGGAAGGAAAACGAGGATCGCATCGGCGTGATGGTAGGTCCCACGGCTATTGCCGGCACCCGAAGGTGCCACCACCAGGAGAAGTTGAGCACCATCCGGGACCAACCTGCGGCAACGGAGAAGGGGCCCGGTCATCCCGGGCCCCTTCGCGGGGTCTCCTCCCGACCACCTCCCTCAGACAGTACGAGAAGAGACCACCACCCCGACCAGCGACGGGCCATCTTTGACGGCCAGAGCCGCCGCCAATGCTCCATCGAGATCGTCCGGGTCCTCGACCCGGAAACCTTGGCCACCGCAGAGGTGGGGGCAACGGTTGTCCAGGACCCCAAATCCCGATTCGGTGCGGGTTATGCACAATGCTCGACCGGCCACGACCTGGGTCGTAATCCGACCCACATCCAGATCAATCGTGTCGAGTTTGTGCCAAGCCACCTGCCCGCTGCCGGCCATCAACCACCCTTGCCTAGATCCTTCGAACTTAGCGCGCCTCGAGGTTTGGCGAGGCTCAGAGCGGGTCGCCGGGCACGTCCGGTTGGTTGACCACCGGCAACCGGAAGGCCACCCGGCCCCCGGGGCCTGGTTCGATGGCGATCGAGCCGCCGTGCGCTTCCACGAGACCCTTGGCGATGGCCATTCCCAACCCCGCCCCGCCATGAACGCGGGTCCGGGCCGCGTCTCCCTTGGAAAAGCTCTCGAACACGTCGAAATCGTCTGGGAAACCCGGGGCCCTGGTCAACGATCCTGACAGTGGCATCCGGCCCACCGTTGCCTACTTCGACGCGCACGCGGGATTTGTCCGGGGCGTGGCGGATGGCGTTGTCGAGGAGATTTCGGATCACCCTTCCCAACTCGCGTTGACCAGCCAACACCATGATGTGATGGTCGGCCTCGATGTCGATCTCCACCCCCCGCCGGTGCGCCACCGGCGACATGGCCTCGACCGCTTCATCAGCCAGATCGGCCAGGTCGACAGATTCGGTCCGCAACTCCAGTTTGCCCGCTTCGATCTGCGCCAAAAGGAACAGATCCTCGACTAGACCGGACGAGAAGATCGAGATCGGTGAGCATCGACCGTAGATACCTTTCCGGCTCTTCAGCCACACCGTCCTGGATAGCCTCAATAGCAGCCTGCATCGAGGTCAGCGGCGTGCGGAGGTCGTGTCCCACCGCAGCCAGGAAAGCCCGACGAGCAGCCTCGACCTGTCTCCGTTCCACCTGGGCGGCTCGCAACGAGTCGATCATGCCGTCCATCGCCGCGGCATACCGTTCCCACTTCGTCGGGCCGATCCAAGGCCGTTCGAGCGGACAGATCTCCCTTGCCGACCTGCCGGGCGGTGTAGGCCAGACGTTCAAGGTCTTCAGAAAGGGGGCGTGAGATCGTTGCCGCCAGCAGGGCGCCGAGCACCACTCCCAACCCGACCGCGACAACGACCAAACGCAAGTCATGCGACGACAGGAACATCAGTTGCGCGGACACGGCCACCGCCACGGCGACCACCGCCACCGCCGCCATGGACACCAGCAAAACTGTGTGGCGAAGAGTGCGGAACCGCGGCTGTCATCCTCGGCAACAACCAACTCGCCAGGCCAGTGGCGGCCGCGATTGATCCGAAGATCACCAAAAGGGCCCCCGATCGGCGGCCGATGGTTGCATCGTCAACTCCGTGACGGCCAAGCGCCGCGACCACTACCGCGACGAGGACGACGATGAATCTCACGGTTCAAACCGATAGCCGACACCCCAGACGGTCAATAGCCAGCGGGGATCTTGGGGGTCGGTCTTCGAGTTTGGTTCGCAAACGGCGCATGTGCACGGTCACAGTGGCCGGATCTTGCCACTCGGCAGACGAGTCCCACACCTGTTGGAGAAGCTGACCGCGCGAGAACACCTGACGCGGATGGGAGGCCAGAGAACGCCAGCACCTCGAACTCCCTGGGGGTCAGGTCGACGAGCTCGTCGCCCACTTTGACCTCCCGGGTCTTCGGTTCGATGGTGAGACCCTCGAATTCGAGCCGGGTTACCGGCTGCTCCGGGTTGGTACGGCGGAGCACCGAGCGGACCCGCGCCGATAGCTCCCGAGGCGAGAACGGCTTCACCACATAGTCATCGGCCCCCAATTCAAGGCCCAGCACCCGGTCGGTCTCGTCGGTTCGAGCGGTCAGAAGAATGACGGGCACCGAGCTTGTCTTACGTAGCTCCTGCAGGACACTGAAGCCATCCTTCGACGGCAACATCACATCGAGGATCAACAGATCCGGCGGTCGAGTGCGGGCCAGTTCAAGAGCCGTCAACCCATCCCCGGTCGCATCAACGCGGAATCCGTCGCGTTCGAGATAGCGGGTGACCACCTCGCGCACCATCGGCTCGTCATCAACAACGAGGACCCGACCGACCTGACGAGACGAAGAACTCACAAGCAGCAGGTTACGAATCCTGATGAGGAACTCAACAACGTTGCCCTTTGTTTCGAGTTTGTTCAGCATCGCCGCGGCGCCCGGCGGTCCACTCCGATAGCCTCATGTCCATGACTACTCCTTCGCTCAACATTGCGCTGCTCGGATCGAAATTCATGGGAAAGGTCCACTCCAATGCCTGGTTGCAGGCGAGCCACTTCTTCGATCTGCCCAGCCGGCCTGTGTTGCACACCATCGCCGCCCGAGATGGTGTGTACCTGGAGAAGTTCGCAGACCAGTGGGGTTGGGCCAACTGGACTACCGACTGGCAGAGCGGCGATCGCCGACCCGGCCATCGACTTGGTGGACATCGGCACTCCCAACCTCCTTCATCGTGACCAAGCGGTAGCCGCCCTCGAGGCCGGAATGGCCGTCGCTTGCGAAAAGCCCTTGGCCGGAACCCTCGATGATGCCCGGGAGATGAGGGACGTCGCTCGACGCCATCGAGCCCCCACATTTGTTTGGTACAACTACCGCCGGGCTCCTGCCCTGGCCCTCGCCCACCGCCTGGTCGCCGGAAGGGCGGCTGGGTCGGATCTACCACGTCCGGGCGGCGTATCTCCAAAGTTGGGCAGGTCCGAACTCTCCGCTCACCTGGCGATTCCAGAAAAACCAGGCCGGTTCTGGCTCCCTGGGCGACCTGATGTCCCATATCATCGACATGGCCCGCTTCGTAACCGGCGACGAAATCTCCGAGGTCGGCGGCGCCATCGAAAAGCGATTCATCAAACAGCGCCCCCGTCTAGGCGACTCGGCACGCAAAGGGACGCAGCTCGGTGGACGATACGGTTCTTTTCGTGGCCCATTTCCGGGGAGGGGCAGTGGGATCGTTTGAAAGCACCCGCCTGGCGACCGGAATCAAGAACTCCAACCGTATCGAGATCCACGGTGAGTTGGGCGCTTTGCGGTTCAATTTCGAGCGGATGAACGAACTCGAGTTTTTTGATGGGACCGAGTCGCCACGTTTGCAGGGTTGGCGGACGATTCAGGCCATGCACGAGGAACACCCCTATTCCGCCAATTGGTGGCCGGACGGTCACTGGCTCGGCTACGAACACACCTTCGTGAATCAGGTAGCCGACATAGTGGTGGCCTTGAACGGTGACGATCCGGTCGTGCCGATCCCCGATTTCGAAGATGCCTTCGTCACCCAGCGCGTGATGGAGGCCGCCGTCCTGTCGGCCCGCAACCGGGAATCCGTGAAATTGTCCGAAGTCACCTAGGAGTCTGCATGAACTCAACCCCGAGCCTCTCGCACAAAGAGGCGGGGCGCATCCTCGAGGCCATCCGCGTAGAGTTCGAGACCGGCCACAAGAGTGCCGCGGTCGCCGTCGTCGACCCGCATGGCGAATTGCTCGCCTTCCTTCGGACCGACGGTTGCCGGTTCCCCTCGATTGGCCTCGCCATCAACAAGGCGCACACCGCCGCCCGCGAACAGATCGAAAGCGGTGAGTTGGGTACTCGATCCAGGGAGGAGGGCTTCCCGATGACGAACTTCGGGGAGCTCCGCTACGTCACGTGGGGCGGCGGTGTGCCGATCAAGGTGGGCGACCACGTCGTCGGGGCGGTTGGAGTGAGCGGGCTGCCTGAAGAAGAGGATATCGCCCTGGCCAGGATGGGCGCCTGGCCTGATCAGCGGCTAGATGCCCGGTTCTGGGCCTCGGCGGGGCCAATTCGGCGCAACACTTCAATCGAGCCGACCAGCAGGACAGCAGTCACGACCAGCACCGTCCCCACAACCTCCAGCCCCGCGGCGGGAAACCGCCAGACCCAAGCCACCAGGGATAGCCGCAGCTCCCACGGTGGCCGCGGCCAGCTGAAAGCCAATGGCGGTTGGGGTATAGGCGACGCCTACCCGGCTGGGGGTCAGAGTGGTTTGCAGCGGGAAGATCGGACCAAGTGCGAGGCCCATTATTACCAGACCCGCCAATCCGACCCACTCCACCGGGTTGTGCCATAGCGCTCCGGCCCCGGCCAGAACCAGCAAGGAACTCCCGCCCAACAACCTGAGAACCCGCACCCGATGCCCCACGACTCCCAACCCCAACCGTGAGACCGTCAATGCTGCCCAAAATGCCGTAACCGCGCCCCCGGCCGCGGCCGTCGAAACCCCCCGGCCCTCGGTCAGCAGGGTGTAGGCCCATTGGCCGGTCCCGACCTCGACGCCCGAATAGAGAGCAAAGACCACCAGGGCTCCCCACAGCGCACCCTTTCGATCAGGCCGAATAGTGGTCGATGGATCAGGTCGGGAAGGCTCGACGTTCCACTCCGTCCGCGTTCGCAAATAGAGCAACGCCAGCAACCCTTGCGCCACTGCCATAGCCACAAACCCAATCCGCCATGAAGAATCGGTTTCGATGAGGGTGGTCATCATCAGCGGCCCGAGGGTGGCGCCAATCCCAAATCCAGCGTGGAGCATCCCCATGGCCCGGGCTCCATGGTGTACCGCCACCACCGCATTGACGCCTGCGTCGATGAGGCCTCCGGCTAGGCCGAGACCGACGACAGCCACCAAAAACAGCGGCCAGCCAAGCACCGTGGAATAGCCGACCAGACTCACGGTCGCCAACCCGGCGGCCATCGTCAACAGCGACCCCACTGAGAAGCGACTGATCAGCAGTCCGGTGACCATCGCGGCGAGGAAGTAGCCCACCACATAGACGGTGATGACCAACCCGAGGTCGCCCACCGATCGGTCGAAATCGCCGGCGGCCGATGGCCAGGCGACACCAAGAGCCGATTTGGGCATCCCCAGCACTACAAACGCCGCGACGCTCAACGCCAGCAAACCAAACGACTTCCTCATGGCGAGGACGGTAGTGCCCAGCCACCAGCCACCAGCCACCAGCCGCCAGCTGCCCGGCGCCAGCGTTTCCGCGGAGGGGTGGGACTGACTACTGACGACTGACGACTGAGGACTCTCTTCCCACCCTCCCCCTGACCCCCTCCCGCCGGCGGGAGGGGGGACGAGTATCGCGCCGGTTCGGTACGTGCCCCGGGGATGCGGCACTACATTCAACTTATGCGGAGCAGGCACGTCACGATGTCCTCGGGGGATACCGACCTGGTAGTCGACCTCGACCACGGGGCTCGTATTGCCTCTCTTCGAATCGGTGCGCATGAGCTGCTCGTCACCGAGGGGCCCTCCCCCATCGAGTGGGGTCTCTACCCGATGGCCCCCTTCGCCGGTCGGATTCGTGATGGCAGGTTGGATTTCAACGGAACCGAGTTCGAACTGCCGCGCACGCTAGGTGGGCACGCGCTCCACGGCACGGTGTATCTCCAGGAATGGGAACAGGACAACGAATCGACGTTTGTGACCGATCTCGGACCGCCCTGGCCGTTTCCGGGATACGTGCGTCAGGAGATCCACCTCGGTGACGGCTTCCTGCGCCTCCGATTGGAAGTTCACGCGACAGAGAACGAGATGCCCGCCTCTTGCGGATGGCATCCTTGGTTCCGGAGGGTCGTCGACCAGAGGACCCTGGCCCTGGAATTCCAGCCGGGATTCATGCTGACTCGCGACGAGGAGGGTATTGCCACGACGCAAAGAATCCCAGTTCCGGACGGACCATGGGATGACTGTTTCGGGGAACTGGCCTCGCCGCCGGTGCTCAGCTGGCCGGGGTTCCTGAATGTCAAGATGACTTCGGACTGCGATTGGTGGGTTGTGTACAACGAACGTGACTACGCGGTGTGCGTCGAGCCACAAACCGCCCCACCCAATGCGGTCAACAACAACGCCGATATCGCCCGCCCCGGACACCCGCTCGTGGCGAACGCCAGGCTCCAATGGACCATGAACGAAAACGAGGAAACATGACCGACAAGATCCGCTGGGGCGTTCTCAGCACCGCTCACATCGGAACGGAGCAGGTGATTCCGGCAATCCACAACGGCCGAAACTGCGAAGTGGTCGCCATTGCTTCTCGGGATATCGCTCGAGGTCGGGAAGCGGCGGACCGATTGGCCATTCCTGCTGCATTCGGCAGCTATGAGGAACTCCTGCAAGACCCAAATATCGACGCGATCTACAACCCACTCCCCAACCACCTCCACCGGCAGTGGACCATTGCGTCGGCCCAGGCAGGCAAGCACGTCTTGTGCGAGAAACCGCTGGCCCTCAGTGCGGCCGAGGCCCAGGAGATCGTCGATGGCTGCGGAGTGGCCGGGGTCAAGCTCATGGAAGCCTTTATGTACCGTCTACACCCCTCGTGGGCGAAAGTCCGCGAGTTGGTGGCTTCCGGAGCGATCGGTGAACTGCTCTCGATCCAAACGCGGTTCGCTTATTTCAACAACGACCCATCCAATATCCGCAACAAGACAGAGACCGGCGGGGGCGCCCTCATGGATATCGGCTGCTACGCGATCAATCTCTCCCGAATGATGTTTGGGGGCGAGCCGACCCGGGTGCAGGCGTCGATTCGTAGAGATCCCGGTTTTGGGACCGATATGGTCGCTTCCGCACTGCTGGACTTTGCCGACGGGCAGGCGAGTTTTGTCGTGTCCACCCAGGCGGAATCCGACCAACGCGTCAATCTCCTCGGATCGGGTGGACGAATCGAGATTGAGATCCCCTTCAACATCCCACCGGACAGAGAGACCGCGCGTGTTCCTCACCCGAGGTGGCACCGAACCGCAAGCAGTAACATTCCCGCCGGCCAACCAGTACACGATCCAGGCGGAGCTGTTTGCTCAAGCCGTGCTCGACGACACCCCGGTACCAACACCTCCCCAAGACGGTGTGGCCAATATGAGGGTCATCGAGAGGGTGCTAAAAGCGGCGCAGATGTAGCTACGAGCTACGAGCAACAAGCAACAAGCAACAAGCAACGAGGAACGAACAACGAGGAATTGGCTTCTTTTCCACCCTCCCCCTGACCCCCTCCAAACACCGGCGAGAGGGGGGACCGAATCTGCTCTGGTCTAGCGGTGCTGCTGCATTTGCCTCGCCCGCTGGCGGGAGAGGCGCGGAGCTGCCGGAGGCAGCGAAGCGGAGAGGGTGGAACGAGTAACGAGCTACGAGAAACGAGAAACGAGCTACCCATTCAACTCAGCCAATTGGTTCCTGACCCGATTGATCCTCTCCCGGGTCTGGTCGTCTCTTGGCACTGGGGCCAACAGGGTTCCCCGACGGGTATCCCAGCGCCTGGCCACCTCATCGGGGTTCTCGCCGGTGAGCATGGCGGCGGCCTGCGCCGCCGCTCCTAGACCAACGAGTTCCTCGGCGTCGGGAATCTGCACCGCCCGCCCCGACATCGTCCGAACTACGTCTCTCCAGGTGGATCCTTGCGCGCCGCCACCGACCAACACCAGGGGCGCGTCCGCCGCAATACCAGAGGAGCGCTGGTCGATCACGTCAAGAGCGTCGAGCAAGCCCAGCACAGCCCCTTGGTAGGCGGCGAGCAATATCTCGCCGGGCTCCGTGGAGTGGCGCAAACCAACAACGGAGGCAGCGGCATTGGGGAGATTCGGGGTTCTCTCGCCGTCGAAGTAGGGCAACACGATCACTTCGGTGCCATCGGCAACCTCGTCACGTTCGAGCCGGAGCCAGGCCGCCACCTTGTCCACTGCCAGCGTGCAATTGAGGGTCGCGGCCAGCGGGAGAAAACGGCCGGTGGCGTCTGCAAACCCGGCCACTATCCCGGAAGGGTCCACGATACGAGACTCGGAAACCATGAACGCGGCACCCGAGGTCCCCAGGCTGATCACCGGGACTCCCGCCTCCAATCCCAGCCCAACCGCCGCACCAGCGTTGTCTCCGGTACCGGGCCCAACCAAGATTCCAGCCGGAAGTCCGGTGAATTCGGCCGCGTCGCTCGTCACCCGGCCGGCCGATTCGTTGGGTCCGAGAACCGCCGGAAGAAGACCACGATTGAGACGGAGCAATGGGTGATCGAGAATCTCATCGAGATAGTCCTCCGTCGCCGTGGACCACCACCCTGTTCCCGACGTATCTCCCCGATCGGAAGCTCCTCGCCCGCACAACCGTTCGGTCAGAAAATCGTGAGGCAAACGAATAGCCGCCGTCGCGGCGGCAACTTCGGGCTCCACCCGACGCAACCAGGCCCACTTGGTGGCGGTGAAAGAGGCCACCGGAACCAGCCCCACCCGCTCGGCCCACCAGTCCGGCCCTCCCAATGCACCAATGAGCCCGGCAGCATCCGGCGCCGATTCTGTGTCATTCCACAACTTGGCGGCTCGCAGGGGAGTCCCATCATCGTCGAGGACCACCATCCCGTGCTGTTGACCGGCGATCGAAATCGCCGCGAGTTCGCCCGACCGGCCCGTCGCACCGAGAGCATCGCGCAGCGCCGTCCACCAGCCCTCGGGATCCGATTCCCGTGCTCCCCCCGCCCCCGTGACTACGTGGGGCGCCCGCCCCAGCGACACAACATCACCGGAGTCAACATCGACCACCAGCGCCTTGGTCGACTGGGTGGAGCTGTCGATTCCGGCTACCAGCGGCATCCCAACTCCCTACTCCTCGCCAAACCCACGACCGCCACCACCCAGAACCATCGGCTTACAGATTGGCCCGCAACCAGGAAATATCGGCCGCTTGCTCATCCGCGCCGCCCGGCGTTTCGACAATGACATTCGCCCTAGCTTCCCGAATGATCCCGAGCAGCTGCTCGGGGGGGATCTCGCCCTTGCCGAGGTTCGCGTGACGGTCCCGTCGGCTGTCGAAGGGATCACGGGAGTCATTGCAGTGGACCAGATCGATACGCCCGGTAGCGGCCAACACCCGATCGACTAGCCCGACGAGCTCTTCGCCCGGCAGCCCAGAAATGGCACGTATCCAGACAGAACCCGACACCCAGATCTCCGATCGTCTCCCACAAACGGGCAATGTCATCGACCTGCCGGGCCATGGCTGCCTCGCCACCGGCGGTGTTCTCGATCAAGATCGGCACGGCAGTCTCGATTGGTTCAAGTGCCTTACGCCACCGTTCCGGACCATCTTCCGTCGATCCCTCAGCAGTGACGTGACCGCCGTGCACAATCACGCCCGCGGCGCCAAACTCTTCGGCCGCCTCCAGAGTCTGGGCGAGGATCTTCCGACTGGGAATGCGCACCCGGTTGTTGGGTGACACCACATTGACCAGGTACGGAGCGTGAACGTAGATCGGAACCGACGAGGCTTTGAGCTCTTCTGCGTCGGCGCGGGGAGGGGTTTCTTCCAGGATTGCGGATTCGAAGCAAACATCTGCACGGTTTCGGCCTTCCGGAGTTCGGCCTCTTGCAGCGGATGTGCATTGTTGACATGGGCGCCCAAGAGCATGCCAATCCCTCCCCTAGCTTTCGTCCGCCGGTTCCAGCGCGATGGATTGGCGGAGCCGCCACACCGAATCGACAATGTCGGAAGCAGGTGGCGACCAGTCCGATGTATCGACAAGTAGCACCCCGGGACCGACCCAACGGGCCCCCCAGGGGTGTTCGGGAATGACGCTCTGATCGCCCACGGTCACTTTGATCACGGGGCGCGCATCACCCTCATCGTCGATCACTTCGTACTCGAGGTCCGTGAGCGAATCCCAGGGGATGACGCTTGCGGGCCGGAAAGGCCCGGCCATGGCCAGGCGAAGGCCGGCGCCATCTGCGACGAGGACTTTCCGGGGGAATACCAGTTCCTTGAGACCCCACAGGGTCAGGGCGGCGCCCACCATGATGAACAACGAAGCAAAGATCCGGTCGCGAGGGTCGGCCGCGCCCAGCTCTTCAGCTCCATAGATCAGCTTTCGTACGACCTCGACGAGTTTCTGTTCGAAGAAGAAATCGGCGCCGATCAGGAGCAGGGGCACGCCGAAGAGAGCCAGGAGCCAGACTTTCCAAGCTGATTTCTCGTATTCGATCTTCTCGGTCATTCCTCAACTCCAAGATCCGCGGGAGTAACCAAAGCCAGATAGGGGATTCCCGCATCGGTCATCCGCCCCTGCACGATGTCCCCGCTCCTATCTACCGAGGCGATGGCCTGTACGACCTGCAACCCTGAGGCTACCGCCACTTCGATGGCTTCCAGCAACGCTCCGCCGGTGGTGGTCGTGTCTTCTAGGACGGCAACATGGTCTCCGGCGTTCACCGGGCCGACCAACCTGCCGCCTGCCCCATGGGTTTTGGCTTCCTTGCGGATGGAAAAGGAACGGAGGTGCCTGCCGTGTTGAGCGGCGATCACCGCGGCCGCAACGGCGATCGGATCGGCGCCCATGGTCATCCCACCCATCGCTTCCGACCCGGCCGTCGAGCACTTCGAGAACGGCCTCGGCCACCAGCCCGGCACCATCACCGTCAAACGTCGTCTGGCGGGCATCCAGGTACCAGGAGGCAGACCGACTCCGGACCGCAATTGGAACGGTCCATCCGTGCGCAAAGAATGGTCATGAAGGTGCTCGAGAAGAGCTCGACGCTTGTCCGAAAAATCTCTCAAGTTCTTCCGATCTCGTCCGATATAGAGGGTGGTTAGCCCACCTCCCGTGTTAGCCCGACCATAGCGACCGCCTTCCCCCAAGGGCGGTCGCTTCAGTTGCGGACTCAGTGAGCGCAGAAAGCAGGCACAATCGTCGGCTCTGCCACGAAAGATCACCGGCGTTGCCGGACATGCGAGAGTATGAACGGAGTCATTTCAAGGGGATCGACCTTCGTGGGGACTGTCTCCGCTTCCCAGGACGAGGCCGGTTTCCGGCGGGTGTTCGACCAGCACTACCGGGACATTCTTGCCTATGCCAGGAGGCGTTCGTCTCCCACCGATGCCGAAGACGTCGCCGCCGAGACGTTCGCCGTCGCCTGGCGCCGGTGGGCGTCGGCGCCCTCTGATGCTGTTCGTCCATGGTTGTTTGGCATCGCCCGCAAGGTGTTGGCCAACAGCAACCGAAGCCTGCGTCGGCGGTACCGCCTCTCGGCCAAGATGTCGTCCTTTGGTGAACCCTCCACCATCGATATCCCCTTTGGCGAACACGCAGATGTGCTCCAAGCCATGGACACCCTTCCGGCTTCCGAGAGGGAAATCATCCGTCTCCACTGTTGGGAGGATCTTGCGGTCTCAGAGATCGCCGTCGTTCTGGGGTGCTCGGCCAACGCGGCCAGCATTCGTCTTCACCGTGCCAAGCGTCGTCTCGCCCAAGCCCTGGCAACTACCTCTGGAGGTCGGTCGTGAGCACCCAAGACCCGTTTGATCGGGTAAGGAAGTCCAATCCGGTCGACCCGCACGATCTGCCCGGAGCTCCGCTCGGGATGGCCGACCGGGTAGTGGCGGAGGGATCACCCCGCCGGTTTCGCATCTCGGGCCCCGTCCTTGGTCTGGCCTCCATGGCCTTCGTGCTCGTCGTCGGTGGCGTAACTACCGCCATCATTGTCAGCGGTTCTGAAGGGAGCCCCGGTAGCCCAGGACTCAACCACGACCACCTCGACCACGCAGCCAACGACGAGTGCTACCCAAGAGGGATCGACCGCCACGACCGGGGTGACCGACCAGCCGCAGGCGATTGATGGTGGTGTTGCCCCCTGGTCGGCTCCCGCCATCCCTCAATCCGCGGTTCCACAACACCTCATCGCGGATTGGGCCGGGGCCGCCAATCAGACGTGGTGCTCGGTTCTCTTCCCAGAGGATCCCGGTTCGTTGGGCCCCGCCGGTGTCTCCCGGTCTGCAGATTTCGGCGGCGGGTGGGCGGTTGCCTGGGACCTTCCCAACGGACCGGGGAGGGACGCCACCGATGGATATTGCCCCGATTGTGGTCGGAGCGCATACGGCATCGCCGGGGCCGAACTCACCGGCACTGTCAACGATCTCGCCATTTGGCCCAACCAGATCGCCTGGAGTGACGGCAGCCGGGCCGGCCATGGCCTGGAAGGCCTGGAAGCGCCGGATTCCGGAGCACCTCAGCTGAGCCTACCTGACGGTCGCCGGCCAGGGTTGTCTCTACAACGTTTGGTCATTTCTCGGCGACGAACACCTATTGGAACTCCTCGACTCGTTGCGCTTTGTCGAGGGGATGCAGGCCGACCCAGTGCGGTTGGTGGACCGATCCAATCTGGAGACTCGCGAAATGGGTGCGGCTCCTTGGACCGACCTGGACATCCCCACTTCAGAAGTTCCCTCTGTGTTCTTCGAGGAGTGGAACGAGGACCTCGGTACGACCGCTTGTCCGATGATGGCCTTCTCAGAGATGGGACCCGAGGGTGAAGGGGCCACCGCTCGCCGGGCAAATGGCGATGGGGCCCTGATGGTCGCCTGGGACCTTCCCGAAGGACCTGGTCGCTACGGCTCCGGTGACTACTGCGCCGAGTGCGGGAGGGGCGCCTTGGGGATGAGCCTCTCGCGGCCGGAAGGGTTACTGACCCAACAGGGGTGGAACCCTACGTTGAGGTTTGATGACGGAAGCCGGGTGTGGATCTTCCCGGAACTCAGCAGTGATCTGCCACCAGACCGAATTTCTCATCTCGACCCCGAGACAGGTGCATTGGCGCCGGAGGCCTACGTTGCCCTCATCGACGTGATCGATCATCCGGATTGTTCGTATCGGGTGTGGTCATCGTATGGTCCGGAACACGTCGAATACCTGGTGAGCCAACTCCGCTTTGTCGAAGACTGACCGATGGCGGACGAACTAGTCTCATCCCATGAGCCATCGCCCGCACCCCCGCCATGTCCTCGGCAATTGGAAGAACTCCGACTTGCCTTTTCTCGAAAAGCTGGCTCTGGTGGCCAAGAACAACGCCATCAAGCTCAAGAACCGATCGGATTGCTGCGGGAATCACGGCGAGCCTGGTTGTTGAAAGGGTGCTGATGCGCCCGGTTCGGGCGCAGAGCACGGCCACAGCCACGACCATTGAATTCGCACCAGCCGGGCGGCCGTTACTTCCCGAAACGCCGGTTGCGGCGAGTGAAATCGCGAAGCGCGCGGAGGAAGTCCACCCGCCGAAACGCCGGCCAGTACACGTCGACAAAGGCGAATTCCGAGTAGGCAGATTGCCAAAGCAAGAACCCCGACAGGCGCGACTCGCCGCTGGTGCGGATCACCAGATCAGGATCCGGGAGATCAGCCGTATAGAGGTGGTCGGCGATGCGCTCCGCATCTATGTGATCCGCTATCTCGTCGGCGGGAGTCCCGGCTGGAGGCAAGGCGACGAAACGAGATCCTGAACCGCGTCCACGATCTCCTGACGGCCCCCGTATCCGATGGCGATAGTCAACCGGCGAACTCCGACTCCCCGTCCGCTCCTGAGCTTGCTTGGCGGCACCGACCAGATCGGGAGGAAGCAGGTCCAGGCTCCCGATAAAGCGCAACTCGAACCCGTAACGCTTGGCCAACTCCGGCAGTCGGGAAAACAAGCCGATGAGAACCTCGAAGTAGGGCTGCAATTCGTCGGCCGGTCGAGCCAGGTTCTCCTTGCTCAACAACCACCCGGTGATGGCTTTGACGTCCACCTGCTGCGCCCACCCGAGGAATTCCTCAAACTTGCGCATGCCGACCTGATAGCTGGCCTCGTAGTCCGCCAACCCCTCGGCGCGGGCGTATCGTCGATGGCCGTCGAGGATGATGCCAATGTGGCGCGGCAGTCGTTCCGGGTCCATCTGCCGGAGCAGACGGTCCTCATACAGCCGGTAAATCGGCCGTAGCAGCGTTCGGTCCTGGCTCATCGGTCCCCTGCGTGTTCGAAACTGCATGGTACTGCTCAGGCAACGCTTGCTTCACCACCAGGTCCGCGGCTCGAAACAAACTCTTGTGCGTTAGTGCAGCGATTGATAAGTTGGGCAGATGAGAGGGAGGTGGCGGTGGTTGATTCGAACGATGGAACCGGCACAGAAGATGCCGAGTCGGCGGATGCGCCCGAAAAGAAGGAATCAGAGGTAGCCGCGGCAATCAGCGGAGCCATTGACAAGCTGGGCCCGGCCGAGCAGCTGATAGGGCTGGGGGCCGTGCTGATTCTCTTGGTGGATCTCCTGGGAGATGTGATCCTCGACGAATACGGGGTGTCGGCGGCTTCGTGGATCGCGGCGGTGGCCGCCATCGCCATGCTGTGGGCTCGGAGGATCCGGGGCAAGGACTTCCCCGTCTCCTACCCGTGGCTCCTCACAGTGGCCGGCTTCGGCGGAGGTATCGCCGGCGCCCGCGACCTGCTCACCGATGTCGAGTCCGGATTCCTGGAAGGCATCGGTATCGTCTTTGCCCTTCTCCTCTACGCAGGCGCAACTTTGATGGCCTGGGGGGCGTACCGACTTTCAAAGAACTGAACCGACCACCACTGAGAACTGGACGAAGTCCCAGTTAGTCTCGGGTTGTGGACCGGGTCACGCTTGGAAGGATGCACCACCCCGTTCGGGGGTTTCTCCATGGCACGGCCGCGGTCTTCGCATTGGCCGGGATGATCGTGCTGGCCGTGAAGACTGCAGGAGATCTCCCCCGCATGTTCACCATGCTCGTGTTCGGGGGAAGCATGGTGGCGCTGTACACCACCAGCTCGCTGTACCACTCAGTACCCTGGAAAGCGCGGTGGAAGAAACGCATGCAGCGTTTTGACCATTCGATGATCTTCCTGCTGGTAGCCGGCACGTACACACCAATTTCGTTCAACGTCCTGACCGGCCCCTGGAAGTGGATAACGCTGGGAGTGGTGTGGGGTATCGCCGTTTTTGGGATCCTCCAGAAGATGCTCTTCCCGAAGGTGCGGAACTGGTTGTCGTTCACCCTGTACATGGTCATGGGTTGGTTTGCGGTGATCCCGGTCAAGGAGCTATTTGACCGATTGCCCTTGGAAGCCATGATCCTGTTGATCGTGGGCGGTGCCAGCTACTCGGTCGGCATGATCCTGCTGATCGCCAAACGGCCCCGATTGTTCCCACGGATCTTCTCGTACCATGAGGTCTTCCACATCATGGTCATCACCGGAACTCTGCTCCACTTCCTGATGATCCTGATTTACGTGGTTCCCATCGAGCGCTTGTGATGGAAGTCGACGACAAGTTCATCCGGAAGCGCACCACGATCGTTGACCTGTCCGACGGGACTCCCGTGCGGGTGCGACCAATCGTGGCATCCGACAAGCCGCGCATTGCCGAAGGACTGGCGAATCTATCGACGGAGTCGCAGTACCTGCGGTTTCTGCGCCCGGTTGATCATCTCTCCGCCGACGAACTCACCTATCTTACCGAGATTGACTATCGGACCCACTTCGCCTGGGGAGCCGAGTTGGTACGGGGGCGTCAACACCAAGGCATCGGGCTGGCCCGCTATGTGTGCCAAACCGAGGACCCGACAACTGCTGAGGCGGCAGTGGCGGTCATCGATGACCACCAGGGCAAGGGGCTGGGAGCCATCCTGCTCGCCTTGCTGGCCGAGTCCGCCCTCGAGAATGGAGTGAAACGGTTCCGCTCGTACGTGTTATCGGCCAACCGCAAGGTGTTGACCGCTCTTGACCGGCCCGGTATCGAGCGGCAAGAGGAAGCCGGCATGTTCCGTTTCGACATTCCCATACCTTTGCCGGTCAACGCTCTGCGGGAAACCGCCATCTACGAGACGCTTCGTGCTGTAGCCCGTGGCGAGATAGCCGTCCGGCCGGTTCGGTGAGGTTTCCGGCGCTAGTTGCGTCTGGCAAAGCCCGCACCAAAAAGGATGCCGAGTCCGGCGCCTAGGCCGATCCAGACTGCGTTCTCAGTGAGAGCGAAGAGCACGACACCAATCGCCGCGCCAAAGATCAGACCAACTCCTGCCGGCATGGGTTTGCGAGCGTCGCGTACTTCTTGTCTTCGGTCACAGGGGAACCTTACCGGAGGGCAGACACGGATTAACTGTCCAGAATTCTCGACAATTCCTCGATTGCATGTTCCACACCGTCCTCGGCACGAAGCCTCTCTCCTAGCTCCGTCGCCCTACGGCAGACGTTGTCGTCCTTCGTGGCCGCAATCGCCCCGGCCAAAGACTCAACGGTGAGCTTCCGACGTGGCAGGTTGACTCCAACTCCAAGGGCTTCGACTCGCTCTCCCCAGAAGAACTGATCCGCAAATGACGGAACGACGATTGAAGGAGTTCCGGACTGAAGGGCCGTGCCCGTTGTGCCTGCCCCACCGTGGTGCACTACCCCGGCCATCTGCGGAAACAGCCAATCGTGGGGAACCTCGTCGACCACCAGCACATCGTCGCCCGAATCAGCGACCGTGAGCCCTCCCCATCCCGTCAGCAGAACCGCCCGCTGCCCGGTCTTCCTGACGGCTGCCAGGACCATCTCGGCGAGCGATTGCGGTTCGCGTTCGGGGCGGCTGCCAAATCCGACGTAAACCGGGGGCGGGCCATCAGCCAGGAAGCTTCCGAGTTCGTCCCCAACTCGCCAATCGTCGGGCTCCTCCCGAACCCAGTAGCCGGTCACCCTGATCTGTTCAGGCCAGTCGGACGGGGGAGGTACCACGGCAGGTGAGAATCCGTAAAGAACCGACATGGATCGGTAGACAGACCGGTAAAGACCCGACCAGGGAAGCGGACTCAAGCCCAAGCTCTCTCGCCACCTGTTGACGGAGCGTCGTACCGGTTGCCACGTGATCTGCTCGACGGCTACATGTGACCACAGATTGAGAAGCCTCGACCGTCCCGCTTTCTTGAAAAGACTGGGAAGCTCGCGGGTTCTGGTCATGGGTTGCAGATAGGCTCCGATCGCTGGGATACCGGCTGCCTCGGCAAGGTGGTAGGCAGGGAAGGCAAGAACGGAAAACAGGACGGCGTCGGTGCCCGTGATGGCCGCCTGGCAGTCCCGCAGATACTGATCAAACAACGGTCCAGAGACATCCAGAAGCCGTCGCATCATTCGGACGGGGTTCCGGCCACTCTCGAGCCACCTTTGGCCCGGCTCGCCTTCTATCATCTGGCGAGGATCTCCGCTGGCCGGGCTGAATTCCATGCCGGCCGTCCGGATCTCCGACGCGTAACGCTCGTGTGTGGCCAGCCGCACGGTGTGTCCGGCCGCCACGAGCCCGCGGCCGAGAGCTATGTATGGCTCAATGTCACCTCGCGACCCAACCGTGAACAGAGCGATGTGCACAGAATCATCTTCTCGCACCGGCGGTAGTCGAACAACCCACCGGCTCGCCCAACGCTCCTGGCACGGCCGTACCGCTGATTCGGGTTCGTAGACTCCGTGCCTATGACTACCGAACCCGGAAATCGATTTATCCAGGTGGGATACGGCCCTCGACCGCGTATGTCCTCGCTGCGTTCTTCAGCATTCAGACGCTTGAGTTTGGTTCTAGTAGCGGCGTCGATGATCGTCGCAGCTTGTTCTGACGGTCCGAATGGCAATGACCCGTCCACCACGACTGCCACGACTCTGGTGACGTCAGCACCAGTTCCCGATTCTTGCGACGACCTGACTTCGTTGTTCCCCGTCGACTCGGTCCTGGAAAGCCCCAGCGGATCGTGCCTGGAGTGGGTGAATCGATCGTACGGCAGAGCTATTCAGGCGACCACGGGCAGTGCCACCATCTGGAGCCGTCGTACCGAGCACGGGACCGCCCTCGTCGTTGGGGCTGTCCATACCCTGGGGGAAGGCTGGTTTGGGCCATCCAACACTGCGGTGACCGAATCGATAGTCAACCCCGGGAGCCTGACCGGCATTGCCCGCCTCTTCCTTATTCGGCCGGATGGCACCGGACCCGATCACCTGGCAAGCCCTTGGTTCGGTCTCTACAACCCCGACATCGCGGCCGAGCGAAACAACAATCTCATGCAGGACCTGCTCCCCCGCGAGGATTTCTATGTCGCCGTCGCGGACTCCCAGAAACTCGACGTGAGCGGGTTGCCCCCGATGGTCGACCCGATCATCACGGACGCAGTGCCGATGTACGACCCGACGGCAGCCACGACGACCGACCCGACCTGGGCCGACGCAGTGGAGGGTGATTTCGTGCTGCTGCTCGGCTATCCCCAGACGACCGGCGAATTGACGGCCAGTGTGGGCCGTGTTTTGAGCGACTACGAAGCCGAGCAGGCGGTCGCGGCCCTGGCCGACATGGGCGACCCCGAAGGTGGCGTTGCCTACGATCCCGAGGCGGAGATGATCATCCGCGGCGAGGCCATTGCCGGAATGAGCGGAGGCGTGGCCGTCGATCTCGAAGGTCGTTTGGTCGGCATCCTGGTCAGGGCAACCGACGTCCACGACGGTGAGCAGTATGTCCGGGCGGTGAGAATGAGCTGGGTAGTCGCTCGGTTGGCAGAGGCGTTCGAGAAGCTAACTCCTGCTGGCCAAGAAGCCATTCGGGGATACCTTGAGCCTGTCAGCTGACCAAAGCTCCTGCGCGTAGGCTCAAGAGATGGCGCCCAGCGAGGGTTCACTGGAGACAGCACCGGGCTCCGCCAGTCCAGAACGTCGGCGGGACCTCGACATGATGCGGATGGTTGTTGTTGTCGGCCTGGTTTTTTTCCATTCCGCCAGAATCTTCGACACCGGTGAGTTCTACGTGAAGAACGATCCGACCAGCGAGCTGGTCAGTATTGCGATTTCCTTTGCGGCGATGTGGGGCATGCCCCTGCTGTTTGTCATCTCCGGCATGGGAATCTGGTATTCGCTCCGCTCGCGCTCGATGAGGGCCTTCTCCTGGGAGCGGGTCCGCCGGTTGCTGGTTCCGTTGGTGTTTGGAGTCTTGGTAATCGTGCCGCCACAGATCTGGACCAGATTGCGCGGCGATCCGGGGTATGCCGAGTCGTATTGGCAGTTCCTGCCACGCTTTTTCGATGTCGAATTCACCCCTGGCGGGTTCCCCTTCGTGATTGGAAGCGACCCGGCCGCGGGACTCTTCGAGTGGGCGCATCTGTGGTTCGTTGTTCTGCTCTTCGCCTTTTCCCTGCTGCTGCTGCCGGTGATTTGGTATCTGCGAACACCGGCGGGTCTGCGGGCGATCGAACGACTCGCCGGGCGAGCAAACCATCTTTGGGTGATCCTGGCAGCGGGACTCCCCTTTGCGGTTCTGGATGCGGCCTTGGGCAGTGAGGAGGGCCTGGCCGGGTGGAGTCGCTATTCGTATGCCGTGTTCATCCTCTCCGGGTACCTACTGGCCACCGATCGGCGGTTCGGACGGGCCCTCCGCAAGCACCGCAAGAGCGCCCTGATCCTGGGCGTCGTCACCTTCGCCGTTGTCGGAGTCCTTTTTGCGGTCGGCTCGGAAACCGAAGGTGTGAATACGTTGCTCGACTACGACGCCGCCAGCCTGGGTATGCGAGCAGTCAGAGGGGTGAGCGGGTGG
Organism: uncultured Actinomycetota bacterium; assembly: GCA_963823915.1. Classification (GTDB taxonomy): domain Bacteria; phylum Actinomycetota; class Acidimicrobiia; order Spongiisociales; family UBA4744; genus UBA4744. Next base: position 312,760 of record CAWGNJ010000002.1, read on the forward strand.
CTCTGGGTCGTAGCGATCATGGGCTTCGCCAGTGGCTCCGGAAGACAGGGCCGAGCGCCAAGAGACGTGAAGCGGGAGCCCTCTCTCGTCGACCGGGTCAGCGCCTACACCGCCGAGGCGGTGCTGCCGTTCTACGTCCTCCACCAAACCGTCATCGTCCTACTGGCCTTCTACATAGTGGAGTGGCCGATCAGCGCCACCCTCAAATACCTGATCATCTGCCTGACCTCGCTGGTGGTGATCCTGAGTATCTACGACGTGGCAGTCAGGCGAACCAGGCCGACCCGATTCCTCCTTGGGATGAAACCACCACGTCGTTGACCGGTCGAGGGCAGCACCCACCCGACGGCAGAACCGCAAGGACGTCCACAAGCTCAAGGCGATACTCGAATCCTGAGACCGATGGTGACCTAGCTGCGAAGCCGGCCTCTCGGCATTCGCAGGGGTCGCCACCATTCGGCCTTGCCATATTGATGACTGCGCAGCTTCAAAGACGAGGCATGGGTCATTCCGACGGGGACAGGTGTCGGTCCGGTTCGCCTGACACCGAGCTCGGCTTCGTCGGGGTGGTGCCCAGGACCACCCTCAACCCGGGTACCCGGCGAGAGAGATGTCCGATACCGAACGCCAAGATCACTCCGAGGATTGCCACCAGCCCAAACTTGACGAGAGCCGGCAGGTCGAGCCCCTCGATCCCGGCTTGGAGAAAGACGACGATCATGAAGTGGATTATGTAGGCGGCGTAGCTGGCCGTGGCCATCGCGGCCAGAACCGGGTTGGCCCTGCGGAACACCGTGCGGAACAGGACTATCAGCCCCACCACCATCCCCGCGCAGATCAACGACTCCCAGGTGCTGTACAGCAGCGATGGCCAATTGAACCCACCCCCGGCCGTCACGCCGGAATCCGGAGCGAGCAATAACAACGCCCAGTATCCGGCTGAGGCGACCAGGCCGATGGTCAGCCAGACCATGCCCACCCGCATCGACAACCGCCGCAACCAATCACCCCGGTAGGCCATTACCCCCAACACGAAGAGGCTCAGATATTGAGGAAGGTGAGCAGGTTCGGCGGCGACCACGAAGAACAGCGGCACCCACTCGTCAATGGGATACCACCCGCGCACCACCCAGGTGATCACGGCGAGGATCACTACGAACCCAACGATGGCGGTATGGGCCGGTGGCGCCGGCAACCCCGTGGGCCGCCGGTTCGAGTAGCGCTCGGCGACCAGGCGCCAAGCTGCATAGGCGAGCGAGTAGAGCAGCACGTGCCCGAGGAACCACAAGTGGAGGTATATGTTCTGCCATCCGCTCTCATACAGGGAGCGGACAAGGTCCCCGAGAGAAGGCCGGGGCGACTCGACCAGGTAGACGACCGGCAGGTGTATCACCAACATGAACAACAGCATCGGCACACCGATCCGCCGCCAGCGACCCCTGAGGAACTGCCGAGCGCCCTTGCGGTCATAGGACCTCGGCGTGAAGTATCCGACCAGCAGGAAGAACAAGCCCATGCCGAACGCCGCGCCCCAGGGGAAAAACGGTCGGAGAAGCTCGCTGTTAGCTGGGTCGGTCACCGGCCAGTCACCACCGGTAGGTCCGTACGGCTGCGCGGCATGGAAAGCAACCACCAAGACGATGACCGCTACTCGCAGCACGTCGACAAAGACCAGCCGACCTTCGCCAACCGGGGGGCCAGACGTCGACAAACCGCTTTGATCAAGCGGCGAGCCGGTCATCTCCACGGTCTCCCTCACTGGGGTCGCGACGGTCGTCGCGGGCCTGTCGGGCAATCCCAACAGTATTTGGCATACTGCGGACCGGGTAGAGTCGGAGGACCCGTTCATCAAACCGTGATGATGACTTTCCCTTGTGGGCGTCCTTCCTGCTGGTACCGGAGTGCCTCCGGGACCTCACTCAACGGGTAGCTCCTATCGATGACAGGCCTGATGCTTCCGGCTTCAAGCAGCTCCGTCAGCAGGACCACATCCGCCTTGTTGAATGGTTGCCCCATATGCATACCCATCTTCCTGCTACCGGCCATCGAGATCAGCGGTCCTACGAACATGGCTTGGAGCATTCGACCAACTGAACCTGGAACGACGACATAGACGCCCTTGGGCTTCAATGCCCGTCTGCAAGCGAAGATCGAACGATGTGCCGCGACGTCGAGGATCCAGTCATACCGCTCTCCGGTCTTCGTGAAATCCTTCTCGGTGTAATCGATGACGTAGTCGGCGCCGACCGCGCGCAGCAAGTCCATTTTGTTCGTGTGGTCCACGCCGGTCACCTCCGCTCCGAAAGCTTTGGCGATTTGCACCGCGAATGGACCCACGTTGCCACCCGCACCGTTGATCAACACTTGGTGTCCCGGCTGGATCCGTCGCTTGCCCCGAAGGCCCTGCAGAGCCATGACTGCCGCTTGAGGTACCGCGGCGGCCTCTTCGAACGTCAACCCGGCCGGTTTCAGCGCGAACGCTTCTTCAGCAGCACATGCGAACTCGGCAAACGCGCCAAAACCGTGGAAGGTCAGGTCGCCAAATACCTCATCACCCGGTTGGAAACGTGTCACGTTCTGGCCAATCGCCTCGACCTCGCCTGAAACATCCAATCCGAGGCCAGAGTTCCTGGGATTCCGCAACCCGGTCATTAAACGGGCGATGGAAGGTCGGCCCAGCAGGTAGTCGACGTCAGCCATATTCACCGATGACGCGTGAACCCTTACCAGCACTTCGTTGTCGTTTGGGGCAGGTTTGGCCACCTCTTTGAACTCAAGGACATCGGGCGAACCGTACCCGGACCGGACGATCGCCTTCATGGTGCATTCCTTACTTGTCGGTTAGTCCCAACTGTATGTGGCTGAATTCGTCGGCGGTAGGGTACGACGACACCGCGTCACTCAGCCGTGGCGGCCCCGCCCGTCAGGAGTCGACGTTAAGCCTGGCTACTTCACGCCGGAAGGGTGTTGAATCGGGGTCGACTTCAGTGTCGAGCTCCTCGGCGTAACGATGGCCTTCCCATACGGCCGCAGCAATGGTCCCCGGCGCCCAAGCGTCACCGACGGCTCGCACCGAAGAAAGGCCGGCCGACGCCCAATCGCCGCGCCGCGCCTCCAGGTCGAACACCAGGCTCTCATTGGGCAACCGGGCAGTCACCACCACCAGCGAATCGGTCGCGATATCTACCTCGAGGCCGGTGAAGGCGTTGGCGAGAGTCACCCCATCGGCACTCGCCCGGACTACCGCGGTAGACAGCAACAGCTCCACCCCCAACTCCAGCAAACGCCGCTGGATGCGGTGCTGTTCGAGCGTATTGACCGTCCACTCCGAGACTACGGACGCGGGCGTCACCAACACCACCTCATATCCCTCGCCAACCAGCAGTTCGGCCAGCACTCCACCCAAGTAGTAGTGGTCGTCGTCGTATAGAACAACCCGATGCCCCCGGGGACGGACCCCGCCCAAGATGTCGTCGGGAGTGAGCACTTCCATACCCTCGCCCACCGCCATCGGATGGGTGTGCCACCGGCCGACTCCGTCCCTCCGCCACGTTGACCCCGTGGCCACCGCCACATGATCGAAGTCGTAGGTCAGCACCTCGTCTGCGGTCATCCGGCTTTCGAAATAGTGCTCGACATTCTTCAGTTGCCGCAATTGGGATTCGCGATAGTCGCACAACGCGGATCCAGGCCGACAGACCCGGCAACCGGGCCTCTTTTGCTACCCGGCCGCCCAATTGCCGAGATTGCTCGACGAGCACCACCTGGTAGCCGCGCTTGCCGAGCGCCTGCGATGCTTCCAGGCCGGCCGGACCGGCGCCCACTACGAGGACCTTGGCGTCGCTGCCTTTGGTTCTGATTCGCTCGGGATGCCAGCCGCGGCGCCATTCCTCCCCCATCGACGGGTTCTGGGTACAGCGGATGGGTGACATGGTCCAGTCACCAGACACGCAGATGTTGCAGCCGATGCACTCACGGATGTCCTCCAGCCGGCCTTCTTCGATCTTCTTGGGCAGGAAGGGGTCGGCAATCGAAGGACGGGCAGCACCGATGAAGTCGAGGATCCCCTGGCGGATCATCCGGACCATCGTGTCGGGGGAAGTGAAGCGCCCCACCCCTACGACCGGTTTGGAGGTGAGCTGTCTTAATCCTCGCACCCATTCCTCCTGATGGGCCTCCGGGCTGAAGCGCGACGTGACCGAATCGTCTTCCCAGCTACCGGGGACAAAATCCCAGAGGTCGGGATGTTCCCCGATGGTCCCGATGATCTCTTCGATCTCGGGACGAGTTATCCCGGGGTCGCCGATGAGCTCATCGACGGTGATACGGCAGGCGATTGCCGCAGCTCCATCGGCCTCTTCGACGGCGTCCTCAATCAATTCGCGCAGCAGCCGCATCCGGTTCTCGAGGCTGCCGCCATACTCGTCGGTGCGCTGGTTGTAGCGGCGGGACAAGAAGTGGTGGAGACCACCGAGGTTGTGGCCGGCGTACACGTACACCAGATCGAAGCCGGCCTGGATGGAGCGCCGCACCGCCGCCCGATGCCAGCGTCGCAGATCGGCGATGTCTGCTTTGGACATTCTCCGGGCTTGTACCGGGTCGTAGCCGGCGCCTGAGACAGGCAGATGACCGGGCCCCATGGGAGCCACACGTGTGTAGAGATTGGGCACGTGCATGCCGTTGTAGGCCAGCTCGATGCCGGCCAAACCGCCATGGTCATGGACGCGCTGGGCCGTTCGGGCTAGTGCCGGGATGTCATCGTCATCCCATAGGCGCCCCTCTATGGCCGGGGTGAAGTCGGACGAGTGATGGATCTCGGTCTCCTCGGTGCAGACGACCGCCCAGCCACCTTCGGCCTTGACGGCCCGGACCTCGGCGATGGCCGAGGGGTCCCGATGGCCCATCCCGTTGCAGTGAGGTACCTGAAAGAAGCGATTGCGAGCGGTGACCGGCCCTATTTGCAGGGGCTCGAACAGGATGTCGTACCGGGCGTCGCGCACCTTTGAACGGTACCAGTCCGCTACTGACCGGCGCCCAGAGCCCGCAGGTCCGATCCGGCCGGTTCCTGGAAGATGCGCAATCCGAACTCCGGGACCATGGAAAGCAGATGATCGAAGATGTCGGCTTGGATTGATTCGTACTGGGCCCACCGGGTGTCTGACGAGAACACGTAGAGCTCCAGCGGAAGGCCATGAGGACCGGGTGGGAGTTGGCGTACCAGGGTCGTCATGGTGTCGGTGGCCAGCTGCGGATGAGCTCGTAGGTAGGCAACCACGTAGGCCCGGAAGGTGCCGATGTTGGTGAGCCGGCGCGGATCGCCCACCAATTCGGGTCCCGGATCGTGGAGTTCTTGCCATTGCTCCAATTCCTCCACCTTGCCGTCCATGTATCGGTGGAGCGGTGCAAATCGTTTGAACCGCTCGATCTCCTCGTCGCTCAGGAACCGGATCGTCGAGAGGTCCAGGTTGATGGCGCGCTTGATGCGCCGTCCCCCGGCATCCTCCATCCCCCGCCAGTTGCGAAACGAGTCAGAGACCAGCTTGTAGGTCGGGATGGTCGAGATCGTTTTATCCCAGTTCTGCACCTTGACGGTATGCAAAGCAATATCGATGACATCTCCATCGATGTTCAGGTGCGACATCTCGATCCAATCGCCAACCCGAACGAGATCGTTCTGGGCGATCTGCAAAGAGGCGACTAGGGACAAGATCGTGTCCTTGAAGACCAGCAGGAGTACTGCGGTCATGGCACCGAGACCTCCGAGCAGGAACCCGATCTCCTGGCCGGTAAGCCGGGCGATGATAACGATCACTCCGAACACGGAGAGGACGATCATCACCACCTGGAGGTAGCCCTTGATGGGACGGTTCTCAGCGATGTCCAATCGGAGGTAAACATCGTTGAACGAATTGAAAGCGGCGTTCAGGGCCACCAATCCGACGATAACGAGCAGGCTGTCGGTCAATCCTTCCAAAAACCGCAACCAGTCGGTGCTGAGCCCGTCGATAAACCCCATACCAAATCGAAATACAACCAAAGGCAGCAGCAGGGAGAGCCGGTGCAGCACCTTGCGATCGAGGAGGATGTCGTCCCACTTCGCCTTCGTGTGCGACACCGCCGTATGGACCAGGGGGATCAACACATAGCGGCCAAAGAGATAAGCGATGGCAGCCGCACCGAGGACGACGAGAAGTTGCAGCCAGGGATTGTCGATCATGACCCTGAGGCTAGAGGAGTAATGAGCCACCAGCCACCAGCCGTATACCGCACCCTCTCGTGCCACGAGACCCGTGACTCGGAACCTGAAACCCGAAACCCGCTCGCAGCTCGTAGCTCGTAGCTCCTTCCACCCTCTCCGCATCGCCGCCTCCGGCAGCTCCGCGCCTCTCCCGCCAGCGGGCGAGGCAACCACTCCCCCTTCCCGCTGGCGGGAGGGGGCTAGGGGGAGGGTGGGAAGAGAGCTGTCCGCGATCCGCGGTCCGTCGTCCGCACCGCGCCTCCCAAGCAGGCCGGACGGGTCAAAATGGGGTAATGAATGCGAGCGGACTCGAACTCGGAGCGATCGTGTCATCCGACTCGCGGATGACCGCCTTTGTGTGCCTCACGGTTTTCCTTGCCTCATGTGCGACCCAGGCTGATCCGCCGGCCGCGTCAACCCACGATCCGTACCCCTACACCACGCCCACGCCACCACCCGAACCGACACCGCTGGATGGGATCTACACCAGGACGGTGACTGCCGAGGAATTGGGAGGGTCCGGCGAATGCCGTCGGTGTCCTCCGTATCGGCTGGCCGTCGGGGAGGACATCCTCGGGCTCGAGAAAGGCATCTTCGAGGTCTATCACCGCGGTAGTGGCTACCTGAGTGTCGGCCACTTCACCAACGAGCAATCGACTATCACATTCTTCAACGATCCCAATTGCCCTGAGGACCGAGGCACCTACGATGTCGCGCTGACCGGCGGAGTGTGGTCGTTCGTCGCAGTGAACGATCCCTGCGCATACGACAACGTCAGGGAACGGTTCCTGACGTCCGTCTCGTGGACGAAGCTCGAGCCTCCGGACGGGATCTATACATCAGCTGACGGGGATCTACTCGTGCTGCTCAGCGGCGAGCTCACCCTCAAACGGGACGGTTCGGTCATCACTGGTACAGCGACCCTGGCCGGCGATTTGATCACGGTCGAGGGGCCGGCCTGCCGACAGGAGCTCGAATGGTCGGCTGATCAGGGGACCTTGTCGTTGAAAACAATCCCGCCGATTTGCGGAGCAGCCTGGATCACAACCTTGGTCGAAGCCCAGTGGACGGGAGTCGGCTGAAAGCGTCTTCCCCCTCCTGCCGGCGGGAGGGGGTCACGGGGAGGGTGGAAAAACAGTTATCAGTTGTCAGTCGTCAGTTCTCAGTTCCACCCTCTCCGCTTCGCCGCCTCCGGCAGCTCCGCGCCTCTCCCGCCAGCGGGCGAGGCTCAGAAACACCACGGCCTGAAACCTGAAACCTGAAACCTGGACCCTGAAACCGGGAACCTGCGACCTGAAGCTGCAGAGCCTGCCGCTTCTACAAGTCAGGCAATTCGATCTCGTAGTCGATGGGCACGGTCGAGGATCCGGTGCCAACCGTAAGGGGCACCACCACCCGGGCCTGTTCGATCAGACAGATGCTTTCTTGTTCGGCTTCGCAATAAACGATGTAGAGATCACCCGTGATCGACCCGGTCCCCGCACTAAACGTGGCCGGGATCTCCATCGGGAACGAAGGATTGACGACTGAGCCGGTGGCCTCGGGGGCCAGATCGGCCACGTTGCCGTCGACCTTCCACTCGAAACGGGAAGGGGCCAGTGGATTCACCTTGTACCCGGACGGCAAGACCACATTGAGCACGAGGTTGCCGGAGCCGGGGGCGACTTCGATCGGACCAAGAGTGACCGTGGTTCCGGGAAAAGCGTCGTCCCCGGAATCGACGATGTAGCGCTCCAGACCGGTCAACACCAGGGTGGTTGCCTCACCCGTGACCTGATCGACGACGCGAACGGAGTGGTTGTTGGTATCAGCCACATAGAGCTTGCCTGCCGCTGCATCGATCCCGCCCGGCTCGTAAAACAACGGGTCGGGCCCGTCTCTCCATCCTTGCCCACCGGCCAGGGTCGTCACCTCACCGGTGTCGGGGTCGATCCGTTTGATCTTGGAGTTGTAGGTATCGGCAATCCACACATATCCCCCGTCGACCACGACGCCCAACGGATGCTGGAGCCGGGCCGCGGTTCCTACCCCGTCTTCGTCGCCAAATGTGAAGAGGTCCTGGTCGCTGCCGGCGAGGACGTCGACCATGCGATCGTCCCCCTCGACATCGGCCCACCGGATCGAACTGCTTTCGGAATCAGCGAAGTAGAGCCGGCCCGCGCCGTCGAGAGCAACTCCGCTCGGCTGGGCCAACTCGGCATCGGTCAGCGGCCCGTTGGCGGTGCTCTCACGAGCGTTGCCGGCATACGGACTTGACGCTCCTGCCTCCAGGTCGACCAGCCAGATCTGGTGATAGCCGGCCATAGCCACGTATAACTGGTCTCCGTCGAGCGTGACGTCCCAAGGCGAATTCAAGCCGGTGGTCAAAGCCGGACCACCCGTCGGAGGGAACTGGCCTTTCTCCCCGGTACCGGCGATTGTGGAAACCTGTCCGGTGGGGAGATCAACCATGCGGATCAGATGGTTCTCGGTGTCGGCGATGTAGAGCCGCTCCCCGTCATCGCTCAGGGCCAAACCCTGGGGCTGATTGAATGTGGCGGTGCGGAGGAAGCCGTCCGTCGCTGCCCATCGTCCCGCTGCCGATGACCTCCTCAACCGCGCCGTCCAGACTCGGACACGATGATCCGGTGGTGGTTGGTGTCCGCCACAAACAAGCGCTGACCAGCGGGATCGACGAGGACCTTCCCAGGGAAGGAAAGGGCGGTCTCCGGCAAGCCTTCCTTCTCGAGCTTGATGTCGAGTGCTGTTCGGTCGATCTGCTCGTCGAACTCGGCGACCAGGGAGTCCAGCACGGGTTTGAAGAGCTCGTAGACGCCCTCTCCGCTGTGACCGCCGACGATGTTGCCGGCCGGGTCTACGATGGCCAGGGTTGGCCAAGCCTGGGCGCCCCAGATGCGCCAAACGGCGAAATCGGCGTCGTTGATCACCGGATGCTCGAGCTCATAACGAAGGATGATCTGGCGGATGTTGTCCGTGTCGCCTTCGTTGTCGAACTTGGCCGAATGTACGCCGATCACCACCAACTCCTCGGCGAACTCCTCTTCGAGCCGTTTGAGGTCGGGGATGACGTGGATGCAGTTGATGCAGCCGTAGGTCCAGAAATCGAGGATGACGATCTTGCCGCGCAACTGCTCGAGCGCCAGAGGGCGATCGGTATTGAGCCAATCGAGACCGGCGGGGAACTCAGGGGCCGCCGTGTCACCTGCGTATGACTGCGAAGTGGTGACGGTGGTTCCGTCGGACGCGGTGGAAACCGTGACCTGAGCAGTCGTGTCGACGGCCGAGTCGGTCTTCGAGCAAGCAGCCAATACGACCATCAGCCCCACCAGAGTGCAGGGGAAGATACGCGGTTCGTCTCACAATCCCAACAGCTTGCCAGATTCGCGAGGTAAGCACTTCGAGCAGCCCCAACGTTCACGAATTCGTAAGACATCGGTCGTTGCCCGCGTAGATTCGGAATCAGCTTGGAGGTGACCCGATGACAGGATTCAGCGACTACCAGGAATACGACGCGGTGGGTCTGGCCGAATTGGTACGCACCAAACAGGCGCATCCGCGGGAGTTGGTCGAGGCGGCCATCGAGCGAATCGAGCGTTTCAATCCGCGGCTGAACGCGGTGGTCCACAAGATGTACGACCGGGCCCTCGCCCAAGCCGACGGGCCGCCTGCGGGCGGCCCCTTTGCGGGCGTCCCCTTTTTACTCAAAGACTTGATCGCCCAGTACACCGGCGAACCGACCACCGGATCGAGCCGGTTCCTGCAATTCCACGTCGCCAAGCACGACACCACCATGGTGCGCCGCTACCGGGAAGCGGGATTGGTGGTGGTCGGCAAGACCAATGCTTCCGAATTCGGGTTGGTGGCGGTTACCGAACCGGCGTTCCGCGGACCAACCCACAATCCCTGGGACCTCGATCGCTCTCCCGGAGGGTCCAGCGGCGGGTCCGGAGCTGCCACCGCGGCCGGTTTCGTGCCGGCGGTCCATGGTGGCGATGGGGGCGGGTCCATCCGTATTCCCGCCGCAGCCTGCGGGGTGTTTGGTCTCAAGCCGTCCCGCGGAAGAAACCCGGCGGGTCCGCACTTCTCGGGGACCTGGCTCGGACTGGTGCAAGAACACGTGCTAACTCGCACAGTGCGTGACAGCGCCGCCTTGCTCGATGTCAGCTGCGGCCCCGAAGAGGGTGGTCCGTATTCACCGCCTCTTCCTGCCCGGCCCTTCCTTCAGGAAGTGGGAACCGACCCCGGGTCCTTGCGGATTGCCTTCACCACCAAGCCGCTCATGGGCAGCAAGATGCATCCCGACTGCATTGCTGCGGTTGAGAGCACGGTCAACCTTTTGGAGCAGTTGGGCCATGAGGTCGAAGAGGAAACTCCGCCGCTGAACAAAGAGAAGATGACCATGGCTTACCTCCGGATCGTGGCCTCCTCTGTGGCCGCCGACATTGATCACGCAGCCGAGTCGACCGGCCGCAAGCCGACCGCCGACCAGTTCGAACCCATCACCTGGCTGGTGTCGTTGGTGGGCCGCAGCACCAGAGCCGACGAACTGGCGGTCATCCTCCGGGAAGTACAGGCGGAAACCCGCCGGCTGGCCGCCTTCCATGAACGCTATGACGTTCTCCTCACACCGACGCTGGCGTCACCTCCGGTGAAAACCGGCGAGCTGGCCCCGTCGGAAGCCGAGCTTCGTATGATCCGAGGGCTGCACCGCGTCCCGGTTCGTCGAGCTTTGGACCTGGTGATGAAGAAGATGGCTTCCGAGCAGATGGATCCGGTTCCTAATACCCAATTGTTCAACCTGACCGGCCAGCCGGCCATGTCCGTTCCGCTCCACTGGAACGCCGATGGTTTGCCGATTGGACTCCAGTTTGCGGCCCGGACCGGCGACGAGTCGACGCTATTTCGCCTGGCCGCTCAACTCGAAGAGGCAAAACCCTGGGCGGATCGTCGACCGGCGCTCACCTCGGAGTTGTGACCGTCAGAGAGGCAGGCCCGATTCTTGAGCGCATACCGCCTCGATCTCATCGATCGAGGTCGGCACCCCCGCGGTCAGGTTTTCGTGCCCTGCGGCCGTGATCAGAAGATCATCCTCGATCCGCACTCCCAGACCACGAAACTCGGCCGGGATGGGATGCTCGATGGTCCCGGCCTTTTCCTTCTCCTCGGCTTCGAGTTTCTTGGCCGCTTCGGTTCCCATGAGATACCGGCGTTCCATCCACGCATCCAAGTCGTAGTCCAACAACGAGACTGAAATCGAGTCCTTCTCCGGATCGACATAGAGGCCGGGTTCAATCGTGAACGCCATTGATGGCTCGAGAGGGCGAGACTCCTGGCCGGCGGTCATGTAGCTGCCGGCATCGTGGACATCCATTCCCAGCCAATGCCCGGTGCCGTGCATGAAAAACTCCCGGTAGTGGTGCATGGCCAGTGAGTCATCAAGCCCGCGGGGCAGCAGCCCCAACTCGACCAGGCCCTCGGCAAGCACCCGCTTGGAGGTCTCGTGAAGCTCCTTCATTGTTCCGCCCGGCGCCGCCTTCTCAATCGAAGCCTGCTGGGCGGCCAGGACTACCTCGTAGATCGCCCTTTGCGGAGCGGCGAACACGCCGCTGACCGGGAACGTGCGGGTGATGTCCGCCGAGTGGTACCCATACTCGGCGGCGGCGTCGATCAGCAGCAAGTCACCCGCCTCCATCTGCCTGGTGTTCTCCACGTAGTGAAGGATGCAGGCGTTGGGGCCGGAGGCGACGATAGAGCCATACCCAACCCGGGGTGAACCGTTAACCATGAACGTGTATTCGAGAGCTGCCTGTACCTGATACTCATAGATCCCCGGTCGGGCAAAACGCATCGCCTCAAGATGCGCATCGACCGAAATGTCACAAGCCCTGCGGAGGGCCGCAATCTCCGTTTCGGACTTGAGCAGCCTCATTTCGCTGAGAACCGCATGCGGATCCATGATGGAATCGGGAACCGGACGGCCGTCCCGCGCCCGGAACCGGCGGGCCTGGCCCAGGGCCGAATCGATCAGGTTGTCGTGCGGGGAGTTCCCGAAGCGGTAGAAAAGAGCCGGGCGACCAATCAGGTACTCACGCAGCTTCTCCCCCAGTTCCGACAGCGGATACGCGGCATCGGCCCCGTAGTCGGACTTGGCACCCTCAACCCCGGCCCGGTAGCCGTTCCAGATCTCCATCTCCCGGTCGCGCGGCCTGACGAAGAGGACGTAACGCTCCTCACCATGGCTGGGATTGATGACCGCCACGGCGTCCGGTTCGTCAAACCCGGTAAGGAAGAAGAAGTCGCTGTTCTGACGGAAAGGGTGATCAACGTCGTCGTTGCGGATCTGTTGCCCGGCGGCGGGAATGACGGCGATGCCCTCCCCAATAGCGGCGGCAAATCGGTCGCGACGCGCTCGAAAAGATGCTTGCTCCATGGCCTGCAGAGTAGCCGGGCAGCTTCATCGATTCTTCACCGGATGAGCCGACTCGGCTTCATTCACACCGGCTCAAATGAGCTCCAAATGACGGGAGCCACAAATGAAACGATTCCCCCTGATGATTGCGGGTCTGGCGCTGGCAGTCGGTGCTTGTTCGACCTCAAGCATCGAGCCGAGCACGACGACGTCCGGCCCAACAACAACAGTCGCTGATCGAAGCCCTCTCGTCATTGACGAGTCGCTGGCTACCGACGTTGTTGAGAACGCCGAAGAGCTTCTTGCTACCTGTGAGATCTGTGATGTAGGCGACTACACCGGACCGCTCGAGCCGGACGAGGCGCAGGGTCTACTGCTGGCACTCAATGATGAGTACCACGCCGAGGCGGTCTATCAGCAGGTACTCGACGACTTTGGCGCCGAGACCCGGCCCTTCTCCAACATCATCGTCGCCGAGCAGCGCCATCAGTCCTCTCTGCTCGACCTGTTTGCCGACTACGGGTTGGCAGTGCCGGGCAATCCCTGGCTAGGTGAAGTCGACGGGTTCGAGTTGATCGCGGAAGCCTGCGCGGTCGGCGTCGAAGCAGAGCTCATCAACGCCACCCTCTACGACTACCTGTACTCGACTACCGAGCGAGCCGAGATCGTCACCGTCTACGAACATCTCCAGACGGCCTCCAACGACAAGCATCTGCCTGCTTTCGAGCGCTGCGGCGGTGGTGGTGGGGGCGGTGGAAGGAACGCCTAGACAGAGACGACAGCCCGACCGGCTCAACAAGACCTGCTCCCTCGGTGTAGATGGGAGAGCTGTCCGAAGGCAGCGAGGACCGAGTGGGGCAATTCCTCAGATCACGGCCCTCTTACCCCCTCCAGCTCGGCTCCTACGAGCCGACCCACCTCCCCCGTTTCCCAGCGGGAGAGGACGCAAAAACCTGTCGGACTCGAACCGTGACAGATCCCGCGCTCAGGTTGCTGAGGTAGGTTAGGGGGGCGCTTCAAACAGTCAGGACGAGCTTGCCGCGAGTGTGACCGGTCTCATAGTGACGGTGAGCTTCGGCAATCTCCTCGAGGGGCAGCTGTCGCTCGATCACAGATCTCATAGACCCCTCGACAAACAGGTCTCGCAATGTACACAAATCCTCGTGCACATTCTCGGAGCTGCCAATCATCGTGTGCGCTCGTCGTCCTGATCGGCGCAGCGGGTTGAGGGCCATCGCCACCAAGGCCCGTGGACCCAACACCGTGGTTGAGTACACGCCACCGGGTCTGAGCGCCTTTCGGTAGGCCCCATAAGAGCCAACCGCCACCGCGTCGAACACAACGTCGTAGGCGTCGCGGACGGCGGTGGGATCATCGTGCGTGTAATCGATGATCTCTATTGCTCCCAATGACCGGACCAGCTCTTCGTTGCGAGTGCTGCAGACACCAATCGCCTCTCCCCCGAACTGTCGAACCAACTGCACCGCAAAGGAACCCAGACCACCTGCCGCTCCTACGATCAGAACCCGCTTCCCCGGCACCAGGGCGTCGATCGTACGCAGGAACAACAGCGACGACACCCCGGCGAAGGCAAAGGCGGCTGCCTCCGGGAACCCGATCTCGGGCGGTATGGTCGCAACGGTCGAGGCGTCGACGCACACATACTGTGCGTAGGCACCCGACTCAAAACCGGTGATCCCCACTACCCGGTTCCCTACTTCCACCTGATCCACGCCCTGCCCGAGGGCCGCTACCTCTCCGGCAAAATCGGTGCCCAAAATTGAACGTTTCGGGCCGAATACGCCCGAGAACATCCGACCCTTGAGCGCGCCGCTTCGAAAGACGACATCCATCGGATTGATTGAAGCGGCCCGGACCCGAACCTTGATCTGGCCGGGCGACGGTATTGGCTCCGGTACGTCTACGATCTCCAGCACTTCTGGAGGCCCAAAACGCTCGTACTTGGCTGCCTTCATCAGTGTCCTTCCCGGTCGGGTTATCGGTTGAGTCAGTTCACTCCCGTCACTCCCGCTGTTTCAGCAACGACCTCTGCTGCTTCATGGCTGAACATCCAGGTGAAATGCCCGTGACGCGGCCACAGCTGGTAGTTCGAATTGGGGAGACGATCAGCCAGCCAACGTCCTGCCGACGCCGGCACCGTTTTGTCAGTTCCGCCGTACCAAAGGTGAGTCTCCGCCGTTATCCGTTGGAGGTCGAAACCCCAAACTTGCCTATAGAGGCCAGCTTCGTGCGCAGCCGGCCCGCCCCCCTGTTTGAGCGCCTCTCGCGTCATGTCGAAGAACCACTCTTGCATCTCGGGGCGTTGCATGGCCTCTCGATCCACATCGCCCATGGTGGTTAGTGATTGGGCCAGAAAACGTTTCTCGCCACCTTTCCGGAAACCGTAGGCCATCATCGCGAACTGGAACCTTCGTACCAGCCGGTTGGCCGACGGTCCCGAAATTGCGGAAGCCTTCTCCATCCCGGGTGCCTCGAACGGCGCCATCCCAACGACTACCCCAAGGCGAATCACACGGTCACCGAGGGCGTATCCACAAGCCAGCGCGTAGGGGCATCCCCCCGAAACACCCAGCACAGCAAACCGGTCGATGTCAAGCCGATCGGCTGCCTCCGCGACATCATTCGGCCAGTCCAAGAAGGTGCGGTTTGCCTGGACGGTCGAAGGCCCGTAGCCCGGGCGGTTGAGCACGACCACTCTGGAATGCACAGAGTTCCGCTCCAGCGTGGGTTCCATCAGGAGCAGTTCGCGACGGTTGGTGGGGAACCCGTGGCAGTACAGAACGGGCGGAGCATCCGGAGGACCCCACTCGGCGTAGCCAAGTTTTCGGCCGTCAGCCAAATCGACAATCCCTTCGATCATTACCTCTCCCTCATTTCATAAGCCGGACAAAGCAATAGACGCCTTCGACCAAACCGAACGCGGGCCACATGCCCCAGATGAACACCCAGTAACTGAAAGTGTTTCGACGAAAACCCAGATCACGATCCCAGATGTAGATGGTGATGGCGGTGTACCAGAAGGGCACCGAGGCAGCCAGGGCAAGTAGGAACCCCCATCGCTGTCCGAGGAGCATCCCGATACTCCCGGCGATCTGTAGAGGTGCCCAGAACAGCGGATCTGCCCAGGCAAAGCCCTGATTAAAGGCAAAGTAGGCCTTAGCGTCGGTCCCGTCAGGTCGCCCACCGTAAACGTTGTCGATGGTCCATTGATGGCGCGGGCGGATCAACGCAACCAGCTGGAGGGTACCAAGGAGGCCAATGAGGAGCAGGCCGGCAACTGCGACGATCCAGGTCAGGGCGGTCACCTCCATGGCGCTACTCCTGCCTGTGTGTTGAGGAAGTCATTGAGACAACGCGATGGCGGCGGCAACGATCGTGATCAAACCCATGGCAGTCCAGATACCAAGAAAGGCCAATCCCTGAGCAACGCTCTTGGGGCTACCGATCCGAAGTCCCCGTCGCAACATCGCCGCCCGGACCAAGATTCCCCGACCGCCGAAATAGACGTACATTCCGCCCCCGACCAACCCGAAGTACGCCCAAGCGGGTTCATCCATCAGAAGCAGGATTCCGGCCACCACCATTGACCACAGCGTGAATGAGTCCCATGCTGCCTCTCCGCGGATGTCGGCCCAGAAGGTCGGTTCGACGTCATCCTCCGCCTCCATCAGGCTCAGCTTGACTGCAGCAGCCGGCGCCAACCAGGAAATGGTCTGGCCTACCCACGCCAGCAGCGCCAGCAGAACGACCAAGACTCCCCACAAAGTCTGCATCAGACGACCCTTCTCGCGACCCACCAATCACAATGACCGGACCGACGAGGAGTGAGTAGGGCCGGACGGCTCGATCCGAAGGACCGGACCGCCCTGTTCAGGAAGCAGCTCGAGCCACGGTGACGAAGAGCGAGAAGTGGTCCGAGCCGAGGTTCTCGCCGAGACGGCGATCAATCGTCGTCAATTCGGGGCTGTGCACCAGATGATCGATCGGGATGGCAAACAAGGTATGACCGGCCGGCCAGGATGCCTGAACGCCGAAGCCCTTCTGGGAATTGACCAGGTCGGCTTCTTTGGTCACCAGCGAAAAGCCCCTCGACCAGGTTGACGCGTTGAAATCCCCGGTCACCACCACCGGGACCTCCTGACGGGCCGCCCACTCGCCGATCAGCCTTAGCTGCTCGTCGCGGGCTTGGGCCCGGGTCGAACTGACGGGCGAGAGAGGATGTGACCCGAGAACCCTGATTTCCTGTCCGTCCAATTCCGCCACTACCTCGATCGACAACTGACCGAAGTCCCCCAGAGCGACGACGCTGGCCACGGCGTCCTCCCCCACCAATGCCAGCGTGCCAAATACGGAGCCCGGCTCTCGCGCATTCACCATCCGATAGGGCAGATCAGACCGGCTGAGCGCATCCTCCCAATCGGTCGACGACTCGTGCAGAAAAATGATGTCCGCCTCGCTGGCGGCCAGGTAGTCGATAACCGACGACCGTTCGGGATTGGACGCCGTCACGTTGAAGGTGAGGATCTCGAGAGTTGCCGAGCCATCAGATGGAGCGGGCGAGGTCAAGAACAAGGGAACGACCAAGGCAAGATTGACCACTAAAGCAAGGAGGGTCGCCAGTGCGGCTCGCCGCCAGCGCAATCCAAGCAGCACCGCAACCACCGGCACCAGCAAAGCGGCGTACTGAACTCGGAAATGGGCAGCCAGGTCGAATCCCCACCAGATACCGCCCATGAACCCGACCACGGTGAGGAACACCAGCACCAATGCAACCAGCGAGACAAATGTTCCAATCAGGTTCGCTACCGGCGAATATCTTGGTGTCGTCGCTGCCATATACCTCTGGCGGAATGGTAGATGGACCAACGACCAATCAACTGCCGGTGGTATCCATTCCGGAAGTTTTCCGTTACGTTGAGGCCGACCATCCGAAAGGCCCGTAAATGCCCACTCCGCACATCGATGCCCGCCCGGAAGATTTCGCCGAGGCGGTGCTCCTCCCTGGAGATCCTCTCCGGGCGCAACACATCGCCGAGACGTTTCTCGATGATTCGCGCCGGGTGACGGCGGTCCGCAACATGCTGGGGTTCACCGGCACCTACCAGGGTATGCCGGTGTCGGTGATGGGGACCGGGATGGGTATTCCGTCCGCATCGATCTACGCCACCGAACTGGTAAACGAGTTTGGGGTGAAACGGCTCATTCGGGTGGGTTCCTGCGGAGCGGTGAGTCCCAACATCGGCATGCGCGATGTGATCCTGGCCATCGGGGCGTGCACCGATTCCGGTACCAATCGTGCTCGCTACGACGGCATGGACTTCGCCGCCACGGCCGATTTCGGCCTGCTGCGAGCCGCCCAAACAGCTTCCCAGGCGGCCGGAGTGGAAGCCAAGATAGGCAATGTCCACTCGAGCGACCTCTTCTACAACCCGGACAAGACCCGCTTCGAAACCATGGAAAAGATGGGCGTCCTCGCCGTAGAGATGGAAGCGGCCGGCCTCTACGGGGTCGCAGCCGAGACGGGAGGTCGAGCTCTGGCCATCTTGACCGTCAGCGACCACATCGTCACCGGTGAGTCCACTTCGTCGACCGAACGTGAGACCACCTTCGACGAGATGGTCACGGTGGCCTTGGAGGCGCTGCTGATCGATCAGGGGTAGCCGGGGAGGCAACCCTGGGTTGGTAGCTTGGGGGGAGCAACCACGGAACCCACCACCGATGCATGATGACCTCACCTCGCGGTCGTATCGCGCCGAGAGCGACTTCTGGGCGATCCGCGATTTGCTGCTCTCTACCTACCCGATCACCCCGACGGGATTCAATTGGGAGATCCGTCGCTGGGACGGCTGGATGTTCCATCGGGAAGAGCCCTTCACCATTGCTGGGTTGGCCGAACTGGTTCACATCTGGGAGACAGAAATTGGCCAAGTGGTGGGCGCCGTGCATCCCGAAGGGTCCGGCGACGCCACCCTGCAACTCCACCCCGACTACCGCGAGATCGAGAGCGATCTGATCACCACAGCAGTGCACAAGCTGTCGATCCCGACTGATGACGGGCGTCGCCGACTCGATACCTTCGTTTTCGAATACGACACCCCTCGGCAGCGTCTCCTCGACGAACACGGTTTCGAGAAGACCACTGAAGTGTTCGTAACCAGGCGAATGCGATTCGGCTCGCGGCCGCTACCGAAGCCCGAAGCGGCCGGTGGTTATCACCTACGGGCCACCCGCCCCGAGGACGCCGACTATCGCCGCGTGGCAGACATCATCAATGCCGGTTTCGGTCGTACTTCCCACACCAGTGCAGAAGTCAAGGCCTTCATGACCGGCTCACCGTCGTTCCGCCACGACCTCGACCTGGTGGCCGAAACCGGCGATGGTTCCTTCGCCGCCTACGTCGGACTCACCTTTGACGATGTCAACCAACGAGGGATCGTCGAACCGGTCTGCACGCACCCAGAGCATCTTCGGCAAGGCTTGGCGAAGGCATTGATCCAGGAAGGTCTGCGGCGCCTCAAGAAACTGGGGGCCACGGACGTCTACGTAGACACCGGCGACATGGTCCCGGCCAACCAGCTGTACGAAGGGGTCGGGTTCACCGAGGCCTACACCTCCTACGCCTGGCGCAAGGTGTGGTGAAGCCGCGACCAGAGAACGTCAGTTGAAGTCGTAGATAAGCGTGAACTGGCTGGTGCTATCGGTGTCCCAGGTGTCGAGGGTGGGAGAGTAGGTCTTGATGCGAATCTCGTCGCTGGCGGGTGAGATCTCCAGAATCCTCAGCCAGCCGTTGCCTCCGTTGGGTTCGTCCTGGTAGTCGGCCAGGAAGCCTCGACTTGCGGGCTGCGCCTTATTTCACCGGTCGAGTTCTCGAGTTGGGACCGCCACCCTACGAATTCATCGTTACGGCCACCGTTGATGAGTCCACCTTGACCACCGACTCCGTCCGGTGGCCCGAAGGCTTCTTGGTGGACGGGGACTCGCCCCGCGGTCCTATCGCGCCAGGACCGTAGGAAGCCGTTCCCTCTACTCCTCACCGAGGATCGAGCGGAGCTCGGCCAGTTGATCGAGGACCGACACGTGGCTTCCCCCACCGGGTGTTCGACGCCGCTCCACCGAGGCCTGGGGGTCGAGTACGTCGAGGTCCTCGGGCCCGAAGCTGAGATGCGCAGCCTCCAGTTCGCCGGCCGTCACTTCGCCCAGGGTTTTGCCTTCCGCGACCAGGCGGGCCACCAATCGGCCCACGGCCTCGTGGGCCTCCCGGAACGGAATTCCCCGCTCCGCCAAGACCTCGGCCAGGTCGAGGGCCGTCACCCAACTGGACGGTGGCGGCGGATCAAAGCTGGCAGTGGCGACCATCCCGGAGAGAGCAGCCAGCGCCCCCGCCAGCGTGTCGTCGGCGTCAAACACAGCTGCTTTGTCTTCCTGCAGATCACGGTTGTAGCTGAGCGGCAGCCCTTTCTGCATAGTCAGGAGCCCCGTCAAGTCGCCGATCACCCGGCCTGTCTTACCGCGGACCAGTTCGGCAATGTCGGCATTCTTCTTCTGGGGAAGGGCCGAAGAACCGGTGGTATAGCGATCGGCAAAAGTCACCCAGCCAAATTCGGCTGTCGACCACAGCACCAACTCCTCCCCTAGCCGGGAAAGATGGATCAGCGCCTGAGCGCAGCAGAAGGCGTATTCGGCGACGAAATCACGCGAGGAAACGGCATCGAGGGAGTTTGAGAAGGTGCCATCCATCCCCAATTCGTCCGCAACCCCCTGCGGGTCCAGAGGCAGGCTGCTTCCCCCCGATGCGCCGGCCCCCAGTGGCGAAATGGATATCCGCGATTCCGCGTCTTCGAACCGGTCGATATCGCGGACCAACATCCAGGCGTAGGCCAGAAGATGGTGGCCAAGCGGAATCGCCTGAGCCTGTTGAAGATGGGTGTAGGAAGGGACAACAGTGTCACCCACTTCCTCGGCTTTGTCGGCCAGTATCCGTCCGAACGATCTCAACTGAGCTACTCGTCGGTGACGGGCTCGGGTGAGATACAACCGGAGGTCCAGGGCAACCTGATCGTTGCGAGAGCGCCCCGTGTGAAGCTTGCCGGCCAGCGGACCGATCACCTCGTGAAGTCGGCGCTCCACAGCGCTATGCACGTCTTCGTCCCCATCGTCAAAACGAAACCGTCCTTCCCGAGCTTCTTCGAGCAGGTCTCCAATCGCTTCCACCAGTTGGCGGGTGTCGTCCTCGGTGAGCAATCCAACTTCGCCCAACATCCGGGCATGGGCAGCCGAACCCAGCAAATCATCCTGGAGGAGGCGCCGATCCGAGCGATCCGCGGTGAAGGCCATCAGATCCTCGTGAGGGTCCTCGGTGAACCGTCCACCCCACAGGGTCATATGCCCACCCTTCGGGTCCCCAGCGACCAGCCCCCAGCCACCAGCCACCAGCAAGACTGAAAACTGCAAACTGCAAACTGCAAACTCCGGAAGCGAAGCTTCTGGCTCACTCGCCCTCCCCGAGACGTTCTTCGGCAAGAGTCCGCAACCTCAGCGCCTGCAGGCGAATGAACCCGCTGGCGTCGGCCTGCTCGTACACATCGTCCTCCTCGAAGGTCACGGTCGCCTGGTCATAAAGACCGAAGGAATCGGACCGGCGTCCTTCTACATAGACCTGGCCTTTGTAGAGCTTGAGTCGTGCTTCACCGCTGACTCGTCGTTGAACATCATCCATAAACGCCTGCAAAGCCTCCCGCTCCGGTGCGAACCAGAAGCCGTTGTAGACCATCTCGGCGTATCGCGGAACCAACTCATCCCTGAGGTGAGCCACTTCCCGATCAAGGGTGATCGACTCAACCGCCTTGTGAGCGTGGTGCAGGATCGTCCCACCCGGGGTCTCGTAGACGCCGCGGCTCTTCATGCCCACAAAACGGTTCTCGACGATGTCGACCCGGCCAATTCCGTGTTTGCCACCCAACTCGTTGAGTTGTCTCAGCAGCGCTACCGGGCGCAATTGCTCTCCGTCGACGGCCACCGGGTTGCCCTCTTCATAGGCGATAGTGACCCATTCGGGCTGATCGGGAGCCGTCTCCGGGTCGGCCGTCATGTTGAACATTCCCGGAGGAGGAGCCTCCCAGGGGTTCTCGAGTACACCACCCTCATACGAAATATGCAGCAAGTTTGCATCAGTGGAATAGGGCTTGTCGGGAGTGACCGGGATGGGAATGCCGTGTTTCTCAGCGTACGCGACACAGTCGGCCCGGCCGCGGAGATCCCACTCTCGCCACGGAGCAATCACCTTGATGTCCGGTTTGAGGGCATACGCCGAGAGCTCAAAGCGAACCTGGTCGTTGCCCTTGCCGGTGGCGCCGTGGGAAATGGCGTCGGCACCGGTCTCTTCCGCCACCCGGATCAGACCTTTGGTGATCACCGGGACGCGCCAAAGAGGTTCCCAGCAGGTAGTACCACTCGTAGACGGCATTGGCCCGTAATGCCGGAAAGACGAAAGCGGATACGAACTCCTCAGTGAGGTCCTCTGCGATGGCCTCCACTGCCCCGGTTTGCAGAGCCTTGGCCCGGGCGTCGCCAACTTCGTCGCCCTGGCCCACATCGGCCGTGTAGGCCACGACCTCGACTCCGTACTCCTCGATGAGCCACTTGAGGATGACGGAGGTATCCAACCCCCCGGAATATGCCAGAACTACTTTCTTCACCGCCCCGCTCCGATCCGCTCGAGTTCTTTGGCGACCCGCCAACCGCCGATCTGCTCATCGACGACCACCAGAAGGGTGTCGTCCCCGGCGACGGTGCCTAATACTCCCGACACCGCCGCTCCGTCGACCGCTCCGGCGACGACCTGAGCGGCCCCGGGAGGTGTCTTGATGACAACCAAGCTCCCGGTCGGGGTAATCGTCGTGGCGAACTGGGCCAGAGCCTTGGAAGCCGCCTCGTTGCTTCCGTCAAGTGGAACTGGCTCCTCGGGCAAGGCGTACCCGTATAGACCGTCAGATGACCTTCGTTTCACGGCTCCCATTTCCGCCAGGTCTCGCGACACAGTGGCCTGAGTCACTCGAAAGCCTTCTTTCTTGAGTTGCTCAACCACATCGTTTTGCCGGGTTATGTGCCTCGTCATCAGAATGCGGCGGAGAGCTCGCCGCCGGGCAGCTGTATATCGCATAGTTATCAGACTATACGCATATATAAAAACGATTCACAAAAGCGGGTTGCTCGTTGCAAGTCTCAGATTTCAGGTTGCCAGCAACAAGCAACAAGCAACAAGCTTCTCACGCCCCCGACAGACCTCAAGCAACAGTGGTGGCGTCTTCGCCTCGCCCGCCGGCTGGTGAAAGGCGATTCGATGTGTAACCCCTCCCTGCAAGGGAGGGGAAGCTTCGCCCGGAGGGCGAAGCAGGGGAGGGTCAGGCGTTAGCCAGACAGTCTGGCGGCGAGGCGTGACCCCCATCCCCCTCGCTTCGCTCGGGTACTTCCCCCTTTCAGGGAGAAGTCAATGCCCTTGAGAGGCGCGGAGCTGCCGAAGGCGGCGAAGCGGAGAGGGTGGAACCGACAACTGACGACTTGACTTCCCACCCTCCCTCTAACTCCCTCCCGCCAGCGGGAGGGAGGACCAAGACACCAGTCACCAGTCACCAGTCACCAGTTGCCAGTTGCCAGTCGCCAGTTGCCAGTTGCCAGTTGCCCGTTGCCCGTTGCCCGTTGCGGAGCCTCGCCCGCCCCCAAAAGCCTCAATCAACTGTGGTGGCGTCTTGGCCTCTCACACCGGCGGGAGAGGCGCGGCGCTGCCGAAGGCGGCGAAGCGGAGAGGGTGGACACTGACAACTGAAAACTGATAGCTGACAACCCTCTTCCCACCCTCCCTCTAACTCCCTCCCGCCAGCGGGAGGGAGGACCAAGACACCAGTCACCAGTCACCAGTTGCCAGTTGCCAGTTGCCAGTTGCCCGTTGCGGAGCCTCGCCCGCCCCCAAAAGCCTCAATCAACTGTGGTGGCGGAACTAGAAACTAGAAACTAGGAACAGGCCCCGCTCTGGCGGCGCCTAGAGCATCGCCCCTTCCAACCTCAGCAAGAACTCTTTACGGTCGGTTCCACCGGCGTATCCGCCCATGCCTCCCCCGGTTCGGAGAACGCGATGACAGGGGATCACGACCGGGATCGGGTTGCCACCCAGCGCCTGCCCGGCCGCCCGGGCACCTTTCGGCCGCCCGGCCTTGCGGGCCACCTCTTGGTAAGTCGAGACTCCCCCATATGGGATCCTGGCCGCTGCAGCGAGAACCTCTCGTCGGAACCCTGCAATGAGCCTCTCGGTCTAGAGGCATGTCAAAGCTCTCCCGCCGCCCGGTGAAGTACTCATCGAGTTCCAGGCGGCTCTGTTCGAGACGGGAGGGGAACTCGAGGATTCGGGGCGAAATGTGCTCCGCAAGGTGTTCGAGAACCCCCGTTTCGTTGTCAAAACCAATGCGGAGCAACCCTTTGGGGGTGGCCGCGAGAACCAGGTCCCCAATAGGTGAGGCGATAGTCATGTAGGCGATATCGACCAGTTGGCCCGCTTGCTGTGCGAAACGGTTGGCGGCCGCTTCGGCAATGTTGCCCACGTTCCCGATATCTCTAAGGGCGATCTCGAGATCGTTCATTCCTTGATTTCCTCTCGTAAACGGGTCAATCCCGCCCGGACGTTCTGACGCGCCGCGGACTCCGAACAACCAATCACTTCACCGATCGTCCGATAAGCCAGATCGTCGACAAAACGCAGCACGATCGCCGATCTTTGCTTGGCAGGGAGCGCTTGCACCTGGATCCATAGATCCCGATCGACGACGTCCGGCTCGAATCCGGTGGTGAGATCAGGAAGATCCCCACTCGGAGTCTCCGGGCGTCGACGCCGCCGGTGACAATCGATTGCCTTGTGATGGGCGATCGTGAACAACCAACCCCGCAAATTGGTCACCTCCTGCAGATTCGGGTAGGCGCCCAACGCGGCCATGAAGGTGTCTTGAAAGCAATCCTCGGCATCGTTGCTCCCGACCGAAGCAATCAAGAATCGATACACATCTTCGCGATGGGCGTCGAGCAGTGATTGGAACGGGGGCAGCTTCACATCACATACAACGTCGACAAGTGCCAAAACGTGAGATCACGAGGCGGAGATCTCGAATTCGAGGGCCGCGGCGGACAACCGCGACACTTCGATGGTGTGGGCCTGGGCAAACCCTCCGACGTAGTGGGCTTCGTCAAGAATGACCTGGAAGAGCGAAAAGTCACCCAAAACGATACGAGGTGCGGCCTCGGGCAACCGATCGATGTAGATCCGCCAGACATCCTCGAACGCCGGAGAATTGCGCTCGATCACCTCGGCAATGCCTCTGAGAGCGACTCTTGCCAGGGTCTGCGGATCCCCTCTGCCCGGGTCGGCTTCGGAAACGACCAGTGACACCCTTGGCTCGTTGATGAGGTTGCGGGTGTGCTCCGAGAGACCGCTGAGAAACAGAATGAGCCTGCTGGCATCCCGGGTCGGAGCGTAGGCAACCATGGAGGCTGCCGGGCCGTTGGCGCCGAGGGTTGCCAACGCGGCCCACCGATGTGAGATCACCAGGCCGGCGGCCTCCAGTTCGAACCGGGCAACGGTCATACCTGGAGGGTAGCTGCGCCTCCCCGGCAACCTGAACGGGGTTCCCCTAGTCGTCGCCCGGCCGGATCATTCACCCCAGGCTCCCAATAGGCGTCGAGCAGCCAGACCGGTTCGTCCCCTTCGCAACCGGATGCGCCCAGGATTGCCACACTGTGGCCCACATCGCAACCCCCGTGACAAACCGGGGGAACCAATACGCATATACGCATGGCCCGCAGGGACCTAAGCCGGTGGGGCGAGACCGAGTTCTGGAATAGCGGGAACGAGCTCAGCAAACAACCAGTCGGCGAAGAAAGCATCGAGGTCCTGTCCGCTCACCTCTTCGGCGATCTCCAGGAAATCTTGGGTGGAAGCATTCTGGTGCTGGTAGGCGGCGGTATACGACCGCATCAATTCGAAGAACGAGTCGTCACCGACCTGTAAACGCAACGCATGCAAGGTCAAGGCTCCCCGCTGATAGACGGAGGCATTGACGAGGTTCTGCAGCGGTGGAGACCCAGGAGGAGGGAACTGTTCGGCGGCCAGTGTCGCAGCCAACTCCGGAGATACACCCTCGGAAAGCAAACTCGATCCGCTCATCGTGTCATAGGCGTTGACAACCAGATTGTCGAAGGCATCGGACCCGTCGACGTGCTCCGCCCAGAGCCACTGAGCGTAGGTTGAGAACCCTTCGTTCAACCAGATGTCCTCCCAGAAAAGCGGAGTGATGCTGTCCCCAAACCACTGGTGGGCGATTTCGTGGGCGACCACCGCTTCCTCCAGGCGGAGCACTCCTCTCCCAAACGTAGAAATCGTCTGGGTTTCGAGGGCAGCGCTGAAATCGGAGTCAACCACGACAGCTCCGTAGGAATCGAAGGGGTAGGGACCGAAGAGATCGGAGAAGAAGCTGATCATCTCAGCTTGCCGTGCGAAATAGCTCCGTTCGAGGTCGCTGATATCCGGCGAGAAGTAATTGCGGATCGGAAGCCCTTGGGGGCCCAACTCGGCTTCTTCGTCGAAGAGGCCGACGGCCACGACGGTGAGGTAGCTCGCCATGGGGTCATCCGACGAATACACATAGGTCGTGACCTCGCCGTCGGAGCGCTTCTCCTCGAGCAGTCCATTGGAGACCGCAACATAGGGATCATCAACGGTAACGCTGATCGAATAGGTTGCCTTGTCCGAAGGATGGTTATTGACCGGGTACCACGTGGGTGCGCCGTCTGGCTCATTGACAGTGAACATTCCATCGTCGCTCCGCAACCAGCCGTTGGGGAAACTCACCGACGAGGGTGTTACCTGTCCCGCCACTCCCGAGTAAGCAACCACGGCAGTGAAAGCGACGCCCCGATCCAGCTCAGCCATCACGGCCAATTCACCATCGGCAAGGTTGAAGTCGGCTTCGTTGCCGTCGACGGCTACTGCCGAAACAGTCAGGTCGTATAGGTCCAGGTTGAATGAGCTAAGCGAGTCGAGAGCAATCGCCTCGATGGTGGCGATTCCTGCCAGAGTCCCGGTCGCCACGTCCAGGTCGAGATCGAGGTCATAGTGAGTAACGTTGTACCCGCCATTGCCCGCCGACGGACTGTAGGGATCACCCAGGTTGGGCGCGCCGGCATCACCTTGTGGCGGTTCAACTACCTCAGTGGTCGCAACGGTTGTGGTGATAGGGGGGTAATGGTCGCCGTGGTTTCGGTGGTCTTCGTCGTACATCCGGCGAACACCAACAGGGCACCCATCACCAGCGGGGCGCTCCCCCATCGCGACCGACCCCGCCTACTCACCAGGATCCTCCCAGCCCCGTCCCAGAGCCCACTGCCTGACCAATCGGTACGCCTCTGCGGGTTCGTACGGTCCGTGCTCGATACGGTGCTCCGTCAGAACATCCATGATCTCGCCGACCTCGGGACCCGGTGAGATTCGGAGATATGACATGACGTCGTTTCCATCCACTGGTGGACGGAGGGAGTCGAGGTGCTCTTTCTCTCTCAACCGCGCGATTCGTTCCTCGAGGTCGTCGATGCGGCTCTGAATCTCTCTCGCCCGCGCCTTGTTGCGGGTGGTCACATCACACCGGACCAAGTGGTTGAGGTCGTCGAGCAACGGGCCGGCATCCCGCACATATCGCCGAACGGCGGAATCAGTCCATCCCATTTTGAAGGTGTGGGGCCGAAGGTGTAGAAAAACCAATTGGCTCACATCGTTGACGACTTGTTTCGGGTATCGGAGCTCACGGAGGCGCTGCCGGGCAATGCGCGCCCCAACCACTTCATGGTGATGGAAGGTGGCCCCGGAATCGGAGAACTGCCGGGTGGCGGGTTTGCCAATGTCGTGCAGCAACGCCGCCAGGCGTAACTCCAGTTTGGCCTCCGTTTTGTCGACAACTGCCACCGTATGGGCGAGCACATCTTTGTGCCGGTGGATCGGATCCTGGGCCATTTCCAAATCAGCCAACTCGGGAACGATGTGGAGGGCCAGACCGGTTCGGACTATCCCGGTCAACGCGGCGCTCGGTCTTTCGGCCATCAGCAGCTTTGACAACTCATCTCTGATGCGCTCGTGACTGACAATCGACAAGCGATCGGCCATATCAACGACCGCGGCGAGTGTCGGGGGATCGGGATCGAACCCCAAGGTCGCCATGAACCTGAACAGCCTGAGCATCCGCAGCGGATCATCGGAGAATGAGATCTCCGGAGCAAGCGGGGTTCGCAACACCCCGGCGCTCAAGTCGGCGAGTCCCCCGTACGGATCGACGACTTCAGGTTCGGGCAACTGCAGGGCAACAGCATTGATTGTGAAGTCACGGCGAGACAAGTCGACCCCCAGGTCGTCTGAAAAGGACACCTGCGGTTTGCGGCTGTCATCACGATAAACCTCACTGCGGAACGTCGTGATTTCGTAGGTACGGCCGTCCTTGACGACTCCAATGGTCCCAAAGGCTTCACCAACCGTGAACAACCCGTCAGCCCAGCCGCCCACGACGTCCTTGATCTCGCCGGGTTCGGCATCAGTGGTGAAGTCGAGATCGAAGTGAGGGCGATTCAGCAACGCGTCCCGCATCGAACCACCAACCAAATAGAGCCGGTAACCCGCTGCGGTGAAGATCCGCGCGAGTTGCACGGGGATACCGTCCGGTTCAAGCAACCATGACAGTCTTTGGGGAATCATCTGCCGGTCAGGATAGGCAGAAGGGCCGCTATTGCGGCCCTTCTGGCATCTGCCCTACTTCGCCCGCTTTGGCAGAGATTCAGACGGTAACCAGGCCCAGCTGCTCGGCTTGCACCCTCATATCGTGAGCGTTGCTGGCGTTCGAAAGCGCCTCCTGGAACGAGATCAAGCCCTTCTTGAACAACTGGAGGATCGAGCTGTCAAACGTCTGCATGCCGTAGAACTCGCTCTCCCCGATGACGTCCGCCAACGTATGGGTTTGTCCTTCTTCAACCACCCGGTCGAATACCCGGGCATTCATGGTCATAACTTCGATGGCCGGGACACGCCCGTGACCGTCGGCCCGCTCGAGAAGTCGCTGGCTCACAACTCCCCGCAAAGTGCTGGCCAGCAACAGGCGGATCTGCTTCTGCTGATACGGAGGGAAGAAATCCACGATCCGGTTGATCGTTTCGGTGGCGTCGATGGTGTGCAGCGACGACAGCACCAGGTGTCCGGTTTCCGCGGCTTTAAGGGCCGCTTTGACCGTTTCCCCGTCCCGCATCTCTCCAATCATGATCACGTCGGGGTCCTGCCGAAGCACCCGTTTTAACGCTTCGGAGAAATCCTTGGTATCAGACCCGACTTCGCGTTGAGCGACGATCGCCATCTTGTCGGAGTGCAAGACCTCAATGGGGTCCTCAATCGTGAGGATGTTCACCCGCTTGGTCGAATTGATGAAATCAACGATCGAGGCAAGGGTCGTGGTCTTTCCTGACCCGGTTGGACCGGTGATCAGGACCAGGCCGCGCGGTTCGTTCGCAAGCTTGTTGAGGATGGGCGGAAGCCCCAAGTCTTCGAAGCTCTTGGTGGACGGCAACACTTGGCGAAGCACCAAGCTCACGGATCCGCGCTGGCGGAAAACATTGACCCGGAACCTCCCGAGATCCGTTTTTCCATAGGCGAAATCGGCTTCGCTATTCTCGGCGAACTCCGCAGAAGCCCGGGAAGTCAAGATGCCCTGCGCATACGATTCCGTGTCCTGGGGTGTGAGGGTAGGCAGGCTGGTCGGATGCAAATCACCGTCGATACGCATCACCGGAGGTGAGCCAACCTTGAGATGGACGTCGGATGCTTCGACATCCATCATCTTCCTCAACAATTCATCGAGTGGAACCGTCATTTGTCCTCCGCAGCGCAAGTGCTTGCTATCGGAGGGAGTATCGGCACCAGGCCCGTCGTTCTTAAACCACTTGCCAGTGGCGCCGTTGCGCTTCAACAACGAATTCCAGCGTTCTCCAGGACCGCGATCCGGATACAGGGCGTGACTCTTCGTCCGGGACCGATAAGCCGGCCAAACCGGACAATGTGGCCGCTACCGAACCCCGGATGGCTTTCAGGTTATATCCCCCCTCGAGGAACACGATTGTCCTTCCAGGTTCGACGACCCCCCGCAGGGACGATGCCATTGCTCCGTAGTCACTCTCGAGCAGCAAGAGTCCCGCCAAGGGGTCTGCCCGATGAGCGTCGTAGCCGGCGCTGACCAACAGCCAGTCAGGTTTGAAAGCCACCAGGATCGGAACCACCACCCGTTCGAATGAAGCCCGATAGACATCTCCCCCGGTACCCGTCGGCATAGGGAAGTTGACGGCCGTGCCCGCCGCCCGCCCCAGGCCCACCTCGTCCACCCAGCCCGATCCGGGATAGGCCGGGAACTCGTGAAGAGACACATAGAGGACATTGGGGTCCATCAAGAACATTTCCTGAGTTCCGTTCCCGTGGTGCACGTCCCAATCGACGATGGCAACCTTCTTGCCCATTGCGGTCAGAAGCCGAGCGGTGATTGCCACATTGTTGAAGACACAGAAACCCATCGCACGATCTTGCAGCGCATGATGCCCGGGGGGTCGGATGGGCAAAAAGGCGACGTCGGCGGCTCCTTTCTGCAGCAGCTCGACCGCGCTGGGACCAGCCCCGGCCGCGCGCAGCGACGCATCCCAGGAATCGACACCGACGACCGTGTCGGGATCCAGTTCCCCTCCCCCGGCCGCGGCAGAAGTTCTTTATCGACTCGACATATTCGGGCAGATGCACGGCGCTCAGCAAGTCCACACCGACGGGAACGGGAGCAAAATCGATAATCTGCACAGGGGCCTCTTCGACACCGGCCCGCGCTGCCATTAGCCGATCGGGGCGCTCCGGATGCCAAGCACCAGTCGCGTGCGCTGCGAATGATGGATGGGCGGCAACCAGTACTTTCATGGCCCTATGGTGGCAGACGATCCGGAATGGTGCGTCCGCGGCCGGCCGACGATTCTGCCGGCAGACCTAACCTATGCGGTACATATCCAGCTACCAACCATTCCAGTCACCAGAAGGAACAATGGCATGCGCGCAGTGGGAACCTGGCCGGGACGCCTGGTGTTGCGACAGGGCTGGGCCAAGGCCGAAGCCCGCCCGTGGAACTCCGATACCCCCGACGCTCATCTTCGTCTCGTCCGCGGCAGTTCGGCTTTCCTTTCGGCCTGCGGTGAATACCTGTTGGGAATCGGGGTCGTCGGGGGTAGCTTCGCCGCCCCTACCGGAGGTGTCGTCCGGCATCTGGCTGTCTGCCGGATATGAGCCGTTCTTGACCCTCGACCTGTATTCGCGTGAACTCGTGGGGGCGCTCCCGGAACCCGCCCACCCAATAACGACCGGCGGCAGCCACGATTGGGACGCAATCGTGAGACTCGACAAGGCCGCCTTTCCGAAACTCTGGAGGCTCGACAAGGACGGTCTCCAGGAAGCGCTGGCCGCAACTCCGCACTCGCGGCTGTTGCTCACCCATGACGGTGACCGTCTCCATGGTTTCGCCGTGGTCGGAGTGGGATCGATCGCCGGATACCTGCAAAGGGTGGCGGTTCACCCCGAATACGCCCGACAAGGCATCGGTCGATCACTCGTCCGCGCCGCCAATAGCTGGGCAAGACGGCGGGGAGCACGCTCCATGATGCTGAACACCCAGGGTGACAACGAGTCGGCCGCCCGGCTTTATGGGTCCGAAGGATTTGAGAAGATGCTCGACCAATTGACGGTGCTCCGCTTTTCCAATCCGTAACAGTCTTGGGGAGAGGCGTGTCCAATAGTTCGAAGGGAGTCCAGGTGATTCGTGTTGTAACCGATTCGTCGTGCGATCTTCCCGAAGAGCTTGCCCTCACGCATGGGATCGAAATCGTCCCTCTCAACATCAGGTTCGGTGATCTCGAGTTCACCGATCGCCTCGAACTAAACCACGCCCAGTTTTGGAACAGACTCAAGACCTCCCCCGATCTACCCGAGACGTCCGCACCCAGCGCCGGAATTTTTCGGGATACCTTCGCCCGCCTCGCCGCAGAAGGAGCGGACGGCATTGTCGCCGTGTGCCTGAGCTCGGACCTCAGCGGCACGTACCAGGCAGCGGTCATCGCCGCCGAACAAACCCCCGAGATTCCGATCAGAGTTGTGGATTCACGGAACGTCTCGATGGCCCTCGGATTTCAGGTGCTTGAGGCCGCTCGCGCGGGGGCACGAGGGGCCGACCTCGAACAGGTGGCCGCCGCGGTCCTGGCGAGCCGCGATCACACCAATTTCATAGTTGCTCTCGACACTCTCGACTTCTTACAGAGAGGCGGGCGGATCGGTTCGGCTCAAGCCTTTTTGGGCGGGCTGCTCAGCATCAAGCCGCTGATAACGATGGAGGACGGCGTGGTCGCTGCTTTGGGCAGGGTGCGGACTCGGTCAAGAGCACTAGCCAACTTGGTCGAGAGAGTCGCCGCCCTGAGCGCCAACATCGAAGAGGTGGCCGTCGTCACCGGAGATTCGCCGGACGTCGAAAACTTCCGACAGGACCTGTCTGCTCTAGTCCCTGTCCATCTCGTCGCCGAGATCGGCCCGGTGGTCGGGACCCACTCCGGACCCGGGGTTATTGGAATCGCCTATCGGGTGAGTCCAACGCACCTTTAAGGTGAGGACGACACCGCCTTTCGGAGAATCACTTGCCGCCACCGCTCCCAGATCGCTTCAGTCTCGAGGTAAGGCTCGGCCGTGATCACGACGTCGAGGAGTGGCTGGCGACGGACACGGCCCTCGACCGGCCGGTCCTCATCCGGGTGCTCGGGCCCGAGACAACTCAGGAACGCCGCCAGGCCTTTGTTGATGACACTCGGGCGGCGTCAGCCAGCACCCATGTTCACCTGATTTCCGTATACGCGGCCGGGTTGCTCGAAGAGGGAGCGTATTCCGTAACCGAATGGGCCGGCGGTGTATCAATGGCCGACCGCCTAGCGGCCGGCGAGACTATTCCGGTTGACGAATTCCTCCCCAACGCGGCCGGGCTTGCCGAGGGTCTTTCGGCTCTCCATCAAGCGGGGGGAATCCACGGCATGGTCGATTCAGGAGCCATCTACTTTTCCGGCTCACATCCGGCCAAACTTGGTTCCTTTGGTCGCCCCCATACCGGAGCCTCCGTGGCGGAGGACACCCGGGCGATGGCGGAGACCTTGACGACCTGTATTACCGGGCGACCGGTCGGAACCGCTTCCCCGTCGCAGGTTGTCGACGGAATCCCGTCGGCGGTCGACGACGCGCTGGAATCGGCTCGCCGAGGAGACCTCGACGCTGCCGGACTGGCCAAGCTCTCCACGCCACAACTCGTACCCCAACCGCTCCCCCCGACCGACGAGTTGGTCCTGGCGTTGGTTGGCGCCCGCGGCGCTTCTTTCCATTCTGGCTGTGGGAATCGTTGCGATCGGACTGGTGTTGCCCTCCGGTCCCGAATCTCCCATTCTGTTCCCGGATTCGCCTGACGCCAGCACCACGACCCTCACTCTCGCAACCAGCACGACCGTTGCGACAACCATCGTTGCCGGAGAACCGACCAGCATCGTGCGAGCCTTCTCCTACGACCCCGAGGGTGACGGCTCCGAGCACGACGAGAACATCGCCAAGCTCCTCGACGGAGATACCTCCACGAGTTGGCGCACCGAGCGGTATTTCGACCCCCTGCCGCAGCTCAAACGGGGAGTCGGAGTTGCCGTCGAGCTCAGCGGGCACCCGGCTCAATTCGAGGCGATCGGGCTGAGCAACGGAACTTCCTACACGCTCATGTGGGCCGAAGCCCTGCCGCCCAACGGGATCGACGGGTGGGAGCGGTTGGCGAGCGGCCAGCGTATCGGGCGAAAGGGTGGCGACCCAAGTCCCGGAACGTGCAGACGGTTTCTGGTTGCTTTGGTTCACCGATCTCCCCGCTCAGGAAGATGGCTTCTACGCATCATTGGCAGAAGTACGCTTCCTGCCATGAGTTTCCGGTCCGCAGAGGATGCCCAGCTGGTTTCTTCGTTCCTGGCGGGGGATCAGGGCTCTTTCGATCAACTCATGCGAGCTCATGAGGATCGAGTGTTCGCTATTTGCCTGAGGGTGCTTACCAATCGGGAGGCGGCTCTTGATGCCGTCCAGGAGACGTTCATCACCGTCTACCGCAAGGCCCAGCAATTCTCGGGCGCTTCGGCCTTCAGTACGTGGTTATACCGGATCGCCGTGAATACTTGCTACGACCAGTTGCGCAAGACTCGCAGGCACCAGGCTCAACCACTGCCGGAATCCACCGATCCTGCCGATGCCCACAGCGAGGACGCTCTCGGTTCTGTGGAGCTCCGCCCGGATCTCGAGCGCGCGCTGGCAGCGTTGGCTCCCGAGTTCCGGACCGCAGTCGTCCTCAGTGACCTCGAGGGGCTCCCCTTGCAGGCGGTTGCTGAAGCTCTCGACGTTCCGATAGGGACGGTCAAATCGAGGGTTTTTCGGGGGAGGCGAGCCTTGGCCGAACATCTCAGGAACTTTTCCGGGTCGTCGGGTCATCAAAGGGGTGACCATGATGCATGAGCACGACTTCGATTTGATTGCCGCCATCGCCGAAGGCGCGATGAGCCCGGCCGACCAAGCGGTTGCAGAAACTTCGCTGGCGGCCTGCGACGCCTGCCAAACCGATTTGGAGCTTCAGCGGGAGGCGCTGGCCGTATTGCGTGAATCCCCGCCACTCACCATGACCGACATTGAGCGAGCCGCGGTCCACAGAAATGTGTTGGCCGCTATAAACCCGACTACCAAGACGGTTGTTTCGCGACCCAAAGATCCGTGGTTTCAGCGATTGATGCCGGCCATGGTCGCCGCGGCGGCCCTGGTGGTCGTAGTAGGCGTCGGGTCCGTTCTCATCAACGGAGGAAGTGACGCGGACACCGCAGCCGACACTACGGCGGCCGCCCTGGCCGGTGAGAGCCTTCGGGACACCGCCGACGAGGAGTCGGCCGGATCCACCGGTGGAGCGCTGCTCGATGACGCCGCGGACGCCACGACAACGACGATGCAGATGCTCGCTCCGACCGCCACGATGGTCGAGGACTACGGAAACATCACGGGCGATGCCCTGAAGAACCTGGCGATCGAACTCGGCAGTGTTCAGGAATCGGACGACGGGGCGGCCTACGACCTGGAGCGGGTGTCCCTCGACGCTGCGCTGGTTTGCGCTGAGATCGTCGCCGAAGAGGGAACCATCACCTTCGCCGCCCGAGCCACCGTCGACGGAGATGCAGTTGAGATCTACCGGCGAGACGGTTTGATCCAGGTATATTCTGACTGCCGATTGCAGCCTGACCGAGTCCTTCGAATAACCCCGCCCTGGGGATCGAGCTAACCTGCGGGACATGGAGGAATTCGCTACTCGTTTCGCCGACTTGCTCGAGAACACGACACTCAAAGTCAGGTCGTTGACCATCGATCGCTTCGATAGGGCCATCAAGGTCACCGCCTTGGGGATTGTTGCCTTCACTCTCGGGCTGATCGCCATCATCTATTTGATTCGGGCCATATTCCAGGCCGTGGCCGTTCCCCTGGGGGTGCTGGGGGCATATGCCCTCTTTGGTGGATTATTTGTCCTCGGCGGTGCGTTCCTGTGGGCGATAAGGAAACGCGAATCGAAGGAAGAAGATGACTGAGAAGGTAATCATCATCGGCTCCGGGCCGGCCGGCCTGACAGCCGCCATCTACGCAGCCCGCGCCGATTTGAACCCCCTCATGTTCGAGGGCAGCCAGGCCGGCGGCCAGCTGATGCTGACCACCGATGTCGAGAATTTTCCGGGCTTTCCCGATGGAATCCTTGGACCCGACTTGATGGACCAAATGCGCAAGCAAGCCGCACGCTTTGAAACCCGGATAGAAACCGCTGATGTCAGCCAGGTCGACTTCAGTTCCCGTCCTCTCAAGGTCTGGGTCGGGGCCGATGAGCATCATGCCGAAACTGTGATCATCTCGACCGGAGCATCTGCCCGCTGGCTGGGGATTCCAGGAGAAGACCGGCTTCGGGGTCGAGGGGTTTCGGCATGTGCCACCTGCGACGGCTTTTTCTTCAGGGATCGAGACATTGTGGTGGTGGGCGGAGGCGATTCAGCGATGGAGGAAGCGATCTTCCTAACCAAGTTTGCCTCCCAGGTCACCGTCATCCATCGTCGCGACGAGTTCCGCGCTTCGGCCATCATGGCCAAGCGAGTAATGGAGCATCCAAAGGTCGAGGTGATCTGGGATACCGTCGTTGAGGAGATGCTGGGCGGGGATGAGCTAACCGGGATCAAGATGCGCAATGTGCACACCGGCCAAGTCTCCGAGATGGATACTGAAGGCGTGTTTGTTGCGATCGGGCACACACCCAATACTGAGATCTTCCGGGATCAGCTCGAAATGGACGAGGTGGGGTATCTCACCCTGCGCGGTGACGGATCGACTGCAACTTCTGTCGAGGGGGTCTTTGCAGCCGGAGACGTAGCCGACTCGACATACCGACAAGCGATCACAGCCGCTGGAACCGGATGCCAAGCAGCGATCGATGCGGAGCGATGGCTTCACCAGGAATGAATGCCGGCCCGGGTCTGTTTACTCTGAGCGATTAGAAAGGGAGAACTCCGATGGGCGAAAACGCAGTGATTGTCACCGACGGCAACTTCGAAGAAGCTGTCGCCGGAGACAAAGCGGTACTGGTCGATTTCTGGGCCGAGTGGTGCGGGCCGTGCCGTATGGTTGCCCCTGTCTTGGAAGAAATTGGCAAGGAGTATCCGGATCAGATCACCATCGCCAAACTGAATGTGGATGAGAACCCCGCGATCGCCGCAGCCTATGACGTCATGAGCATCCCGACCATGATCGTTTTCCAACAGGGTGTCGAAAAAAAGCGGATCGTTGGTGCCCGTCCCAAGCACTCGATGATCTCGGAGCTTGCTCCCTTCCTAACCTGAATCTGCGACCATAGGGCCATGCGGCTCTACCGATCGGGTGATTCAGGGACCGCCGTCCGGGACATCCAGGATCGGCTGAGTGCTCTCGGCTATCCGTGCACTGCCGATCCCCGAAGCGAGTTCGGTGAGGCCACACTTGCTTCTGTTATGGCTTTCCAACGTCGGCGGGGATTACCGGCCGACGGAATTGTGGGGCCGGAGACGTGGAGAGCGATTTACGAAGCGGGTTACCGGCTGGGCGATCGACTCCTCTACCACCGGCGCCCGATGTTGCGTGGTGACGATGTCGCCGAACTGCAGCGGAGACTCAACTCTCTCGGATTCGATGCCGGCAAAGTCGACGGGATTTTCGGACCCCTGGCTCTCCGGTCACTGGTCGACTTCCAGCAAAACCGCGGCATGGCAGAAGATGGCATCGCCGGACCCCGGACTCTGGCCGAACTTCACCTGGTGGCTCGAGCCACCCAGAAGACCGGTCGAGAGGCGATCAGGGAGCGGGAATGGTTGCGGGGTCTCCCCCACTCGGTGGTGGGTGCTCGAGTCTTTCTTGATCCCGCTTGCCGGGATACAGAGGAAGCGGACCAGACCTGGCGAGTGGCCAGCGAGACCGCCCTCATCCTGCAGCAGGAAGGCGCCATTCCGATTCTGTCGAGAAGTAGTGACACCAATCTTCCCGAACGGATCCGGGCTCGCCGAGCCAACCGCTTAGGAGCTGCTCTCATCGTTTCGTTTCAACTCCCCTACGCGGAGCCTTCTTCCGTGTTCTTCTTTGCCTCGTCAATGAGCAGAAGCGAAGCAGGAGCCCTGCTGGCTGCGGCCATCGCCGAGCGCCTCGGCTTGCCGTTCGAAGGCCGCGCTCATCCCATGCTCAAGGAGACCCGCGCTCCCGCCGTTGTGGTGGCCACACCCGAAATGGACAGCCCACTCGGCAAGATGGTGGCCGAGGCTATCAGCGGCTTCTTCTCTTCCGCGCAAGAGAATGTGGACGACCCCAATCCGCATGGCACCGGCTTGTCAGGTCTGCTCTAACCGCGGACTTTTTAAAACGTCACGTGACGTTATGGTTTGCATATAACTATGCGGAAAAAAACTGTCGATAGATCCGTTCTAGGTCGTCGAGGGAGGTGAAATCGATCACCAGCTTGCCCCGATCGTTGGCGTACTTGATCTTGACCCGGGTAGCCAACTGATCGCGCAGCCGCTGCTCCAGTTCGACGATGGCCGCCGGCCGGGCCGCCTTCATTCTCCGACCGGTCGACTGATCGGACACTGCTTGGTTTCTCGAGCGGACCGCATCCTCTACTTGACGTACAGACCAGCCTTCTTCTACTGCGCGTTCGGCGATATGTTCGGCGAATTTTTGATCCTCCAGGCCAAGGAGAGCGCGCGCGTGGCCTGCGGACAGTTCTCCCCTTTCAAGCTTTCCTTGGATCGCGGCCGGCAACTGCAAGAGACGAAGAGAGTTTGTAATGGCCGAACGGCTCTTCCCCACCCGGTTGCCGACCTCTTCATGAGTCAATCCAAAATCTTCGAGAAGCTCCTGATAGGCCGTTGCTTCTTCGAGCGGACTGAGGTCTTCACGCTGCAGGTTCTCGACCAGTGCCTCAGTGAGCAAGGATCGGTCGTCGCTTTCCCGGATAATGGCGGGAATCTCCTTGAGCCCCACTTTCCGGGCCGCCCGCCACCGTCGCTCCCCTGCGACCAGCGTGTACGAGCCTTCTTCTGACTCACGCACAATGATTGGTTGCAGGACACCTACCTCGATGATTGAAGCCGCCAATGAGGCGAGCGCCTCTTCGTCAAATACCGAGCGGGGTTGGTGAGGATTGGGTGAGACTCGATCGGTAGGGATGATGGCAAAGCCAGTCCTGGCGTCCTCACTTCTCGGAATGAGGGCCTCGAGTCCTCTTCCTAGTCCGCTTCTGCGAGTTGCCATTTGTAGTCCTCCTAAACCCGGCCGTGTCGCCGGCGAAACTCTCTTCCCAACTCTCGATAGGCGATTGCTCCCCTACTCATGGGGTCAAAAGCTTCGATTGGCTCGCCATACGAAGGCGCTTCTGACAATCGAACGGATCTTGGGATCACAGTCTTGTAGGCGAGTTCACCAAAATAAGTCCTCACCTGCGCGACAACATCGGAAGACAGATTGGTTCTGCCATCAAACATCGTCAACACGACTCCGCCAACTGAAAGCTGGGGATTCAAGTTGCCCGAAACCAATTCGATGTTCTTCATTAACTGACTCAATCCCTCGAGTGCGTAATACTCACACTGAATCGGGATGAGGACCTCGCTGGCGGCGGCCAGAGCATTGATAGTCAGCAAACCGAGCGACGGGGGACAATCAATGAGGACGAAGTCGTAGTCCTTTTCGATATGCATGAGCGCGTGACGTAACCGCAGTTCTCTGGAAAACATCGAAACGAGTTCTATCTCCGAGCCGGCCAGGTCTATTGTGGCGGGGACTACAAAGAGATCTCTCACGCTGGTGGGCTCAATAACATCAACCAGCGGAGTCTCATGGATCAGAACGTCGTAGATAGATGAAGAAATGGCCGATCTGTCGATTCCCAACCCGGACGTGCTGTTTCCCTGCGGATCCAGATCGACCACCAGTACTCGTTCGCCCTGGTATGACAGGGCGGCGGCAAGGTTGATGGCGGTAGTGGACTTGCCTACTCCACCTTTTTGGTTGGTAATGGCTATGACGGTGAGGTCGTGTTCAATGTTCACTGGAACCCATCCTAAGAAGTGAAACCGGTCCGTCAAGGACCGTTCGAGGTACTTCTATCCTCTGGACCAGCCATTCTCCTTCGGCCTGGTCCGGAAATGAGGAGGCTGAGTGGGCGCCTCGTAGTCCTATGACGGCGGTTCCGCCCGGTCTCAGTACGGTTCTAGCTACCTCCAGGGCCTGTAGGGGCGGCAAAACCGCCCTAAACACTGCTCCATCCCACCGGGTTCGCTCCGAACGGACATCACCTTGCCGTACTTCGACATTCTCGAGGTCCAATTGACGGACGGCTCTCTTGACCAAATCTGCCCGCTTTTCAGCCCGATCCAACAGAGTTACGGCCACCTGAGGCCACAGTACGGCTAGCGGAATCCCTGGTAGTCCCACCCCCGACCCAACGTCCAAGAGTCGCGGTGGAGGAGTTGCGGCCCGCCACCCACAGGAGAAAGCCAACGAATCGGCGATGTGTCGGCTCCAAATACGGGCCGACTCATTTGGTCCGATCCCACCCGCCCCAACGGCTTCATCCCGCAGCCATTCGGCCAGGGCTTGAAGCTGGCCCCATTGATGGGAGTCGAGAGTGACGCCGACCCACCTCAATACCTTGTCTACGGACTGGCGATCAACGTCCAGATGTTTCACGTGAAACTTGAGGGATTGCGTCTTCCCTACTCGTCTTCTGCGGCAATAACCACCGACCGGCGGGGCTCTTCGCCTTCCGAGTAGGTCCGAACACCTTCGATCTCGCCGATCGTGTCGTGGACGATCTTGCGTTCCGCGGCATTCATTGGTTCGACCATGATCTCGCCGCCTTCGTCCAGGACCTGTTGTCCAAGGCGCTGGGCGTAGATTTTCAACGCCTCGCGACGCCGTTCGGCATATCCGGCTATATCGAGTCGAATCCTCGCAGATTCCTGGGTCTTTCGTTGCACAACGGTTTTCGCGAGTTCATGGATCGATTGCAGGATGATGCCCCGCGAGCCGACAAGGGCTTCTGTTTCGCTACCCTGAACCTCGGCGTAGATGATGTCCTCGTCCACCCGCGTTTCGACCTGTCCTTCAAGGCCAAACGCGTCGAGCAGACCCTCGAGGAATTCGCCCACGACGCTAGCCTGCTCTTCTCGGCTCACGGTTGTCTCCTTCTCTGGCGCCGCATTTCGCTCGCGGCCGGCTGTCGCAGGCCGAGCTTCCGCGGTCCGTTTTTCCTGTGATTTTGCTTGATTGCCTGGTTTTTGTTGCTGACGTTGACCGGATTGCTTCTTCTGGTCCCGGGGTTGACCAGAAGAGCCCTTCTGGTTTCGCCCTTGTCCAGAACGATCCTGTTGGTCCCGTCCCTGTCGGGGCTGACTGCGTTTTTCTCCGCCCCGTTGGGCAGTTTTTCTCTGATCGCCGCCACCCTTGTTCCCGGAGGGACGCTGGCGGCGGCGCTTCTTGGGAAGGGGCTTAACCCGTACTACTGCGTCGGTGCGACCAATTCCCAGGAAGCCCTTTTCAGGCTGTTGGAGCACCTCGACGTCCACTTCCTCACGAGACGAGACACCCAGTTCCGCTAGGGCTGCTTCTACAGCTACCTCGACAGAGGGTCCTTTGACTTCAACCCACTCCACAGTTATTTCCTCCTGCGCCGCTTGCGCTTCTTCTCTGAAACCGGCTGCGATTGCGGCTTCCGTGGCAATTCCTCGGGGTCCGGATCTGGCTCCCGCGGAGCCGGCGTCGGACGACCATCGATCCTGAAGATCAAGGCTTGTTGACCGATCCGGAAGACGTTGGCCGTAACAAAATACATGTTCAATCCGGCCGGGAACGAATAGGCGAAGAAACCAAACATCAACGGCATGATCTTCGTCACCATTTGCATCTGTTTCGCCTGAGCACTGTCCTGTTTCTGACCTCGCGTCGTCTGCCATTGCTGGAAATAGGCGGTCCCCAGGACGACCAGGACGACCAAGATGTAGGGGAGCGCCGTTCCGAAGTCGAAACCAGTTTCGGCAGTAATCACCTCACTTGGAGAGATACTGAGATCCATTCCGAGGAACGTCCCCTCGGTGCCTTTGCTCAAGACATCGTAAAGTTTGGAAGTTTCTGGAATAAACGATTCTGCGCCCTCTTTGCTGCTGTTGGCGTTGAGGGGATCCCTCAGGAGCCGAAACAAGCCGAACCAAATGGGCATCTGGATCAACATAGGAAACAAACATCCAGCCGGATTGACGCCCTTTTCCTTGTAGAGCGCCATCATTTCCTTCTGAAGTGTTTCCTGGTCGTCCTTGTACTTCTTCTGCAGCTTCTTGACTTCGGGTTGAATCTCCGTCATCGCCCTGGTCGAGCGAGTCTGCTTGAGCGTCAGCGGGAACATCAGAACGTTGACGACCAATGTCAGGAAAATTATGGCAAGTCCGTAGTTGGGGATGAGTTCGTAAAAGAACGTCATCGGAACCGCGATGATCCTGGCCAGTGTGTCGAGCATCAAATGTCTTTCTTGGAGGTAGCCGGCACCGGGTCATACCCACCCTCAGCGAGAGGATGGCACCGGCCTATTCGCTTCATCCCCATCCATGTTCCGCGCAATAATCCAAAACGGCCAATCGCCTCGTACGCGTACTGAGAACAAGTGGGGGAGTAGCGGCAGTTCTTGCCCATCGAAGGCGAGAAGGCCTTCTGATAGGCGCGGATGAAGGAGCGCCCCACCAGGGCCGCCGGCCCCGGTCGTTTCGCCTCAAGATCAGGCATCCGATATCTCCTCATCAACCGCTCTTCGCAACCATTCTTCGACGTCATCAAACGGTGCAGTCAGCACCCTTTTCGAGGCAATGACCACATAGTCGTGACCACTCCGCAGGGGAACACTCTCCAGCGCCTCGCGGAGGCGGCGTTTCGCACGATTGCGTTGCACGGCGCCGCCAACTTTCTTGGCTCCTGCCACCACGCCTACGCGCGGCAACCCGGGAGCACCCGATGCAACGATAACGACCACTCCGCCACTACGACGGCGCTTCCCTGTTCGAAAGACTCGCTGGAAGGCGGTCCGACCACGAAGTGAGGCAAACCGCCGGCCTCTAGGCGGAGATTCGCTGCCGGCCTTTGCCACGCCGACGCCTCAGGATGGCACGTCCGGAACGGGTTCGCATCCGGGCGCGAAAACCATGCTTTCTTTTGCGTCGCCGAACATTGGGTTGGTAGGTACGTTTCATCGGGACCCCGATTTCGAATATTCAGGTGGACAAAAAGGTTACAGCGGGTCCAACGCTTGTCAAAGGCGATTCCTCGATCCAACGACTCCGCTCCACCACCTGGGGACGGGTTGGGCGCCCTGGTCACTACGAGACCACGAGGATCCTCAGCTCAATAAGCCTTGTCTGTCGGAGTTCTTCTGCTGCTCCGGGCAGTGATCCGACGACCACCACCGGTCACTGCGCGAAGATTTTCCCAAGGACGCGAAAAGCTCTCTTGAGGGGTTTGGGGGATCGGCCGGGCAATCCTGACCCATCCCCGGCCGGGGAAAACCTCTCGCAAGCTGGGCAAACTCTTTCCGTCACTGCGTCGGAAAAGCTCTCCGGGCCGGGTTTTCACGATCTTGTGGCCTACCTGGCGAGGTCATATACTCGCTAACCGCCGGACGCTCTCGAAATGGCTCCACTTCCCCCGGATGTTGCCCATCTGGTTGTGCGCCGCTTCGTCGTGACCGGGCCGATGGACAGGGTTTTTTTCTCCACATACTGTGGACAGACCTGTGGATAGGGTTTATTGAACGCAAACGTAGTGACTCGGGAGGGGACACGTGGCGGAACCTCAGTCGCTGACGGGGGAAGTGGATTACTTCAGAAGCGCGGTGCAAGCCCGCGTCAGTCCCGTCAACTGGCAAACCTGGCTTGCTCCACTAGGAGTGCGGTCGAACGATGGATCGATCAGCATCACCGCACCCAGTGAATTCCATCTTCGTTGGGTGCGCGAGAAACATCTGGGCGTCCTTGCCGAAGCGGCCGAGGCTACGTTTGGACCAGCCAGCGAACTCGTCTTTGAGATCGACATAACCGACGCGATCGACGACATCGACCTCGAAGAGGAAGAAGAAGTTCCTCCGGTGCTCGTCGGCGACCCTGCTCCCGAGCGGACCGAGGCAGGACGTCGCCTGCAGGCGAAATACACCTTCGAGAATTTCGTCGTCGGCCAATCGAATCGGTTTGCCCATGCCGCGGCCATGGCAGTCGCCGAACAACCCGGCGGTCATTACAACCCCCTCTTCATCTACGGAGGCGCTGGTTTGGGGAAGACCCACCTCCTCCACGCCGTTGGCCACCATGCACTGGAGCTTCGCCCGGGAGCCCTGGTCCGCTATGTCTCCTCGGAGAACTTCTTCAATGAGTTCATCGATGGGATCCGTAAAAAGCGAATGGACCAGTTCAAGGCTCGGTACCGCACTACCGATGTGTTGCTCCTCGACGACGTTCAGTTCTTCGAGAGGAAAGAGCAAATCCTCGAAGAGTTCTTTCACACCTTCAATGATTTGTACGAATCGGGAAAACAGATGGTCATCAGTTCTGACCGTCACCCAAAACACCTCGCCACCTTGGAGGATCGTCTCCGCAGTCGCTTTGAGTGGGGTCTGCTCACCGACATTCAGCCGCCCGACGTCGAGACCCGCATCGCCATCCTCCGCAAGAACGCCGAGTTCGCTCCCAAGCGGGTTGGTGAAGATGTGCTGCACTTCATTGCTGAGAACGTCCAGGACAATATTCGAGAACTCGAAGGGGCGCTCACCCGGGTAAC
Source organism: uncultured Actinomycetota bacterium (assembly GCA_963823915.1). GTDB lineage: Bacteria > Actinomycetota > Acidimicrobiia > Spongiisociales > UBA4744 > UBA4744. The sequence goes on from CAWGNJ010000002.1 coordinate 356,974, forward strand.
GGCCTACGCCGCGCTGACCAACCAGAGCATCACTCTTGATATGGCCCAAGACGTTTTGCAGGATCTGGTGCCCTCCTCGTCTCAACGGCCGATTTCCGCAGAGGACATCCTGGTTGCCACAGCCGCGGCCTACGGGTTCTCGGCCGACGATCTGCGGAGTCCCAGCCGGCGTCAGCCGCTGGTGCTTTCCCGCCAAGTTGCCATGTACCTCTGCCGGGAGCAGACCGACCTTTCGCTACCCAAAATCGGTGCGATGTTCGGCGGCCGGGACCACACCACAGTCATGCATGCCATCGACAAGGTGAAACGTCTGCTCCTCACCGATCACCAGGTCTTTGAGAGGGTCACAGCCCTTTCCCAACAGCTGAGGAAAACGTGACGTTGTCCACATGCCTACCCGCCATTCTGGGCACCCCGTGGAATACTCACAAGATGCCCCCAGGGCTTGTGGATGGGTCAAAGGTGTCTTCACCAGCCCTTTTGCAGGGTTCTCCCCAATCCACAACGCCTACTACTGCTACTACCGTTTGAACTTAAATACATAGATACAGAAGGGATGGGACAACTTGCGGATACGAGCTGAACGAGACGACCTGGCCGATGTCTTCTCGAGGGCCAATCGAGGGGTCGGGGCGCGTCCTGCCCAGGCCATCCTGCAAGGCGTCCTGTGTGAAGTCCAGGGCCCCAATTTGAGGGTGACAGGCACCGACCTCGAGATGACTGTGCGCACTACCACGGAGGTCGAAGTGTTGGAGGAAGGGTCGGTTGTTATTCCGGCTCGACTAGCCGCTGAAGCCATCCGGAAGATGCCAGTGGGGGCAGTGACGTTGACCTCCGGTGATGGAGAAGTCGAGATCATGGGCGCGGGACCTCGTTTCAGCCTTCGAGAACTGCCCGTCGACGAGTTTCCCCACCTCGGAGAGGTCGATTTGGGCGGTTCCGTTGAAGCGCGATGGAGATGAGTTGGCCGCCGCGATAGCCCAGGCCACGGTGGGAGCTTCGGTCGACTCAGCTCGTCCGATACTCACCGGTGTGTTGTTCGAGACGGACGACGAAGGTGTCAGGTTGGTCGCTACGGATTCCTACCGTCTGGCAGTGCGGAAGTTGCCCGGCGTCTCCTTGCCAGAGTCGGGGTTGGTTCCGGCATCGCGGGCTGAGGGAGCTGAGCCGGACTGTCGGGTCCGCGAAGATGCAGTTCTCGATGCAGCAACGGGAAGCAGTCTTTGGTTCCGACCGGGGATCTTTGACCTTGCGGCTGATCGAGGGGACGTTCCCCAATTACCGCCAGTTGCTTCCCGAGTCGTACCCGAACCGCGTCGTGGTGACGAAGGAAGGCTTGCTCGAGGCCCTCGGGCGCGCCTCGCTGGTCGCGGAAGACCACATTCCTGTTCGACTCCGTTTGATGGAAGGCGGAGTCGAGGTGACCGTGACGCGCCAAGACGTTGGTGGAGAGACCGAACATATCCCCGGCGAATATCAGGGGGAGGCCGACGAAGTGATGATCGCCTTCAATCCGCGGTATCTGACCGATGGGGTGTCGGCGATCGAATCGGAAGAGGTTCAGATCGAGGTGACAGATGGGCTCAAGCCGAGTGTCATCAGAGGCGTCGATGATGATCGGTTCACCTACCTGTTGATGCCCGTCCGAATCTGAATGGAATTTTCATGGCTCGAGCTGAGGGATTTTCGCTCGTACCGTGGACTCCGGATAGAGCCTGACCCGGGCATCAACGTGCTCGTCGGACCAAACGGTGCAGGCAAAACCAACCTGCTCGAAGCGGCTGCCTATCTGACTTCTCTCCGCTCGTTCCGCGGAGCCCCCGACGAAGCCTTGATTAATGATGACGCCGGAAGCAGCCGTCGTGCGCGGTGAAGTCAACCACCTGGAAAGCGCTTCTCTCATCGAGGCCGAATTGCCGCGAAGCGGCAGGCGGCGGATCGGGTGAATGGTCAACGGCCGGCCCGGTCTACCGACCTTCTTGGTCATGTGAGAGGGGTCGTCTTTCTTCCCGACGACCTCGACATCATCAAGCGTGGTCCGGCCTACCGGACGAGATTTCCTTGACGCGGTTCCGTCCAGTTCTGGCCCGGCGCCTACCTGGACCAGCAAGAGTTCGAACGCGCCCTCCGCCAGCGAAATACGTTGCTTCGCCAAGCCGGACGGGAGGTGGATGAAGCCAACGCTGTCCGTCTGGGATCAACGTCTGTCAGAGGCAGCAGGCAAACTGATGGTTCGGAGGGCGCGGCGCGTCAGCCACCCTGCGAGAGAAGATCGCAGAAACCTACGACAGCTTGACCAGGGCCACGACCGTGGTGGAGATGCGTTACGCGTCAAAATGGGGAGGGTCGTTGGAGGAACGCAACCCGGAGACAGTAACGAGGGCGCTCGCCGAGGCGCTGCTCGGAAGTCGACGGGCGGATACCGAGCGGAGAGTGACCACGATGGGACCACATCGAGACGAGCCCTGGTTCACGGTAGAACGGGCGCGATGCCCGGACCAGGGCCAGCCAGGGAGAGCAACGGACGCTGGCCTTGAGCCTGCGTCTGGCCTCCCACCAGGCGGTGAGCGAAGCGACCGGGGAAGCGCCCTTGTTGCTCCTCGATGACGTGTTCTCCGAATTGGATATGGCAAGGGCCAACGCTCTGGCCGGACATGTTGCCCGAGGCACAGACTTTCATTACAACCGCCCGGGAGGAAGAGGTGCCGGTCCACGGACGAACGTTCATGGTCCAACCGGGGAGAATCACATGAGCAGGCTGGAAGCGATGGAGGGACTGGTCGCCAAAGCGTTGAGGAACCTCGGGATCGAGCGACTCGACGTCACGCTGACGCCTGGTCGAGGAATGGGAGACTCTCGTCCCCGAGCCGTGGCGCTCGCAGGCGAGCCCCTTGTTGTTGAAGGGAGGAGAACTCCTCGTCGAGGCCAAGTCACCCAGGTGGTGAGCCTCTTGCGATATGCCGTCGGCAATCTCCTGAGGGCCCTTGACGAGAGGTTCGGAGGAGGCCGTGGTGGGTTCCGTCCGAATCCAAGCCCCACCCCCTGAGAGACCACCCACCTGAAGGTGGTGAGTGGTTTGAAAAGGCCCGAAATTGTTGATGATTCTGCAGGTTGAGAGCTTGGGTATACCTCCACGAAAGGGTATACTTACATTCGTGTAAACATGGCTCTGGCGGGACTCGTCGGGTGGTTTCGCTTTCGGGCCATTTCTTCTTTGAAGGAGCTTTGTGAGTACAGCGAATCGCGCCTCTGAGAGTTACGGGGCCGCCGATATCACCGTCCTCGAAGGCCTCGAGGCCGTCCGTCGCCGTCCGGGCATGTATATCGGATCGACCGGACCGCGCGGGCTTCACCATCTCTTGTGGGAGGTGGTCGACAATGCGGTCGACGAAGCGATGGCCGGCTTCTGTACCCGGATAGATGTGACGATCCGCCCGGACGAAAGCGTTCGGGTGAGCGACAACGGTCGAGGGATACCGGTCGACAAACACAAGAAGACCAAAGAGTCGGCACTCACCACGGTGCTCACCACCTTGCACGCCGGCGGGAAATTCGAGGCCGGGGCCTACCAGGTATCCGGCGGTTTGCACGGTGTCGGCGTTTCGGTGGTCAACGCTCTTTCTGCCCGTCTCGAGGCGGAGATCGTCAGAGACGGATTCCACTGGTCTCAGGTATTTGAAGAGGGCCGGCCCATCGGGGCGGTGAAGAAGGGCAAGCCGGCCAAACGGACCGGTACGACCATCACTTATTGGCCCTCACCGAAGACCTTCACCGAGTCGGTTTCCCTCGATCTCAGCACGGTGATCTCCCGATTGCGCGAGATGGCTTTCCTCAACCGCGGGCTTGGAGATTCGGCTGGTCGACCAACGCGGGGAGCAACCGGTCGAAGAGACCTTTCAGTACAAGGGTGGACTGATCGACTACATCAAGCACCTGAATGCCTCCAAGGAACCGCTTCATCCCCATGTGATCTACTTCGATGACCAATCCGAGGACGCCGAAGTCGAAGTCGCCTTGCAGTGGACTTCCTCCTACACCGAAACGGTGCTGAGTTTCGCCAACAACATCAATACCCATGAGGGAGGCACCCACGAGGAAGGATTCCGCAAATCGTTGACCAGAGCAATCAACGATTTCGCCCGGTCAAAAGGGCTGCTCAAGGAGAAAGACGACAACCTGACCGGGGAGGACGTCCGGGAAGGGTTGACCGCGGTGGTATCGGTCAAAGTGCGATCTCCCCAATTTGAGGGACAGACGAAAACCAAGCTGGGTAATACCGAGATCCGTGGCTACGTCGAGAAGACGCTCAATCGACTCCTCCCCGAATGGTTGGAGCGATATGCCGGCGAGGGGCGGGCCATCGCCGACAAGAGCCTCCTGGCCTCCCGGGCGAGATTGGCTGCTCGCAAAGCAAGAGAGTTGACCCGGCGCAAGAGCATGCTCGAGTCGGCCAGCCTGCCCGGCAAGCTCGCCGACTGTTCGTCTCGGGACGCTTCGGTGAGCGAATTGTTCATCGTCGAGGGCGATAGTGCCGCCGGTCCCGCCAAACAGGGCCGAAATAGCGAGACTCAGGCGATCCTGCCCATTCGTGGCAAGATCATCAATGTCGAGAAGGCCCGGCTGGCCAAGGCGCTGCAAAACACCGAAATCCAGTCGCTGATCACCGCCATCGGCACCAGTATCGGCGAGGAGTTCGACCTCGAGAAGGCCCGGTACCACAAGGTGGTGTTGCTCACCGACGCCGACGTCGATGGTGCGCATATCCGCACGCTGCTTGCTCACGTTCTTCTTCCGTCACATGAGGCCGCTCATCGAGGCCGGGTATGTGTATTTCGCCCAACCCCCGCTGTATCGGGTCAAAGCCGGCAAGGACGTCCACTACCTCTCCTCCGATGACGAACTGGACCAGCTCAGGGAGGAACTCAACGGCCGGAAGCTCGACGTCAGCCGGTTCAAAGGATTGGGCGAGATGAATGCTTCCGAACTTCGAGACACCTCGATGGATCCTGCTCTGCGGCACCTGGTCAAGGTCGAATTGGAAGATGCGGCGCTGTCGGAGGAGGTCTTCTCCACGTTGATGGGCGACGATGTCGCTTCTCGCAAGCAGTTCATCCAGCGCAACGCCAAGGACGTCCGGTTCCTCGACGTCTGATAGGGAGAAAGACACATGGTCGACGAACGCACCTATGAAGAGAACAACATCGTGGTCGATATCAACGACGAGGTCAAGAAGTCGTTCCTCGACTATGCGATGTCGGTCATCGTTTCGCGGGCCCTCCCCGACGTTCGGGACGGATTGAAGCCTGTGCAACGACGGATCGTCTACGCGATGTTCGAGGCCGGGATGCGCCCGGGGACCAGCTTCCGCAAGTGCGCGACCGTAGTCGGCAACGTCATGGGCAGCTACCACCCGCACGGCAATGATGCCATTTACGACGCCCTGGTTCGGCTCGGGACAGGATTTCAGCTCCCGATATCCCCTGATTTCGCCCCAGGGCAACTTCGGCACCATCGACGATCCGCCGGCGGCCATGCGTTACACCGAGAGCCGGCTGTCGCCTATCGCCATGCATCTCCTGGAAGGCATCCGGGAGGACACCGTCGACTTCCAGGACAACTACAGCGGCGAGTCGTCCGAGCCGATCGTGCTGCCGGCCCGGTACCCGAATCTGCTGGCCAACGGCGCTACCGGGATCGCGGTCGGCATGGCGACCAACATCCCTCCCCACAACCTGGGCGAAGTGATTGATGCTGTGATCTTTGCCATCGAGAATCCCGACGCTCCCATCGAGGATTATCTCAAGATCATCAAAGGTCCCGACTTCCCAACCGGCGGCTTACCTGGTTGGAACCAGGGGCATCCGCGAGGCTCTCACCACCGGCCGGGGATCGGTGAAGATGCGGGCCGTCACGGACGTGCAAGAGATCCGCAAGGGCCGCACGGCCATCATTGTGACCGAGCTTCCTTATCAGGTCTCCCAGGATCGGGTGCTCGCCAAGATCGCCGACCTGGTCCATGAAAAGAAGATTGCCGGGATTGCCGACCTGCGCAACGAGAGCTCCGCCCGGCTCGGGAACCCGGCTGGTAATCGAGCTCAAACGGGAAGCCGTTCCCCAGGTGGTGCTCAATCAACTCTTCAAGATGACCCAGCTGCAGGAGACCTTTGGGGTCAACGCCGTTGCCCTGGTCGACGGGGTTCCTCGAACTCTCAATATCGCCGAGATGGTCGGGTACTACATCGACCACCAGATGGAGGTAGTCGAGCGACGTACGCTCATCGACTCAAGGATGCCAAAGCCAAGGCCCACATCCTCGAAGGACTGATCATCGCGGTCGACAATATCGACGAAGTAGTCCAGATCATCCGCTCGTCCGAAGACACTCCGACCGCCAAGGCAGCGTTTGATCGAGCGGTTTGGCCTTTCGGAGATCCAGGCCAACGCCATCTTGGAGATGCCCCTCCGCCGCCTGACTGCCCTGGAAACCGGCAAGCTTGCGTGAGGATCTCCAGCAACTGAAGGACCTCATTGCCGAACTCGAGGCGATCCTGGCCGATCCTGCTCGCCGGCGAGCCATCATCGTCGAGGAGTTGACCGAGATCCGGGACAAGTTCGCCGACGAGCGGCGCAGCAGGATCATCCCGGATGAGGGAGACCTCTCTCTCGAAGACCTCATCGCCGACGACGAACTGGTCGTCACGGTGTCCGCCAACGGATATCTCAAGTCGGTTGCAGGCGAGCACCTACCGGACGCAAGGCCGAGGGGGTCGAGGAGTCAAGGCGGCGTCGCTCCACGAGGACGACGTCGTCAACAAGCTCGTGCACACGACGGCTCATGCCTACCTGTTGTTCTTCACGAATCAGGGCAAGGTTCACCGGATCAAAGCCCACGAAATCCCCCGCAAGGACCGAACCGCCAAGGGGGTTTTGGCTCAATCGGTGCTCCCGCTCGAGCCGGAAGAGCGTATCGAGGCGGTGATCGATACCCGAAATTACGAGACCTCCCGCTACCTGGTGATGGTGACCAAGCAGGGCCTGGTCAAGAAGACGCCCGTTCAGCGACTACGACTCTCGGAACGCCACTCTGGTCGCCATCAATCTGGTCGACGGCGACGAGTTGGTGGCGGTGCGCACCACCAACGGCGAGAACGACATGCTGGTGTTCACCGGAAATGGGTCAAGGGATCCGTTTCTCGGAGAAGGACCTTCGCCCGATGGGCCGTGCCACCCGTGGCGTTCGAGGCATCAAGCTCCGTGAGGGCGATCGGGTAATCGGGAGCTGCCTCGAGTGCCGATGGCGAGCAGGTTCTGGTGCATCACCTCAGGCGGCTACGGAAAGCGCGTCAGAATGAGCGGATTTCCTAATCAGCGGACGGGGCGGTCTGGGCGTCAAGGCCATCAAGCTGACCAGGGTGCGGGGAACCCTCGTCGGTGCCCGGGCGATCCTCGATGGCGCGAACATCTTCGTGATTTCCTCTGATGGGGTGGTCATCCGGACCGAGACGAACCAGATCAGCCGGCAGAAGCGGGAAGCCAGCGGTGTCAAGGTCATGAACATGCCTGCCGGTACGACTATCTCCGCCTTTGCCCCGATCCCGGTTGAGGAAGACGAGGACTGAATGCGGGAACCAGTCGGCCCGGGCGATCGTTGGGTTGGGGGACTGATCACCGGGGTTACCAAGGTAGGGCGTTACACTCGCCCCACGAGGAGCTGAGGCTATGGCATCCGTGCGACGAGTACGCAGGGTCATACGAAAATTCGATCCGTGGACCGTATTGAAGGTCTCGATCGTCTTCTATGCGGTGATGGCCGTCGCCTTCGTCTTGGGTCTGGTGATTCTGTGGGCGGTAGTCAACAACGCCGGGATTCCTCAGGCGATCGAGGAATTCGGCAAAAAGATCACGCTGCTCGAGGCGGACGCGGAGTTGTTCGCCGACGGCGAGCGATATCTGCGGGTCGCGGTGTTCCTCGGGGTCGTGTGGACGGTGCTGATGACCGGGCTCACGACCCTGGCCGCCTGATGTACAACCTCATCTCCGACATCGTGGGTGGCATCGAGGTGGTCGTCCTCGAGGAGACGCTCAACGCTCCTCAGGCCGTTCAGCCGGGGGTCCGGATTCCCCGTAGCTGGCAGACGACGACCCCACCGCCTCCCTCGGTCCCTTCCGCCGCAGGTGGATCTTCCCACCGAGGAGGTGTCGCTCACCGAGACGGGGTGGAGGCGATTTCGAGGTCCGACGGCTCGTAGCGCTCCGCTTCGCTCGGCGGTTGTCAGGCACTCGGCACGACTCGACTCAGCGAGCTCGCCTACTGTCGCTCCACGAAGGTGGCAACCGTCCAGGCCGGCACGAAGGGCAATGTCGAGGTACGCCGGAAGGCCGCCGTTGGGTAGTGCACGTCCGATCGGGAACGCCCCGGTTCCTGCCGCCAGGGCGGCCGCGGCCAGAGCGATACCCGCTAGGAAGAGGCTGTCGTCGGCGACTCCGATCGTGCGGACCTCTACTCCCTCTGGTGTTGCTGCCGTGACTCGGGCGACCAGCCCGGTCCAGGGTCCTTCGAACGGTGCTGCCAGAAACAGTGTCCCGGTGGCGCCTCCGGCCAAACGTTCCGTCCTTCGTGGGCCCACAGGTTCCCTACGGGTTGAGGAAACATCAGCGGTCGGCCACGTCGCAACGGGTTTCCGGTTGCGGTCCACCCGACCACGACTTCCAGTGGACTTCCGTAGCGGGCGCACGTCGTCAGCTGCCAGGCACGCGGCCAGGCCGAGCCTGCTGGTTGGCACCCGACGACGACCGGAATGTCGGGTTCGGCACGGAACGGACAACCTCGTCGGCGGGCAAACGAGGGGGATGCCATGGTCTGATGCCTGGCGGTAACGGAGGTCCAGTTGCTCGGGGTCGTCGATGGCCAGAACATCCCACCCGGCGAGATTGGTGATGGTGCTCACCCGGGGGTCGCCCGACGTGGATCGACGGCCGATCAGACCGAGGGCCTCCACCGACCGTTCGGCCAGCAGCACCCGGGCGGCCCGCGACCCGATCTTTCCGGTGGCGTCGAGAGCGATCTTCATCGGAGGCTGATCACCGCTCGAGCTCAACCGGTTCCCAGGCCCCGGACCGTTGCGGGGGCCTGACGGGCGCTTCCTGAAAGCGAGCACGGCCGCGGCTAGGGCCGCCATCAACAGGATCGGTCTGCGGAATCATGCGGGCCAGTGTAGGGAGATTCTCGGGCTGGTCGACAGGAGGCTAAGCTGCGATGTCCGGTAGAGCCGGACACCATGAAGGTCCCACCAGTGGCTAAGAGCGAAGTCCGGTGCAAATCCGGCGCTGTCCCGCAACTGTGATGCCCTCCCCGGAGGGATGAGCCAGGTCGCCTGCCTTTCATGGTCACGGAAGTGCTCTCGTAGGAAGGGCGCACGTGCGACCGCGTCGGACGGAGCGTCCTCCGAAGGATTGGAGGACTGGTGAGGCGTCTGGCGGGTTCTCTCTCTTTTGGTGATCCTTTCTCTTGGTGTCATGTGCGTCGTCCGTCACGGTCGAGGGTGACGCCGGTCGGGTGGTTCTCGATGACCGCCCGAAGCGGATTGTCTCCCTCTCGGCAACCCATACCGAGATCCTGTACGCGATCGGGGCGGGAGATCTGATCGTGGCCACAGATCTCACGTCCAATTACCCGGCGGAGGCCGAGGCGACTACCAAGGTTGACGCCTTCAACTTCAACATCGAAGAGATCGCCGCAACCGAACCAGACCTGGTCATCACCGCTTTCGATTTTCAGGGTGAAGTGGCTGCACTGGAGGCTATCGGGATTCCGGTTCTCCTTCTGATCCCGCCTCGAATCTGGACGACGCCTACGAGCAAATCCGAGATTCTGGGCGACGTTACCGGCCGCGACTCCGAAGCCGCCGAGCTGGTTTCCTCGATGCGAAGCGCAGATCGATGGTCTGGTGGCCTCGACCTCGGGCGAATCCCTCACGATGTTTCACGAGGTGGACAACACCCTGTTCAGCGCCAACTCTTCGACCTTCCTGGGTGAGATCTACGGGTTGCTTGGATTGTCGAATATCGCCGACTCAGTTCCCGATGAGTTCGGTTCCGGTTACGTGCAGCTATCCGAGGAGTTCCTCTTCTCAGAAGACCCTGACCTGGTGTTTCTCGGCGATGCCAGTTTTGGGGAAAGTATCGAGACCGTCAGCAGTCGGCCCGGATGGGACACCTTGACTGCTGTCAAGACGGGCGCCGTGTTCGAACTGGACGGGGATATCGCCAGCCGCTGGGGGCCGCGCACGGTAGATCTGGTGGAAGACATTGTGGCTGCTATCGAGTCGGTCTCCTAGACCATGGCAACCTCTGCCGCGGTCCCCTCGAGCCACCGGCGGCGCAGCTATGTGGTGGGCGGGCTGGCTTTGGCGGCTGCAGCCATCTTGGGGATAACGGTGGGCCCGGTGCGAATCGGCGCGGGTGCTGCGCTCACCGAGTTGGCGGATCATCTGCTCCCCTGGAACTTTTCGTCAGGCCTAAGTGACCAGGAGGCAGCCATCGTGTGGCAACTGCGCGCTCCCCGCGTCGTGTTGGGCGCTTTGGTTGGTGCCATGCTGGCCACGGCCGGCGGCGCCTATCAGGGGGTATTCCGCAATCCATTGGCGGACCCTTATCTGCTGGGAGTGGCCGCTGGTGCCGGGTTGGGAGCGACGGCAGCTCTGGCCGCCGGTGCCGGAGCCGGGGTTCTGCCGGTGGCCGCGTTTGTCGGTGCGGTACTGGCGGTAACCGCCACCTACTACTTCGCCAGGGCGGCCGGGGGGAGGCGAACTCCGGCGACGTTGATCTTGGCGGGAGTTGCCATTGGATCTTTCCTGACGGCTTTGCAGACGTTTCTCCAGCAGCAGTCGTCGGATCGCATCCGTGAGGTCTTTACCTGGCTGTTGGGACGCCTCAGCGGAGCCACCTGGCCGCAGGTGGTGGCCGTCCTGCCTTACGTAGTGGTCGCGTTGGTGACCCTCTTTGCCTACCGACGGATCCTCGATGTTCTGTCAGTTGGAGAGGAGGAGGCCGCTACTTTGGGAGTTCAACCGACCCGGGCCCGGTTAGTGATTATCGGGGCGGCCACCTTGGGTGCGGCCGCGGTCGTGTCGGTCTCCGGCTTGATCGGGTTCGTGGGGATCGTCGTACCCCACGCCGTTCGCATGGTGGCCGGACCCAGCTACCGGGTCATCCTGCCTCTATCAATGTTGGTTGGAGCCGCCTTCCTGTTGGCGGCCGACCTCCTCGCCCGTACGGCTATTTCGCCTGGGGAACTCCCCATCGGGGTGGTCACCGCCTTTGTTGGTGCTCCGTTCTTTGCCATGATTCTCCGTCGCCGGGTGGTTCGCTGATGTCGCGCATACAGTGCCGCGGACTCACTGCCCGGTACGGGCCACAAGAAGTGCTTCGCAGCGTCGATCTTGACGTCGCCGAAGGCGAGTGGGTGGCCGTTATCGGACCAAATGGATCGGGCAAATCGACGCTGCTTCGGGCCGTGGCCGGTACCTTGCCTTCCACGACGGGGGACATCCGGGTCAACGGCAACCTCGACGACACCTCGGCCAAGCGAAGGTCGCGGCTGATGGCGATGGTTCACCAAAATCCGGTGATCCCGGACGGCATGACGGTTTTGGACTACGTCCTCTTGGGCCGAACCCCGTACATCCCGACGTGGGGCAAGGAAACGCCGCAGGATCTGGAAGTCGCTTTTAGGGTTCTGGCCGAGCTAAATCTCGAGTCAATGGCCGATCGACCGCTTCACTCGCTCAGCGGTGGCGAGCTCCAGCGGGTGGTCCTGGGCCGGGCCCTGGCCCAGGAAGCCCCCATATTGTTGTTGGACGAGCCAACCACGGCTCTCGATGTCGGTCATCAACAGCAGGTGCTCGAACTGGTCGACCAACTTCGAGCTACCCGAGCGATCACTGTCTTGGCGGCTATGCACGATCTGACTCTGGCCGCTCAGTACGCCGATCGCCTCGTGTTGCTGGTGTCAGGTCGTACCGTGGCCGCCGGGTCGGCGCAGAGGTGCTGACGGCTGACTTGCTCAGCAAGCATTACGGGGCTGAGGTGGTCATCATGCAAAGCCCGGAAGGGGGAGTGGTGGTTGCTCCCCGGAGGCGGGCGGATTCCCTACCGCCGGAGAGCAGGAACCTCTAGCCTGATGCCTCGGGAGGATGCAGTGGAAGCGCTAGCAGAGACTCTGGGTCTCTCGACCGGTCAATTGAAGGCAATCCAATCCGCAGTAGTGGTTCTGGTTCTCGTCCTGCTGCGCTGGTTGGTGTTGCGAATCATCCACCGCCGGATTCAGGATCCAGAGGTCTGGTATCGGGCTCGCAAGATCGCGACCTACACCGTCACCCTTGTCACCGTCTTCTTCCTGCTGCGGATCTGGTTGATCCAGTTCGAGAATTTCGCCACTTTCCTCGGCTTGCTGTCGGCGGGTGTCGCTATTGCCCTTTCCGATGTTCTGAAGAACCTGGCTGGGTGGGCCTACATCCTCGCCCGGCGTCCCTTCCGAACCGGTGATCGAATCCAGATCGGAGACCACTCAGGCGACGTGATCGATGTTCGCGTCTTCCGCTTCAGCATTTTGGAGATCGGCAACTGGGTTCATGCCGATCAGTCAACCGGACGAATCATTCACATACCCAACGGTTTGGTGTTCACGGCACCGGTGGCCAATTTCACTGAGGGATTCAGCTTCATCTGGCACGAGATACCGTTTCTGATCACGTTCGAGTCTGATTGGAAACGGGCCGAAGCGCTGTTTGCCGCCGTCCTCTCCGAAGTGGCACCGGGGATTTCCGGCAAGGCCGCGGAGCGAATCAAGGCGACTGCCCGCGAGTACCGGATCAAGTACACCCATCTCACCCCGACCGTTTACGTGACGGTCGAGGACAGTGGAGTACTGCTGACCGGGCGGGTACTCGTGTCAGCCCGGCAACGTCGGTCGGTCGACCAGGACATCTGGAAGAAACTCCTCGACGTTATCGCCGCCGAACCCGCCATCGATCTTGCTTATCCGACGATCAGGACCGTGCTGCAAGATCCGATCAGGCTTTCCGACCCAGACCGCTGATCCTCAAGGGTGCCCCGGAAGGTGCCGATTGAACTAGTTGGCTCATGCCGCCGCGTGGAGGTCTGCAACGATGAACTGGCTGGGCAGTGCCCTGGTGGTGCTCGGTGCCGGAGTGGTAAGCGCCGGTTTGGTTTTTGCGTTCTCCAAGTTCGTCGGAGTGCGGGGCCGGGTTGTGGCCGAGCACCGGAGAGTCTGGTACGTCGATCTCCTCAGCCGAATGATCCTGACCCGGGAGGGAATACCCCGGATGCTGCGCCGACGGGCCACAGATCCGGTTTTCCGCGAGGTGTTGCTGCAATATCTGCGTTTCCTGGAAGGGCACGAGCGCGAGCTACTTGTTGTCGGTTGCCCAGATGCTGGGCCTGGTCGGCCGGTACGTTAAGGACCTCCACCACACTCGCAAAGAAGTAAGGGTGCGGGCCGCCGAGGCACTGACCGAGGTGGCAGAACCGTCGACGGTGCAAGAGTTGGTCATGGCCCTGACGGATCCGGTGCCGGAGGTGCGGATACAGGCGGCCGCCGCGCTCGCCCGGATGGGCGATCCCCGGTCGGCCCGATCAATTCTTCACCAACTGGATAGGGAAGATGAGTGGGCCGCGCACCGAATTGGCGATGCCCTCGCCAGATTCGGTTCCGGAGCGGTCCCGGCCATGGTTGAGTACCTGGAGGGGCCGGCCCGCTACGGGCCGCTGGTGGTCCGTTCGCTTGGCCTGATCGGTGATACCGGGGCTGAGCCTGTGCTCAGCCGGCTGCTCGAAAACGAGAACGAAGAAGTACGCCTAGCGGGCCGCGGCCGCTCTTGGAAAAGCCGGTTCGCCTCATTCGTTGCTCGACCTGTCTCAGGCGCTGCCGCGATCCGGCCTGGGAAGTCCGCGCGCAAGCGGCCCGGGCACTTGGAGAACTCATGGATGGCCAAGCAGTCACCTGGCTGCGGCATGCGCTCACAGATCGGTCATGGTGGGTTCGCAACAACGCGGCTGCCAGCCTGGCCAATCTTCCCGGTGGGGCGGAAGCGCTGCGGGATGCCCTGGACGATTGGGATCCCTACGCCCACGATGCTGCCGCGGCGATGCTGCTCTCCTCCGGTTTGGCCCGCAGGGCCGTCACTCGCCTGGAAGCAGATGATCCAATCGAACGTGAGCAGGCACGTTCGTTGATCAAGAAACTCATCGAAGTAGGCAAGGAGGAGTACTTCCGGATGGATGGAACGCTTGAGATCGTGCAACGAGAAGAGGTCTTGCTGGATTGAGATCCAGTTTCCCGTTTCTAGTTTCAAGTTCGTAGTTGGTAGTTCTGGGCAACGCCTCGTTTGATGCGCTCGCGGATAGCGGATAGCGGATAGCGGAGGGCGCCCCGGCGCCTTCGGCGCCGGTTAGCCTGTTTTTATGGATCTCTACTCACGAGTCAACATTCTCGACGGGCGCGCCGTTCGCCTGCCGCACGGCGACGTCCACGAAGCCGCCATCGCTCTCGACGCCGATCCAATCGCCCGTGCCCAGGGCTGGGAAGCCAAAGGAGCCGACCACCTCCTGGTCGTCGACCTGAACGCTGCGGCGTACGGGGACTACTCGAACCGCCCCTTGGTCGATCGGATCGTTTCCACGGTTGAAATACCCGTATTGGTGGCCGGGGGAGTCCGCTCGCTTCAGGAGGTCGAGCGCCGCCTCGAGGCGGGAGCCTGGCGAGTTGCCATGGGCACAACCGCCATCGAGGACCAGGTCGCCACGTGGGAAATCTGCCGGGAGTACCCGGATCGGATCATGATCACTCTGGACGTGAAACCCGACGAAGAGCTGGTAGTGCGGGGATGGACGGCTCACAGCGGCCGCCACCTTGAGGAAGTGATCATCGAACTCTCATCGGCCGGAGCGGCCGGGTTCATGGTCGCTGAGGCCAACCGCGATGCGCTGGCCGAACCGCCCAACTTCCTGATTCTCCGCGAAGCCCTCTCCTATGTCGACGATCCGGTGATCGCGGCGGGAGGCGTTCGTAATCTGTCCGATCTCAAGAATCTGACCGAGCTCGAGTCCGATGGCAAACGCCTGGGAGGAGTGGTCGTCGGTAGGGAAGTGACCGAAGGGCGTTTCACCATGGAGGAAGCCGCCGGTCTCCTCGCCGGTTGACGGCGACGAAGATAACCGATCGGTCACGTCGCGGCGGACCAGAAGATCGGCACGATCCGATGCGTGATGTCCAACCCCTTCAGCTCGACCACCCGCTCCGGTCCCAGCTCGAAACCTTGACCGGTAGCCAGTTCCGCGGCGACCGAAGAAACCAGGATGTCACCAGCAGCGGCTGCGGACAGCGATGCGAGCCGCTTGGTTGACGGTGATACCGATATAGTCGCCGGCGGCGTGGACGGCATCACCTGTGTGTACGCCGATGCGGATTCGAAGGTTTGGTCCGGTAGCTCTTCGTTGGAGTTCAACGGCAGAGGAGAGGGCGTCCCTCAGCGAAGCGACCGGCGTGTTGCCTGGAGTTTGCGAAGCAAACTCCGTTAGGTCGCTTCCACTCGGGCAGTTTGTTTCACAAACTGCAATGTGACGAGGGAACCTCGTCACACCGTGGGCCCACCTGGACTTGAACCAGGGGCCTCATCCTTATCAGGGATGCGCTCTAACCAGGCTGAGCTATGGGCCCAAAACGAGAGCGTTATGGTAGCAATCCTGGTGCCTGACGAAAGCGGTGGCTGATGGACAGTGGGAGTTGGAACGATCGATACGAAGGCCGTGAGTTGTTGTGGACGGCGGCGCCCAATCGGTTCCTAGTTGCTGAGGTGGCCTCCCTAGCGCCCGGGACGGCTCTCGACCTTGGTTGCGGAGAGGGTCGTAACGCCGTTTGGTTGGCCGAACAGGGTTGGCAGGTCACGGCGGTGGATTTCTCCGGTGTTGCTATCGCCAAGGGCAGCGAGATGGCCGCCGTTCGAGGGGTCGAGGCGACCTGGGTTACCGAGGATCTGAATCTCTACGAGGCTCCAGAGAGGGCCTTCGATCTGGTTGTCTGTTTCTACATCCATATTCCCGTCGACCAGCGGGACGCGATGCTGAAAAGAGGGGCAGAGGCTCTGGCTCCCGGAGGAACTTTGTTGGTGGTCGGCCATGATGTCACCAACCTCGAGCACGGTTACGGCGGTCCTCAAGACCCTTCGCTGCTGTACACGCCGGCCGACATTACGGCGGCGATGCCCGGACTCGAGATAGTCAAGGCGGAACGGGTTGTGCGGGTCGTTGAGAACGACGAAGGCCGATTTGAAGCTATCGACACACTCGTTCGGGTGACACGGCCCGACCCGCCTGCGGATCCAACTGGTACCGTGAAGTGATGACGAAGCGGGTCGTCACCCTTCTGTCTTTTGCCTTGTTGGCGGCGTCCTGTGCGGCCGAGCCTGAGGTTGTTTCAACCACGGCCCCGGCGACGACCACCAGCACCACCACGACCACCACGATGCCGACCACCACGACGGCGCCAACCACCACCACCACCTTCCTCGAAGCTCCGGTGGGCTACGAGTTCATCGAGATTGAAGGTGAGGGCCTTCAATTGGCGTTGCCCGAATCGTGGGTGACGGTTGATCTCACCCAGGAAGGTTGGGAGGAACTGCTGACCGAAGGCTTGGCCGCCCTCCCGGAGTCCGCCGCGCTGATCAATGAGGAAGCACAAGGCATCATCAGCGAGGGAGGCCTCTTGCTGGCCTACGACTTGGGACACCAGGACGAGGACTTCGTCACCAACCTGAACATCCTTTCGTCGGTAAGAGCCCCCGGCGACACTCCCGCAGCTGTTGTTCCTGTTCTGGGTGAAACCCTCGAGCAATTTGGCGCGGTGGCTCCCGCCGTGGATCTGGTGGAAGTGCCCCTGGGTCCGGCCGTCAAGGCGAGCTACGGCTTCGCTCCTGAGACCGGCTTCACCCATTTTGCAGTTCAGTACTACGTGTTCGATGTGGATACGGTTTTCATCGTCACCTTCAGCACTGAGGACCTCATCGAACTCGAATTCGTCTTCGAGACGATCATGTCGACCTTCGATTCAGCTTCCGGTTCCCGATAAAGTAGGGCCCTACGGGGATGTAGCTCAGTTGGAAGAGCACCTGCTTTGCAAGCAGGGGGTCGTCGGTTCAAGTCCGATCATCTCCACGTTGCGTACTCGCCGTTGGCGAGTACGTTTGAGTTTCCGTAGGAAACTCACTTAGGGCGTGAAGCGACCGGCGTTTCCTTTCCGAACTCCAAAGACCCGTCGCGCCATGCCAAGAGGGATTCAGGGTTTCCGCCCGTAGCTCGCGTATCGGCATCTACCATTGACCCCACCAGCGACAAGGAGCTTGCATGCAGACCGCAGTCATCGTGGATGCCGTCCGGACGCCAACCGGAAGGCGGAATGGCAAGCTCAAGGACTGGCATGCCACCGACCTGGCCGCCCATACCCTCGAGGCCATCGTTGAAAGAAACGGCCTGGATCCGGCCTTGATCGACGACGTGATCATGGGATGCGTCTCCCAGACCGGCGAGCAGGGAGTGAATATCGGCCGCAATGCCGCTCTGGCGGCAGGCTTCCCCGAGGAGGTGCCCGGGATCACCATCGATCGCCAGTGCGGATCCAGCCAGCAGGCCGCCCACTTCGCTGCTCAAGGAGTCATGGCCGGTGTATATGACATTGTGATTGCCGCCGGGGTGGAATCGATGACCCGGGTACCGATGTTGGTCACCGCTCAACAGGGTCCGGGAGTGCCGTTCGGCCCGAAGATGCTCGAGCGATACGACCACGGTTTGGTTCCCCAAGGTGTGAGTGCCGAGATGATCGCTGAGAAATGGGGCATTGGACGGGAAGAGCTCGATGTGATCTCGCTGGAATCGCATCAACGAGCTGCGCGGGCCACCAAAGAGGGCCGCTTTGACAGCCAAATTGCCCCGGTTCCGGTCACCGTTGAGGGCGTCGACGAGGTCATGACGGTAGATGAGGGGATCCGCTGGGACACCTCCCTCGAGAAGCTGGCTTCGCTCAAACCGGCCTTCAAGGAGGATGGAGTGATCAGTGCCGGCAACTCGTCACAGATCTCGGACGGATCCGCCGCGGTGCTGATCATGAGCGAGGCCAAGGCCGAGAGTCTCGGGCTTCGTCCCCGAGCCCGTTTCGTGAGCTTTTCGTTGGCCGGCGTCGATCCGGTGATGATGCTGGAAGGCCCAATTCCGGCTTCCTACAAGGTCCTGGAGAAAGCCGGGCTGACGATCGACGACATCGACCTGTTTGAGATCAACGAGGCGTTCTCTTCCGTGGTGGCGGCCTGGAGGCGTGAAATGCCCGGCGACGACGCAGCCCTGTGGGAGCGGACCAATGTGAATGGCGGCGCTATCGCCCTCGGTCATCCACTCGGTTGCAGTGGGGCCAAGCTCCTCACCACTCTCGTTCACGAACTCGAGCGGACCGGTGGTAGGTACGGATTGCAGGCAATGTGCGAGGGGGGCGGCCTGGCGAACGGCCTCATCATTGAAAGGATCTGAAGACCGAACAGTCGGTTCCGGGTACGCTGCCCATCGTGGGTGACGTTCTCATCGCCATCGTTATCGGGGTGGTCATCTTCTGGGGAATCCGGAAGATTCTCATCATGTTGAGCACGCCACCCCCCGAGGTGGATCCTGACGAGATTATCGATGTGGAACAGCATTATCGGTGCTCGATCTGCGGGACGGAACTGATCGTGACCGTCGCCTCCACCACGGAGACGGACCCGCCCAAGCACTGCCGGGAAGAGATGACACCCGTCTAGTCCACAGGGTGTTGACAGATCTGGGGAAAACTACACAGGTGTAATTCCCGCGTCTGGCAAGAACGGGGAAGATATCTAGCGGTAGTTGGTGGTCATCAGGAAGCCGGCCGCGATGCCGAGCAAACCCACCCACAAGCCCCAACCACCAAAGACGTTGGTGAGCACGTAGTTCAGCACCACCAGAACGACTCCGAGACCCATCAAACCGAACATCGTGACTACGTACCATATCGGCGACTCGCCTTTGATCTTGGAGGCGGGCGTCGACGGGGGGGTAGGCCGTCCCGGCTGGGCTCTTTTCTTCTTTCTGACCTTGGATTTCGGCATGGCGGACAGGCTAGTCGGGTGCCGTGGACCTGTCAGTCCTGGAACGAGGTAGGCTCGCCCGGCCATGAAAGTCCTGGTCCTCGACAACTATGACTCTTTCACCTTCAATCTGGTCCAATATCTGGGCGAGCTGGGGGCCGATCCTCTTGTTGTTCGCAATGATGCGTTGCCCCCGGTGGAGGCCAAGGCCCTGGCGCCGGATCGGTTGGTGATTTCCCCCGGTCCGGGTCGTCCCGAGGACGCCGGCTATTCGATCGAGTACATCGCCACCCTGGGCCCGCACATCCCCACCTTGGGTGTCTGTCTTGGTCACCAAGCGGTAGTCGTGGCCTTCGGCGGTTCGGTCGATCGGGCCCCAGAGATTCGGCACGGCAAAACCTCTGAGATCACCCACGACGGTCAGGGCGTTTTCAAGGGCTTGACCAACCCGTTCACCGCCACTCGATATCACTCACTGGCCGCGGCGCAAGTGCCCGACGTGCTCGAGGAATGTGCGTGGAGTGAGGAGGGGGTCGTGCAGGGAGTCCGTCATCGGGAGTACCCCATCGCCGGGGTGCAATTCCACCCCGAAAGCATCCTCACGGTCGAAGGGAAGGCTTTGCTGGCCAACTTCCTGGCCTTGTGATCAGAGGGAATCTGTCGACCGAAGTGACGTCAGGGTGGAGGTTCTGTGGCCTCAGTCGTGGTCGTGGTCGTGGTCGTGGTCGGCGGTGGCGCCTTGCCTAGGGTGACCGAGATAGTGCTGCCCGGTTCGACCTCAGCTCCAGCAGCCGGAACCTGCTCGGCCACCAGGCCGTCCTGGTCGGGGGCTACTTCGACGGTGGTGGCATTGACTCTGATCACCAGGCCGAGGGCCTCCAAAGCCGACCGGGCCTGCTCTTCGGTTCTCCCGATCAGATTGGGGACCACAACCGGTTCCGGGCCCTCCGAGACGTAAACCGTCACCTGGTCGCCCTTTTTCACGGTTGCCCCACCAACCGGCTCGGTTCTGATCACAAATCCCTCGAGAATCTCCGACGAGAATTCGGTGTCGAAAACCGGTTCCAGCCCCAGATTGCCCAGTCGGAAGCCGACGTCGCCTTCCGAACGTCCGATCAGGTCATCGGGAACAGGAAACTCCGCCAATCCGGTCGAGACAACCAGATTGACCGCGGTCTCGGGGGCAGCATCCTCTCCGGCGGGTGGATCCTGGGAGATGACCTCGCCGGCGGGAGCTGCGTCATCGGCTACCTGCTCGACGGTACCGAGTACCAGCCCAGCCTTCTCGATCAGTTCGGTAGCTCGGACCAGATCCTGACCAACGACCGGCGGGACGGGGAACGCCTCCGCGCCCAGCGATACGTAGACAATAATGAACGCTCCGTCTTCGGCTTCCTCACCGGCCGCCGGCTTGGTGCCGATCACCCGTCCTTCTTCGACCGTGTCGCTGGCGTTCGGTTCGGGAATCACGTTGAAACCCAATTGTTGGAGCTCCAGGAGGGCTTCGGCTTGGGTCATGCTGGCCACGTTGGGGATGGCGATCAGAGTTTCCTCGGGAGTCCCGGGAGCCAGGGCTTTCAGGAGCAGGAAGATCCCGACGGCCAAGGCAATGACCAGAGCGAAGGTGGTGATGATGAAGGGAAGCTGGCTGGTGGTCTGTTCGGGAGAAGCCACCTGGCGGTAGATCTCATCGGGGGTGGCAGTGGGGGGTGGAACCTGCGACGGCTGCATGAGTTGAGTCGGCGCATCGGCGGCGGGTACGACCGCCGGGGTCTCCCCGCGCAGGAAGAGGAGGAGGTCGTGGCGCAGGTCGTCGGCAGTCTGATAACGGCGGTCGGGTTCCTTGTCCAGAGCCCGCATGACGATGCCATCGAGATCGGGGGGGATGTCCGGATTGTCGACCGATGGTTGGGCTGCGACGGACGACACGTGCTGGTAGGCCACGGCGACGGGGTTTTCTCCCGAAAAAGGAGGACGACCGGTGAGCATCTCGTACATCACCACCCCGAGGGCGTAGATGTCCGACCGTTCGTCGGCCGGCGCCCCTTGGGCTTGTTCCGGGCTGAAGTAGGTGGCAGTTCCGATTACTGCCCCGGTTTTGGTGAGTTCGGATGAGTCGTCCCAAGCTCGGGCGATCCCAAAGTCGGTCACCTTGACGGTCCCGTCGGCGGCTAGGAGCATATTGCCCGGCTTGACGTCGCGATGAACCAAGCCCGACCGGTGAGCCACGCTCAAAGCCGCGGCTACCTCGGCGCTGATCTCGAGGGCCCGGCGAGGCAGCAAAGGACCTTCGTCGCGCAGCACGTCGCGGAGAGACTTTCCTTCTATCAACTCCATGACGATGAAGTAGGTGGATCCTTCTTGTCCCCAGTCGAAAATGCCGACGATGTTCGGATGGCTGAGATTGGCGGCGGCCTGAGCTTCACGACGGAACCGCTTTACGAATGCTTCGTCAGAGCTGAACTGGGAGTGAAGCACCTTCACCGCGACGCGACGGCCCAGCAGAGTGTCGCGGGCTTCGTATACGTCGGCCATACCGCCTCGGGCTATATGCCCGAGCAGTTCGTAACGGTCGGCGAGAGTGCGGGAAGGTTCCATCCGTGGCGATTGTAGGGGGGGTTTATCCATTCGTTTGAACCCAATAGGCAAGGATTTCCTGGGCGATAGGGGCGGCTACCGATCCACCCGTAGCGTTTTCGCCTGCTTCGCCTCCTGATTCGACAAGCACAGCGAGAGCGATGGTCGGTTGCTCAACGGGCGCAAATCCGATGAACCACACATGTGGCGGACCGATCCCGGTTTCCGCCGTGCCGGTCTTGCCCGCTACACGAACGTTCGGGACGGTGGCGCGGGTTCCCGTCCCGGAGGCCACCACCCTCTCCATCAGATCGGAAATGATGGAGGCGGTTGAAGGAGACACGGCCCGCTGGAGCAACCCCGGCTCGGTTGCGGATAGCACCTCGCCGTCGGCGTCGAAGACGCGGGACACCAGGAAGGGCTCCATGGCGATGCCATCGTTGGCGATGGAGCTCGCGACCAGAGCCATCTCCAGGGGTGTGGCCCGGACGTCCCGCTGCCCGATCGCACTTTGGGCCAGAGCAGGAAGGTCGTTCGCGAACTCGGAGGGAGCGGGGAAGACCGAGTTGATGACGGGAATCTCGAAGGGAGTGTCTTGATTGAAGCCGAAAGCCTCGGCTTGCAGGGCGAGGTTTTCGGCGCCGAGTTGCAGGCCCAAAGCCCCAAACACCGTGTTGCAGGATCGGCGGAACGCCGTCTGGAGGTTGACCTGGTCGCCGCCTGCGCACACCTGTCGGTCGTAGTTCCGGATGACTTCGATGGTGCCGGGCAATTCAAGAGCAGGGGGGTCGGGGAAAAGGGTTTCGGGTCCGGCCGTGCCTGATTCGATCCCGGCCGCGGCTACGACGACCTTGAAAACCGATCCCGGTGGGTAGGTGCGATTGGTCGAACGATTGGCCAGGGGCTCATCGGGGTCGGCCAGCAGGCTTTCCCGGGCGGCGATTGCTTCGCTGCCTAGGAATAGGTTCGGATCAAAAGACGGTCTCGAAACCATGGCCAGTACCTCACCGGTGTCGGGTCGGATGGCAACCACCGAGCCGCGTTGGGTACCGAGGGCCGAATAGGCGATCTGTTGAAGTTCATGATCGATTGTCAACTGGATGCTCTTCGGGCGCAGATCGCCTCCCAGCAAAGCACTCAACAAGTCGGACATCGTCAAGTCCCGTTTTGACCGCAGATCATCGGCAAACACCAACTCCAAGCCGTCGTCCCCGAAGTTCACCGATGAGAAACCAACCAGATGAGCGTAGAGCTCACCTTCCGGGTAGGACCGGCTGAAGCGCTGGGGGTTGTCAGGATCGGCGATCGATTGGGCCAGTATCTGTTGGTCGGCGGTCAGAATGAGTCCCCGCTCTTTTCCGGTCCGGCTGGCTATGACCCGGGGGTTGCGATCATCGTCCCGATACCGGGGGCCGGCGGCTACCTGCAGGTAGGTGACGTCGAGTATCAGCAAGGCGAATGCCACAAACAGGGCGGCGGCGAGGCGACGCAACGGTTGATTCATGTTCGTTCCTCGTGAGAGACCCGGGCCAGCAGGGCCAGCAGCAAGAAGTTGGCTACCAGTGAAGATCCTCCATAGGACATGAAAGGCAGCGTGATGCCGGTTAGGGGCAACAGGCGAGTGACGCCGGCGATGATGAGGAATGTCTGTAGGCCGAGCACGAACGCCAAACCGCCGGCCAGGAGTTTGCGGAATGTGTCGCGGGAGCGCAGCGCGATGCCAAAAGCCACAGCTACCAGTAGGGCGAAAGTGGCGATAACGGCGACGCTTCCGGCCAACCCCAACTCTTCGCCAATTGCGGCGAAGATGAAATCGGTAGCCGCGTTGGGTATACGGTCGGGAGCTCCTAACCCCAGGCCGGATCCGGAAAGACTGCCGCTTCCGAAGGCGAACAGGCTTTGGGCGATCTGATATCCGGTGTCTGCGAAATCGGCGAACGGATCCAACCAGGCGTCAACTCGGCGCTGCACGTGGTCAAACGAAAGCCAGGCGGCGATGGCACCTGCTCCAAAGAGCAGGCCACCGCTGGTCAGGTAGACGACCCTGCCGGTGGCTGCGTAGAGCATTGCGATGAAGAGGGCGAAAAGCAGGAGCGAAGCACCGAGATCTCTCTGATAAACGAGGACGACAAAGCTGGCTGCCCAGGCAATCACCAAAGGCGCCAACTGCCGCAATTCGGGCAACCGGTAGCGGCTGAGCGGTCGAGTCTGCAAGGCCAGGACCGCCTGGCGTTCACCCAGGTATGAGGCCAGGAATGTTGCGAGTACGAGCTTGGCAATCTCGCCGGGTTGAAATTGCAGGCGGATCGGGCCGGCTTCCAGACGGATCCAGAGTCGGGAGCCGTTTTGCTCGAACCCCCGCAGGGGGAAGTTCCAGTCGGTCGGAAGAAGTGGGAGAAGCAGCAACAGCAAGCCGGACAGCAAGAACACGTACCGGTAGCGGCGTAGGGGCGCCAACCCTGTGCGGCGCACTGCGAAGAGAAGGGACACGGCCAACACTGTGGCGATGAGCAACCACCACCGTTGCAGGGATGCCAGGCCCCGATCGAGGCGGTAGACCTCGACGAAACCAATGGCGGTAAGGATGGCCGCGAGCGGCAAGAGATACTGGCTTGCTTCGGAAGACCATTGCCGGATAGCCAGATGGAATCCGCCGAAAGCGGCCAACATCACAATGAACGTGAGAGCGACCTGGGCGTCGATTCCATCACCCTGGGCGAGGTTTACCAGGGCGACCCCAAAAGCGGCAACCGTCGCCGCGCCGACCAGAAGCGCGGCTTCAGCGTTCCTGGTCACGGACCCACATCAACGACAACGACCGAGATGTTGTCATGACCGCCCATCTGATTGGCTGCCTCGATCAACGACCACACCACTTCTTCGGGGGTTCCATTCCTGAGGATCTCCGCAATACGCGGTTCCGGCACCATCGAAGTCAGGCCGTCTGAGCAAAGCAGCAACCGATCCCCTTTGCGGGTTTTCGCCTCCAACGTGTCTACTTCGATGTCTTCGTAGAGACCCAATGCCCTTGTGAGCATGCTGCGTTGAGGGTGGGTGGCAACGTCCTCGGGCCGAATGCTGCCGGCGCGCAGGTACTCCGCTACGACCGAATGATCGTTCGTGAGCTGCTCGAGAATCCCGATCCTCATCAGATATGCCCGGCTGTCCCCGACATGGGCGATCGAGAGTGACCTCTGCGGCCGCAACTGAGCGGCTGTCAAGGTGGTACCCATGCCGCGTAGTTCAGGATTAGCGGCCGCCTCCGCCAGGATCAGGTCATTGGCTTTGGAGACACGTTGGGCAATGGTTTGGTCGGCGTCACCGGCGACGGCTTCGATAGCGAGACGGCTGGCGATCTCGCCGCCAACGTGACCGCCCATGCCGTCGGCGACGGCGACCACCAAGCCGGCTTCGTTCTTTCCACCGGTGGTCGGGTAGACCGAGTCCTCGTTGTTGTCCCGGACTCGACCGCGGTGCGACCCGGTTGCCCAGGTGAAGGTCATCGAACCTCCATGATGGTTTTGCCAACTTGAATGGCGTCCCCTTTGCTCAGCGAAATCGGGGCGCCCACCCGGCGCCCGTTGACGTAGGTCCCGTTCGTGCTCCCGAGATCGTGCAGCACTATGCCGCCTTCTTGGCGTATCAGCCGCATGTGGAACTCCGACGCGTAGGGGTCTTCGAGCACAATATCCGTTTCCGGACTGCGACCCAACACCACCGCGTCCTTGACCGAGATGTCCATCCCGGCCTGAGTTTCGGACTTCACGACCACCACTTGGGTGCTCGGCTTCCGTCGGCGCCCCGTTTCTCCAGTTCCGATGTGGAGACCTACCGCGCGGGCTACCTGCCAGACAAAGAGGTAGATGAAGGCGACAAAGATGAACTTGAGGAGCGTCAGTAGCAGTGCGGGCATTGGTCGGCGATCTCCTATACCTGGCCGAAGGTCAACGCAACTGGTCCCAAGGTTAGGACGGCTCCTGTCGTGAGAAGCAAGGGGGAGTTGGCGGAGGTTCCATCAACTTCGGTCCCATTGGCCGAATCGAGGTCTGAGACCCAGGCCTCGCCCCCCTCGCGCCAGATGAGGGCGTGGGTTCGGCTGACGCCGGGGTCGTTGATCGTGACGTCAGAGGTCTCCGACCTGCCCACCACCGAGCGGTTGCGCACCAGTGAATAGCGAGCCCCGGTGTCGGCTGTGAGATACGCCCACGGTTGGCGTTTGCCCGGTAGCCGGCTGACCCGGCACTCGACGGTGCCGATCGAAGCGCTTTCCGTTGCTTTGATCGATACCCGCACCGGGCCGTCGAGCTGCCAGCCCCGGTCGGCCGCGGTCGATTCCAGCACCTGCTCTAGTTCTTGGACCAGCGCCGACGGAACTTCGGCGTCCAGGTCGCGGGGATTCATCCGCAAGGTGTAGACATTGGGAGCGGTGGGCCCAAGAGGACCCTCTTCGACGGCGAGGTCTGCCTCGCGGACGAGGCGGGTCGCCAATTCCACGGGGTGGAGTTTGCCCCGAAAGACCTTCCCGGCCATCCCGTCGATTAGCTTTTCGAGGCGGCGTTCGAAGTCGCGTACGAGCTTCATCCGGTCAGTCTACGGTACCTGGGAATCCCGGCCCGGCCCCAGATGCCTAAGAACGGGCGACTGAGCCGCCCGTTTACCGGCATGGTACGATTCTGGCCCTCACAAGTGCTTTCGGCACTAGGGGCGAGTGGCGGAATTGGCAGACGCGCAGGCTTCAGGTGCCTGTGAGCTTAGGCTCGTGGGGGTTCAAGTCCCCCCTCGCCCACGGCGTTCCTCGCTGCGCTCGTCACTAACCGAGTTTGCCGTGCAAACTCCGCGCCGGACCGGGTCTCGTGTTTTGAGTTCTGTCCAGTTGGGCCACACTGTTCCTCGCTGCGCTCGGCCTAACAGAGTTTCCTGCGGAAACTCTCGCCACGGTATATCCTTCCGGTGCGCTTCTCTTCCCTTGGGGACCCCTAGTTGTATCCCACGTATCCCAGACGTCGCCGCCGGCGTGGTGCGTTGTTGGCGCTGGTGCTCGTGTCGGTGATTGCGGTGGTGTTCATCGCTGCGGGCAGCCTGCGCTCAGATACTCGCGCCCTGGTTGCCTACCTGGAGGAGGCCCGGGAAGTGGCGCTTGAACACAGCGATCAGTCGGTCGAGTTCAAAGATCGAGTCATTTCCGGCTTGCAGACTCTCGACAGGGACCGCCTAAACACATTGATGACCCAAATGATCGAGACGGCCAACAGCTCGTCGACCAGGCTGGACTCGGTCGGCGTTCCGCCGGATGCTGCTCGGGCCGCGGCCGCCCTGTCGCTGGCCGTCACGTCGTGGCAGACGGGCCTGACAGACTTCGAGGAAGCCTTGCTGAACGTCATCCCTGATCCTGGTGGCGCGGTGCCGATCGGGAGTCTGGCCGACGTTCTGGTCGATCTCGAGGTTGGTGATCGGGCCTACACCCGGTTCGTCGAGGAAGCCGAGGCATTGCGAAGCGAAGCCGACGTGGAGCTCGGGGAGTACCCGGACGTGGGATATCTGTCCGTTGCACTGTCGTCGCTCACCTACGCCGAACGTTTGGCGGGGGTTGCTTCTCGTTCAGAAGGCCTGGCGCTGAGTCGCGATCCTGGCGATTGCCACCGTTCGCCTTGAACCCGTAGAAACGGGGGGGATCACCGACGGGGCCCCGATTCTTCCGAATACGGACACCCTCCTCATCCAGGTGGTGGTCGTCAATCAGGGGAATCGGGACGAGGAGGAAGTAACGGTTTCGATCGTCATGGAGGATTCGCAAGGAGCAGTGCTCGAGGAGCGCTCCGAGGATTTGGCAGAACTGGAAGCCGGCGGCAGCCTGACGGTCGAATTCGCCGATCTGGCAGTGCCGGCCGGGGAGAGACTGGTTGCGACCCTCAGCATCACGCTTGTGGACGGTGAGCTGGATACCGACAACAATCGCCGAGAAGTGCCCTTTTTCGTGAACGAGCCGGCATGAGCACAGGTCTGTGGATCATCGTTGTGGTTTTGGCCTTAGCCTCCGCCTGGTTGGCGTGGGAGGTAGTCAACCTGAAGCAAAGCGTCTCGGGAATCCCCCTCGGCGATGACGAGCTCTACGACTTGCTTCACCGGATCGAGAACGAATTGGGTCTCCACGATGCCGCCATCTCTGATCTCCAAGAGCGAATGCTGCACTTGGAACAGCGGTCGTTGACATCGCTGCGGCGGACCGGGGTCATCAACTACGACGCCTACGGAGACGTGGGGGGCGCTCGGTCGCGATCCATCGCCCTTCTGGATGACGAGGGGAGCGGACTGGTAGTGAGTGTGCTGGTCTCCCGGACGGAAACGTCTTTCTACCTGAAGAGGATCGCGGCTGGAGTTCCCGAAGAACCGGTCTCCCCGGAGGAACGAGAGGTCATCAACCGGGCACTCCAGCTGTAGCATCCGGGCAACATGATCGATCTGGCCATATTGAGAGAAACCCCGGATGCCCTTCGCGAGGCTTTGGCGCGCCGCCAAGCAGACATCGACGTTGATCAACTGATCGACCTGGATGAGCGACGCAGGGCCGTGAGAAGCGAAGCCGAACAGACTCGCGCTGAACAGAAACTGGCCGGCAAGGAGATCTCACGCCTGGAGGGCGAAGCCCGGCAAAAGGCTATCGACGACGCCGGGCAGATGGCTGAAACCTACAAACGCCTTCTCGCGGAGGCAGACGAACTCGACGAACGTTTCCAAGATCTGTGGATCAACGTTCCCAACATGGCCCACCCATCGGCCCCGGACGGAACTACCGAGGCAGATGCTGTTGAAGTGAGTCGGTGGGGGACGCCGTACCCATTTGATTTTCCAGTTCGGGATCATCAAGAACTCGGAGAATCGCTCGGGATCATCGACGTAGAGCGCGGGGTGCGATTGTCCGGATCGCGGTTCGCCTTTCTGAAGGGTGGAGCGGCCCTCCTGGGGTTGGGCCTCGTGCGATTTGCGATGGATCGTCTCACCGGGGAGGGGTTCACGGCCGTAGTGCCGCCCGTGCTCGTGCGCGAGGAGGCGCTGTTCGGCACGGGCTTCTTCCCGAGCGAACGCGACCAGGTCTACGCGGTCGAGCGTGATGAGCTGTTCTTGGTCGGCACGTCGGAAGTTTCCCTGGCCGCCCTTCACCTCGACGAGATTCTCGACGGAGAGGAGCTACCGATTCGCTACGCCGGCTTTTCCAGCTGTTTCCGTCGGGAAGCCGGTACCTATGGCAAGGACACCCGGGGCATCTTTCGGATGCACCAATTCGACAAAGTCGAGATGTTCTCGTTTTGCCATCCCGATCATTCGTGGCAAGAGCACGACTACATGTTGTCGATTGAAGAGCAGGTCCTGCAGGACCTCGAGCTTCCCTACCGGGTCGTGAATGTTGCTGCAGGCGATTTGGGCGCTCCGGCGGCGAAGAAATACGACATTGAGGTGTGGGTTCCCTCCCAGGAGACCTTCCGAGAGATCACCTCGTGTTCGAATACCACCGATTACCAGGCGCGCCGTCTCCGGGCGAGGTTCAAAGACGAGACGGGGAACCGTCTGGTTCACACTCTCAACGGGACGGTGGTAACCAGCTCGCGGACTGTGCTGGCCATCATCGAGAACCACCAACAAGCCGACGGTTCGATCAGGATTCCTGCTGCGCTCCGTCCGTACGTTGGGTTCGACACCATCGCACCGTGAGCGAACGGGCCCAAGGCCAGGAAGTCTTCTCCGGCATCGCCCGACGCTACGACCGCCTCAACCGAATTCTGTCCCTAGGCCGGGAGCAAGCCTGGCGTCGCACCGGGGCGGACCGGCTTCCGGCCGGTCGACTGCTGGATCTGGGAGCGGGAACCGGGGGAGCGGGACCGGTCTTCGGCAATCGGCAAGTGGTCGCCTTGGATCCCGTGGTCGAGATGCTGGCGCTCAATCCTTCCCAAGCCAAGGTGGTAGGGATCGGGGAGGCCCTGCCGTTCGCCGACGGCTCTTTCGACAGCGTGTTTTCTTCCTACGTGTTTCGCAATCTGACCTCTATCCCCACCACGCTGACGGAAGTCAGTCGTGTCCTGCGCCCCGGCGGAAAAGCCGTCATCATCGGATTGGGCCGGCCGGTGGGAACACTGTCGGCCGCGCTGCATCGAGCTGGTACCGCAGTTGTCCTTCCGCTGGTCGGCGCCGCAGTTGGGGCGCGACGACGAGTACACCTATCTCCATCGCTCGCTCGACAAGCTGCCACCTCCCGAGGAGTTGTTCGCCGGCGGACCACTGCAGGTCGAAGACATCTGGAGGATGGGCCCACTCGGTTTTGTGTACGGAGCACTTTTGCGGAAGTAGGGCCGGCTGCAACGGCTCACCCTCGGTGAGAAGTACGGTGTCACTAGTACCGCGACGCTTTCCTGCGGGTTCGGCTGGGGATGAGAGAGGGCTGATCATTGGATCCGTGGATTCCGGAGCCGGCACTCAATCAACCTCACGTAACCATTTTCGCCCCGTACAGCCAGCGAACGCCGGTAGCAGTACTGAAGGCTGAGTACTGGGGACGGGGCGGGCTGCCGTGGAAGCCTGCTTGGTTGCCTGGTGCACTGCCCCGACGGAGGGTTAGAACGCTGACTAGCATCTCTGGCCTATCCCAACTTGGCCAAACCGCCTCTACAACGGTCTTGGTCGGGGGCCGATGAGAGGGTTTCAGCCTGTCTTTGGGAATGACTACGCGATGGGGGCGTCATGAGTTGGATGACATGTTGAGTGGTCTGTTCGGTCGCGGGCGCGAGCAATTTGTTGCGGCAAATCGCCATGAGTTGACGTGGCCATCCTCTTGTTTTCGATTTCTCTCCCTGGTCCTCTCGGTCGGACTGATTGCCGGCGTGCTGACCGGAACTGCTCAGGGACAGATTTCACCCACCCGGGTTGGTGGGGCGGTGGTTGAGTATTTGTTTTTGGAGGGTTCTGGTTCGGTGGTGGGGGATTCGTCGGGGTTTGGTGTCCCGTTGGATTTGACTGTTGATGATGTGGGGGCGGTGTCGTGGGTTTCGGGTGGGGGTTTGTCGGTTGATTCCCCAACGTTGATCACGTCGGGGGTGGCTGCTTCGAAGGTGATTGATGCGGTTGTGGATTCGGGGGAGATCACGGTTGAGTTGTGGGTGGATACGGCTGATATCACCCAGTGGGCACCGGCGCGGATGGTGTCCATTTCGGCTGATTCGTTGAATCAGAACATGGTGGTTGGTCAGGGTTCGGTGGTGGCGGGGACGGGTGATCAGATCGAAGCGCGGATGCGGACTACCGCGACGACTTCGTATGGGTATCCGGCCACGGTCACGTCGGGTGGTTTCGTAGACCGGTTGATGCATGTGGTGTTCACCCGGACGGCGGGTGGGGCGACGGTCATCTATTTGGATGGGGTCCCGGTCGAAACCGATTCGGTGGGGGGCAGCCTCTCGGTGTGGGACCCTTCCTATCCGCTGAATCTGGCAAACGAGTTTTCCCAGGATCGGCCCTGGTTAGGCGAGTTCTGTCTGGTAGCTATCTACGACCAAGTCCTCGACGCCTCCGGAGTCGACAACAACTACCAAGCCGGCTGCCCCACCACCCCACCGGAGCCGGATGTGGAGCCGCCGGTGATTTCGTTGGTGGGGGCGGATCCGCAGGTGTTGGAGGTGAATGTTGATTCGTATGTGGAGTTGGGGGCTACTGCGTTTGATGTGGTGGATGGTGATCTGACGGCCAATGTGAGCATTGATGCTTTGGGGGTGGATACCTCTTTGGTTGGTTCGTATTCGGTGACTTATGACGTGTCGGATTCGTCGGGGAACCCGGCGGTGCAGGTGGTGCGCACGGTGGAGGTGGTTGATACGACTGCGCCGGTGATTTCGTTGTTGGGGGCGGATCCGCAGACGGTGGTGGTTGGTGGTTTGTATGTGGAGTTGGGGGCGGTGGTTACTGATAATCAGTCGGGTCCGTTGGGTTTGGTGATTGACGCTTCGGGGGTGGATGTTTCGACGGCCGGTCCGTATTCGGTGACTTATGACGTGACCGATGATGAGGGGAACTCGGCGATCCAGAAGGTCCGCACCGTCAACGTGGTGGCTCCGGATGTGGAGCCGCCGGTGATTTCGTTGGTGGGGGCGGATCCGCAGGTGTTGGAGGTGAATGTTGATTCGTATGTGGAGTTGGGGGCTACTGCGTTTGATGTGGTGGATGGTGATCTGACGGCCAATGTGAGCATTGATGCTTTGGGGGTGGATACCTCTTTGGTTGGTTCGTATTCGGTGACTTATGACGTGTCGGATTCGTCGGGGAACCCGGCGGTGCAGGTGGTGCGCACGGTGGAGGTGGTTGATACGACTGCGCCGGTGATTTCGTTGTTGGGGGCGGATCCGCAGACGGTGGTGGTTGGTGGTTTGTATGTGGAGTTGGGGGCGGTGGTTACTGATAATCAGTCGGGTCCGTTGGGTTTGGTGATTGACGCTTCGGGGGTGGATGTTTCGACGGCCGGTCCGTATTCGGTGACTTATGACGTGACCGATGATGAGGGGAACTCGGCGATCCAGAAGGTCCGCACCGTCAACGTGGTGGAGAACACGCCGCCGGTGGCGGTTGATGATGGGGATCCGGTTCCGGTTTCGACCGTCGAGGGAGCGACGGTGGTGGTGGATGTGTTGGCGAATGATGGGGATCCGGATGGGCAGTTGGATCCGAGTTCGGTGGTGGTAGTCGATCCGCCTGGGAAGGGGACGATCTCTGGTATCGACGGGGTGACCGGAGCGATTGCCTATGCGCCTTCTGGAGTGGGTCTCGACGCGTTCACTTATACGGTTCGGGACAACCTGGGGGGTGTTTCGAATCCGGCCACGGTCACCGTCAATGTGATCCCGGCTGATGTTCGGGTTGGTGGGGCGGTGGTTGAGTATTTGTTTTTGGAGGGTTCTGGTTCGGTGGTGGGGGATTCGTCGGGGTTTGGTGTCCCGTTGGATTTGACTGTTGATGATGTGGGGGCGGTGTCGTGGGTTTCGGGTGGGGGTTTGTCGGTTGATTCCCCAACGTTGATCACGTCGGGGGTGGCTGCTTCGAAGGTGATTGATGCGGTTGTGGATTCGGGGGAGATCACGGTTGAGTTGTGGGTGGATACGGCTGATATCACCCAGTGGGCACCGGCGCGGATGGTGTCCATTTCGGCTGATTCGTTGAATCAGAACATGGTGGTTGGTCAGGGTTCGGTGGTGGCGGGGACGGGTGATCAGATCGAAGCGCGGATGCGGACTACCGCGACGACTTCGTATGGGTATCCGGCCACGGTCACGTCGGGTGGTTTCGTAGACCGGTTGATGCATGTGGTGTTCACCCGGACGGCGGGTGGGGCGACGGTCATCTATTTGGATGGGGTCCCGGTCGAAACCGATTCGGTGGGGGGCAGCCTCTCGGTGTGGGACCCTTCCTATCCGCTGAATCTGGCAAACGAGTTTTCCCAGGATCGGCCCTGGTTAGGCGAGTTCTGTCTGGTAGCTATCTACGACCAAGTCCTCGACGCCTCCGGAGTCGACAACAACTACCAAGCCGGCTGCCCCACCACCCCACCGGAGCCGGATGTGGAGCCGCCGGTGATTTCGTTGGTGGGGGCGGATCCGCAGGTGTTGGAGGTGAATGTTGATTCGTATGTGGAGTTGGGGGCTACTGCGTTTGATGTGGTGGATGGTGATCTGACGGCCAATGTGAGCATTGATGCTTTGGGGGTGGATACCTCTTTGGTTGGTTCGTATTCGGTGACTTATGACGTGTCGGATTCGTCGGGGAACCCGGCGGTGCAGGTGGTGCGCACGGTGGAGGTGGTTGATACGACTGCGCCGGTGATTTCGTTGTTGGGGGCGGATCCGCAGACGGTGGTGGTTGGTGGTTTGTATGTGGAGTTGGGGGCGGTGGTTACTGATAATCAGTCGGGTCCGTTGGGTTTGGTGATTGACGCTTCGGGGGTGGATGTTTCGACGGCCGGTCCGTATTCGGTGACTTATGACGTGACCGATGATGAGGGGAACTCGGCGATCCAGAAGGTCCGCACCGTCAACGTGGTGGCTCCGGATGTGGAGCCGCCGGTGATTTCGTTGGTGGGGGCGGATCCGCAGGTGTTGGAGGTGAATGTTGATTCGTATGTGGAGTTGGGGGCTACTGCGTTTGATGTGGTGGATGGTGATCTGACGGCCAATGTGAGCATTGATGCTTTGGGGGTGGATACCTCTTTGGTTGGTTCGTATTCGGTGACTTATGACGTGTCGGATTCGTCGGGGAACCCGGCGGTGCAGGTGGTGCGCACGGTGGAGGTGGTTGATACGACTGCGCCGGTGATTTCGTTGTTGGGGGCGGATCCGCAGACGGTGGTGGTTGGTGGTTTGTATGTGGAGTTGGGGGCGGTGGTTACTGATAATCAGTCGGGTCCGTTGGGTTTGGTGATTGACGCTTCGGGGGTGGATGTTTCGACGGCCGGTCCGTATTCGGTGACTTATGACGTGACCGATGATGAGGGGAACTCGGCGATCCAGAAGGTCCGCACCGTCAACGTGGTGGCTCCGGATGTGGAGCCGCCGGTGATTTCGTTGGTGGGGGCGGATCCGCAGGTGTTGGAGGTGAATGTTGATTCGTATGTGGAGTTGGGGGCTACTGCGTTTGATGTGGTGGATGGTGATCTGACGGCCAATGTGAGCATTGATGCTTTGGGGGTGGATACCTCTTTGGTTGGTTCGTATTCGGTGACTTATGACGTGTCGGATTCGTCGGGGAACCCGGCGGTGCAGGTGGTGCGCACGGTGGAGGTGGTTGATACGACTGCGCCGGTGATTTCGTTGTTGGGGGCGGATCCGCAGACGGTGGTGGTTGGTGGTTTGTATGTGGAGTTGGGGGCGGTGGTTACTGATAATCAGTCGGGTCCGTTGGGTTTGGTGATTGACGCTTCGGGGGTGGATGTTTCGACGGCCGGTCCGTATTCGGTGACTTATGACGTGACCGATGATGAGGGGAACTCGGCGATCCAGAAGGTCCGCACCGTCAACGTGGTGGAGAACACGCCGCCGGTGGCGGTTGATGATGGGGATCCGGTTCCGGTTTCGACCGTCGAGGGAGCGACGGTGGTGGTGGATGTGTTGGCGAATGATGGGGATCCGGATGGGCAGTTGGATCCGAGTTCGGTGGTGGTAGTCGATCCGCCTGGGAAGGGGACGATCTCTGGTATCGACGGGGTGACCGGAGCGATTGCCTATGCGCCTTCTGGAGTGGGTCTCGACGCGTTCACTTATACGGTTCGGGACAACCTGGGGGGTGTTTCGAATCCGGCCACGGTCACCGTCAATGTGATCCCGGCTGATGTTCGGGTTGGTGGGGCGGTGGTTGAGTATTTGTTTTTGGAGGGTTCTGGTTCGGTGGTGGGGGATTCGTCGGGGTTTGGTGTCCCGTTGGATTTGACTGTTGATGATGTGGGGGCGGTGTCGTGGGTTTCGGGTGGGGGTTTGTCGGTTGATTCCCCAACGTTGATCACGTCGGGGGTGGCTGCTTCGAAGGTGATTGATGCGGTTGTGGATTCGGGGGAGATCACGGTTGAGTTGTGGGTGGATACGGCTGATATCACCCAGTGGGCACCGGCGCGGATGGTGTCCATTTCGGCTGATTCGTTGAATCAGAACATGGTGGTTGGTCAGGGTTCGGTGGTGGCGGGGACGGGTGATCAGATCGAAGCGCGGATGCGGACTACCGCGACGACTTCGTATGGGTATCCGGCCACGGTCACGTCGGGTGGTTTCGTAGACCGGTTGATGCATGTGGTGTTCACCCGGACGGCGGGTGGGGCGACGGTCATCTATTTGGATGGGGTCCCGGTCGAAACCGATTCGGTGGGGGGCAGCCTCTCGGTGTGGGATCCGTCCTATCCGCTGAATCTGGCAAACGAGTTTTCCCAGGATCGGCCCTGGTTGGGCGAGTTCTGTCTGGTAGCTATCTACGACCAAGTCCTCGACGCCTCCGGAGTCGACAACAACTACCAAGCCGGCTGCCCCACCACCCCACCGGCCAATCGGCCTCCTGTGTTCAATCAGGACCTCCGAGATCGAACCGATCCGGAAGGCGCCCAGGTCAACCTGGGTGCGTCGGCCTTCGACCCGGATACCGATCCCATCCTCTACGGAGAAGACGGCCTCCCGCCCGGCCTTTCGATTGACTCGAACACTGGGCTGATCTCCGGGGCGGTTGCCGTAGATGCCAGCCTGACCAGCCCCTATGACGTGACGATCACGGCCGCCGATGGTGAATTTCTCGTCACCGATACCTTCCAGTGGACGATCGTTGGCCAGGACGCTGATTCCCCGGTGGTCGAATCCGGCCTGCAATTGTCGGTTGCCGGCGGATCTCCGATCGGAACGGAAGTAGGTCGAGTCATTGCCATCGACAACCTGGCAGTGGTTTCGTTCGCCGTCTCCGGTGGGACCGGCACCGGAGTCTTTGATATCGACGAGACCGGTATGGTCACGCTGGTCGACCCGTCTCAACTCGACTTCCCGACGAACCCGGTCTATTCGCTGCTGGTGGTCGCCTCCGATGCTGAAGGAAACGCGTCTCCGTCCACCGAAGTGACGATCGTGGAGGAGGGATTCGGTTGGCAGCGACTCTCCAGTCAAGCGGGAGACCTGCCGGCTCCGGCTAACAACACGGCGCAAGCGTCTGCGCTGGTGCTCGATGTTGATAGAGATGGTGACCAGGATTTTGCCCTGGCCGCTCGTCAACCCGGACCGGCCCTGGTCTGGTATCAAAGGACCGGATCCGGGTGGGTGGTTCACGTGATCGAGGACTCATCCTTGAACGTCGAGGCTGGGGGCACTTTCTTCGACATCGACCGGGATGGGGATCTCGATATCGTGGTTGGTGGAGAGTACGACCCGGAACTCTGGTGGTGGGAGAACCCTTATCCCTCGTTCGATCCGGGAACGAACTGGACCCGGCACTCGATCCACACTGGCAACGGGCGGTATCACGACCAGCTATTCGGTGACTTCGACGGCGACGGACAGACGGAGCTGGCTTTCTGGAATCAGAATCTGGTGCAGCAAGCCCCCGGAGGCACTCTCTATGTCGCGGAGATTCCCGCCGACCCGGCGGCCGCGGCTTCTTGGCCTGCCACGGCGGTGTACTCATGGTCGTCCGGCGAACCTCATGAAGGGTTGGCAAGCGGCGACCTGAACGGCGATGGCAAGATTGAACTTCTGGGTGGTGGTCTCTGGTTTGAGCACACGGGCGGAGCGACCTATCTGCCCCATGTGATCGACATCAATCAGCGCCAGAGTCGGGTCGCCGTCGCCCAACTAGTGGAGGGGGGACCTCCTGAGGTGGTTTTGGTGGGCGCAGACACCGTCGGTCCCCTGGTGTGGTACGAACTGGTGGGTGGCTTCTGGGAGGCGCACCAGATGATGCCGTGGGATGTCGACCACGGACACAGCCTTGACGTTGGTGACGTCGACGGTGACGGCCACCTGGACCTAGCCGTCTTTGAGATGCGTTTCCAGGACGGCAACGAGGACGCCAAAATGTGGTTGTTCATGGGTGATGGAACCGGAGGTTTTGCACGCCGCGAGTTGGATACCGGAGTGGGACATCACCAAGCGCAGTTGGGCGATCTCGATAACGACGGAGATCTCGACATCCTGACCAAACCATGGGATTGGGACCTTCCCCGCCTTGACGTGTGGCTCCAAGACGGTTCCATTGCCGACCCCGCCTTGCCGCTCGACCAATGGCAACGGCACGTAATTGACCCTGCCAAGCCTGCCCGCAGTGTGTTCATTACTCCGGCCGATCTTGACGACGATGGATATGTCGATTTGGTCACTGGAGCCTGGTGGTATCGGAACCCCGGTGCACCGGACGGCAATTGGGTGCGTACGGAATTTGGCGATCCGCTCAACAATATGGCGGCCGTGGCCGATTTTGATGGTGATGGCGATCCCGACATCGTCGGAACCCAGGGTGACGGTTCCGACATCGATCCGGCCTTTGCCTGGGCGCGCAACGAAGGCGACGGGGCCTTTACAACCCTGACCAATCTCGAATCCGGCTCCGGAGACTTCCTCCAGGGAGTGGCCCTGGGCACTCTTGAGAATGGGCTCCCTTCCGTGGCGGTTTCTTGGCATGCCGGGGGACCCGTCGAAGCGCTCTCCATTCCGTCTGACCCGTCAACCGACCAGTGGGTCGTTCGGGAGTTGAGTCCGTCCGGCCAAGCCGAACAGCTCAGTGCTGCCGACATTGACCGCGATGGTGATACCGACCTTTTGCTGGGGACGATCTGGCTCCGGAACGAGGGATCCACGTGGTCGACCCACTCGCTCACCTCGAGTACGGACATCCCGGATCGGAATCGACTAGCCGACGTCAACCAGGACGGACGGCTCGACGCAATCGTGGGTTTCGAGGATCTCAACTCGCCCGACCGACAAGTCAGAGTCACTTGGTTTGAGCAACCTGTCGATCCGACCGGCTTCTGGCTCGAACACGTGATTGACGTAACTACGGCGCCGATGAGTCTCGATGTGGCCGACATGGACGATGACGGTGATCTGGATGTTGTGGTCGGCGAGCACGAGATTGTTGTCGCCAACGGCCGGTTATTTGTCTATGAGAACGCCGATGGGTTTGGAGAGACCTGGGTTAGACACCTGGTGTACACCGGAGACGAACACCATGACGGGTCACAAGCGGTCGATATTGATGCCGATGGTGACCTAGACATAGTTTCGATTGGCTGGTTCCACAACCGGGTGCTCGTCTACGAGAACCTGGCAATCGATGTTCCGTGATGCCCCGCTTTCGGCAGCCGTATCTAGTGCAAGCACGCAGCCGCTCCTCGGCTGCTCAATTCCCCGCGGGTAGGACCACCTCGTAGACCTCTCCTACCCGGGGCGCCCATCCGCCCCCCTCGGGTTGTGGACCGTCGCAACCGGAGTCGATCATCCATTCGGGGTCGGCGTTTGACACGATTGGATGATCGGGACCCCACTCAGTTCGAATCTCTACCCAGAAGTCATCTCAAACGACCTGCTCGACGGCGGGTTCGGGGATGGTGGCAGTTGCGAGACCGAACTGGGGCGCGAGCGAAGACCGGTGACCTGAAACTTGAAGCCTGAAACGGCTCACCGAAGGTGAGCCTTGATGACCGTGCACTCTGCCGTCGAATGACATCACCCGGCGCTTCCCGAGTCGCCGGCTCCAGCCAGGCACCCCTGCGGCACCCGAGACCGGTCGCTTAGGGCTGCTTCCTTCCGGACCTGACCCGATTCACGAAGTCCCGCCGCGCAGGACCCGGCCTTCAACGCTGCGTGCTCGGTGCTGACCCGAATGGTGGCACCCTCGGGCAGAGATTCGGCCCCGCTTGTAGAGGTTTTCGGGTACAGGGCACCCCTAGCGCCCCGCCTAGCACGATCAGTTCAAGGGTACTACGTACCCTTGAGTCATCAGTTATCAGTCGTCAGTCTGACAACTGAGAGAGAGGGGCCCTGGCCCCGAGCTACTGATAACTGAGAGCAACCCGGCGAAGCCGGGAATGCGGACGGGGTCGGCCGGAGGCCGGCCTTTCGCGGAGGGAGAGGGATTCGAACCCTCGAGGGCGGGTAAACGCCCTACGGCATTTCGAGTGCCGCGCACTAGGCCGGACTATGCGATCCCTCCGGTGGCGAGGATTGTAACGTGGCGGAAATGTCACAAGGACAAGGCGAGGTGTAGCAGTGGGCGGGGAGATTCTTTCCGAAGTGGGCCGACTCCAAGCGGTGATAGTCCACCGACCTGATCTAGAACTGCACCGCTTGACTCCCGGCAACAAAGACGAGCTGCTCTTCGACGAATTGGTGTGGGTTGATAAGGCCCGCGAGGAGCATGATGCCTTCAGTGCCACGATCGCTCGATCCGGTGCACAGGTTTTGCATCTGTCGACGCTGCTCGAAGAGGTGTTGGTGGACCAGGAGTTGGCGGTCGAGTTCGTCGAGACCCACGTGAGCGACGATCTTTGCGGACGGCGTCTGGCCGACCGGGTTCGTCGTTTCCTCGTCGAATTGCCGGTACCGGAGTTGGTTCGACACCTCATCGGTGGGGTGACCCTCGAAGAGGTGGGTGAGACCGAGGGTCTGGTGGCAGCCTTGCACGGCCCCGACGATTTCATTCTCGCCCCGCTACCCAACGCGGTGTTCATGAGGGACTCCTCGGTTTGGGTCGGTAACGGCGTCATCCTCAGCCCCATGAATCGGATTGTTCGGCAACGTGAGACGGACCTTCTTCGCCTGGTTTACGCCTTCCATCCGCTGTTTGCCGACACCAGAATCTGGTTTGGTGATCAACCGGGTGAGCACTATCCGGCCTCGGTTGAGGGTGGCGACGTTCTGGTAGTCGCGGAGCGCGGCCTGGCCATCGGGATCTCCGAACGGACGACCCCTTCGGGTGCGGCCGCCTTGGCCGCCCGGCTCTTCGAAGAGGGTGTGGTCGATCGTATCCTGGCTGTGGAGCTGCCGAAAGCTCGCAGCACGATGCATCTCGACACAGTGGTGACCATGGTCGACACAGACGCCTTTGTCCTCTACCCCAAGATTCGTCAGCAAGTGCGGACGTTCGAGGTGACGCCGGCGGCCGACGGTCACCTCCGGGTAGTTGAGGTTTCCAGCCTTCTGGCTGGTCTGGAGTGGGCTACGGGATTGAGCGGGATCCGGTCGATCGAACCTCCGCTGCACAGCGTCCAGGCCGAGCGCGAGCAATGGAACGACGCCAACAACACCTTTGCGCTGGCCCCCGGCGAGGTAATCGCCTACGAGCGGAATGTGGCCACCAACGAAGTGCTCGAGAGTGCCGGAATCACGGTTCGCCGGATCCCGTCGTACGAGTTGCCCCGGGGGAGAGGCGGTCCCCGGTGTATGACCTGTCCCGTGCGTAGGGATCCTGTCGGTTAGCTCCGGTGCTGCTCGAAGAATTCGTGTAACAGGCGTGCACTGTCCGCTTCGAGGACTCCGCTTTCCAACTCGATGTGATGGTTGAGGCGGCGATCTTGGGGGATGTTGTAGAGGCTCCAGGCGGCCCCGGCTTTGGGGTCGGGGGCACCAAAGACGATCCGTTCGAGGCGTGACCAGACAGAAGCTCCCGCGCACATGGCGCAGGGCTCGAGGGTCACGACCAGGGTGTGCCCGGTCAGTCTCCAGTCCCCACGGGCCCGGGCGGCGGCCGAGAGCACCAGGATCTCGGCGTGGGCTGTGGGGTCTTGCAGTTCCTCGCGGCGGTTGTGGTCAGAAGCAACCACCCGCCCATCGGGGTTGAGCAGCACTGCTCCGACGGGCACGTCGCCGTGAGATGTGGCTCGGGCGGCCTCGGTGAGAGCGGCTTGCATGGCGGTTTCGAGTTGGGCTTGGTCCATGTCGCTTTACACTATGTCGCTGTTGGAGGGATCGCATAGTCTGGCCTAGTGCGCACGCCTGGAAAGCGTGTAGGGGGTTCACGCTCCCTCGAGGGTTCAAATCCCTCTCCCTCCGCGACGACGCCGGGCAGTAGCCCGGCGTCGTACTTCGTACCTAGTACTTTGTACTTCGTACGGCGGCGGCGAAGCCGCCGCATTGGAGGGATGACCGAGCGGACGAAGGTGGCAGTCTTGAAAACTGCTGTGGGGTTCACGCCCCACCGTGGGTTCGAATCCCACTCCCTCCGCAGCGGCGTCTCCCCCCTAACGAGCGAAGCTCGTTGGGAAGGGGGGAGTGCCCGAACGTAGTGAGGGCGAGGGGAGCCGGTTCCCACCAAGAAACGGCCGACGGAGTCCGCCGTCCGGCAATCTCTGGCTCGCCATCAACGCGGTCCCGATACTGTTCTCTTGTGTACCCACGTTGGTCCGATGAGATTCCCGCCGAAGCTGTGCCCCGCTACGGGCGGAAGGTCCGCCTTCTGGCGCTGATCGTCGTGATCACCTTGATACTTCTGACCGTGGTACCCGTGCTGGTCAGGGTGACCCGGCAAGAGCCCTCCGCTCCGACAATCACTCAACCCGGCGTCGTGGCGGCGCAAGCCCTCGAATAGCTCTCAGCCACGAGCTCAGTGAAGCAAGTACCGCGGGGTCTCTTGGCAATAGGCGTCGTATTCGGTGCCGAATACGCCCCGGAGATGGTCTTCTTCGCTGGTGATCATCCAGTGCCCGAGTAGTACCCAGATCACAACCCACCCGGCGGCGTAGGCCGAGGGCCGATAGAAGACCACTCCCAACACCATCAGCCAACCCCCCACCATCTGCGGATTGCGGGAGAACCGATAAGGACCGCCGCGCAGCAACCCCCGCACCCGGAGCCCGAAGGCTCTTCCTATTCCGAACCAACCCATCGTTCCGAACGCCAACACCATTCCCGAGGCGACCAGAACCAAGGCGACGAGCCTGTTCCAGGTGCCGTTGGGCAGCCAATCCCAGGCCCATTCCGGCGGCATGTACAGGTAGGGAAAGCTGAAGAACCCGGCGAACACGGCTAGTTGCAGGAGCGAAGCGGTCGGGCCCAGCCGACCATTGGTCAGGTACGTTCGAGCGACGATCCAGCGAAAAACCAAAAACCCGGCAGCGAGCAACAGAGTCGCGCAGGCCAGGTAGAGGAAAGCATCCACAGGATCTCAACACCTATCTCGAGTATCTCGGACGCCCCCGCTAGGGACCAGAGCCGAACGGCCCCGTTTCCCAAGCGATCACGATTTGGTCTAGTCCGATAGGGGAGCGAGGGCGGCGAGGAGATCCTCCCGGTACTGGATGAGGGAGCCGCGGCCCGCAGAAGTCAGCGATATTGTCGTCTGTGGTTGCTTTCCTTTGTAGCCCTTGACCACCTTCACGTAGCCCGCCTCCTCGAGTTTGGCCAGGTGAGAGCCGAGATTCCCCCATGTCAAACCGGTTTGCTGGAGCAGATAGGTGGCATTGGCGCTCTCGACTACGAACAGGTTGGTCATGATGGCGAGCCGGGCCGGTTCATGAATCAGGCGGTCGACTCCCGCCGAAGACGGGACGCTAGACATCGGAAGGTTCCATGATCGACCGGACCGGGTAGTCCCGCAAGAAACGGACCAGCTTGATCAGTCCGATGGCCACGATGATGGCCGCCGGGACTCCGAAGGAGATCCAGCGGGGCGTCCGATAGTTCCACAGGACGTCGGGCCAGACCATCACCGGCATGACCAATCCGAAGAGAAACCCGTAGAGGTAGAAACGCGGCACGTCCAGGAAGTACGCCATGGCCCCCATCACCACGACTGCGTTGAGGAACCAGATCAGCGGCATGAGAACCTCGAGACTGACGATCGATACGTCCCCGGCCCACGTAATCCCAAAGAGGACCAGGCCGAGGACCGCAGAACCAAGTAAGGCAAGGCGAGTGGCGGAGATACGGCGCTTGCGGGCCGGCCCCGGCTTGAACTCGCCGAGGCGGGTGGAGAGAAGATGGCGCCGGACGATCATCAGCGAAACCACAGCAACGACTGCGATACCCAACATCACCAGCATTCCGGAGGTTTCGTTTCCCCACCGATCGGCCACCGATGCTCCGATCGCCATCGTTCCCAGCATTGACCCAAGAAAGATGTCGAAAATGCCGTCCTCGTAGAACCTGCGGAAAGCTTGTTTCTCGAGGGTTTTGAGGTCGGTGAGGCCTGTCATGGTTACCTCCGGTCGTCCGTGTGCTGCAGAGTACTCTGTAACACAGAGAATATCGGAGATTCTCAGGGTCGTCAAGGGTTGTAGCTTGGAGCCGGGAACTTGTAACTTGTGACTGCTGCCGTTCGCAAGGC
Source organism: uncultured Actinomycetota bacterium (assembly GCA_963823915.1). GTDB lineage: Bacteria > Actinomycetota > Acidimicrobiia > Spongiisociales > UBA4744 > UBA4744. The sequence goes on from CAWGNJ010000002.1 coordinate 400,521, forward strand.
GGTGGCAAGGAGAGGTGGCCGAGCGGTCGAAGGCGCTCGCCTGCTAAGCGAGTAGGGGGTTTAGAGCTCCCTCGAGGGTTCAAATCCCTCCCTCTCCGCGGCAGAAACCGGCCGAGAGGCCGGTTTCTGGGTTTCTTCGTCCCCTCTCCCGCCGGCGGGAGAGGCAGGACCAGGTGGGGTTTTGTCCCCTCTCCCGACGGGCGGGAGAGGGTTAGGGTGAGGGTGGGAGAAGCGCCGTCCACGATCCGCGTTCTGTTGTCCGCTGCCACCCCCTCCGCTTCGTTGCCTGACCCCCTACCCCAGCGGCTCCGCCGCTGCGGTACTTTCCCCCTGGCAGGGGGACTATCAACGGCGCCTCGCCCCCGCCGGCGGAAGGAGCGAGGATCCCGGCCTACTCCCGCCCCGCCGCTTTCAGCACGGCCAACGCAGCAACTGTGACCAGTTCATTGGTGCGGGTCTTGCCACCGGGTCCCCAGTCGGCCCAGCTTCCGCGAGTGGTCCGAGTCTCGACGGTGTGGGCATTCTTGGCCTCCGCCGGAAAACCGCCGTCGGGAAGGCGCTTTGACTCCAGCACGTCTAGGGCACCCTTGCACCGAGGGTCGTCGATCATGCCTATCTCCACCATCACCTGCAACACAAACAGCGGGTCGTAGAACTGGATGGGAAACCAGATGGGCAGGAACTGCTCGAGCAGTCGACCGTCCCGTTTCCGCCACAACAACCTGCGTTCCAACAAGAACTCGGCGGCTCGCCCGGCTGCTTGGAGAGCCGGCCGGTACTCACGAGTCTGCCCGTAGGCGTGAAGTCCGCGCAGGGGGATGAGAGTCTCCATGAACGATGAGGTCCGTGCCTCCCGGCGTTTGTCGCAGTTCCAGCCTCCGTCCGGCCATTGCAGGTCAATGAGCCGGTCGACCAGAAGCTTGGTGCGGTCGTCTCCGAGCCCGAGCGCCAGGGAATACCAGATGGCGTTGCCCTCCATCGATCCGCAACGCCTGACGCGTTCGGGTTGGTCGTCGTAGAACACCGTGCGGGGAAACTGCATGTGCTCCGGGGAGAACATCCAGTCGTACACCTGGTCCCGCAGCGGGTGCAGGTCGTCATCGCCGGGCGGATACTCAATCAGTGCCAGCAGAACCAGAGTCCAGTGCGGCCCCTGCCATTTGGTGTACGGATTGGTAGCGATAGTGCCGTCCACCCGGCGATGGCCCAGCAACTGCCGTGCCCGTTCGGTCTCTGCAATCGAACGACGGAGGTCAACCAAGGCGGACTGGGGTTCACCCAAGAGGTCGCGGCGGGTTTTCAGGACCACGGTCGGGTCGTCTGACGAAATAAGCCGGTCGACGATCGGCATACCCCGAAACTAGCTCGCAGCCGCCAGCCACCAGCCACCAGCCGCCAGCCATCAGCCGCCAGCCACCTGAAACCGGAAACCGGAAACCTGAAACCGGAAACCTGAAACCGGCCAGCCTCAGCTCGCCCGCACCCACTCTTGAACCAAGTCACCCAACACGGGGAGAGTCACTCCGCCGCTACCGAGTACCACATCGTGGAAAGCCCGGATATCAAACGCCGATCCCAATGCCGATTGGGCCTCATCCCGCAGCCGCACGATCTCCTGTTGGCCGGTCTTGTAGGCGAGAGCCTGGCCCGGCCAGCCGATGTAGCGCTCGACCTCGTTGACGATGTTGTTGGGAGCCAGCGGTGAGTTGGCCAGCAAGTAGTCGATGGCCTCTTGTCGCGACCACCCCAGGGCATGTAACCCGGTATCGACCACCAACCGGCCGGCTCGCCACGAATCGAACGACAGGATGCCGAGCCGGTCCAGATCCCCCGTGTAGAGCCCCATCTCGTCACTGAGACGTTCCGTATAGAGCCCCCAACCTTCCCCGTACGCCGTGATCCACGTGTGGCGACGGAACTCGGGCAAGCCCTCTATCTCTTGGGCGATGGCGATCTGGAGATGGTGGCCGGGAATGCTTTCGTGAAACGCGAGAGCTTCGGATTCGAAGATGGTTCGGGTTTCCGGCTCGGACACATTGAGGTAGTAGCTGCCGGGTCGGGCTCCGCCGGTCGCCGGGGGCAGGTAGTAGGCGATCGTGGCGTCTTTGGCGACGATCTCAGGAATGTCGACCACCACGCAATCGGCTTGCGGCAGGCGTCCGAACCAGCTCGAAATGGCCACTCGAGCCCGACTCAAGGCGTCCTCGGCATGGGACCGCACCGCGTCGGAACTGGCGAAGCGCAGAGTCGGGTCGTTGCGCAAACGATCGAAGATCTCAGCCAGGTCCGTGGTGCCTAGAACCCGGCCGCCCAGTTCTCGATACTCATCGGCCAGTCCCGCAATGGCGTCGAGTCCGGTCTGGTGGACGGCCATCGGAGTAGTGTCGAGCGTCGTGTGTTTGGCTATGGCTCGTTCGTAGACCTCGCCACCATCGGGCAACCACGCCGCACCCGACCTCTCCGGGGGCCGCGCCTTGGGCAAGATCTCGTCGGCCAGCGCATCCCGATAGGCCTGGTAGGCGGGTCGGACCGAGTTCTCGATGACCTCCAGCAGCTCGGTACGCCAGGCGGCATCCTGGTCCTCGGTGAAGGCTGCCGGGCTGCGGACCTGCATGAAGAGATCTTCTCCGGCGGGGGACCGTAGGTATCCGTCTATCTGGGCGATGGTCTTCTCCACCGCCACCGCCGGCGGGGTGCGGTCCCGAGCTACTCCCTGTCGGAGACGCTTCACCGCGTCGTCGACCATGGTGGCGATCTTCCGATACCTGTGAGTCACGGCAACGGCGTGCTCAGGTTCATCGATGGGGAATTGCGCAGAGGCACTGGGCAGCTCGACGTGGAAACCCAGAACCGGGTTCACCGCCAGCTCGGCGTACCGGGACCGCAGTTCCGCGGCTTCCGAGCCCGCCTGATGGACGAGCACCGCCCGGGTGACACCGTCCGGACCGCTCAGCGAAACGGGGTCGAGTTCGAAAGCCGCCGTCGCGATGCTCTCCAACTCGGTGATGGCATCATCTTCGGTTGCCCGGGTACGATCCTCGATTTCTCCGGCGAACCGGTGATCTCCCCGCAAAAACGCCTCGGTCGGCGAATAGTGGGAGACAAATTCCCAGTAGCGATCGGCCAGCCCGGAGAGGGTCTCATTCATGGCTGGAGATCCACTCGTCGATCAGCCATTCGAGAATCGACATGGTCACAGGACCCGACGTGAGCACCGTGTCGTGGAACCCTTTGATGTCGAATTGGTCGCCCGAGAGCGTCGCGGGCTTTCTCGCGAAGCCGGAGGATCTCGCGTTGGCCAAGCCGGTATGCGAGCGCCTGGCCGGGCCAGCCGACATACCGATCGACTTCCACCTCGGCCTCGCTGCGGGCCACCGCGGTGTGGTCGACCAGGAAGTCGACCGCCTGGTCCCGGCTCCACCCTTTGGCGTGCATTCCGGTATCGACCACCAGGCGCCCGGCCCGCCAGGAGTCGGCCGAGAGCATTCCCAGCCGCTGCAGATCGTTGGAGTACAGCCCCATCTCGTCCGCCAGCCGCTCGGTGTACAAGCCCCAGCCTTCCACGAAGGAGGTAGCCCCCATATACCGCTGGAAAGTGGGGATGTGCTCGAGCTCCCCGGCGATCGCCAGCTGAAGGTGGTGGCCGGGGATGGATTCGTGGAATCCGATCGCCTCCGCCTGGTACTTCATTCTCTCCTGGGGATCGGTCAGGTTGACGTAGAACGTGCCGGGCCGGGACCCGTCGGGAGCGGGTGGCATGTAGTGAGCCGCCGGGAGGTCTTTGGCCATGAACTCAGGGATGGGGGCAATCACGCAGTCGGCCTGTGGGAGCACCCCAAACCAGTCGCCGATGGCGGCTTTGGCCCGGGCCAGGATGTCTGTTGGCCATGTCCATGATCTCTTCGGGACTGGAGAACCGGAGGTCGAGGTCGTCGCGAAGATGATCGAGGATGACCGGCAAGATCGCGGGTACCGAACACGTTGTTCCCGATCTCGGAGTATTCAGCCGCCAATCTCACGTTGATGTCGTCCATCCCGATCTCATGGATTTCGTCGGGCGTCAGCTCTAATCCGGTGTGTTGGGTGACCGCCGAGGCGTAGATGGCGTCTGCCGCCTTCCACCCAGGTGAGTCCGCACCGGTCGTCGGGTCGGGCGACGGGTAGCAGTTCGGTCTCGAAGGCGTCGCGATAGCGCTGGACCGCCGGCCGGATCAACCCTGAGACGATGGATTGGAGCTGGTTTCGCCAGGCCAATTCGCCGTCCCAGCCTTGCGGTCCGCCGACGTTGGCGAACATGTCGGAGTCGGGGGGTGAGGCCAGGTAGCCATCCAACATGCTGAGGCTGCGGATCACGGTGAGTTGGGCCGGCGGGCGGCCCTTGCGGACTGCGGAGCGGAATCGGTCGAAAGCTTGTTCGAGAACCCCGGGGATTAGCTGCAGACGCTCGACATAGGCCTCGGCATGCTCCGGCTCCGGGAACATCCATTGGGGGACGACATGCATCATCGAAGCGTGGGGAGAGATGAGCTGGTCGCTCTGCATCTCGGCGATCTCACTGTCGATGGCTGCGACGTTCTTCCGGCACTCTCCGATCATGACGGCCCGGGTGATCTGGTCGGCGTGGTCGAGGGTCTCCGGGTCGATCGCTTCGGCCCGGTTGGCGAAGTCGTTCAGCTGAGCTAGCTGGACCGCCTCCTGCTCCTCCGAAACGTCCTCGATCAGATGGTCGAAACGGTGATCGCCAAGCAGCGTGGCCGACGAGGGTGAGTTTTCGAGGCCGAAGTCCCAAAGCTCAGTGGCCAGCCGGTCCAGTTCGGGGTGCATAGGGTCTCCTCGTGTCCTGTGTGGGGCGAAGTCTGCCACAGCCGTGGGCGCGGCGTTGAGGATGGTGTCGCGCTGATCTGGCGATGAAATACTTGGCCCGGGGATGGTGGCAGACGATGGCCGAAGTGGTCTGTTCCGGTTGGTATTGCCAGCCGGTTTCCTCGCCTACCGAGATACCAATCCGGGCGGCGTCGAGCAGATTCGCCACCCGGGCGTTGTCCTCGAGATCGGGACAGGCCGGGTAACCCCAGGAGTACCGTCCGCCGCGGTATTTCTGACGGAACAACCCATGTATGGAGGGGCCGTCTTCGTCTACGAAACCCCATTCTGTGCGGATCCGGTGATGCCAGAACTCGGCCAGGGCTTCGGCCATCTCCACCGCCAACCCGTGGAGGAAGAGGTATTCGCGGTAGTGATGTCCGGTGAACAGTTCGGCAGCGCGCTCTGAGGCGGCTTCACCCATCGTGACGATGTAAAAGGCCGCGTAGTCGATCTCATCTTTGACCGGTCGGTAGAAGTCGGCGATACAGAGGTGGGGTGCTGAGGTCTGGCGGGGGAAACTGAACCGGGTCTGTTCACACGATCGGTTCTCGTCCTCCCAGATGATCAGTTCGTTGCCGTCGGCGTTGACCGGGAAGAACCCGTACACAACCTGGGGGACCAACAGGTGTTCCTCCTGGGCCCGGCTCAACTGCTCGCGGAGCAGGGGACGGATTCGGGCTTTGAAGGCCTCGTCGTCTTCGCCGTTCTCGGGACGGAAGTGCCACTGGTTTCGGAACAACGCGGTTTCGTTGAGGTAGGCGGTTATGTCGTCGACGGCGATCCCTTTCACCAACCGCGAACCAAGAAACGGTGGTCGATAGACCGGACTGTCCGTTCAACTTCAGGGGAGCGATCCGGTAGTTGGGTCGCCGGGGCAGGCAATTCCCCCCGTCTTGGCAGGGTACGCCCGGTTGCAGTACGGCCGAATTCCGCATCCTCGAGGTGGGTGTTGGCGGCGATTTGTTCCATCACCGCCAGCCCTTCGAAGGCGTTCTTCCCGTAGAACAAAGGCCCCGGGTAGACGTCACGCAGGTCGCGCTCCACATAGGTGCGGGTGAGGGCGGCTCCCCCCAAGATCACGGGCAGGTGCGACAACTCCCGATCGATCAGTTCCTGCAGGTTCTCCTTCATGACCAGCGTCGATTTGACCAACAAACCGCTCATCCCGATGGCGTCGGCGTTGGTTTCCAGGGCCTTTTCGATCAATTCGGCAATGCCGACTTTTATACCGAGGTTGTGGACCCGGTAGCCGTTGTTGGTGAGGATGATGTCCACCAGGTTCTTGCCGATGTCGTGGACATCACCTTTGACGGTGGCGAGGACGATCGATCCCCGGTCGGCATCGTCCTCTTTCTCCATATGCGGCTCGAGATAGGAAACGGCGGCTTTCATGGTTTCGGCCGACTGCAGCACGAACGGGAGTTGCATATCGCCCGACGCGAACCAGTCACCGACGGTTTTCATCCCGGCCAAGAGAATTTCGTTGATGATGCTGAGAGCGGATTTGCCTCCGCCGAGGGCCTCGTCGAGGTCCTCCTTCAAACCGTCCCGGTCGGCTTCCACGATGCGGTATTGGAGACGCTGCTCAACCGGCCAGCCGGATCGATCTTCCTGTTCGAGGTCGGCCGTTTGGATATCCGCAAACAACTCGAGCATCCGGGCGAGCGGGTCGTACCCATCAGTTCGGCGGTCGTAGATGAGATCGAGGGCGGCTTCCTGCTGATCCACCGGGATACGGTGCAATGGCTGGATCCTGGCCGGGTGCACAATGGCGGCGTCCAGGCCGTATTCGACTGCTTCGTGAAGAAAGACGGAATTGAGCACGTGGCGGGCAGCGGGCTTCAAGCCGAATGAGACGTTGGAAACGCCCAGAACCGTGTGAACCCCGGGCATCTCGGCCTTGATTCTCTTGAGCGCCTCCAAAGTGGCGAGACCGTCACCCCGCAGGTCATCGCCGCCGGTGCTCAACGGGAAGGTGAGCGGATCGAAGATCAGATCGCCTGCCTCCAGACCGTAACGATTGATGGCTAGATCAAAGATCCGATGGGCGACCCGCATCTTCCATTCGAGGTCGCGGGCCTGGCCGTCTTCGTCGATGAGCAGGCAGATCACCGCCGCCCCGTATTCGCGGGCCAGAGACATCACCCGATCGAAGCGGGATCCTTCTTCCCCACCGTCCTCCAGGTTCGCTGAGTTGAGTACCGCCCGACCGCCGATCCATTGCAGACCGGTCTCGAGGACCGCCGGTTCGGTCGAGTCGAGCACGAGTGGCACCGAAATCTGACCGGCAAACCGCTGAGCCAACTGGCTCATGTCCTTGGTGCCGTCCCGACCGACGTAGTCGACGCTCAGATCGATCAGATGGGCCCCCTCGCGAATCTGGTCGCGGCCCATCCGCACGCCACTATCCCAGTCTTCGATCAGCAGCGCTTCACGGAACTGTTTGGAACCGTTGGCGTTGGTGCGTTCGCCGATGATCGTAAACGAGGAGTCCTGGCGGAAGGGCATGAAGCTATAAGTGGAGGCCGCTCCTGGTTGATAGTCGGGGGTCCGCGGTGCTCGGGGTCAACTCCCGGACGGCTTCGACGACTTGGCGGAGGTGCTCGGGGGTGGTGCCGCAGCAACCACCGACCACCGAGACGCCCAGCTCGGTGACAAACCGGGAGTGGTACTCAGCCAACTGGGTGGGGGAGAGGTCGTAGCAGACCACCCCCTCGTGGACTTCGGGGAGTCCGGCATTGGGGATCACCGAGATGGGCATGCGAGAGGTGGCGGCCAGGTACCGAAGGTGTTCGGTCATCTCGGCCGGGCCGGTGGCGCAGTTGATCCCAAACACCTCGGGCCGTAGAGGATCAATAGCGGCCAAGGCCGCCCCGATCTCCGTTCCGGGCAGCATCCGTCCGGTGGTTTCCATCGTCACTTGAGCCTGGATTGGCACCTTGCGTTTGACGCGGGACATTGCCCGGCGGGCGCCGCTAATGGCGGTTTTCAGCCCTAAGAGGTCGAACTGGGTCTCAATGATGAACAGATCGACACCACCCTCGAGCAGCGCGGTTGCCTGCTCTTCGTAAGCATCCCGCAGCTCTCGATAGGTGATCTGGCCCAGAGTGGGCAACTTGGTTCCCGGGCCAATCGAACCGGCCACCCAGCGGGGGTGGTGGGGGGTGGTGTAGTGGTTGGCCACTTCCCGAGCCAGCCGGGCCGCAGCCACATTCAACTCGTGGACGCGGCCTCGCAGTCCGTACTCGGAGAGGGGGATCGAGAATCCGCCGAAGCTGTTGGTTTCGATGACGTCGACCCCAACGTCGAGGAAAGAGGCATGCACCGCCGTTACGACGTCGGGGCGAGTGATACTCAGTAGCTCATTGCATCCCTCGAGATCGATCGCCCCCGAAATCGTCGGCGGTTAGATCGGCTTCCTGCAGTGAGGTCCCCATGGCGCCGTCGTAGACGATGACCCGGTTGGTCACGGCTTCGAAGTAGTCCGCCATGTCGCTCCTTCTGTTAGATCAAAGAGGAGCGAAACCGCTGCCTCATCGATCAGGCCTTGGCACCTTGATCACAGGGATCGGTTGCCGCGGTTTCGTCGGGCCTGTCCCTCCACCGCTCATGATGAGTGGAAGAAGCATACCGCCAGGTCTATCGGGTTTCGTATTGCTTCAGGGTCGACTACCTTTATCGGGCAACCTCCCTTTCAGGGAGTTGTGCGCCCGTAGCTCAATTTGGATAGAGCGTCTGACTACGGATCAGAAGGTTGGGGGTTCGAGTCCCTCCGGGCGTGCTACCGAAACCCCTGCGTTTGCGGGGGTTTCGTCATCTCCCGCCGAGTTCGATGCCGCGTGACGGTCTCTGGGCCGCGGCTGGGCCGCGAGACTTCGAGCCCGGATGTCATCCAGCCGTCTAATGAGGTCGTCCACATCGGATGGGAACAGGTGGGTGTAGCGGTCCATGGTCACCGAGATGGACGAGTGGCCGAGGTGGACCTGGACGGCTTTGGGGTTGGCACCGGCGGCGATGAGGAGGCTCGCGCAGGTGTGGCGGAGATCGTGGATCCTGAGGCCTTGCGGGAGTTCGGCTCGCTCGACGGCTGTGTACCAGACCTGCCGCCGGAAGTTGCTGTTGCGAAGTGGCGCACCGAGCGGTGAGGTGAACACCAGTGCGTCGGGTTCGTCGGGCACGTGTTGGTCGAGGTGTTCGCTGAGGAGGTCGCGGAGGAACCCGGGGATGCCGATGATCCGGCTTCGATGGTTCTTGGTGGGGCCGAAATGGAGCTCGCCTCCGGCTTCGGATACCGACTCGGCGACCTCGATGCGGGACTGGACGAGATCGCATCTTCCACTCCTGAGGGCGGCCGCTTCGCCCCAGCGGAGTCCGCCGTAGGCGAGCAGATAGACGAGGGTGCCGTAGGGCTCATGGATCGACGTGGCGAGCCGCTCCACTTGTCGGCATCGAGGAACAGCATCGTGGTTCGGGTTGCCGAGGGGTGCGCACCCCTTCAACCGGGTTGGATGGGAGGTAGCCGGCGTCGACGGCGAGGGTGAGCATGCTGTTGAGCACCTGGCGTGCCTGGCGTATCCCGGAGGGTCCGAGACCGGATGCCTGCAGGTCCGCCACCCAATCCTCGACGGCCATCCGGTCGACATGTCGCAGCTGGTACCCACCGAATGCGGGAATGACATGCGCCTGGAGGTTCGATCGGTAGCCGGCCAAGGTCTTGGGTTTGAGGTGCGACTTGGTTCGAAGCCACCGTTCGGCCCAGTCCTCGACCGTGATCTTGGATGAGCCGCGGGTCGGTCCAATCACCCCGGATGAGGTCGGCTTGGACAGTGGCCATGAACCGGTCGGCGTCCGCTTTACGGGCGAAGCTCCTCGACCGCTCCCGACCCAGCGGATCGCGGTAACGGACCCGCCACGGTTTGCGGCGATCGGGCCGTTTCTCGATATGGGCCATGCGCTCGATCCATCATCCGGCGACTGGCCTAGTGAGGCCGCCTCCAAGGATGTGATGGCACCCTGTCATCCCGATGTCATTTCGTTGCCATTTCCCCTGTTTCGCCTGGTCAGGGCTATATTCCGGTAGCTGTCAACTCGCCAATGCAGCGCATGGCGATTGTTCTTTCTGGGGAGATCGGTGACAGATCGTTCCGGACACATGTGTGACAGTGTTCCGGGAAATGTGTGGCACCACCTGAGCCAGCCGCTGCATGCTGATCGTCGAGTCTCTCGGCGAGGAGGTCGGCGGTGGCGTTGAAGGTGGTGACGATGGCTGAGTTACGTCTAGAAGTTGATGGAGGCGGAGCGCACCGGGTTGACGGTGACCGAGATCTGCCGAAGGTATGGGATCTCCGAGAAGCATTACCCAGATCGGCCGTATCTCGCCGAGGGCCGGTTCCGGTTGGAGGATCGTCCCCGACGACCACTCCAGCCGGCGAACCAGATCCCGGCCGACCTCGAGGTCCGGATTGTTGAGATGCGCAAGGATCATCCACGTTGGGGTGCAAGAGGATCGGTGCGGAACTGGCTCGGGCGGGGGTGGATCCGCCTGCGGTGTCAACGATTCATCAGGTGCTGGTCCGCAACGGCCTGGTCGTTGCCCGACCGCCACGTCGTGGACAGGCAACAGCGGTTCGAGCGGCGGCACCGCATGGATCTGTGGCAGATCGACGCCACCCGGGTGATCCTCGCCGACAACGCTGAAGTGTGGGTCGTTGACGTCATCGACGACCACTCGAGGTATCTCCTCGCCGCAGAAGCTGGCCTTGCTGCGACCGGGGATCTGGCATGGGACGCCTTCAAGATCGCCGCCAGCCGCTACGGATTGCCCCGTCAGGTGCTCTCAGACAACGGCCTGATCTTCACCGGAAGACTCCACGGCACCGAGGTCGCCTTCGAAGTGTCGCTCAAAGACCTGGGGATCGAGCTGATCAACTCGGCGCCCTATCACCCCCAAACCCTCGGGAAACTGGAACGATTCCACCGCACCATCAAGGAATGGCTCACCGACGAAGGACCAGCCGAAACTCTCGAGCATCTCCAAGAGCTTCTCGATGGGTTCCGGTTCCACTACAACCGCCGACGACCCCACCAAGGCATCGACGATGCCACCCCCGCCGAACGCTACGGCGTTGTCGCCGTCGACCCCAACGCAGTTGAGTTCCCCGACCTCGACAAAGATCACCCAACTGGCCACCACGCCGACGCCTGCGTCCGCAAGCTCGGCGAAACCGGCAACATCGGTTGGCGAGGCAAACTCATCCACGTCGGAACCCGCTACGCAACAGCCCAGGTGCGGGTCATCGAAGCCGACCACCTGGTGCACATCTACCACGGTGACGCCCTCATCCGGGCCCTCACTATCGATCCCATCCAGCCATTCACCAACCCAAGAAAGGAGGGCGAGAACCCCCACGACAACGAAGAAGTGTCACATAAGATCCCAGTACACGGTGTCACACATCACCCCGGTAAGGACACCAGCGCATGGCGATTGGCGTTGACAGGGTGCTTGACACTCTGCTGACAGGGTCAAGGGGTCTTCTAGCGGCTATGGAACCAGTGGTCGACCTCGAGCGGCTGCCAACTACCGGTTCAAACGAGCGGACGCATGCCCGTCGTCGGCAGCTTGGCGTCGGCTATTGCAATGGCTGGGCGTCCCGGCTGTCGCGGCACCCAAACTGATTCGGGCCGCAAGAAGAGGGGCCGTTTCGACGAAGTCCGACGTCCTCCGCCGATCCCACAAGCGCAACCGCAAGACCTGTACGGCGAAGATGAGATTCAGCGGCAACAGACTTGGGGACGAGACGACCAGTACGTCGC